>NZ_LHVI01000002.1:0-149158 GCF_001269755.1 Pseudomonas sp. Q12-87 | reverse complement strand
CTAACGGTACAGGTACGCAGCGGTTACGAGGGGATGCAAATAGCCTTGCCAGAATATCTATGCATCCCGATCCCCGCTGCAGGACTGACTCAGTACCTGCTTGCACTCGCTCGAAATATCCAGCCCAAAGCGGTCGCCAAGAGCAAACGAGGCCCGAAAGTGCCCAAGTCAAAGGAGTGGCTGGAAGGCAAAGCCGCGAATGCCCACGTGTCAACGGATCGGGTGCTCAAGGCAGCTAAAATCAAAAGACCTTGAAAGGGCTGGCCGTAAGGGCGAAACCCTAAGTGGCCGTTACCGCAGCAACGGATATACACACCGCCCACAGAACATAAGCCGACTACCAGACCGCCTTCGCGAGCAAGCCCGCTCCCACAGGGGAATGTGGATACCGCGATATTGCGGCCAACCAAAAAACAAATGTGGGAGCGAGCCTGCTCGCGATTGCGGTGCCTCAGTCAACATGAATGCCAACTGATCGGACGCTATCGCGAGCAGGCTCGCTCCCACAGGTTTTGCCGGCTGATCAACGATCAGCAGCAGTCAATCAAACATTCGGGCAAGGAACCGGAGCCCAGTCACCCAGGTCCGGGTTTTTGCACATGCTGTTGACCTGAGTAGTACCGGCACTGGCAACCTGCTTGCTTTCATCTTGCTTGGCCTTGGCGGCCTGCAAGGTCTTCTCGGTGGTCACCGCTTCTTTCGGCACGGTCGGCAGCTCTTTCTTCTTCGCCGGCTGCACCTTTTTGTTGGTCTTCTTGCTGCTGGTCGGAGCCACAACCTGCGTGGTATCAGCGGTGGCCACGGTCACCACGTCAGTACGCTGCACACCCACTTGCTGCAGGTCTTTCTCATAGGCCTGGGTGTAGTTGTTCAGGTCTTCGGAAGCCTTGCCATTGACCGCGACGATAAGGTCGTTCGACTCTTTCAGGCCGGCGACGATTTCTGCCAGGCGCTTGCGGCCTTCGGTGTCGTTGACGGTCTTGGCCTTGCGGTCGGCAACCAGTTTGCTGAACGCATTCTGGTAGCACTGCTGCGAAGTCTTCGCGTAAGCAGTGCTGCGGTCGATGTCGGAGACGCTTTTGTTGACGTCGGTGGCGTAGGACGCGATGCGCTGGTTGTCATCGGCGATCTGCTTCTGGCGCTCGGTGTAGTAACCCGCTGCACCGCCGGCCAGGGCGCCGCCCGCAGCACCGATGGCAGCGTTGCGACCACGGTTTTCCTTGTCGGTCAGGGCGCCCAGCAAGGCACCGCCGACCGCGCCAACGGCCGCGCCGGTGACCACGGACTTGGTCATGTCGCCTTCGGTGGAGCGCAGGTGCTGCACCGGCTCGTAGCAGTTCGGGTAGTACTCGACCTTGGTGCTCGAAGCGACCTTGGACGTCGGCGACGTGGCGCAGCCGGTCAGTACGGTGCTGAAGCCAACAGCGACCATCAGCAAGTGACGCTTGGAAACCGAAGCAAAAGGTTTACGGGAGAAAAGCATAGTTGTGTTCTCGTTTAAGTTTTGACCAGCTCAGCGCGGCCCAATCGCCGCCTGAGTCCCTTCCAAGCTCGCTGACAACGAAGGCTCAAGACCGCTGAGCGCTCGATGCGAGCAATTCCTTCAATATCGCCGCCGGGTCGGCTCGTTTTTGCTGACGATAATCCCCGACATGACGAACGAATAACGTTGCACGCGCCACCAGGCTCTTGCCCAGTACCGGCTTGCGCTCCAATTCTTCCTTGATGCGTTGAAACTGCGCCTGGATCACGGCATCGGTGTAGCGCGTGCCGGTCGCCAAGTTGTCGATGTAGATCGCCACTGCGCCATCCAGCGCACTGCGACCGTTATCGATGGCCGTGGCAAACAGCTGCGCACTGGCCTCGTCCTTGGCGTCCAGGGCCACCTGCCGACTGTTCTGCAGATTGGTCAGGCGAATGTTGTAGTTATTGACGGTCTCGGCCACCAGGGCCGACGACTGGATCAGGTTGCCCGCCGCTTCCTCGCGCTGCTGGGCGATGAGCGAGACGTTGCGCTTGAGCTCTTCGTTGACCAGCCCCAGTTCGGCTTGCAGCCGCGGGTCGACGCTGGCGGCGATGATGCTGTCCAGGCGTTTGGTCGGATCGTCGGCGTCATCGATGGCGTCGGTCAGGGACGCGAGACGTCCTTCTTTCTGCCATTGGGCAAACAATTCCTTGTAGCGCGACCGCGGCGCCGACAACGCCCCGACGGCGACGCGAAAGCCGGTGGTTTCGTTGCTTTGCTCGGTGCCGTCGGCGGTGAACAGCGGGTATTCGCGGCGCATGCCGGTGAACAACGTGCCCTCGCCTTCCAGGTAGTTACCGCCCTTGACCACGAAACCGCCATAGGCGCCCTGACGGCGACCGGCGTGCACCAGTTGGAACGATTCCTGGACCATTTCCGCCGCGTTGCCGACCACGTCGAACAGGCCGATGGGGTTCGGCAACTTGGTGCCGATGGGCATCAACCGCGCCGCTTGGCCGGTGCCGCCGGCGACCTGGTTGAACACCGCCCAATCGGCCAGCGGCCCGTCGCTTTCACTGCCTTCCAGACGCCGGGGAAACAGACGCCCTTCCAGATCCTGACGGCTGACGGCCTGCCCGCCGCGAGCAGCGAACTCCCATTCAACTTCGGTCGGCAAGCGCACGAAACCCAGCCCGCCATCTTCGGCGGAGGTGCCGCGACCGCTCACCGGCAGCAGGTCCTTGTGGTATTTCATCAGCCAGGCGCTGTACACCGCCGAGAAGCGCTCGGCCTCGAACTTCGACAGCTTCACCTTGGGCAGGCGCCCGGCTACGCCTTGGGGCAAATCGGCCTGCAAGGCTTCGCAGGCCGGTGCCGGTTCGCCGCTGGCCAACGATTGCGCCTGGGCCATGACTTGAGCGTACTGGCGGGCGGTGACCTCGTACTTGCCGATGAAGTACAGCATCGGCTTGAGCGGCGTCTTGGCATCGGTCTTGGGCATCAGCGGCGTGATGGTCTTGTTCCAATCCGTGGGCAGGTCCTTGAGAGTGAACTGGCCATTGATGAAGTCGCGCCGGTAGCCGGAAATGAACGATTGCTGATAGCCCGCCTCGCCTTCGCTGAACGGATAACCGAGGCTGATCTCGCGGTCATCCAGGGTGCCCTGGGCAAGGATGTAGACGTAACGAAAGACCATCTGCCCTTCGCACGGCAGCGGCAGGCTGACGTCGTCCGGCAACGGCTTGGGGTTGTCCAGCTTGTCGCTGCCTTCATCGGCCCAGGCCAGGCTGGCCAGGCTCAGCGCCACGGCGGCGCCCAATAACTTATACATCACGGATTCCTTCACACGCCTGGATGCGCGCCACTCGCCAGCCGCCACACGCCGCCGCCACGGCGCTGACGCCGAGCACGGCCATCAGGGCCAGTAGGTAGTGACGCACCAGCAAGTGACTGGCGTATTCGCCCGGCACCTGCGCAAATAAAGAGTTCAGGCCCGACTGCGCCAGGCCATACAGGCCGGCGCTCAACAGGGCCGCAAAGGTCGCGCTGTAGAGCGCCTGCAACACCACGAACAACAACAGCGCCGCCGTGGAAACCCCCAACAGGCGCAACACCGACAGCTCCCGACGCTTACGCTCGACCGCTGCCAGGGCACCGGCAAAAATCGCCGCGAACGCTCCGGCCAAGGCCAGCCCCGCGATGATCCAGAACACGATCGACAGATTGCGGCTCAGCGATTGCACTTGTGCGATGGTCTGGGCCTGGGTGGACACCAACAGGTTCTGCCCGGCGAAATACTGCCGCAGCGGCTCGACATCGCCGAGACTGCGCCCGTACAGCCGAAACGCCGGATACACCCGCTGCCCGGCCACACCCACCGCCTCTCCCGGCCAGCCGAAGGCGGGCACGGCACGACCGTCGCGGTAATCTTCCGCCGCTTCCAGCAACGCCAGCGGCGCGAACAACCCGTCCCGGGCGAAGGCTTCCAGCGGCAGTACGTGCAACACCTGAACCCGCGTGCGCTGCGCCTCGCTGCGACCGGCCACCTGCCGACCGAAACTGGCCTGCAACCAATCGCCGGCCTTGGCACCGAGTTTTTCCGCGGCGGTCTGGCTCAGCACCACTTGATCCAGGCCTTGAGGTACGGGCCGGCGTTCGAGTAAGGGATCGTTGGCTGCCGTGGGGATCATTTCCACAGTGACGGCCGCTGCGTCGCCGCTCAAATCGGCTGTCGCGGCAATCTGCCGGGTGCGCGGCAAGGCGAAGGCGACGTCGCTGCGCTGCGCCAATTGCTCGATGAATTCGGCACTGAAACGGCCACCGCCCAAGGGGATGATTTCCCGGGTGGCCGGGTCGTTCTGCAAGCGCTCGGTGAGGCTGCTGACCAGGCCGAATTTCAAGCCGAACAACACCAGCAACGGCGCCACCACCGCCACCAGCGCCAGCACCGAGCAGGCCGACAGCCAGGCATCGTTGCGGTAATCCTGCCAGGCCAGGGAGGCCACCAACGCGCTGCGCATCAGCATGCCTCCCCGAGGGTGGCGGTGACGCCGCCGTCATCGTCGCGACGGCAACTGATGCGCCTCACTTGCAAGCCGCTGGCACGGGCCAACGCCTCGTCGTGGGTGGCAACCACGCAGCACACGCCGTGTTCGCGGGCCTGGGTCACCAGCAATTGCATGACGCGTTCGGCGTTCAGCGGGTCGAGGGCGGCGGTCGGTTCATCCGCCAATAACAGGCGCGGGCCATGGGCCAGGGCGCGCGCGCAACTGACTCGCTGGCGCTGGCCGACGGACAAGTCCGTCGGTTTTTTGTCCAGTTGATCGGCAATATCCAACTGCCCAGCCAGGCGCGTCACGCTGCCGTCATCCTTTAAACCCAACAGTTTTCGCGACAATTCGATGTTGCCGCGCACGTCCAGGAAGCCCAACAGGCCGCCGGTTTGCAGAACATAACCCAGGTGCCGACTGCGCAGCTCGGCCAAGGTGCCTTGTTGCGACCCACGCCACAATTTGGCGATGTCCAGCGGCGCATTGGCAGGGCTGAAGTCGAACCGCCCGGCCTGATCAGGCGCCAGCACCAGCGCGAGCAAATCGAGCAAGGTGCTTTTGCCGCAGCCACTGGGGCCGACCACCGCCAGTTGTTCACCGCCGCGCAAGTGCAGCCGTGGAATCACCAGGCTGTAGCGTTGGCTGCCGGTGCCCCGGCTTTTGTGCACTGCGCTCAGGCTCAGCATCATGGCAGCGTCGACAACGGAACGCGGTACAAGGCGTCGCCCGGCTCGGCATCGCCGAAACGCACCCAGTTGGCGAGGTCGTTGTGGAAGGTTTCGTAGAGACGGATTTTCGAATCCAGCTCGTCGATGAAGTCTTCCTGTTCGGCCACGCTCAACGACAACCACAAATCCTGGGTCATGTTCAGCGACTTGCTGCGGTACGGCAGCCCTTCCAGGTACTCGCCGAGAATCCCGCCGGAGGCCAGGTTGCCGCCCTTGCGCAAGGCCGATGGGTCGCGGCTCATATAGGCACTGGCGCTGGCGATTTCCTGGAAGAAATCCTTGGGCGAGCTTTGGGTCTTGCGGGCCGCGTCGACGATCAGCTTCAGCGATTGCTGCAGGTCGTTGAGTTGCAGCTTCGTCAGCATCACACAGACCTGGAACGCCGGCAGCGCCGGGTTGGTCAGGTCACGGTCGGCGGTCCAGGCGCTGACCAGTTGCGGCGCCTGGCTGGCTGATTTACGCCCCAAAAAGTCCATGTGCATCGCGTAGCCCACCGCCGCCGATTTATCGGCCAGGCTTGGCGCGGCGCTCAACAGCGGCACGTTTTGCGGTTTGTTGCTACGCACCTGATGCACCAGGTCGGCGAACACCGAACCGATTTCGTCGACACGTTCGCCGAACTTGCGCACATCGGCGCCCGGCACCGGAATGTACAGGTCGCCGATCTGCGGGTTGGCGTCGGCGGTGAGGATGCGGTATTGGCTCTGGGCGCCGGCATGGGTTTTCTTGCCGGCATCGCTGAGCAAATGCAAGGCGTAGATCTTGATCTGTTTGCCCAGCGCCGCTTGGCGTACTTCCGCCTCGTTCATTTGCGTGGCGGCAAACGGATCGTTCTTGCGCAGGGCACCGGCGTCGGTGACCAGCAGGATCAAACGCCCGCCGTAACCGGACCAGTCCATGCCTTCGACGGCTTCCATAACCCCGGCAAACGCATCTTCGTTGAACGAATGGCTCGACACTGTCGACGCCTTGACCTGCCGCGCCAAATCCACGAAGCGTTGCGGATCGCGACCCTGTTCCAAAGTGATCAAGGTCTTGGCGACGTATTCCAGGCCGGGGGTTTTCTTGATGCTGCTGCGGAAACCCACCATGCCGAAACTGACACTGTCCAACTCGCCACGCTCGGCGATACGGGTTTGCAACTGGTGAACCACGTCGCGTACTTGATCGATATAGGGCTGCATCGACACCGTGGTGTCCACCACCAGCACCACGGCCGTGCGGAACGCGTCGGCGTTGGCGGTGGTGATGGGCGTGTTGCCTGCGGCGCGAGGGGCGTTGCCTGGGTCGATGGACGCCACGTTCAGCAACTGCACCGGCTGGCCGTTTTCATCCAGGCTTTCGCGGGAATCGAAGATCGGCAACAGGTAGAACTGGCTCTGCGGAACGGCGCTGGCGGCCGGTTCCAGGGCCAACACTTGCTGGTCCTCCTGGGGGCTCTGCTGGGCCTTGAGCAACACGTTCTTGGCCGCCGAGGGGTTAGCCAGGAGTTTTTCCACTTCGCCAGGCTGACGCAGGAACATCACCGGCGCACGGCCGGAACGTTCGGTGAACTTGAGCACCAGGCTTTGCTTCCAGTCGCTGACTTGGGCGGCCTGCAACCAACCGTCGCTGCGCCCGTCAGTGGCCGCGCCGACCCGCACCCACGGGCTGCCGTCGACGTCCTTGCGCTGATACACGTACAGCACGGAAAACGCCGGCAACGCCTTGCCCGGCGCAGCGCCCGGCTCGTCGGCGAGTTTCGCCCCCGGCTTGCTGAGCACGCGCTGGAACAGGGTTTTCTTGCCGGCCATCAGCAGCGGACGCTGGCCACCGTCGGCCTCGGCCGCCACGGGTGGCTTCACCGGCGGTGACACGGGAGGTTTGACGACCGGCACCTCAGGGGTTTTCGGTGGAGACACTTCGGGCGTCTTCACCGACGACGTCGAGGCAGTCGGCGGCTTGGTCTCAGGTTTAGCATTACCGGACAACCACCAATAACCTGCGCCACCCAAGGCCAGCGCCACGGCGACCGCAACGGCGGCCAAGGCGAACACCGGCCCCTTGCGTTGCTCCGAGACGGAGGACTGAGGCGTCGGCTTTGCCGGTGGCGGCACGGGCTTGGGCTGCGATTGTGGTTGCGCCGGCCCGGTTGGAATGTCGATGGACACCGGTGTCAGCCCGGCCAAATCTTCGCCAAGACCTTTTGGAGCGATGTGCAGCGGCCGGATCAGCGTCGCTTCCGGCGATTGCTGAGGCAGGTTATCCAGTGCGCGCAACAATGCCGCCGCATCCGGGAAGCGCTCGGCCGGGTCTTTCGCCAACAGCTTGCGCAACACCTCCTGATAACGGCCGTGGTGCACCGGCAATTCCGGCAGCGGTTCGGTCAGGTGGGCCAGGGCCGTGGACAGCGCGTCGTTGCCGGTATACGGCAGTTCGCCGACGAGGATTTCGTAGAGCACCACGCCCAGGGCGTACAAGTCGGCACGGCCGTCGATGTCCTGCCCTCGGGCCTGTTCCGGGCTCATGTAGCTGGGGGTGCCGACGGCAAAACCGGCCTGGGTGAACTGGGTGCGGTCGTCCAGGGACTTGGCGATGCCGAAGTCCGAGAGCACCGCCGTACCATCGGCACGGAACAGGATGTTGGCCGGCTTGACGTCACGGTGCACCAGGCCCAGCCCGTGGGCATAACCCAGGGCCGAGGCGATCTGGCGAATATAGGTCAGGCCCTGCTCCGGTGTCAGGCCCGCCGCGATGCGTTCCTTGAGGGTGCCGTTGGGCAGGTATTCCATCGCCATGTAGTACAGCTCACCGACATTGCCGATGTCATGGATGGTGACCGTGTGCGGGTGCGACAGGCGCGCCAGGGTCTTGCCTTCGCGCAGGAAGCGCTCGCAGAACGTCGGGTCGGCAGCCAATGCCGCAGCCATGATTTTCAATGCGACCTTGCGTTCCAGCGAACGCTGGGTCGCCAGATAGACGCTGGCCATCGCGCCTTCGCCGATACCGCCCTCGATGTCGTAGCCGGGGATGACAATGTTCAAGGCGAGGCTCATGAAGGCACCTTCACGACAACCACGGTGATGTTGTCCGGCGCACCGCGCATCAGGCCCAGGGACACCAGGCTGCTGGCGATTTCGCCAGGCTCGTCGTGGCTCAGCACTTCGCGGATTTCCTCATCTTCGACGGTCTTGTTCAGCCCGTCGCTGCACAGCAGGTAGCTGTCGCCCGGCACCAGCAGCAATTCGACCAAGGCCAGGTTCAGTTGCGCTTCGACGCCAATGGCGCGGGTGACGATGTTGGCCCGTGGATGCACGCGGGCTTCGGCCTCGCTGAGCAGGCCACTGTCCTGCAGGTCCTGGACGTAGCTGTGATCCCGGGAGATGCCTTCCAGCACGCCATCGCGCAGGCGATACAAGCGACTGTCGCCGGCCCACAGGCACATGCCGCGCAGGTCACGAGTGGCGAGCACTACCACGGTGCTGCCCATCATGGTCACGCCACGGTTGGCGGTTTCCTCACGCACGGCGGCGTTGACCCGCAGCAGGTCGCTTTGCAGCGCTGCGACGTATTCATCCAGCGAACGGCCGGCGGCAATACTGCGCAGGCTGTCGACGATCAGGCTGCTGACGTAGTCGCCCGCCGCGTGGCCACCCATGCCATCGGCCACGACCCAGAGGCCGTTTTCCGGCAGGTCCAGGCAGGCGTCTTCATTGACCTGGCGGACCATGCCGACGTGGCTCTTGCTTGCAGACTTGAATGCTTTTCCGGCACTTGGACGCATCTACACAACACCTTCTTGGCCGAGCAAAAATTGCGCAAAATCAGCAGCGGCCGGCAGGCCCTGGCAGCGCATCAAACCGGGCGCGATGCGCTCCGAACCCAGCCCCCACCACAGGCTCGCGCCTTCGCAGGCCGACTCGGCCAGGGCGCTCATTCGCCGTTGCGGGTCGGTGGCATCGAAACGGTGCAGGCTGGCGAAACGGCTGCTTGGGGTGCGCGGCTGAAACAGCGGGCTATCGAGGCTTTCCAGTGCGGCGCCGAAAGCTTCGAAACTGGCCTCCACATTCAAGGTGCTCAGCAACAGATCCTCCACCCGCTCGAACCACGCGTCCGCGCCGCCCACAATCGAAGCAGGATCGGCGTCGGGCTCCAGCAACACGGCGACGGTCAGCGGGAAATACCGGCCGACCCGGTCGATGCTCGGCATCACCACGCCGACGGCAGCGTCCGGCCCACAAACGCCAGGCGCGACCATGAAGCGCCACAACGGGCTGACCAGATAGGCATCCAGCCAACGTTCGCCAAGGCTGGTCTGGCTCGCGAGCAACCCCGCCGCCAGCCACGAATCCCACGGGCTGACAAAGCTCTGGGGCAAACCACGGCTGACGAAATCGCCGCGGCTGGCCAACTTTCCATAGAAGCCCGGCGTACTCATAGCCGCTCCGGCAGGCTGAAGCCGCTGAGCACCCGGCTCTTGAACGGGTTGAAGGCGCTGTTGGCCCGCAGCTCATAAGAGGCGCTGGCGCCATCGACCCGCAGCCGCAGGTTGAAGCGATCCGGCGAGTTGCCGGCGCTCAGGTCCGATTGTTCCAACAGGCGGAACCAGGCCCACGGCCCATCCAGGGTGATGCCGGAGCGACCGCTGGACGACGGCGGCATGATCGAGATCCGCACCACGCCGATGCTGCCCGGGTTCGGCCATTGCATGGCGGTCGGGCGGCTCGGACCGTGGTCGTAGCTCAACTGTTGACCATCGAGGTCGAGCAGGAACTGGGTGATGGTCGAATCCATCGCCACTGGCTTGAGCTCGAAGCGCACCATCGGCTGGGTGCCACCGGCGCGGAAGAACGCATCGCGAATAGTCGCGGCGCGCTGGAAGGTTTGCAGCACGCCTGGGGCGATGCCGAGCTTCTGCGCCGCGCCCGGCTGCCAGCGCCAGGTCGGGGTCGAAGTATCGACGTAGGGTTGCAGGTATTTGCGGAAGTAGTTGTCCATCACCCCGCCAACGCCGAAGAACTGGCCAAAATCATCCAGGGTGGCGTCCCGCGCGCTGCCCGGTGACATCGGATAACGCCCGGCCAGGGACTGGCGATAGATGTTCACCACTTCGCTGGTCCAGGCAGCGTTCAGTTGGTTGCGCACCCCGCCCATCATGCTGTTGGTGGTGGAGTTGACCACCGACTTGACCAGACCCTGCACCAGCGGCGGTTGGCGTTCAGCGTTGAGGCTGACCCGGGTGGCGGCTGCGCTGGCCTGGTTCTTGGCTTCGCCGAGCAAGGCGTCGCCGCTCGCGCCGACCATGGCACTGACCTGCACGTACAAGGCGTTCATGTCGGCCAGCAAACCATCGATGGCCGCCGGCTCACCTTCATTCTTGCTGACGATGCTGTTGAGCTCAGCAAAGTGCGCAGTGATCGGGTCGTCGCTGGCCTGGGGTGCGTTTGGCGCGGCCTGTTCCTGGCCAAGCAAGCTGCCGAGGCGCTCCTTGAGCTTGTCCACACCGCCTCCCGTCGGCGCGCCTTGGGCGGCCAGCAGGCGTTCGTCCTGTTGCAGGTCAGTCTCCTTCGCCACCGCCACCAGCAATTTTTTCAACGGCGAGGTCGGCCCGGAAATCACTCGCAGCACGTCGGCGGCCTGGGCCACGCTGGTGATCGGCACGAAGTCTATATCAGCCAGCAAGGCGTCCCATTGGCGCAGATAGTCCTGAAAATACAGGCGACGTACTTCGGCGGCCAGGCTGGCGACGTTCTGCTGATCGGCCTGCTCCTGACCCAATACCCATTGCTCTTCGGCCAGGGTGCCGGTCTGGCTCAGGCTGGCGAGCAAGAAGCCCTGGCGGTAGCCCTTGACGGTAAAGAACCCGCTCAAAGGTTCGCCCAGTGGCTTGCCGCTCTTGCGACTGAACACCAGCGCAGCGTCACGCCCGGCGGCTTCGTTGATGCGGAAGTCCGGTATGCCCTCAGGCAGTTTCTGCCGCTTGATGCGGTCATAGACACGCTGGGCCACGGGCAATTGCTGCAACTGCCGGCGCAGGTCTTCGATCAGCCGTGGGTCCAGGCGCGCCGTCGGCGGACGCCGCTCGAACAGCGCCTGCAAGTGCCCGCTCAACGCCTGACGCTGCTCGGCCGGCAAGTCGCGCGGCAGGCTGCGGTCCCAATCCAGGGCAATCCAGGCCTTGATGAAGTCGGCATCGTAGTGCTCGGTGTCGGCGAGCATCAGGTAGGCCTTCAAGCCTTCGTAGAGGAAGTCCGAATTGCCGCCGCTGTGCAGTTGCTCTTCGACACGCGTCAACAGGCGCGGCGCGAACACAGCGATCAGCAGCTTGCGATAGACGCTGCCGGACTCGGCTTCGAGCATGTCGCCCTGGTATAACCCCAGGCCTTCGGCCCAGTCGGGCGCGTCGTCGGCCAAGTGCTTCACGGCGTTGAGCAACGGCAGTACAGCGAGCACATCGCGCTGCGCCGGGCTGAGGTTCTGCACGGTCTGGCCCAATGGCGCGACTTTCTGGTCGACCTGGGCGATGTAGGCCTGGTTAGCGCGGTAGCTGATCCACCACAACGTCCCGACCACCAGCACCACCGCCACGGTCGAGGCCAGCACGCCGCGGGCGATCCACTTGCGCCGACGCTCGACCTTCGGATCGACGCCCACCAGCCCACGCTCGGCGAAAGCCACGGCGGTGAAGAGTTTTTCGATGAAGTAGCTGCGCCCGGTGCCGGTCTGGCGCGCCAGGTGCTGACGGTCCAGGTTCATGCTCTGGGCCATGGACCCGATCAGGCGATCGATCGGGCTGCCTTCCTGGGTGCCGCTGGTGAAGTACACGCCGCGCAGCAACACGCGCTCTTCAAAGGCGTTGGGTTTGAACACGCCCTCGAGGAAACTTTGCAGGCAATCTTTCAAGGCACCGAACTGCTGTGGGAAGCCATAGATGAGATCGCGCCGTGCTGGGTCGCGCTCTTGCTGCAAGCGCTCCACCAGGCGGTCGTTGAGACGTTGCTCCAGGCCGGCGAATTCACTTTGCAGGTGCGCCAGCGGGCTGTCGTTGCTCTTGCCATCGTCCAGGGCGAAGGTCATGCCCCAGACCTGGGCGCGCTCTTCCTTGCTCAGGGTATCGAAGTACTCCATGAACCCGGGCACCAGGTCGAGCTTGGTGAGCATCAGGTAGATCGGGAAGCGCACGCCCAATTGGGTGTACAGCTCCTGGATCCGCAAGCGTATGGCGGCGGCATGGGCGGCGCGCTCGGCGTCGCTGCCCAGCAGCAGGTCCGACAGGCTGATGGCGATGAACGCGCCGTCAATCGGACGCCGGGCCCGCTGCTTTTTCAACAGGCCAAGGAAGCCCAGCCACGCGGCCTTGTCCACCGTCGCGTCGCTGTCCTGGGTGGTGTAGCGGCCGGCGGTGTCGAGCAGGACGGCCTGGTCGGTGAACCACCAATCACAATTGCGCGTGCCGCCGACGCCACGTACCGCGCCGGCACCCAGCTGCGCGGCCAACGGGAAATGCAGCCCGGAATTGACCAGCGCGGTGGTCTTGCCCGAACCCGGCGGGCCGATGATCACGTACCACGGCAGTTCGTAGAGGTTGCGGCGCTCGTCACCGCCCAGCTTGGCTTTCTTGAGCAGCGCCAGGGCTTCGTCCATGCGCTGACGCAGGGTTTCGAGCTCCTCGGCGGTGGCGACGCTGGTCGGGTCGGGCGGGGTTTGCGCGGCCAGGCTGCGCATGACTTCGGCGGCCTGGCGGCGGGCCTGGATGATGCGAAACACCCGGTAGGCGATCCACACCGCGAACACCAGGATGATCAACGCCCAGCGCCGGCCTTCGGGCACCAGCCACTCCAGCAGCGGGCCGACGAACCAGATGATCAGGCTCAGGGCGATCAGCCCCAGCAATGGAATGACCCAGCGGGTCATAAAACTGAAAAACGCCTTCACTCGACCCCCTCCGCCAATACTGTGATTTCAACCCGACGATTGCGCGCACGGCCCTCGGTCGTGGCATTGGACGCCAGCGGCTCGGTGTCGCTGCGGCCTTCGGCGCTGAAGCGCTCGGGCTGGCCAGTCTTGGCCGAGAGAATTTGCAGCACCGACTGGGCTCGCGCCTCGGACAACGCCCAGTTGGACGGGAACCTGAGGGTGGCAATCGGGCGATTGTCGCTGTGGCCGGTCACCAGGACCTGACCCTTGACCTTGCGCACCGCATCGGCGATGCGCAGCATCAGCGGCTGGAAATCGTCCTTGATGCTGGCGCTGCCCGAGGCGAACAGTTCATCGCCACGGATGGTCACCACCGAGCGGTCGACGGCATCTTCTACGGCAATCCGACCGGCCCTGATTTCATCGGCCAAAAAGCCCGCCAGGCGTGGACGTTCGATGACCTTCGGCTGCACCACGGGGCGGTCGATGGCCTGCACCGGGATTTCCCCGAGGAAATGGATGTTCTTGAACACCGGTTCGGCATCGGAGGCCAGTTTCATGCGCAGGCCAAACAGCAGCGCCAGCAGCAATGCCACGCCGATGGCCACGGCGATCCACGGCGGCATGAACTGCGCCAGGCGATCGCGAGCCACGGTGACGCCGCGCCAGTGCGGCGACAGCTCACGTTCATATTCACCCCGGGCACTGCGGATCACTGCGCTGGTGCGTTCACGCAACGCTTCCAATTGGCTGCGGCCGTCGTTCATCACCCGGTAGCGCCCTTCGAAACCGAGGCACATGCACAGGTACAAAAGCTCCAGCAGATACAAGCGCTCCCGCGGGCTTTGCAGGCAATGCTCCAGCAGCTGGAACACTTTTTCGCCGCCCCAGGCTTCGTTATGCACAGTGATCAACAGGCTTTGCTTACCCCAGTCGCTGGTGCCGCCCCAGGGCGTGCTCAATACTGCTTCATCCAGCGCAGTGCACAAGGCGTAGCGGGCCAGCAGCACCTCATTGCGTACCACACCGGCGGCCTCGGCGCGCTCTTCGAACTGGCGCAAGTACGCCAGCAGTTGCGCACGCAGGCTGGCGGGCGCCGGGTGGGCGATGGTGCTGCGCAAGCGCGTCAGCAGGGCCAGCAGCGGGCCTGCAGCACTCTCCAACGGGTTGAGGCCTTGGGCTTTACCGGTCAGTACCGGAGCGGCTGGCATCGAGAGGGGAGCCGGCGCCGGTGACGGCTGCCCACGACCAGCGTCCGGGCGGAAAGGATCCGCGCCACGGCCACCGGGCGTCGGCATGAACTGGGTACGATCGTCGTTGCTCATCGCGGTTTATCCTCGGATCGCCCAGAACGCCAGGTTCAGCCCAGGGAACTGGCCGGCGATGTGGAACGCAAAGCCACCAGAGTTGCTCAACTGCTGCCAGTGGTCGCTGCCCCGGTCGAGTTCGTAATAAGTGGAGCCTGCGTGGTACGGAAGCTGGCGTGGCGCCACCGGCAACGGCAGCAGGCCGATGCCCGGCAGTTGCAGGTTGACCAGGTCGCGGATGTGCTCCACCGAACCGACCTTGCTCTGCTGGCCGAAGCGGCCGCGCAGGGTTTCGGCGGGAACATCGGCACGCACCACCAGAATGAAACTGGCGCTGTCGAGCAGGGTCTTGTCGGCGAGCATCGCCACGTGGATACCGTAGGCTTTCTCGACAATCGGGATCGGCGTGGCCTTGCTGTCGATCAGCATCGACAACGCTTCACGCAGCGCCTGCATCACCGGCGCATAGCTCAGCGTCAGGTCGTCGTGCTGGTATTGCGGGTATTCCTGCGGTCGTCGCCCAGACGCGGTAAAGGTGGAGAACTCCCCGGCCAGGCTGACCAGCTCGCTGTAGAAGCGTTCAGGGTGCAAGGGGCTCAACTGGCTCAGGTGCTGGATCAGCGGCTGGGCGCGGTTGACCAGTTGTAGCAGCATGAAATCGGCAATCTCCGAAGCACCGCCGGCACCCGACGCCACTACCCGCCCGGCGAGGGCTTCGCCACGTTGATGCAGCAGGCCCAGCAGTTCGCTGCGAAACGCCGCCAGCGGTTTGGAAGCCGCCACATCCAGCAACGGCGGGATGTAGCTGTCGTCGAGCACCAGCGCGCGATCGGCGCGCTTTTCCTTGATGCGCACCACGCCGATGGCGGCGTAGTCGCCGATTCCGTCCTGGGCGGTCAACAAGCGCAGCGCCCGGGAACCCAGGGCCACCGGCGCGCGGTTTTCGAACGGCGCATTGTCGTCGCGCACTTCGCTCACCTGGCTAACGTAGCGCGCGGCCCCCAGGTCTTCGCCTTCATCCACGGTGTCACGGGCGCCGGCGCGCTTGAGCGGCAGGGCCAGATAGACCAGGCCATCGCGCAGGTTATCGTCGACGTTCAACGGGGTCGGTGCCAGGTCGTCCTGGGGAATGTTGAAGGGCGTGCCGTCCGGCAACAGGCCGCGCGCCGAGATAATCGCCAGCTTGCCCTGGGCCAGCAGGCCCTGGTCGATCAGCAATTCGGAAAAACCCCAGGCGCCGGCCGATAACGGGCGGCTGCGCGCGTCGATGAGGTTTTCCAGGTAACGGTCATGCTGCTGGAAGTGCTGCGTTCCAATGAACATGCCTTCCGACCAGACCACGCGATTGTTCCAGGACATGGGGGCTCCGATTGCTTATTGGGCAGGGCTGGATGGGGGAACGACGACGGCGCTGCGCACGGCGCGCACATCGAGGCTGATCTGGTATTCGGTGTATTCGCGGGCCGGGACATTCATCACCGTGCGCCATAGCGACTGGTCCAGCTCGCGATAGCCCACCAGTATTCCGATGTGCCGCGTGGCCGGGTCGAGGTCGCGTTGCAGGCTCAACTGCTGGCCCGGCTGGATCAGCACCTCGTCCTGGTCGATCAGGTCGGGGCCGAGCGTTGCCTGGGCGCGTTCGGCGAGAGCGAAATAATCGGAACGACCGAAGGTGGCGGCATTCTTCAGTTCGAAGATGCGCACCCGCACGGGGGCCGGCTGGCCGGTGGCGCCGGGGTTGAGCCCGGCAATGGCATGAAAATGCAGCTCGACGGCGGCGGTGTTTGCCTCAGCTTCTTCAGGCTGGGACTTGTCGGCATCCTTGGCGCACGCCGTCAGCAGAAGCGCGGCGGCGACTGCGAGTAAAAACCTGGGAATCATCCTGCGTCCTCAATGACGTTTGAGCTATCCGTTGTGTGCTTATGAAAATGTCTGGGTGCGGCGATGGTCAGCGGCGTCGCTGTCGCGTGCTGTGCTCTTCGTAGGCACGGCTGAATTCACGCCCGAACAGGTCCTGGAAATCTTCCTGGGCCTCGCGGGAAATATTGCTGTAGAGCTCGGTGAACTGCTGCCAGTACTGGGCCTGCCGCGAGCCATTGAAAATGCTCGACAGCCCACCGGGCTTGCCCATGCGCTCTTCCAACTGCGCCGGTTCGAAGCGCGCCAGCAAATGCTTGATAGCGGCTTCCACCCCGGCCATCACGGCCAATTGATGGGCACGCAAATCATCAAAACTGTCGCGCACCGCCACGTCCGGCGCCATGAACGCCTGGTTGCCGTGGCGTAACAGCAACAGCAGGGCTTCATCGACATTGGGGGCGAATTTCAGCGGGTTGTTTTCCACCGGCTGGATCATCGTCTGCTGGATGCGGAACTCGCCCTTGAGGCTGCTGCGGGCGCGCAAGACATCGATCAGGCCCTCGACCATCAACCGATAACTGCGACCGATGCTTTCCATCTGCGCCTCGGCCTGGGCCTTGTCCAAGCGCAACTGGTCCAGCCCGGCACCGCGCAGGAAGGCTTGCAGCAGGTCGGGTTGCGAGGCCTCGACCGGGCTGGCCGCAGGTTCGACGCGAGCGACCGGTGCTTCGCGCAAGGGCGTCGGTTCGGTCGGTGCAGTGACTTCAGCGACCGGCATGTGGGGAACGGGCGTCGGTATTGGCTCAATCACCGGCGGCACTACCGGCAGTGGCGGCGCAACTACCGGCGGCGGCGTGATAGGCATAGGCGCAACGGCCACGGGCGCAGGCTGGTCGCTGAAAGGGTCCCAATCGTCCGGAATCACCGAGGCCGATGGCGGTATCACCGGCTCGGCCACTGGCGGCGGGCTCGGACGGGGAATCGGCGTCGGTGGGCGGAAATCGTGTTGCTCGGCTGGAACATGATCAGGCTGGGTGGCCGGCGGGACGCTGGTCGGGGTCAGGAAATCGAACAGGTCCGGCAGGGTATCCATGGCCGAAGCACCTTGGAAATGTGCCGGCGAGGCCACTTGAATCGGCGCGGGTGAAACCGGGGTTGCGCCCTGGCGCCCCATCAACGCCTCGAAACTGCTGGGCGATTCGGCGAACGGGTTGCTGTCGGTGACCGGCAGGCTGAAATCGACACGCGCCTGGATTTCATAATCGCCGATGCGGATCACTTCGCCATCTTGCAGCGGTTCGCTGTTGCCTTTGCGAAGGCGAATACCGGCCTTGACCAATTCCACACCGTTAGTGCTGTTATCGGTCAAGTAATAGCGCCCGTCCTTGTATTGGATAACGCAATGTTTGCCGGAAACCAGACGTTCGGGGTCCGGTAGTACCCAGTCATTATCGGAATTGCGGCCAATTGCCATCACCCCCTGATCCATGGACTTTTCAGAACACTGGCCTGGGGTAATCTTGTGATAACTAGTGATAGTCAAACACAGCGGCATCTTGCCTCCTTGCTGAATACTTCGCGCGCGGGCGGGTGCAGCGGGATTCAAGCCCCTACCACCCACTCACAACCTTGCCGACAGCCCTGGAACGGCTTTTTGCCAGCATGATTGCTGATCATAACCGGCTTGCGTGACAAAAACCCCACGTCTGTTGCTGCTTCGACCTACGGGTCGGGCAGGCTGTTAAGCCCATCACAACTGTTACATGGCGGATACAATGGCGAAATAGCTTACCTTGACAAGCGATAAGTACTACACCAAAAATGCACAACTTCTTGAATATACATGATGGCACTTTAAGATCATTGCGAGTCTGAAGCGCCATTACCGTCAAGGAAACATGTGAAGTTTCATTCGGAACTTACGTGTGAACTGCCCGACTTATTTCAGCGGGTGATAGGGAGATCGATCCAAGTGGATGTGCCTTTGCTGCTCGCCGCCGTTTCCGCGACTTCGCCGTGCGGTGAAGACCTGGAATATGACGCGGATTTCTTGCGTCTGGAACGTGACTCCCGAGGCCAGCCCGAGCGCAGCATGGGCGACTCGATCTTGCCGGCCGAACCTCCTGAATGGCGCAGCATCCAGCAACAGAGCCTGGATTTGCTGCAACGCAGCAAAGACCTGCGCATCACCCATTTCCTGTTGCAGAGTTCCCTGGCCCTTGAGGGCATTCCGGGCCTTGCCCGCTCGCTGACACTGATCAGCGAATTGCTCAAGCAATACTGGGCCGACCTGCATCCGCGCCTGGACGCCGATGACGACAACGACCCCACCGTGCGCATCAATGCCCTCGCCGGCCTGACGTCCGATGTCACCATTCGCCTGCTGCGCGAAAGCATCCTGGCCCGTTCGCGAACCTTCGGCAGCGTCAGCCTGCGCGCCGCCGCCAACGCCAGCGGCCTGCAAAGTTTCGCCGATGAAAGCCTGGGGGCCGAACAGCTCGCCGGCGCCTTGATCGACAGCGATCCCGAGCAGTTGGAAATCACCCGCGCCGCCCTCTTGGAAGCTCGCAGCGCCGCCGAAGCCATCGAGCAGCAGGTCAGCGACCAGGTCGGTTCCGCCCAGGGCGTGGACCTCGGCCCGCTGAAGCAGCCACTCAAGATGGCCTTGCAGATCCTTGGCCAGTTCGCCCCGCAGAGCGGCGACAGCGAGCTGCCCGATGCCACCGGCGATGACGCCACCGCGCCGGTTGAATACGCCACCGCGCAGAGCATGCCGCGCAACACCGGCCCGAGCGGCAGCGCAGAGATCAACAATCGCGATGACGTGCAGCGCAGCCTGGAACGTATTCTCGCTTACTACAGCCGTCACGAGCCCTCCAGCCCGCTACCGGTGCTGCTGAACCGGGCCAAGGCTCTGGTCAACGCCGACTTTGCAACCATCGTGCGCAACCTGATTCCAGACGGCATGAGTCAATTTGAAAACCTGCGCGGCCCAGACAGCGAATAAAAAGCGAGCGGATCACGCAGTCACGTCACCGGCACCCCCGATGACGCCAACACCGTCGCTCAAGCGACCAGGAGCAGCAACGTGGCGAAGCAAAGTTCTCAGAAATTCATCGCGCGCAACCGCGCGCCTCGAGTGCAGATCGAGTACGACGTCGAGCTCTACGGCGCCGAGAAAAAGGTCCAGCTGCCCTTCGTCATGGGCGTGATGGCCGACCTCGCCGGCAAGCCCGCCGAGCCTCTGGCACCGGTGGCCGATCGCAAGTTCCTCGAGATCGACGTCGATAACTTCGACTCGCGCCTCAAGGCCATGCAGCCGCGCGTAGCGTTCCATGTACCCAACGAACTGACCGGCGAAGGCAACCTGAGCCTGGACCTGACGTTCGAAAGCATGGACGACTTCAGCCCAGCGGCCGTGGCCCGCAAGGTCGACTCGCTGAACAAGTTGCTCGAAGCGCGTACCCAATTGGCCAACCTGCTGACCTACATGGACGGCAAGACCGGTGCCGAAGAAATCATCATGAAGGCGATCAAGGACCCAGCGCTGTTGCAGGCCCTGGCGAGCGCGCCGAAGCCAGCACAGGACCAATGATCATGACTGACAATACAGCCCGCGAAGGCGCGCAGAACCTGGGCGCCACTGAAGAAACCAGTGAGTTCGCGTCCCTGCTGCTGCAAGAATTCAAGCCCAAGACCGAGCGTGCCCGCGAAGCCGTCGAGACCGCCGTGCGCACCTTGGCCGAGCAGGCACTGGCGCAGACTGACCTGGTGTCCAACGACGCCATCAAGTCGATCGAATCGATCATCGCCGCCATCGACGCCAAGCTCACCGCCCAGGTCAACCAGGTGATCCATCACCCGGACTTCCAGCAGTTGGAAAGCGCCTGGCGTGGCCTGCACTACCTGGTCAACAACACCGAGACCGATGAGCAGCTCAAGATCCGCGTGCTCAACATCTCCAAGCCGGACCTGCACAAGACCCTGAAGAAATTCAAGGGCACCGCGTGGGACCAGAGCCCGCTCTTCAAGAAGATGTACGAAGAAGAATACGGCCAGTTCGGCGGCGAACCTTACGGCTGCCTGGTAGGCGACTACTACTTCGACCAGTCGCCACCGGACGTGGAACTGCTGGGCGAACTGTCGAAAGTCTGCGCGGCCATGCACGCCCCGTTCATCGCAGCGGCATCGCCGACCGTGATGGGCATGGGCTCGTGGCAGGAACTGTCGAACCCACGCGACCTGACCAAGATCTTCACCACCCCGGAATACGCCGGCTGGCGTTCGCTGCGTGAGTCGGAAGATTCGCGCTACATCGGCCTGACCATGCCACGCTTCCTGGCGCGCCTGCCGTATGGCGCCAAGACCGACCCGGTGGAAGCCTTCGCCTTCGAAGAAAACACCGACGGCGCCGACAGCTCCAAGTACACCTGGGCCAACGCCGCCTACGCGATGGCGGTGAACATCAACCGTTCGTTCAAACACTTCGGCTGGTGCTCGCGCATCCGTGGCGTGGAGTCGGGCGGCGAAGTGGAAAACCTGCCGGCCCACACGTTCCCTACCGATGATGGTGGCGTGGACATGAAGTGCCCGACCGAAATCGCCATTTCGGATCGCCGTGAAGCGGAACTGGCCAAGAACGGTTTCATGCCGCTGCTGCACAAGAAGAACACCGACTTCGCTGCCTTCATCGGCGCCCAGTCGCTGCAGAAGCCGGCCGAATACGACGACCCGGACGCCACCGCCAACGCCAACCTGGCCGCGCGCCTGCCGTACCTGTTCGCCACCTGCCGTTTCGCTCATTACCTGAAGTGCATCGTGCGCGACAAGATCGGTTCCTTCAAAGAGAAGGACGAGATGCAGCGCTGGTTGCAGGACTGGATCCTCAACTACGTCGACGGTGATCCGGCGCACTCCACCGAGACCACCAAGGCCCAGCATCCATTGGCAGCGGCCGAAGTGATCGTCGAAGAAGTCGAAGGCAACCCGGGGTACTACAACTCCAAGTTCTACCTGCGCCCGCACTATCAGCTCGAAGGGCTGACCGTATCGCTGCGCCTGGTATCGAAACTGCCGTCGGCCAAGGGCGCATAAACAGAGGTTTTGTTGGAGAGGGCTCGCTCCTGTGTGGGAGCGGGCTTGCTCGCGAATACGGTCGATCAGCCAACATTGATGTCGACTGACCCGACGCATTCGCGAGCAAGCCCGCTCCCACAGGTTCTGTGTCCTGACCGACATTCAAATAGATTTCGCAAGGTCAGCGTCAACCAAACAATGTGGTTAGAAACCACACAGGGAGAAAACATGGCTGTTGATATTTTCATCAAGATCGGCGACATCAAGGGCGAGTCCATGGACAAGGCCCACAAGGACGAGATCGACGTCCTGAACTGGAGCTGGGGCATGTCCCAGTCCGGCAACATGCACGTGGGCAGCGGCGGTGGTGCGGGCAAGGTCAACGTCCAGGACCTGTCGTTGACCAAATACGTCGACAAGGCGTCGCCGAACCTGATGATGCACTGCGCCAGCGGCAAGCACATCGACAAGGTCAAGCTGACCGTGCGCAAGGCCGGCGGTGAAAGCCAGGTCGAGTACATGATCATCAACCTGGAAGAAGTGCTGGTCACGTCCCTGAGCACCGGCGGCTCGGGCAGCGATGATCGCCTGACCGAAAACGTCACCCTGAACTTCGCCAAGGTGCTGGTGGACTACCAGCCACAGAAAGCCGACGGCACCAAGGAAGGCGGCCCGGTCAAGTTCGGCTGGAACATCCGTCAGAACATCAAGGTGTAATCGAACACGCCCCCGGTGCCACGCGCCGGGGGTGTTTGGTGCTTGCTCGAATCCAATTCTTTACAGCGCGGTATCTGAGTCATGGCCAAGCCTTCGTTTATCAATCTGTGGAACAGCTACCCGCCCTACCCGTCCGCCAATCCGGCCTGCGATGGTCCTTACATCAACCAGTGTGCCATCCGGATGAGCATCGCCTTGTGCGGGGAAAAGACCCTGCCGGTCAATTCATCGACTTATACGCTGGATCCTCGGTGCGCCCATGGGCATGCCCGCGGGGCGGAGTCATTGGCAAATTGGTTATGGAAGAAGAACCGCCTCGGTCCGCCGAAAATCTATACCAACAGCGTGACAGACCGCACGGCGCTGCTGGGCAAGACTGGAATCATTTTTTTCAAAGACTGCTACCAGCAAAGTAGCGACACTGCCGGCCGCCCTACCGGCGACCATATCGACCTGTGGAATCGCGGTTTGACCAAAAGCGGCGACCTGTTCTCGCGCTCAAAAGCCATTTGGTTCTGGGAGCTTGTGTGATGCGCAGTCCCTTGTTCTTTTCAGCGCTGACAGCAAGCCTCGTCAGCCTGAGTGCATGCGCCGGACAAGACACAGCCGCCACGGCGGCGCCGACCCAGGCGATGTTCGTCGGGCAGCCGATGAGCCTGACCAACGATCAAGGTCGCTGCACGCTTGTCAAACCTGACCAGAGCCGGCTGCCGCTCGATATGGAATGGCCTTGCCAGTTCAGCTTGGGTCCGGACAAGCAATTGCGAGTGGAGATCTTCAACCAGGTTCCGATCTTCGCCGTTGAACGCAGCGAACACATGCCCGCGCCCAGCCGCGACTGTCTGACCAAACTCCAGGCGGTGCGCCAGATAGAGGGAACAATGGAAGTCGCGGAGGTCAGTCAGTTCGCCGCCTGCGGGCCTAGCCACTGGGACCAGAAAATGTACGTAGCGCCATTCACGTGGTAACCGAAATCGCTGCCCGCGATCGCCTGCAACCGTCCCTGCTGGACCGGTTGACCGACGACGATCCAACCAATCCCAAGGAAAGCGCCGACAAACGCGTGCTATCCCTGACCCAATTGAAAGCCTCGGTGCTGCGCGACTTGGCGTGGCTGCTCAACACCACGTCGTTGCTGGGCGCCGATGCCACGCTGCACACCCCTGCCGGTACGTCGGTGGTGAATTTCGGCCTGCCGGCGCTGGCCGGCAACAGTGCGTCGAACATCGACGTCTCAGCCCTCGAAACGCTGATTCACCAGGCCATCGCCACGTTCGAACCGCGGATCCTGCGCCACACCCTGCGCGTGCGAGCGAGGGCCACGGCCGAAATGAACCACAACGCCTTGAGTTTCGAGATCGAAGGCGATCTCTGGGCCCAGCCCGTGCCGCTGCGCCTGATGCTGCAAACCGACCTGGACCTGGAGTCCGGGCACGTGCGCGTGGTCAACGCCGACCAGCGGAGGCGTCCATGAACCCGCGCCTGCTGGAGCTGTACAACCAGGAATTGCACCATGTGCGCGAAAGCGCGGCGGAGTTCGCCAAGGAATACCCGAAGATCGCCAGTCGGCTGACGTTGTCCGGCATGGACTGCGCCGACCCCTACGTCGAGCGATTACTGGAAGGCTTTGCCTATTTGACGGCGCGGGTGCAGCTCAAGCTCGACGCCGAATACCCGACCTTCACCCACAACCTGCTGGAAATAGCCTACCCGCATTACCTGGCACCGACGCCGTCGATGACCGTGGTGCAAATGCAGGCCGATCCCGATGAAGGCTCGCTGAGCAGTGGCTTCCCGCTGCCCCGCGACACCGTCCTGCGCGCCGCGCTGGGCCGAGAAACCCAGACCTGCTGCGAGTACCGCACCGCGCATGCGGTGACGTTGTGGCCGTTGCAGGTCAGCCAGGCCGAGTACTTCGGCAACCCGTCCGCCGTGCTCGGGCGCCTGGCCGCCAGCGAACCGAAAGCCAAGGCCGGGCTGCGCATCACACTGCGCACCGGCGCCGAGCTGCCGTTCAACAGCCTGGCCCTGGACAATCTGCCGCTGTACTTGAGCGGCGCCGACGAGCAACCCTTCCGCCTCTACGAACAATTGCTGGGCAATACCTGCGCAGTGTTTGCCCGCAAGCCCGGCGGCGGTTGGGTGGAACGGTTGCCGCAGGATGCGTTGCGCTCGCGCGGTTTCGATGATGCCGACGCCGCGCTGCCGGTGGTGCCACGGGCCTTCCAGGGCTATCGCCTGTTGCAGGAATACTTCGCCCTGCCCCACCGCTTCCTGTTCGTCGACTTCACCCAGCTGAGCCGCGCGGTCAAGCGTTGCGACGGCCAGGAGCTGGAACTGATCGTACTGTTCGACCGCCACGAGCCCAGCCTCGAAGGCAGCGTCGGTGCTTCGCAATTCCTGCCGTTCTGCACCCCGGCCATCAACCTGTTTCCCAAGCGCCTCGATCGCATTCACCTGTCGGAACGGGTCAACGAACACCACGTGATCGCCGACCGTACCCGGCCGATGGATTTCGAAGTGCATTCGCTCAGCGGCCTCACCGGCCACGGCACGGGGCCGGAGCAACCGTTCCTGCCGTTCTATGCCGTGCGCGATCCCTCCCGCTATGGCCGCGACCAGGCCTATTACACCGTACGCCGCGAGCCACGCGTGCTGTCCAGCGACCAGCGCCGCAACGGCCCGCGCTCGACCTACATCGGCAGCGAAACCTTCGTCAGCCTGGTCGACAGCCAGCAGGCGCCCTATCGCCATGACTTGCGCCAACTCGGCGTGACGGCGCTGTGCACCAACCGCGACCTGCCGCTGTTCATGAGCGTGGGCAACGGCAAGACCGATTTCACTTTGGCCGACAGTGCCCCGGTCGGCGCGGTGCGCTGCGTGGCCGGGCCGAGTCGCCCGCGTGCCAGCCACGCCCACGATGCCAAGGCCTGGCGGCTGATCAGCCAGTTGTCGCTGAACTATCTGTCGTTGAGCGAACAAGGCCAGGGCGCCGCCGCCCTGCGGGAACTGCTGCGCCTGTACGGCGACAGCAACGATGCGGCGCTGCAATTGCAGATCGAAGGCCTGCGCGACGTCAGCAGCAAGGCCTGCACCCGACGCTTGCCGATGCCCGGCCCGATCGTGTTCGGGCGTGGCCTGGAAATCACCCTGGAATTCGATGAAAACGCGTTTCGCGGCACCGGGGTGTTCCTGCTCGGCGCGGTGTTCGAACGCTTCCTGGCACGCTACGTGTCGATCAACAGTTTTACCGAGACGGTGATCCGTACCACCGAACGCGGCGAGATCATGCGATGGAAAGCCAAGCCCGGACGTCGTCCGACCCTGTAAGTACCCTGGACGCGATGCACCAGGAACCCTGGGAATACGATTTTTTCCAGGCGTTGCGGCGCATCGAGTGCGAATTTCCCGCCCTGCCGCGCCTGGGCCATTCCTTGCGCCTGGCCGATGACCCGCTGCGTCTTGGGCAACAGGCCGAGTGCACATTCGCCCCATCAACCCTGGCCTCGGTGCAGCCGGGCGGCGACGGCACACCGGCGCGCCTGGAGCAGTTCTTCTTCGGCCTCGGCGGCCCCAACGGCCCGATGCCGCTGCACATCACCGAATACGTGCGCGAACGCCAGCGCAACAACGCCGACAGCACCAGCAAACGCTTTCTCGATGTGTTCCACCACCGCCTGCTCAGCCTGTTCTACCGGGCCTGGGCCGAAGCGCGGCCGACGATCAGCCATGACCGCCCGGACGATGACTACTGGTCGGCACGCCTGGCCGCCCTCAGCGGTCGAGGCATGCCGAGCCTGCTCAAGCAGGGGTTGATTCCCGACACGGCGAAGCTGCACTACAGCGGTCACCTGTCGGCGCAAACCCGCTACCCGGACGGTTTGAAAGCCATCCTCGGTGAATATTTCGGGCTGCCGGTGGAGATCGAAGAATACGTCGGCCAATGGCTGGAACTGCCGGAACGCAGCCGCGTCGGTGTCAGTGCTCATCAGCTGGGCATGGACTTCTGCCTGGGCCGCTACGTGTGGGATCGCCAGCATAAATTCCGCATTCGCCTGGGGCCGCTCAAGCTCGTCGACTACATGGGCATGCTGCCCGGCAGCCAACCGTTCAACGAGCTGGTGGCCTGGGTCGCCGAATATCTTGGCCACGAACTGGACTGGGACCTGAACCTGGTCCTGGAGCAGCCCGAGGTCCCGGCGCTACAACTCAATGGTCGTTTCCGCCTGGGTTTCAACACCTGGCTGGGACGTCCCGAAACAGATGCCAACGATCTAATACTGGCCCGGCATTATGCCGAACAGGCCAACACCTCACAGACCTCAAGGAACCATGAGCATGGGTGAAATCAGTCGCGCCGCGTTGTTCGGCAAACTCAACAGCGTGGCCTACAAAGCCATCGAAGCCGCCACCGTGTTCTGCAAGTTGCGCGGTAACCCTTATGTGGAACTGGCCCACTGGTTTCATCAGCTGTTGCAACTGCAGGACTCGGACCTGCACCGCATCATCCGCCAATTCAACATCGAGCCGGCACGCCTGGCCCGCGACCTGACCGAAGCCCTGGACCGTTTGCCACGGGGGTCGACCTCGATCACCGACTTGTCGTCCCACGTGGAAGAAGCGGTTGAACGCGGCTGGGTCTACGGCAGCCTGATGTTCGGCGAAAGCCAGGTGCGCACCGGTTATCTGGTGCTGGGCATTCTCAAGACGCCAAGCCTGCGCCACGCGCTGCTGGGGCTGTCGTCGGAGTTCGACAAGGTCAAGGCAGAAGCCTTGAGCGAGCGTTTTGACGAATACGTCGGCGATTCCCCGGAGAACGCCCTGACCGCCAGCGACGGTTTCAATGCCGGCGCCGTGCCGGGCGAAGCCAGCGGCGCCATGGCCCCCAGCGCCATGGGCAAACAGGAAGCCCTCAAGCGCTTTACCGTCGACCTCACCGAACAAGCCCGCAGCGGCAAGCTCGACCCGATCGTCGGGCGCGACGAAGAGATCCGCCAATTGGTGGACATCCTCATGCGCCGTCGGCAGAACAACCCGATCCTCACCGGTGAAGCCGGCGTGGGCAAGACGGCGGTGGTCGAAGGCTTTGCCCTGCGCATCGTCGCCGGCGACGTGCCACCGGCCCTCAAGGACGTCGAATTGCGCAGCCTAGACGTTGGCCTGTTGCAGGCCGGCGCGAGCATGAAAGGCGAATTCGAACAGCGCCTGCGCCAGGTCATCGAGGACGTCCAGGCCTCGCCGAAACCGATCATCCTGTTCATCGACGAAGCCCACACCCTGGTGGGGGCCGGTGGCGCAGCCGGTACGGGCGACGCCGCCAACCTGCTCAAGCCAGCCCTGGCCCGCGGTACCTTGCGCACCGTGGCCGCCACGACTTGGGCCGAGTACAAGAAGCACATCGAGAAAGACCCGGCCCTGACCCGTCGCTTCCAGGTGGTACAAGTGGCCGAGCCGTCGGAAGACAAGGCTTTGCTGATGATGCGCGGCGTGGCCTCGACCATGGAAAAACACCACCAGGTGCAGATCCTCGACGAAGCCCTGGAAGCCTCGGTCAAGTTGTCCCATCGCTACATCCCCGCGCGCCAGCTGCCGGACAAATCCGTGAGCCTGCTGGACACCGCCTGTGCCCGCGTCGCCATCAGCCTGCACGCCGTGCCGGCCGAAGTGGACGACAGCCGTCGCCGCATCGAAGCGCTGGAAACCGAGCTGCAAATCATCGCCCGCGAGCATGCGATTGGTGTCGCCATCGGCACCCGCCAGACCCAGACCGAAGGCCTGCTGAGCGCCGAGCGCGAGCGCCTGGCCGAGCTGGAAAGCCGCTGGGCCGAAGAAAAAACCCTGGTGGACGAATTGCTTGAAACCCGCGCCACCCTGCGCGAGCGCGTCGGCGTGGTGGACAGCGAAGACGGCAGCGAAACCAGTCATGACCTGCGCGAGAAATTGGTGGACTTGCAACAGCGCCTGACCACCCTGCAAGGCGAAACCCCGCTGATGTTGCCGACGGTGGATTACCAGGCCGTGGCCTCGGTGGTCGCCGACTGGACCGGTATCCCGGTGGGTCGCATGGCCCGCAACGAGCTGGAAACCGTGCTCAACCTCGACCAGCACCTGAAGAAACGCATCATCGGCCAGGACCATGCCCTGCAGATGATCGCCAAGCGCATCCAGACCTCCCGCGCCGGCCTCGACAACCCGAGCAAGCCGATTGGTGTGTTCATGCTCGCCGGCACCTCCGGCGTGGGCAAGACCGAAACCGCCCTGGCCCTGGCCGAAGCCATGTACGGCGGCGAGCAGAACGTCATCACCATCAACATGAGCGAGTTCCAGGAAGCCCACACCGTGTCCACCCTCAAGGGTGCGCCACCGGGTTACATCGGCTATGGCGAAGGCGGCGTGTTGACCGAAGCCGTGCGGCGCAAACCGTACAGCGTGGTGCTGCTGGACGAGGTGGAAAAAGCCCACCCGGACGTGCATGAAATCTTCTTCCAGGTGTTCGACAAAGGCGTGATGGAAGACGGCGAAGGCCGGGTGATCGACTTCAAGAACACCTTGATCCTGCTGACCACCAACGCCGGCACCGAGCTGATTGCCCAAGTCTGCAAAGACCCGCAGAACGTGCCCGAGCCCGAGGAAATCGCCAAGGCCTTGCGCCAGCCGCTACTGGAGATTTTCCCGCCGGCCCTGCTCGGCCGCCTGGTGACGATCCCGTACTACCCGCTCAGCGACGAGATGCTCAAGGCCATCACCCGCCTGCAACTCAACCGCATCAAGAAGCGCGTGGAGAGCACCCACAAGGTCGCCTTCGACTACGACGACGCGGTGATCGACCTGATCGTCTCGCGCTGCACCGAGACTGAAAGCGGCGGCCGCATGATCGACACCATCCTGACCAACAGCCTGCTGCCGGACATGAGCCGCGAGTTCCTGACCCGCATGCTCGAAGGCAAGGCCCTGGCCGGCGTGCGGATCAGCGCTGTGGATAACGAATTGCAGTACGACTTCAGCGACGCGGCCTGACACCGAAGGAACACCGCATAACCCTGTGGGAGCGGGCTTGCTCGCGAATGCAATCTGTCAGTGCCATTGATGTCGCCTGACACACCGCCTTCGCGAGCAAGCCCGCTCCCACAGTTGTTCCGGTGTCGTCAGGCGATCAGCGGCGCAGCCATTACAACGATGAGATAGACGATGTTATTCAACCAAGCCACACGCCTCGCCAAGATCACCAGCCCCCTGGGGCCCGAGGTGCTGTTGCTCAAGGACATGGGCGGCGGTGAAGAGCTGGGGCGGCTGTTCAACTATGAGTTGCAGTTGCACTCGCTGGACAACGCCATCGATCTCAACCAATTGCTTGGCAAACCCATGTGCGTGAGCCTGCAACTGGACGGCGGTGGCGAGCGCTATTTCCATGGCATCGTCGCGCGCTGCAGCCAGAACGTCGACCAAGGCCAGTTCGCCAGTTACCAGGCGACGTTGCGCCCCTGGTTCTGGTTGCTGACCCGCACCTCCGACTGCCGGATTTTCCAGAACCTGACCATCCCACAGATCATCAAGCAAGTGTTCCGCGACCTGGGTTTCTCCGACTTCGAAGACGCCCTGAGCCACCCTTATCGCGAGTGGGAATACTGCGTGCAGTACCGCGAGACGAGCTTTGATTTCGTCAGTCGGTTGATGGAGCAGGAAGGCATTTATTACTTCTTCCGCCATGAGCAAGGTCGTCATGTGCTGGTGCTGGCCGATGCTTACGGCGCACACACCACGGCGCCCGGCTACGGCTCGGTGCCCTACTACCCGAAGAACGAGCAGCAGCGCGAGCGTGACCACATCCACGATTGGCACCTGGCCCAGGAAGTCCAGCCCGGCTCCCTGGAGCTCAACGACTACGATTTCCAGCGACCCAGTGCACGTATCGATGTCCGCGCGGCGATGCCTCGTCCACACACTGCTGGCGACTACCCGCTGTACGACTATCCCGGCACCTACGTGCAGAGCCAGGATGGCGAACACTACGCCCGCACCCGCATCGAAGCCTTGCAGACCCAGCACGAACAGGTCGAGCTGGCCGGCAACGCCCGCGGCCTGGGTTCGGGGCATCTGTTCAGCCTCACCGGCTTCACCCGCCAGGACCAGAATCGCGAATACCTGATCGTCGGCGCCCGCTATTACATTTCCCAGGAAAGCGGCGAAACCAGCGGCGGCGCGCCTTCGGCACAGTTCGAAAGCAGCCTGACCTGCATCGCCGCCCAGCAAAGCTACCGACCAATGCCCATCACCCATCGCCCCATCGTCAAAGGGCCGCAAACTGCCTTGGTGGTCGGACCGAAGGGCGAGGAAATCTGGACCGATCAATTCGGCCGGGTGAAGGTGCATTTCTATTGGGACCGCCATGACCAGTCCAATGAGAACAGCTCATGCTGGATTCGTGTGTCCCAGGCTTGGGCCGGCAAGAATTGGGGAAGCGTGCAGATCCCACGCATTGGTCAAGAGGTGATCGTCAGCTTCCTCGAAGGTGATCCCGACAGACCCATCGTCACCGGCCGCGTCTACAACGCCGAGCAAACCGTACCGTATGCATTGCCCGCCAATGCCACCCAGAGCGGCACCAAAAGCCGCTCAAGCAAGGGCGGCACGCCAGCGAATTTCAACGAAATCCGTATGGAAGACAAGAAAGGCGCCGAGCAGCTGTACATCCATGCCGAGCGTAACCAGGACATCGTGGTCGAGGTGGATGAAAGCCATTCGGTGGGCCACGATCGCAACAAGAGCATCGGCCACAACGAGACGGTACGCATTGGCCAGGATCGCCTGCGCGCCGTGCAGCGCAACGACGCATTGGTCGTCGGTGGGACCAAGAGCGACAGCATCAGCACCCAATACCTCGTGGAGGCGGGTTCGCAGATCCGACTGGTGTGTGGCCAAAGCGTGCTGGAATTCAACGCCAGTGGCGAGATCAACATCTCGGGCACCGCGTTCAATATCTACGCCAGCGGCAACGGCAACATCGATACCGGCGGCCGTTTGGACCTCAACTCCGGCGGCGCAAGCGCGGTGGACCCGAAGGGCAAAGGTATCAAGGGCGTGATTGATGCGGCGGTGAAGGCGTTGTTTCCGGCAAAAGCCAAGGGCTGATTGTGGTCAGAGGTTGGGCGGCACGAAGTCAGGGCCGCCCAGCTTATCCCGGACCACAAGGGCGGTCCGCATCAGCGGCCCCCATAGACCGTTCTGGCTGTTCCAGCTACCACCCGCCCAACGCGTATCCTGGACCAGCTCGGCCTTATTGATTTCAAGCTGCCGCTGAAGGGCCAGCGCCACGCCCCCCATATCGACCCCGAACAGGTCGGCATAGAGCCCCTCGGGTTGTGCCTGCTTTTTGCTCAGGCAAAACCGGTAGTACCAGACCCACACCGCTGCCACATAAATCGCCCGGTTACGATCAGGGTAGGTCGCAAGAATCTTGAGCAAAGCCGCGACGAAGCGCGCGGAAAACTGCGGGTCACGCGTCTGTTGCCAGTAACGCAGCACCAGCAAATCAAACGCTGCGACAATGTTCTGCGGTTCTTCGTTATCGTTCTGGGCTTCTTGGAAGTAGAACGGCTCGCCGACCAGGAATTTATCCAACTCGTCATTGGCCAGGGCCAGCAGCAATACGTTGTCCAAGGTGGTTCTCATAAAACTGCCGATACATCCGGTCCTTTGAACACGGCGTCACCTCCTTGCCCTTCGACTGTCAGATGGCTGTGCCGCGATTCGCTCCTGGCCGGACTATCAGCAGCTCGTCCAGTTCGTGCTTTCTGCAACGCGCCACAAACGGCAGCGCCGCATCCGGGTCACACCTGAACAGGTCAAAGGTTTTCCGATCGATTTCATAGTATTCCTCGTAATCGACCATGCTATTGCTGACCGGTATGGAGACATAAAATCGACCCGAGACCTGTTCGATCCCCAGGCAGAATCTGTGCTCCTGGTGGACCAAAGCATCCTGAAACTTCACTCGTTCGTAAGCAGGTATTGGCCAGGCTGAGTCCACGAGACCCGCAGATATTTACCGCTCAACAATTGCTCGTCACGAAGATATTCGAACACTTCGGAGGGACACCATTCCTTGCCCGCCGAAAAGGCTACGCCCAGTGAACGTAGCCCATCGAATACGTCAGCCTTCTGCTTGTTGCCCGCGACCTGCAGAACGTAGACATCTTTCTCGGTAGCGTTCGAAAACCCCATGGACCGCAGCGGCGAGTCCAGCGCGCTATCAACGACTCGAACTCGAATCAAGTCACCGTCCGCTTTCTCCACGTATGCCTTGAGCACGTCATTAGTCACTAACAAATACCTCGGTTAAAGTTTTGATGCCGGCCGCATCTTTTGTAGGAATCGACTCGACTACCATTTCCGGTGCCCCGCCCGGCAGGTGTTTGCCTGGGCCTAGGAAGTACTGGTTTCCTTCCATCGGGCTTCTTGGCATGCGTCCCACAACATCATCGACCTGCCTGATCTTGAAGCCGCCTTTCAAAGCATCTTTTTCCAAGCCAAAAGCTCGCTCCATTTCAGCAGCCTTTTTACCACTGATGGTTATTTTGGAACGACCCGAGAAATTTCCAATGACATCGGTGATACCTTTTTTATCAGAAACGAAAGTGCCGGCCCGACCAATCGTAGGATAGGTGTCCCACGCCGTCGGGCTAACGTTGAACCCTATATTGTCCTTGAGCATCTGCTCTTGACGCTGACGAGCCAAGAGCGTCCGCTCGGCTGCGCTCATGGGTTTGCGCGCCAGCTTCGGCCCGGCACCGAGCAGGGCCATCCCAGCGACGCCTTGGAATAAGTCGCGATACCCTGGGCCGAGACGATCACCCAGGTCTCCCAGTAGCTCCATGCCGACATACAGCGCACCACCGACGGCCAGGGCGCCGAAGAAAGCAGCGGCGCCGGCGAAGGCCGCAAGCATTAAAGCCCCGCCAGCCGCCAACAACCCCAACGCTTCCAACCCGGTATGCATCCACCCTTCAAGATCCAGGACAAACGCCACCGACACCGTCGGCCCACCAATAAACGTATTGGGGCTGCCGGTCTTGATATGAGCACCGCAGACCATTTTGCTGTGCAGGCGCGCCGCCGGTTTGCCGTTGATGAATACCGTGGCGCTGCCTTCGGCGATCAGCACCGGAAAGGGCCAGATCGGATGATTCATTGGCAGGCCGGTGCAGGAAGATGACGTATCTTCTCCCGCTCGCATGGCATTGCGGCTGTTGATATAGACGTTGAAGCTGCCCATTATCAACGCCCCCGTGGTGGGCTCGGGCAGGTTGAAGATGGTGGAGAGGCCCTTGACGATCTGGAACATCGACAAGCCGCCGGCAGCAATCGAGCCCGCCATGATCGCCAGCGCCACACCGCCCGTGGCCACAGTCGCGGCGACGACCGCGGCACCGATCAAAGCGCCGGCCACGGCACCGGCGACCATCGCGGCCAACCCGAACCCGTGGGCTATTTCGTCACCCAGACGTGCTGCTGCCTGTGCATCCATTGCGTTGCATCTACCTGACTGATCTATAGGGCTGCTCAGTGGGACGGATCGATGCTCAGGCGATCGGAGGCAGGGGCTTGAATGAATGCATCGCTACCTTCCAGGCCTGCTCGTGATAAGCGAAGTCGGTCGGGGTGGTGGTCAATGTGGTGATCACTACAGAGGGCTTATGCTCGATGAACACTTGGCGCAGCATCAAATCGCGCCCCTCGCGTTGCCAGGTGTAATCGAGCAACGTGGCGGTATGCCCTTGCAGCACGGTGTCCCAGCGTTGAACCAGTTTGAAGCCCGGCAATTGCTGCTCCGCGCTTTTGAGTTGGCGGTCTACGTATTCGGCAAAGGGAGCGTCGCCCTGGCTGGCATCGCGACTGATCACGAAACTCGCTTCTTTAGCGGGACCGACTGCCGGCAGCTTGAAAATATTGATGCTCTGGTCCTGCCAGGTATCGGGGATTTCGAGATCGGCTTCTTGAATGCGGTAGGAGGTCACGGTAATCGCTTTCCATAGACAGGGGGGTGGCGCGCGAAGGAACGAATATTCAAGTAATGCCTGGGAACAATCAAGAACCTGATTCCTCTCCCTCCAGTAACAAACTACATTATGCGATCAGCGTCACCACTCTGCGATCGCGCGCTTGTGCGCGAGCGTTTTAGGGGCGCGGTCTCTTGATCTTCAAAGTCGAAAGTCTGCAATCTTGCGCAGCGTCGAATGGACTGCGGCAGCCATTAAGGACAACCGATGTTATTCAATCAAGCCTCACGCCTGGCCAAGATCACCAGCCCGCTGGGACCCGAGGTGCTGTTGCTCAAGGACATGGGCGGCGGTGAAGAGCTGGGGCGGCTGTTCAACTATGAGTTGCAGTTGCACTCGCTGGACAACGCCATCGATCTCAACCAATTGCTTGGCAAGCCCATGTGCGTGAGCCTGCAACTGGACGGCGGTGGCGAGCGTTACTTCCATGGCATCGTCGCCCGCTGCAGCCAGAACGTTGACCAGGGCCAGTTCGCCAGTTACCAGGCGACGTTGCGCCCCTGGTTCTGGTTGCTGACCCGCACCTCCGACTGCCGGATTTTCCAGAACCTGACCATCCCACAGATCATCAAGCAAGTGTTCCGCGACCTGGGTTTCTCCGATTTCGAAGACGCCCTGAGCCACCCTTATCGCGAGTGGGAATACTGCGTGCAGTACCGCGAGACGAGCTTTGATTTCGTCAGTCGGTTGATGGAGCAGGAAGGCATTTATTACTTCTTCCGCCATGAGCAAGGTCGTCATGTGCTGGTGCTGGCCGATGCTTACGGCGCGCACACCACGGCGCCCGGCTACGGCTCGGTGCCCTACTACCCGAAGAACGAGCAGCAGCGCGAGCGTGACCACATCCACGATTGGCACCTGGCCCAGGAAGTCCAGCCAGGGTCCTTGGAGCTCAACGACTACGATTTCCAGCGACCCAGCGCACGTATCGATGTCCGCGCGGCGATGCCTCGTCCACACACTGCTGGCGACTACCCGCTGTACGACTATCCCGGCACCTACGTGCAGAGCCAGGATGGCGAACACTACGCCCGCACCCGCATCGAAGCCTTGCAGACCCAGCACGAACAGGTCGAGCTGGCCGGCAACGCCCGCGGCCTGGGTTCGGGGCATCTGTTCAGCCTCACCGGCTTCACCCGCCAGGACCAGAATCGCGAATACCTGATCGTCGGCGCACGCTATTACATTTCCCAAGAAAGCGGCGAAACCAGCGGCGGCGCGCCTTCGGCACAGTTCGAAAGCAGCCTGACCTGCATCGCCGCCCAGCAAAGCTACCGACCAATGCCCATCACCCATCGCCCCATCGTCAAAGGGCCGCAAACTGCCTTGGTGGTCGGACCGAAGGGCGAGGAAATCTGGACCGATCAATTCGGCCGGGTGAAGGTGCATTTCTATTGGGACCGCCATGACCAGTCCAATGAGAACAGCTCATGCTGGATTCGTGTGTCGCAATCCTGGGCCGGGAAAAACTGGGGTTCGATGCAGATTCCGCGTATCGGCCAGGAAGTCATCGTCAGCTTCCTTGAAGGCGACCCGGACCGGCCGATCATCACTGGCCGCGTCTACAACGCCGAACAGACCGTGCCCTATGACCTGCCCGCCAACGCGACTCAAAGCGGCATGAAAAGCCGTTCGAGCAAGGGCGGTACGCCGGCGAACTTCAACGAAATCCGCATGGAAGACAAGAAAGGCGCTGAGCAGCTGTACATCCATGCCGAGCGCAACCAGGACATCGTGGTCGAGGTGGATGAAAGCCATTCGGTGGGCCACGACCGCAACAAGAGCATCGGCCACAACGAGACGGTGACCATCGGCAACAACCGCCTGCGTATCGTCAAGCAGGAAGATATTCTCTCGGTGGGCCAGCGCAAGACCGACAGCATCAGCCAGAGCTACGTCATTGAAGTGGGCGAGAACCTGCGCCTGGTGTGCGGCGAAAGCATCCTGGAGCTCAACGCCAGCGGCCAGATCAACCTGAGCGGCGTGCAAATCAGCTTCTACGCCAGCGGCGATGCCGAGTTCAACACCGGCGGCGTGCTGCACTTGAACAACGGCGGCGGCCCCGGCGCCACGCCAGACGGCCAAGGCGTCAAGGGCAGCATCGATGCCAACATCAAAGCCGCGTTCCCGTCGCCCAAGGGCTAACCTCGAGATTTATGCGCCATGACTTACCGCCTCAATGAGTTTCAGTTCCAACTGCCGGAAAGCGAATTGCTGGACGCGACGATCAACATCCTCAAGTTCCCCGAACTGGGCACTTCACTTATCGTCAGCCGCAGCTTGCTGGCTGAAGGCGAGACGTTGCAAAGCAACCTCGACGACCAGCTCAAGCGCCTGGAAAAGCAGGTCCAGCAATTGCGTTGCCAACCCGGCGCCACCGTGCGCGTGGGGGCCAACCAGGAAGTCGAAGCCATCGAGCTGCGCAGCCAGTTCAACAAGGGCAACGAAAAGGTCTTCCAATTCCAGCTGGCCCTGGTCCTGCCCGGCACTCGCAAGATGCTTGCCCTGAGCTACGTGAAAGCGGAAAAACTCGGCGAGGCCGAGGCTGCGCATTGGGCGACGATCAAGGGCTCGCTGGTGTTTGACGCTCCGGCGTGATAGTCGCCTTGATGTCTGACGCGCTAAGCCACTCCTCGGTAACCCGGCCAACAGCAACTTGCCGCCCAAAATCTTTACTTATACGCCGAAAAATAATATTTCTAGCGAAACTACTGAGGAAATACTTTATGTTCTCTGTCCAGCAAAATCATGAAAAATGCGGAATGTGATTGAAAACCATGCACACGCATTTTTTGGCTGACACGCAACTCAATTAAATTAATTTCAGGGGAAAGATTGGCTAGGACTTTTCTCACATGGGAGCCGCCAGCATTCATTTCTTCAACCTTATACGGGGTATAACCTAAACCCGCTTTGTTTTCGCCTTTACCTCCAGTTTTATACACGCTGTCCCACGTGTGATTACCTAGGGTCGTCAAAAAATTTGAAAACTGGCCAAGCTCCTCTTTTGTCCACGCAGAAAAGCACTCCCAATCCTTCTGGAAATACTTTAATACCACATAGGGTTTTTTATTTAGCGAACCTTCACGTGCTCCATCTTTCTTGAATGCGGGGAGGTCAAAGATTTTTTTCTCCAGCTCTGTCGTAGCCGCTGCTCCCCTTTCGATCGCTCTTGCTTCCTCATTTACTTTATTCTTCGGAACCTTGGCCATTATATTTCTGCCGCATACTTTGTTCTGAAAAAATCAAGGATTTCGGTTTTGGGCATAACGGTTTCGCAACGTTCCTCAGCGCTTAAGTTACCTCTGGCTTTAATCCACGGCGCGTCGTTATGAGTCATATCCTCAAGTGTTTTGGCAGGAAGATCGGAGTAGGCCTCAAACACCTGAATCAAGATATCTTCAATCTCAGAGGAAACGACTGGTATTTTTTGATCTTCTGGGGCCGGGAGTGGATTCCAACCATATTGTTTAAGTGCATGAAATACTTCAGGAACTACCGGCCCATGAGCCCAAGCTTGTATTTGCTCGGAAAACAGCTCCTTACCCGTCAGCGTTTGAGTCCATGCTTCCGCATAGTAAAGAAGCTTTTGAACTTTCAAATGAGTGACGAGATCCCCCGACTCTGCACACTTCGCTATAAACCAATTCGCTATATCCATAGCTTTATGTAGCGCCATAAATCGTCCTCCTATTTTTGGCGGATACTCTCACTTTTTCCAAGCCCAGTCAACTCATAAATTATTTCTTAAATGCAAGTTACATATACTTAAACACATCGATTAGATGCCAAACTAAAAATGCACTTGAAAACGCCTCATATATCCAACAATGCTTTCCAAGCACCAGCACTATTTTAACCAGCTAATTTCTTGGACACCGTAACAATATAGATCCGCGAATATATTTAGGCCGCTAGATATCGGGCGGCATTAAGTAATATTCCCCGACCTGGCGGTCAATCATCAAGCGTAGAGGCAGCGTTACATTATCTGTGGACACTCATTGGATCGCGGCCAAAGAAAAAGGGCTTCAGAACCTGGTCCTGAAGCCCTTTTCATTGTCCGATTGAAACCGCGAATCAGCTGACCCGCGCCTTGCGCACCCCATCGGCGAGGGCGGCGCACAAGCTCAACACCCCATCAATGGCCTGTTCCGGGGTATCGGCGCTGGCGATGTGGTCGATCAGCGCCGAGCCGACCACCACGCCGTCGGCCAACCGGGCAATCGCAGCAGCCTGCTCCGGCGTGCGGATGCCGAAGCCGATGCTGATCGGCAGATCGGTGTGGCGACGCAAGCGCGCCACAGCCTCTTCAACGTGCTCCAGCGTCGCGGCGCCGGCACCGGTGACCCCGGCCACCGACACGTAATACACAAAGCCGGAACTGCCATTGAGCACGGTGGGCAGCCGCACGTCATCAGTCGTGGGCGTGGTCAGGCGGATGAAATCAAGGCCAGCAGCCTGGGCCGGTTCGCACAGCTCGCTGTTGTGCTCAGGCGGCATGTCCACGACGATCAGGCCATCAACGCCGGAGTCCAGCGCCTCGCCAATGAAACGCTGCACGCCATAGCGGTGGATCGGGTTGAAGTACCCCATCAGCACCAGCGGCGTCTGGGTGTTGTCTTTGCGGAACTCGCGAACCATCTGCAGGGTTTTCGCCAGGTTCTGCTGGCTTCCCAGGGCACGGATGTTGGCCAACTGGATCGCCGGGCCGTCGGCCATCGGGTCGGTGAACGGCATGCCCAATTCGATCACGTCGGCACCGGCCGCCGGGAGGCCTTTGAGAATCGCCAGCGAGGTGTCGTAGTTCGGGTCACCGGCCGTGACGAAGGTCACCAAGGCGGCGCGGTTCTGTTCCTTGAGTTCGGCAAAACGGGTTTGCAGGCGGCTCATCAGTGTTTCTCCTGCTGGGACTGTTCCATGTGGTGCATCACGGTTTGCATGTCTTTGTCGCCACGGCCGGACAGGTTGACCACCATCAGGTGGTCTTTGGGCAGGTTGGGAGCACGCTTGAATACTTCCGCCAGGGCATGGGCACTTTCCAATGCAGGAATGATCCCCTCCAGGCGACAGCATTTATGGAAGGCTTCCAGGGCTTCGGCGTCGGTGACCGAGGTGTACTGGACGCGACCAATGTCGTGCAACCAGGCGTGTTCGGGGCCGATCCCCGGGTAGTCGAGGCCTGCGGAAATCGAATGAGCGTCGATGATCTGGCCGTCGTCATCCTGCAGCAGGAACGTGCGGTTGCCGTGCAGTACACCCGGGACGCCGCCGTTCAGGCTCGCCGCGTGCTTGCCGGTCTCGATGCCGTAGCCGGCGGCTTCGACGCCGATGATCTCGACGCTCTTGTCGTCCAGGAACGGGTGGAACAGGCCCATGGCGTTGGAACCACCGCCGATGCACGCCACCAGGCTGTCGGGCAGGCGCCCTTCCTGGGCTTGCAGTTGGTCGCGGGTTTCCTTGCCGATCACAGCTTGGAAGTCGCGCACCATGGCCGGGTAAGGATGCGGGCCCGCCACGGTGCCGATCAGGTAGAAGGTGCTGTCGACGTTGGTCACCCAGTCACGCAGGGCTTCGTTCATGGCGTCTTTCAGGGTGCCGGTGCCGGCGACGACCGGGATCACCTCAGCGCCGAGCAACTTCATGCGGAACACGTTGGCCTGCTGGCGCTCGATGTCGGTGGTGCCCATGTAGATCACGCAATCCAGGCCGAAACGTGCGGCCACGGTGGCGGTGGCCACGCCGTGCATGCCGGCGCCGGTCTCGGCGATGATGCGTTTCTTGCCCATGCGCCGGGCCAGCAGGATCTGGCCGATGCAGTTGTTGATCTTGTGGGCGCCGGTGTGGTTCAGCTCTTCGCGCTTGAGATAGATCTTGGCGCCGCCGCAGTATTCGGTCAGGCGTTCGGCATAGTAGAGGGGGCTCGGGCGACCGACGTAGTCACGCTGGAAGTAGGCCAGTTCCTCGATGAAGGCAGGATCCTGCTTCGCCACTTCGTATTCGCGGGCCAGGTCGAGGATCAGCGGCATCAAGGTTTCGGCCACATAGCGGCCGCCGAAGGCACCGAACAGGCCATTGGCATCGGGACCACTGCGCAGATTGAATGGGGTCGTAGGCTGGGTCATCGGGGGCTCCAGGCGAATGCGAAGAAAGACAATGAGGGCCACTCTACCCCTGACATCCCCTGGTGAAAACCGATAAGATCGCCACAACCTGTCAGGAAAACTCACAGATACCATGAGCCACGACCTGCCCCCGCTCAATGCCCTGCGCGCCTTTGAGGCCACCGCCCGCCTGAATAGCGTAAGCCAGGCGGCCGAACAGCTACACGTCACCCATGGCGCGGTCAGCCGACAATTGAAAGCGTTGGAAGAACACTTGGCCGTCAGCCTGTTCATCAAGGACGGCCGCGGCCTGAAACTCACAGATGCGGGCATGCGTCTGCGCGACGCCAGCACCGATGCGTTCGAGCGGTTACGCACTGTTTGCGCGGAACTGACCCAGAGCACGGTGGATGCGCCATTCGTGCTGGGCTGCTCGGGAAGCCTGCTGGCGCGCTGGTTCATCCCCCGCCTGGGCAGGCTCAACGCCGATCTGCCGGATTTACGCTTGCACCTGTCCGCTGGCGAAGGCGACCTGGACCCCAGGCGGCCAGGGCTGGATGCCTTGTTGGTATTCGCCGAGCCGCCCTGGCCGGCCGACATGCAGGTCTACGAGCTGGCGAGCGAGCGAATCGGCCCGGTGATGAGCCCGCACTATGCTGGCTTCCACCGTTTGCAAACCGCACCGGCCAGCGCGCTCCTGGACGAGCCTTTGTTGCACACCACTTCTCGCCCCCAGGCCTGGCCGACCTGGGCACGGCAAAACGCCCTGGAACCTCAAGCAATGAAGTTCGGGCAAGGATTCGAGCATTTGTATTATTTGCTGGAAGCCGCCGTAGCGGGATTGGGTGTGGCGATCGCCCCCGAACCACTGGTGGCCGAGGACGTCAGCGCCGGTCGCCTGGTCGCGCCGTGGGGCTTTGGTGAAACCCCGGCACGATTGGCGTTGTGGTTACCCAAGCGCGCCGCGGATGGGCGCGCCCGGCAGTTGGCCCAATGGCTCAGGCATGAGCTGGGCCAACCCGCTCAATCACCGCGCTTGCACAGCAAGTAAGCGGCCAGCAAGCCCAGTGCCCCTACCGCCACGCCAGCCGCAGTCCAAGGGTGCTCCTGCGCGTAATCGCGGGTGGCGAGACCGGTTTCGCGGGTTTTAACCTTGACTTCCTCATAGGCGTCGCTGAGCAGATGACGAGAATGTTTCAAGGCACTTTCAGCGTTCGCCTTGAGCGACTTGAGGGTCTTGCGCGACTCGTCCGATGCGTCGTCCTTCAGGCTTTCCAACGACTTGAGCAGACTTTCGATCTCCGCTTCCATGCTTTGCAACGAGGCTTTGCGTAACGAAGTGCTGGCCATGGTGGCTCTCTCCTGCAGTGGTTGAGTACGTGTGTGAATTGGGACTCCAGCCGTTTCCTAAAGTGCAGTAAATCTGAACTTTCAAGGCGTAAACGGCGACACACGTAAGGCGAAAAATCGCTGCTAGGCTGTTATGACAACCTAAAAGGAGAACGTCATGAGTGATCATCACACGTACAAAAAAGTCGAACTGGTCGGCTCGTCTCCCACCAGTATTGAAGATGCCATCAACAATGCTTTGGCCGAGGCCAGCAAAAGCCTCAAGCACCTGGAATGGTTCGAAGTCACGGAAACCCGCGGCCACATCGAAAATGGCCGGGCCGCACACTTTCAGGTCACCATCAAGGTCGGGTTCCGCATCGCCAATAGCTAAGCGCAGTGAACTTGCACGCTGGCGGAGTGCCATAGGAATGGCGATGCGCTATGGTGTACGCATCACGGCGTTTCCTACCTGCCCTATTTGATCCGACCAAGGAGTGCGAGCGATGAAAAAGTTGATGGTGGCCCTGGGTTTGCTGAGCCTTGCCGGTGGTGCATTTGCGGCTGGCAAGCCCTGCGAAGAACTGAAAAGCGAAATCGCAGCGAAGCTGGATGCCAAGGGTGTGTCAGGTTATTCGCTGGAAATCGTCGATAAGGGCGCAGCGGCTGACGGAAAAGTCGTAGGTACTTGTGAGGGCGGCGCGAAAGAAATCGTCTATAAAAAGTGATTCTCTTCGAACGTCAAAGCCGACGCAGTGCGTCGGCTTTTTTATGGGTGTCATTCAGCCTTTCATGACCTGCGCCAGCAGTTCATAGGAGCGCACGCGGTCGGCATGCTCATACAGGTCGCTGGTGAAAATCAGCTCATCGGCCTGGGTTTGCTCGATCAGCACCTGCAGCTTGGCGCGAATCTTCTGCGGGCCTCCCACCATGGCCAGGCCGAGGAAATCGCCAACCGCTTCCTTCTCATGGGGCAGCCAGAGGCCGTTCATGGTTTCGACCGGCGGGCGTTGCACCAGGCTCTGGCCGCGCATCAGCGCGAGGATCCGTTGATAGACCGATGTCGCCAGGTAGTCCGCCTGCTCGTCGGTGTCCGCCGCCACCAGCGGTACGCCGAGCATCACATAAGGCTTATCGAGCACCGCCGAGGGCTTGAAATGATTGCGGTAGATGCGAATCGCCTCGTGCATGTAGCGCGGTGCGAAATGCGAGGCGAAGGCGTAGGGCAAACCACGCTCACCGGCCAATTGTGCACTGAACAGGCTCGAACCCAGCAGCCAGACCGGGACGTTGGTACCGGTGCCGGGCATGGCGATGATCCGTTGATCCGGGGTGCGTGGGCCGAGGTAGCGCATCAGCTCGGCCACGTCTTCGGGAAAATCGTCGGCACTGCCGGAGCGCTCGCGACGCAGCGCCCGGGCCGTCATCTGGTCGGAACCGGGCGCTCGCCCCAGGCCCAAGTCGATTCGGCCCGGAAACAGGCTCTCCAGCGTGCCGAACTGCTCGGCGATGACCAGCGGCGCATGGTTGGGCAACATCACCCCGCCGGAGCCAACACGAATGGTCGAAGTGCCCCCCGCCAGATAGCCCAGCAACACCGCCGTGGCGGAGCTGGCGATGCCATCCATGTTGTGGTGTTCGGCCACCCAGAAGCGGGTGTAGCCGAATTTTTCCACGTGTTGGGCCAGGTCCAGGGAGTTGCGCAAGGACTGGCCGGCGTTACCGTCGGCACGAACGGGCACCAAGTCGAGGGTTGAGAACTTCACTTCGGACAGCTGTTTCATGGGCCAGGATCTCCAACGGCGTTCCGGGCTTTTCTGTGGACAAAAGCCTGCCGTTTCTAAAGGTGTGTTCCATGCAATGTGGGCATATACCCGAGTTTCAATAGCTGCGAAGAATTTTCCTACTAAATTCGTCGGCTAATCGACCAGATGAACTTTTCCGGACGGTCTATCCTCACATCCCTGACAGCTGAAAACACCCAGGCGCGACCCTCGCGCCGGATCTTTAGGAGGCAGACATGGCGATCATCAAGAAAGCATCGGCTCATTGGTCAGGTGACCTGAAAACCGGTATCGGCTCCATCTCCACGGAAACCGGGGTATTGCGCGAAGCGCCCTACGGCTTCAAGGCCCGTTTCGAAGGCGGCAAGGGCACCAATCCCGAAGAACTGATCGGCGCGGCCCATGCGGGCTGCTTTTCCATGGCCTTTTCGATGATCCTGGGCGAGGCCGGGCTCAAGGCCGACAGTATCGACACCAACGCCGAAGTGACCCTGGACCAGGTCGACGGCGGTTTTGCGATTACCGCTGTGAAGCTCATTCTCAAGGCGAAGATCCCTGGCGCCAGCCAGGCGCAATTCGACGAACTGAGCAAAAAAGCCAAGGAGGGGTGCCCGGTGTCCAAGGTACTGAACGCCAGCATCACCTTGGAAGCGACGCTGGTGAGCTGACGCACTGAAAGGGTCGCAGCCTCTGCAGGCTGCGATCTTTTTGCGGGCGGGCGAACTGTTTACCCCGGCACAAGTGTGATCGAATGCACGCCTGCGGTTTCAGCGCACAGGCAGTGCGCGCTGCAATGAGGAATTTCGAGCATGAAACGATTTGCCCTGGCGGTCATCGGCTGCGCCTTCGCCTCATCGGCCCTCGCTGCGCCAAAGTCCTGCGAAGAACTGAAAGAGGAAATCGAAGCGAAGATCCAGGCAAACAACGTGTCGTCCTACACGCTGGAAATCGTCACCAATGACGAAGTTCACGACCAGAACATGGTGGTTGGCACGTGCGAAAACGGCACGAAGAAAATCATCTATCAGAAGAATGACCGCTAGGCAGCCCTACGGCAGGCAACGGGCTTGTCGATCTTCGGCGACGATTTCTCGCTTGGCGTCGTAGAGCCGGGCGCTTGGGGTGAACGCCAGGCTGCGGGCCTCCAGGCGATAGCGTTGGCCGGCCTCGAAGTGATCATATCGAATGGTCAGGTAACACAACCGCTCTTGTGGTTCGCTCATCACACCCAACCCACCGCCGCCGTAAACCTCGAAGTCGAAGCGCACCTCCAGCTCATGACTGCCCGGTGAGACCAGGAAGTAGCGACCATCGCGCAGCCGTTGGCCATCGAGTTTTTCCGCCATCAACACCTTGCCACCCGGCGCAGGCATCGCGAAATCGACCCAGGCCAGGTTGGGATCGGCCGGGGGCAGCGGGCTGGTTGCACAACCGCCCATGGCGAAGAAGGCCAGCAACAGCAGGTGAACACGCATGGTCGGTTTCCTTGGCAATCAGGCCCTGAGCATAGCGCCGATCAGCTTTGCTGGCAGCCTGCCGGAGTGCCTTGGCCGACCATTTTTCGTTGTTGATCGTAAAGCTTGGCCCATGGCCGGAAACCGATGCTGCCGGCCTGCAACTGGTAACGCTGGCCGGCATTGAAGTCCTTGAATTTCACGTTCAAACGACAATCACGCCACAGCGGCTCGGCATTCGGGCCGATATTGCCGGGCTCGACGGCAAATTGATAACGCACCGTCAGCTCATGGCTGCCGGGTTGCACTTCGAAATAACGCCGGTCGACTGAGGTCTTGTCATCGACTTCCAGCGCTTGCAACGCGGTGTCCTGATGATTTCCCAGGTCGATCCACGCCTGGGAGGGATCAGGGTCCGGCAAGCCGGCGCAACCGGTCAGCAACAACAGGCCACTCGTCAGCATCAACACGCGCATAGCGAAGCTCCAGGCAGGCGAGATAGTCTTGCAGGCAGACTTTCCCAGGGTGATTCCAATTGATCAGGCCGCGTTCAAACCATCGGTTACTCGACCGTGCTTTCCGGATTTTGTTTCCAGGCCTCCTGCTTTTGTTACTGAACGGTTGCACCAGCGTCGGTTATTACGGCCAGCTCGTCGGCGGGCAACTGCGCTTGTTGCAGGCCCGCGAGCCTATCGATCAAGTGATTGCCGACCCCGCTCGCGCGCCCCAGTTGCGGGCGCAACTGGCCCAGGCACGCCAGGCCCGGGCGTTTGCCAGCGCACACCTGCACCTGCCGGACAACCAAAGTTATCGCCTGTACGCGGACATCGGCCGGCCATTTGTAGTCTGGAACGTCTTCGCCACGCCGGAATTTTCCCTGGCGCCGCAAACCCATTGCTTCCCCATCGCCGGTTGCGTGGCCTATCGCGGTTACTACAGCCAGGGTGCGGCCCGGGGCGAGGCCGCGCTACAGCATCTGCAGGGCATGGACGTGTCGATTGCTGGTGTGGAGGCTTATTCGACGCTGGGCTGGTTCAACGACCCGATCTTGAGTTCGATGCTGCATTGGGACGACGAACGCTTGGCGACGTTGATTTTTCATGAACTGGCGCACCAGCGCTTTTATGTAAAAGACGACACGCAATTCAACGAATCCTTCGCCACCTTCGTTGAACAGGAAGGCACCCGCCAATGGCGCGCCCATCGTGGGCTGGCGCCGGACAGCAGCAAGCAGGCGCAACAGCGCGATCAGTTCATCCAACTGGTCCTCGACACTCGCCAGCGCCTGGAAACGCTCTATGCCCAACCCCTGCCGGCCGAAAAGATGCGCCAGCGCAAGGCACAGGCATTCGAACGCCTGCGCACCGACTACAAGCAGCTGCGCGACAGCCAATGGGCAGGCGACAAACGCTACGACGCCTGGGTCTATGCACCGCTGAACAACGCGCGTTTATTACCGTTCGGGCTGTACGACCAATGGGTGCCCGCCTTTGCGGCGTTGTTCAAGCAGGCGAATGGGGATTGGGCGGCGTTCTATTCGGCAGTGGAAACACTCGGCAAGCTGCCGACCGATGGGCGCAAGGCAGCCTTGGAGGCGTTGGCAGCATCGAAGGCTTCCGGCGCGTGAACGGACCCTATCGCAAGCTTGCTCGCGATAGCGGTCTCTACAGGTGTCGAAAAAAGTCATGAAAAAAGGGCACCCGACTCCATCGGTGTGCCCTTTTTTAAGCGCCCCCGGATTACGGGTTAACGCTGTCCTTCAGAAACTTGCCTGGCTTGAAAGCAACCGTGTTGCTTGCCTTGATTTTCACCGGCTCACCGGTTTGTGGGTTCTTGCCGGTGCGGGCGCCGCGGTGGCGTTGCAGGAAGGTGCCGAAGCCTACCAGGGTAACGCTGTCCTTGCGGTGCAGGGCGCCGGTGATTTCTTCGAGGACGGCGTTGAGCACGCGGTTGGCTTGCTCTTTGGTGAGGTCTGCCTTTTCCGCGATGGCGGCGGCGAGTTCTGGTTTACGCATGAATGAAGCCCCTTTGACGGTTTTTTTGTTGTTATGTCCGTGCCGTTCTCTTTGGAACAGCCCCTAAGGCGCCGCAGGCTCTACTCTGCGGCAGACGGAAGTGAGGATGGCACGGGGCCGCAGGCGGCGCCAGTGTCCGAACGACCTTTGTGGGACCAAAAGTAGGGTTTTTGCGACAGAACGGCCGTTATTTACGCCAGCAGCGCCGGAAGTTCCTTATTCAGCGCCAGCTTCTCCATCACCGCCGCCCCCGTCAGGGCGTAGCCCAGCAGGTTGCCGTCGGCGTCGCGACACAGGGCCTTGATGTCAGCGCCCTGCCCTTCGACGCTCCATGCGCCTTCACGGCCCCGTGGCGGTGGCGAAACCACCAGCGGACACACCGGGGTCTTCACCGTGATGGGCATGGCGCCATAACTGACGGCTGTCGGGTTGCCGGCCAGGGTTTGGGCCAGGGCACGGGCGCAACTCATCAGCGGCATCACGTACAAGAGGTTCAAGCCATCGACCTCGGCGCAATCGCCCAAGGCGTAAATGTTGGCATGGGACGTTTTCAGGTGGCGGTCGACCACCACGCCGCGATTGACCACCAGGCCGGCGGCAGCCGCGAGGTCAATGCGCGGGCGCAGGCCGATGGCCGAGACCACCAGGTCGCAGGCGATCACCTGGCCGTCGGACAAGTGGGCTTCCAGCCCGTCGGCCACCCGCTGCAAACGGTTGAGCACCGGTCCCAAGTGGAAGCGCGCGCCGAGGCTCTCCAGCCCGGCCTGTACCGCGGCGGCTGCAGCCGGGTGCAACAGCGTCGGCATGACTTGCTCGCAAGGCGCCACTAATTGCACCTCATAGCCGCCAAGAATCAGGTCGTTAGCGAATTCGCAGCCAATCAACCCTGCGCCCAGCAGCAGCACACGACGCTTACCGGCGGCCGCAGCCCTGAAGCGTGCGTAGTCTTCCAAGTCGTTGATCGGGAAGATCAGCTCCGAAGCGTCACCCTGCACCGGTACGCGCACGGTTTCGGCGCCCCAGGCCAGGATCAGATCGCGGTAGCTCACCGCTTCCTCGCCGATCCACAACCGCTTGTGACCTGGGTCGATGCCGCTGATGCGGGTGTGGGTGCGCACTTCGCCCTTCAATTGCTCGGCCATGGCGCCAGGCTCGGCCACGCTCAGGCCATCGGCGTCCTTGCTCTTGCCAAACCCCGTGGAGAGCATCGGCTTGGAGTACGAGCGGCCGTCATCGGCGGTAATCAGCAGCAACGGGGTTTCGCTGTCGAGCTTGCGAAACTCCCGGGCCAGGTTGTAACCGGCAAGGCCGGTGCCGACGATGACGACAGGTGCGCTCATGTTGCTCTCCATGAAGAATGATCAGTTGATTTCGATCATTTCGAAATCCATTTTGCCCACGCCGCAGTCCGGGCAGAGCCAGTCTGCCGGCACGTCTTCCCAGCGGGTGCCGGGGGCGATGCCATCATCCGGCCAACCATCGGCTTCGTTGTAGATCAGGCCGCAGACAATACATTGCCACTTCTTCATTCAGTACTTCCTCGGGTGTCAGGCGTTTGCCGGTATTGGTTGGGTCGATGCGGTCGCCCTTCCGGCTCAGGGCGTTTTGTACTGATCGATTGCGCCAGATGCAAGCATGATCGACGCGACGGCAGGCCGGGCCAGTCAAATGGCCGACCGGCATGGTAAGCTCCCGGCCTCATTTGCTGCCATTCAAGACCTCTGTGCCGCATACAAATTCGATCTTTCCTACACTCCAATGGCTGCCCCGGCACCTGCTGGAGCCCTGTCCCGATGCCTGTGTACTCGATTGGCTGTTCGATGCGGGTTCGCTGACCCGGCGGCTGACACGGCTGTCGGACGATCACTTCAGCGTGACGCCACTGTTCGAAGGCTGGCAGCCACTGCGGGCCGATGAATGTGCCGCACTCGACTTGGCCGAAGGCAGCGAAGGCTGGGTGCGCGAGGTGTTTCTGCGCGGCCACGGCCAGCCCTGGGTGTTCGCCCGCAGTGTGGCGGCGCGCAGCGCGTTGCAGGGCGACGGGTTGCACATGGACGAATTGGGCAGCCGCTCCCTGGGGGAATTGCTGTTTTGCGACCAGGCGTTCCAGCGCCGGGCCATTGAAGTGTGCCATTACCCCGAGCCCTGGTTGCCCGCAGAGGTAAGCACCAGTGGGCTGTGGGGCCGCCGTTCGCGTTTCGATCGCGGTGCATTGAGCGTGCTGGTGGCGGAAATCTTCCTGCCGCGCCTATGGACCGTCGCCCGCGCCTATTCGGAGAATTGCTGATGTACATGCACCTGCTCAAATCCTTGAATCGCCTGAATCCGCGGGCCTGGGACTTCGTGCAATTGACCCGCATGGACAAGCCCATCGGCATCTACCTGCTGTTGTGGCCGACCCTATGGGCGTTGTGGATCGCCGGTGAAGGTTCGCCGTCCCTCGCCAATATCGTGATTTTTGTCCTGGGCGTGGTGCTGACCCGCGCCGGTGGTTGCGTGATCAATGACTGGGCCGACCGCAAGGTGGACGGTCATGTCAAACGCACCGAACAACGCCCGCTGGTGAGCGGCAAGATCCGTTCAAAAGAGGCGCTGGTGTTCTTCGCGGTGTTGATGGGCGTGAGCTTCCTGCTCGTGCTGTGCACCAACGGACCCACCATCCTGCTCTCCCTCGGCGGGCTGGCCCTGGCGCTCAGCTATCCATTCATGAAGCGCTACACCTATTACCCACAAGTGGTGCTGGGCGCGGCGTTCTCCTGGGGCATGCCGATGGCGTTCACGGCCGAAACCGGTCACCTGCCAGCGGCCGCCTGGTTGCTGTACATCGCCAATCTGCTGTGGACGGTTGGCTACGACACTTATTACGCGATGACCGACCGCGACGATGACTTGCGGATCGGCGTGAAATCCACGGCGATCCTGTTTGGCGATGCCGACCGGGTAATCATCCTGACGCTGCAAGGCCTGGCCTTGGGGTGCCTGCTATTGGCCGGCTCGAAATTCCAGCTGGGTGGCTGGTTCCACCTCGGTCTCGTGGCCGCCGCCGCATGTTTTGCCTGGGAGTCCTGGTACACCCGCGACAGGGATCGGATGCGCTGCTTCAAGGCGTTCCTGCACAACCATTGGGCCGGGTTGGCAATTTTCGTCGGCATTGTGCTGGATTACGCGTTGCGCTAAGCCACATCAATTAAGCACACATTGAACCCGTGGCGAGGGAGCTTGCTCCCGCTCGGTTGCGCAGCGACCGCCAAAAGCCGGGACCGCTTCGCAGCCCAGCGGGAGCAAGCTCCCTCGCCACAGGAGCATTTTCCTGGACCGGCTCGGGTCAGTCAGGCTTGGCGATTTTCCAGGCGCCGTCCATTTTGCCGTCACCGGTCATGTCTCCGGCTTTTTTATCCATGACGAAGGTGTACAGCGGTTTTCCGTTGTAGGCCCATTGCTTCTTGCCGTCGTCGCGGGTGATCACGGTCCATTCGCCCATGGACTTGGCGCCCTCTGCGGCCATCAGCGGTGGCCAATTGGCCGCGCATTTGTCGTTGCACATCGACTTGGCGCCCGCGTCCTTGGCGAACGTATACAGCGTCATGCCTTGGTGATCCGTCAGCATGCCGTTTTTTTCCTTCGCCGGATCAGCCGCGAATGCCGACATCGGCAGCGCCAGCGCAACCGTGACTGCCAGGGCCTTGATGGATTGAGTGAAGTAAGTCATGGAAACCTTCTCTTGTGGTTGTCAGGGTTCGGACTAAAAGCGTAGCCCAGGATCCCCGTCGATGCAGGCTCAGGAAATAACTGTCACACGACTGCAATAATTCCGTTATCTAATGCGGCGCAAGACAGTTAAATGACAAGAGGATTACCCCATGGTTGGCAGGAGCATTCTGATCGTCGACGACGAGGCGCCCATCCGCGAGATGATCGCCGTTGCGTTGGAGATGGCCGGCTATGACTGCATGGAAGCAGAGAACTCTCAACAGGCCCATGCCATCATCGTCGACCGCAAGCCCGACCTGATCCTGCTGGACTGGATGTTGCCCGGCACGTCTGGCATCGAGCTGGCGCGGCGCCTCAAGCGCGACGAGCTGACCGGCGATATCCCCATCATCATGCTCACCGCCAAGGGCGAAGAGGACAACAAGATCCAGGGCCTGGAAGTCGGCGCCGACGACTACATCACCAAGCCGTTCTCTCCACGCGAGCTGGTGGCGCGCCTGAAGGCCGTGCTGCGGCGTGCGGGGCCGACCGATGGCGAAGCGCCAATCGAAGTCGGTGGCCTCCTGTTGGACCCGATCAGCCACCGCGTGACCATCGACGGCAAGCCCGCCGAGATGGGCCCCACCGAATACCGTCTGCTGCAATTTTTCATGACCCACCAGGAGCGCGCCTACACGCGCGGGCAACTGCTGGACCAGGTCTGGGGCGGCAACGTCTACGTCGAAGAACGCACCGTGGACGTGCATATCCGGCGTCTGCGCAAGGCCCTCGGCGATGCCTACGAGAATCTGGTACAAACCGTGCGCGGCACCGGTTATCGTTTTTCGACGAAGGCATGAGAAAAGCAGCTGCGAGTTTCAAGCTACAAGCTGCAAGCAAAAGCCACTACCGACCCGCTTCAAACTTGCAGCTTGAAGCTTGCAGCTTTCAGCTGCTTCCAAAGGAAGCCCCGTGAATCAAAACTGGCATGGCACCCTGATTCGCCACATGTTGCTGCTGGTGACCGGCTGTTTGCTGATCGGCCTGATCAGCGGCTATTACGGCTGGAGCCTGGCCGCAGGGCTGGGGGTTTACCTGGCATGGACGCTCAAGCAATTGCTGCGCCTGCATGAATGGCTGCGCTTGCACCAACCCGACGAAGCCCCGCCCGACGGCTACGGCCTGTGGGGCGAGGTGTTCGACAGCATCTATCACCTGCAACGGCGCGACCAGCGTGTGCGCGGGCGCCTGCAAGCGGTGATCGATCGGGTCCAGGAATCCACCGCCGCGCTGAAAGACGCGGTGATCATGCTCGACAGCGACGGCAACCTGGAATGGTGGAACCGCGCCGCCGAAACCCTGTTGGGCCTCAAGACGCCCCAGGACAGCGGCCAGCCGGTGACCAACCTGGTGCGTCATCCGCGCTTCAAGGAATACTTCGAGCAGGATAATTACGCCGAGCCCCTGGAAATTCCTTCGCCTATCAATGATCGGCTGCGTATCCAGCTGTACATCACCCGCTACGGCAACAACGAACACTTGATGCTGGTGCGGGACGTGACGCGCATCCATCAGCTGGAACAGATGCGCAAGGACTTCATCGCCAACGTATCCCACGAATTGCGCACGCCATTGACGGTGATCTGCGGCTATCTGGAAACCCTGCTCGACAACGTCGAGGAAGTGAACCCGCGCTGGAGCCGGGCCCTGCAACAGATGCACCAGCAAAGCGGGCGCATGCAGACCCTGCTCAACGACTTGCTGCTGCTGGCCAAGCTCGAAGCCACCGATTACCCGTCGGACAACCAGCCCGTGCCCATCGACGAGCTGTTGCAAACCATCGCCGAAGACGCGCAGGAACTGTCCGGCCCCAAGCAGCAGACCATCACCCTGGAAGCCGAGCCGGGCGTGCAACTCAAGGGCAGCGAGGCGGAATTGCGCAGCGCGTTTTCCAACTTGGTGTTCAATGCCGTCAAGTACACCCCAGAACAGGGCCGGATTCATGTGCGCTGGTGGGGCGATGAGCAAGGCGCACACCTGAGCGTGCGCGATTCGGGCATCGGCATCGACAGCAAGCACCTGCCGCGCCTGACCGAGCGTTTCTACCGCGTCGACTCCAGCCGCAACTCCAACACTGGGGGAACCGGGCTCGGACTGGCCATCGTTAAACACGTGTTGTTACGTCATCGCGCACGCATGGAAATCAGCAGCGTGCCCGGCCACGGCAGCACGTTCACCTGCCATTTCGCCCCGGCGCAGGTGGTGCGCGGGCGTCTCGCCAGCCGCGCCGATTGATACCGACCGGCACTCGCCACTAGGCAACCGCCGAGTCAGCCGCTACATTGGCTGACTTGTGCCTGCCCTTTCAGGCACTCATTCCTAACTTCTACGAACATACGGAACCCGCAAAACTCCATCATGGACCCTTCCCCTGGCTTGTCCCTCGTAACACTCTTCGCCGAATTCGGCATGATTCTTTTTGCTCTGATCCTGGTTCTGCTCAACGGTTTTTTCGTTGCGGCCGAGTTTGCCATGGTCAAGCTGCGCTCGACCCGGGTCGAGGCCATTGCCGAGCAGAACGGCTGGCGCGGGCATATCCTGCGCACCGTCCACAGCCAGCTCGACGCCTACCTGTCGGCGTGCCAGCTGGGCATCACCCTCGCCTCCCTGGGCCTGGGCTGGGTCGGTGAGCCGGCGTTCGCACACATTCTCGAACCACTGCTGGGCGCGGTCGGCGTTCAGTCGCCGGAAGTGATAAAAGGCGTGTCGTTCTTCACCGCGTTCTTCATCATTTCGTACCTGCACATCGTCGTCGGCGAGCTGGCGCCCAAGTCCTGGGCGATCCGCAAGCCTGAGTTGCTGTCGCTGTGGACCGCCGTGCCGCTGTACCTGTTCTACTGGGCCATGTACCCGGCAATCTACCTGCTCAACGCCAGCGCCAACGCCATCTTGCGCATCGCTGGTCAGGGCGAACCCGGCCCGCACCACGAGCATCACTACAGCCGTGAAGAACTGAAGCTGATCCTGCACTCCAGCCGTGGCCAGGACCCGAGCGACCAGGGCATGCGCGTGCTGGCTTCGGCCGTGGAAATGGGCGAGCTGGAAGTGGTGGACTGGGCCAACTCCCGGGAAGACCTGGTGACACTGGAGTTCAATGCGCCGCTCAAGGAAATCCTGGCGATGTTCCGTCGCCACAAGTTCAGCCGCTATCCGGTGTATGACAGCGAGCGACAGGAGTTCGTCGGTCTGTTGCACATCAAGGACCTGTTGCTGGAACTGGCGGCCCTGGACCACATCCCCGAGTCGTTCAACCTGGCTGAACTGACCCGGCCGCTGGAGCGGGTGTCGCGGCACATGCCGCTGTCGCAATTGCTCGAGCAGTTCCGCAAGGGCGGCTCGCACTTCGCCGTGGTTGAGGAAGCCGACGGCAACATCATCGGCTACCTGACCATGGAAGACGTGTTGGAAGTGCTGGTGGGCGACATTCAGGACGAACACCGCAAAGCCGAACGCGGCATCCTGGCCTACCAGCCGGGCAAGTTGCTGGTACGCGGCGACACGCCGTTGTTCAAGGTCGAACGGCTGCTGGGGATCGACCTGGACCACGTCGAAGCCGAGACATTGGCCGGTCTGGTCTACGAAACCCTCAAGCGGGTGCCGGAAGAGGAAGAGGTGCTGGAAGTCGAAGGGCTGCGGATCATCATCAAGAAGATGAAAGGACCCAAGATCATCCTGGCGAAGGTATTGATGCTCGATTGAGCATCAACCTGCCCTGAAGGCTGAACATAAATCCCGTGCTATTGCTTGCCCAGCGCAAAGTTGGGCAGCTCTCCCACCGGTTGATTGAACTGGTAGGGAATCGACACCAGCCCCAGCCCGGTATTGCGCTGCACCACGAAATGCAGGTGCGGGCCGGAGCTGTTGCCGGTGTTGCCCGACAATGCCAAGGGCGTGCCCACCCCGACACGCTGCCCTTCCCGCACGTTCACCGAACCTTTCTGCAAATGCAGGTAGACGCCCATGGTCCCGTCATCGTGCAGCACCCGCACGAAGTTGCCCGAGGGATCATCGCCACGACCGGTCTGCTGGTTTTCCGTCTTGATCACTACACCGCCCCGCGCCGCGATGATCGGCGTGCCTTCGGGCATGGCGATGTCCATGGCGTAGCGGTTTTTCGGGCCGTAGTGACTGTATTGGCCGTTGGCACCCTGGCTCAACCGGAACGGCCCGCCTCGCCAGGGTAACGGGTAACGATAGGCCTGCGCCGCGTCCGCAGGGTCACCCAGGGAGTATTCGAACCTCGGGGTATACACCAACGGCCTGCCGGGCCGGGTGGCCGTGAGCAACGCCAGGCGCAGGTTGCTGCGCGCCGGCAGCACCCGGCGAATCGGCCGGCTCGGCGCCCCGCTCACGTTCTTGAGCCCGGCGAAACTCAACTCGATCTCCACCGGCGCGTACAGGTCGTTGCGCACGAATACAGCGTCCGCACCTTTGTGCTTCTGGATATCAAGAAACACCTGGCGCTCCAGGCGCTCCACCATGCGGTCGCGAAACACGAACACCTGGGCGCCTCGGCTGGGACGGTCGCTATAGGACACCACGCCATTGGCATCGGTGGATTTGTAGATCGTCATGGCCGCGGCCGAAGTGGAGGCCAGGACAAGACCACAGGCAAACAGCAAGTGCGCGAGCATGGGCAAAGGTTCTGTCGAGAAATGAAGGCCTGCACAGCAGCCTAGCAGCTGGGATGGACCAGCGTAGTCGACGGATGTTTCAAAATTGGATCAGCGATCGGTGTTGGATCTCATTGCCCCATCGCGAGCAAGCGCGCTTCCACAGAGAGAGTGGAAGTGAACTTGCTCGCGATAGCAGCCGGATCAGGCGCCCGGAACGAAGTGCTTCTGCGCGGTGCCGCGGGCGATCAGGCGGGAGATGTAGTCAAGTTTCTGCGGGTCTTTGTCGACGAAGCGGAAGGTCAGTTGCAGCCATTCGCTGTCGGGAGTCTGTTCGTGAGCGACGATGGCGTGCAGGTAACCGTTCAGACGAGCGGTCTCGGCGTTGTCGCCCTGCTCCATGTCCAGCACCGCGCCTTCGAGCACTTGCGGCAGGGTGTCGGAGCGCTTGACCACCAGCAGCGCTTCCTTGAGGCTCAGGGCCTTGATCACGCATGGCTGGGTGCCGCTGGACAGGCGCAACTGGCCCTGGCCACGGTTGCCGGCCGGCGCGGCCGAGGCAGCCGGGGCTTTGACGGGCGGGCTGTTGAGCAGACCCCGAGCCGGTGCAGCGGCGGGTGCAGCAGCCGGGGCGGCGGCAACGGCAGCGGGCTTGGCGAAAGGATTCACCGCAGGGGCCGCCGCAGCAACCGGCGCAGCCTTGCCGCCTGTAAGAGCGCTGAGGGAATCATTGCCGAACGCCGAATTCATCTTGGTTGGCGCGCTGTTCATCAGGGTGTCGAGCTTGCCGACTTTGTGCAGGGCCTGTTTGACCTTGGTCAGCAACTGTTCGTTGGTGAACGGCTTGCTGACGTAGCCGGAAACGCCGGCCTGGATCGCCTGGACCACGTTTTCCTTGTCGCCGCGGCTGGTAACCATCACGAACGGCATGCCCTTGAGGTTATCCTGCTGGCGGCACCAGGTCAGCAGTTCCAGGCCGGACATCTCCGGCATTTCCCAATCGCACAGCACCAGGTCGAACGCCTCGCGAGCCAGCACAGCCTGGGCTTTCTTGCCGTTCACCGCGTCCTCGATGCGGATGCCCGGGAAGTAGTTGCGCAGGCACTTCTTCACCAGGTCACGAATGAACGAAGCATCGTCCACGACCAACACACTGACCTTACTCATCCAGATACACCTCTAAAAAATCCCGGCAAGCATACCGCTTTTACTGATGGCACATTGCCAAAAACCTTCAGTCACGCCGGGACTTTTCGTTCGCGGGGTGCTGCTGACGATTAAAAAAAAATTCCAAAAAAAAGCCCGACCAGAAGGCCGGGCGCTTTTCTTGGCAATCTTACTTATCGTCAGCTTCGCCCGGAACATTAGCGGTTTCGGACAAGGTGCCCTCAACTTCTTCCTTCATGCGCTTGAGGCCCAAATGACGGACATCGGTGCCGCGCACCAGATAGATCACAAGTTCCGAGATGTTGCGCGCATGATCGCCGATACGCTCCAGAGAGCGCAGCACCCAGATGATGCTCAGCACCCGCGAGATCGAGCGCGGGTCCTCCATCATGTAGGTCGCCAACTCACGCAGGGCGGTCTTGTACTCGCGGTCGATGATCTTGTCGTACTGGGCCACCGACAATGCCAGATCGGCGTCGAAGCGGGCAAAGGCGTCCAGGGCATCGCGAACCATATTGCGCACCTGGTCGCCGATGTGGCGCACCTCGACGTAACCGCGCGGCGCTTCGCCTTCTTCGCACAACTGGATGGCGCGGCGGGCGATCTTGGTGGCTTCGTCGCCGATCCGCTCCAGGTCGATCACCGACTTGGAGATGCTGATGATCAGCCGCAGGTCGGAAGCGGCCGGCTGGCGACGGGCCAGGATGCGCAGGCATTCCTCGTCGATGTTGCGTTCCATCTGGTTGATCTGGTCGTCGATCTCACGCACTTGCTGGGCCAGGCCGGAGTCGGCCTCGATCAGCGCGGTGACCGCGTCGTTGACCTGTTTTTCCACCAGGCCGCCCATGGCCAGCAGGTGGCTGCGCACCTCCTCCAGCTCGGCGTTGAACTGTGCGGAAATGTGGTGGGTAAGGCCTTCCTTCGAAATCATGGTTTTGCTCCGCAAAAGCTGTGAGCTGCAAGCTTCAAGCTGCAAGCTAATTTGTGTCGTTACGCTGAACTGCCTTTACTTGCCGCTTGAAGCTTGCGGCTCGCAGCTGCCGCTAGCCATAGCGACCGGTAATGTAGTCTTCGGTCTGCTTCTTGGCCGGATTGGTGAACAAGGTGTCGGTGTCGCCGAATTCCACCAGTTTGCCCATGTACATGAACGCGGTGTAGTCGGACACCCGCGCCGCCTGCTGCATGTTGTGGGTCACGATGACAATGGTGAACTTGGACTTGAGTTCGTAGATCAATTCCTCGACTTTCAAGGTCGAGATCGGGTCCAGGGCCGAGCAAGGTTCGTCGAGCAGCAACACTTCCGGCTCCACCGCGATGGTGCGGGCAATCACCAGGCGCTGCTGTTGACCACCGGACAAGCCCAGTGCCGACTCATGCAGGCGATCCTTGACCTCATCCCACAGCGCCGCGCCCTTGAGGGCCCACTCCACCGCTTCGTCGAGGATACGCTTCTTGTTGATGCCTTGGATGCGCAGGCCGTAGACCACGTTTTCATAGATGGTCTTGGGGAATGGGTTGGGCTTCTGGAACACCATGCCCACGCGACGACGCAGCTCGGCCACGTCCTCGCCCTTGCGGTAGATGTTGTTGCCGTAGAGGTTGATTTCACCCTCCACGCGGCAGCCGTCCACCAGGTCGTTCATGCGGTTGAAGGTGCGCAGCAAAGTCGACTTGCCGCAGCCCGACGGACCGATGAACGCGGTGACGCGTTGTTTCGGGATGTTCAGGCTGACGTCATACAGCGCCTGCTTCTGGCCGTAGAACAGGCTCAGGCCCGGCACTTCGATGGCGACGGTTTCCTGCGCCAGGTCCAGGCTCTGCTTGTCGCGACCCAGGGCCGACATGTTGATGCCGCGTGCTTGTACTTCGTGTTGCATGGGAGGCTCCCTGTGCTAACAAATTCGGTTCGGTTGACCACTAAGCGGCCATGCCAATCTGTGTATCTGTGGGAGCGGGCTTGCTCGCGAAAGCGGTGTGTCAGCTTGCATCTCTACAGGATGTGCCGCCGTCTTCGCGAGCAAGCCCGCTCCCACATGAAAATCAACTATCCAACGCCTTGTACTTCTCACGCAGGTGGTTACGGATCCACACCGCCGACAGGTTGAGCGTGGCGATCACCAGCACCAGCAACAGCGCCGTGGCGTACACCAGCGGTCGTGCCGCTTCGACGTTCGGGCTCTGGAAGCCGACGTCGTAGATATGAAAGCCCAAGTGCATGATTTTCTGGTCAAGGTGCAGGTACGGGTAGTTGCCGTCCAGCGGCAGCGACGGGGCCAGTTTCACCACGCCCACCAGCATCAGCGGCGCCACTTCGCCGGCGGCACGGGCCACGGCGAGGATCATGCCGGTCATCATGGCCGGGCTCGCCATGGGCAGGACGATTTTCCACAAGGTCTCGGCCTTGGTCGCGCCCAGAGCCAGAGAGCCCTCGCGCACGGTCCGCGGGATCCTCGCCAGGCCTTCCTCGGTGGCGACGATCACCACCGGCACCGCCAGCAGCGCCAAAGTCAGGGAAGCCCAGAGCAGCCCCGGGGTGCCGAAGGTTGGCGCCGGCAAGGCCTCGGGGAAGAACAAGCGGTCGAGCGAGCCACCCAGCACGTAGACGAAAAAGCCCAGGCCGAACACGCCGTAGACGATGGCCGGTACGCCTGCCAGGTTGTTCACCGCGATACGGATCAGGCGGGTCATCGGCCCTTGGCGGGCGTATTCACGCAGGTACACCGCGGCCAGCACACCGAATGGCGTCACGATCATCGCCATGATCAGGGTCATCATCACCGTGCCGAAGATAGCCGGGAAGATCCCGCCCTCGGTGTTGGCTTCGCGAGGATCGTCGCTGAGAAATTCCCAGACCTTGCTGAAATAGAAACCGAGCTTGGTGAACGTGCCCATGGCGTTCGGCTGGTAGGCGTGCACCACCTTGCCGATGCCGATTTCCACTTCCTTGCCGTTGGCATCGCGGGCCGTCAGGCTGTCGCGATTGAACTGCGCATGCAGGTCGGACAGGCGTGCTTCGATGTCCTTGTAACGGGCGTTGAGTTCGGCGCGCTCGCCTTCCAGGTCTGCCTGGGCGGTGGCGTCGAGCTTGCCATCCAGCTCCAGTTTGCGCCCGTGCAGGCGGATGCGCTCCAGGCCGGCGTTGATGGCGCCGATATCAACTTTTTCCAAGGTCTTGAGTTCGCCTGCCAGCTGGTTGACGCGTTGTACGCGAGCCTGCAGCTGCGGCCAGGCGGCCTCGCCTTCGGCAATGACCTTGCCGTCTTCCTTGACGTTGACCAGGTAGCCGTAGAAATTGCCCCACTCACGACGCTCGATGGCCATCAGCTCCGGCGGCGTGGCCTGGTTGGTCAGCCAGTCGCCGACGATCCAGGTGAAGTCGGTGCCGTTCAGGTCCCGGTTACCCACCTTGACCAGCTCGCGGGTCATGAACTCAGGGCCTTCGTCCGGCACCGGCAGGCCGGCGCTTTTCAGGCGTTCACGCGGTACTTCTTCTTTCTGCACCACTTCGCCCACCACCAAGTGCGCGGGCATGCCGGGCACGTTGTAGTTGGCATGGATCAGATCCGCCGGCCAGAAGTGACCCAGGCCGCGCACAGCGATCACCGCCAGCAGGCCAATGGTCATGATGACCGCGATGGACACCGCGCCACCGCTGATCCAGACGCCGGGGGCGCCGCTCTTGAACCATCCTTTCAGGGAGTTCTGTTTCACAGACTTCTACCTTTCTTAAAGCGACGAATATTTCTTGCGCAGACGCTGACGGATCAGCTCGGCGAGGGTGTTCATGACGAAGGTGAACAACAGCAGCACCAGCGCCGACAGGAACAGCACGCGGTAATGGCTGCCGCCGACTTCCGATTCGGGCATTTCCACCGCCACGTTGGCCGCCAGGGTGCGCAGGCCTTCGAACAGGTTCATTTCCATGACCGGCGTGTTGCCGGTGGCCATCAGCACGATCATCGTTTCGCCCACCGCACGGCCCATGCCGATCATCAGCGCCGAGAAAATACCTGGGCTGGCGGTGAGGATCACCACGCGGGTCATGGTCTGCCACGGCGTGGCGCCAAGGGCCAGGGAGCCCAGGGTCAGGCCGCGTGGCACGCTGAATACGGCGTCTTCGGCAATGGAATAAATGTTCGGGATAACCGCGAAGCCCATCGCCAGGCCAACCACCAGAGCGTTGCGCTGGTCATAGGTGATGCCCAGGTCATGGGAGATCCACATGCGCATGTCGCCGCCGAAGAACCAGGCCTCCATGTACGGGCTCATGTACAGCGAGAGCCAGCCGACGAACAGGATCACCGGGATCAGCATCGCGCTTTCCCAGCCTTCCGGCACCTTCAGGCGAATGGATTCAGGCAGGCGACTGAAGACGAAACCGGCCACCAGGATGCCGATCGGCAGCAACATCAACAGGCTGAAGATGCCCGGCAGGTGCCCTTCAACATACGGCGCCAGGAACAGGCCCGCGAAGAAACCGAGGATCACCGTCGGCATCGCTTCCATCAACTCGATCACCGGCTTGACCTTGCGGCGCATGCCCGGGGCCATGAAATAGGCGGTGTAGATCGCCGCGGCAACCGCCAGCGGAGCGGCCAGCAGCATCGCGTAGAACGCGGCCTTGAGGGTACCGAAGGTCAGCGGCGAGAGGCTCAGCTTGGGTTCGAAGTCGGTGTTGGCGGCAGTCGATTGCCAGACGTATTTAGGCTCGTCGTAGTTTTCGTACCAGACCTTGCTCCACAACGCGCTCCACGAGACTTCCGGGTGCGGGTTGTCCAGCGTCAGCGGCTGCAGCTTGCCGCCCTGCTCCACGATCAGGCGATTGGCCCGGGGCGACATGCCGAACACGCCTTGGCCGTCGACCACCTGGTCCACCAGCAAGGTGCGATGGGCAGTGCTGTGGAACACACCGAGCTTGCCGGCCGCATCGAGGGCGACGAAGCCTTTGCGCCGTTCCTCGGCAGTGATTTCAACGATAGGCGCGGTGCCCATCTGGAAGGTGCGGATCTGCTTCAGGCGCTGCTCACCGTCCGGATCCCGGGCCATGAACCATTGGGCCAGGCCACCTTTGGAGTCGCCGAAGATCAGCGAAATCCCGCCCACCAACTGGGTTGCGGCGGTGACTTGGGCTTCGCCGTTTTCCAACAACTTGTAGCGACCGTTCAGGCTCTTGTCCCGCAGGCTGAATACATCGGCCTGGGCGCGCCCATTGACCACGTAGAGCCATTGCTGGCGCGGGTCGACGAAGATGTTCTTCACCGGCTCCGTCATCTGCGGCAGATCGATACGCGTCTGCTCGCTGGTGGTTTCGCCGGTCATCATGTTTTCTTCGCGGGTCAAGGACAGCACCTGCAACTGGGCACCGCTGGAACCGGCCAGCAACAGGGTCGAATCCGTGGCGTTGAGGCTGACATGCTCCAGTGCCGCGCCCTGCTCGTTCAACGCAATCGGGGTCTCGCCATAGGGATATTCGACGGCAGGCGAGATGGTCTTCTTGCCGTCCGGGTACGTGACGTTATAGGTGTGACGGAACACCAGCGCCTGGCCGTTGGACAGGCCGATCGCCACCAGCGGACTGCCGGGCTGATCTTCGCCAATGGAGGTGACGCTGGCGCCGGCCGGGATCGGCAGATCGACCCGACGCAGTTCGGCGCCACTGTTGATGTCGAAAAACAGCGCCTGGCCCTTGTCGGAAACCCGCAGGGCGACTTGGTTCTGCTCTTCGATGGCGATCATCAGGGGTTTGCCGGCATCTTGCATCCAAGCCGGGGTGATCGATTCCTTGGCGGTCAGGTCCGCGCCCTGGAACAGCGGCAGCACCACGTAGGCCAGGAAGAAGAAGATCAAGGTAATGGCGGCCAGGACGGCGAGGCCGCCGATCAGGACATACCAGCGAGTCAGGCGATCCTTGAGCGCACGGATGCGGCGCTTGCGTTGCAGCTCAGGCGTATTGAAGTCAATGCGCTTGGGAGGGGAAGTCGTAGTCATTGGGGAATTGGCCAGATCATTCATGCGCACACCCTAGCGATCCTGTATGACAGAAAGATGACAATGCAGTGACGCAACAAATCCGCCGCCAGCTAGAAGCGGCAGCGGACGGAAAATTCGTGCCTGTGGGAGCGGGCTTGCTCGCGAAGGGGCCAGCACATTCGATATGGATGCCGACTGATCCACCGCATTCGCGAGCAAGCCCGCTCCCACAGAGAGCCCGGGCGTTGACCCGGGCTCAGGTATTACTTCTTGGCGACGTTGCTGCCTTCCGCCAGACCCAGGTCAGCCAATGCCTTGGCAGCTACCTTGGCCGGTACCGGGATGTAGCCGTCCTTGACCACGACTTCCTGGCCTTGCTTGGACAGGATCAGCTTCACGAACTCGGCTTCCAGCGGGGCCAGAGGCTTGTTCGGTGCCTTGTTGACGTAGACGTAGAGGAAGCGCGACAGCGGGTACTTGCCGTTCAGGGCGTTTTCTTCGGTGTCTTCGATGAAGTCAGTGCTGCCTTTCTTGGCCAAGGCCACAGTCTTCACACTGGCGGTCTTGTAGCCGATGCCCGAATAACCGATGCCGTTGAGCGAAGAGCTGATGGACTGCACCACCGACGCCGAACCAGGTTGCTCGTTGACGTTTGCCTTGTAGTCGCCTTTGCACAGGGCTTCTTCTTTGAAGTAGCCGTAGGTGCCGGACACCGAGTTACGGCCGAACAGTTGCACTGGCTTGTTGGCCAGGTCGCCGGTCACACCCAGGTCGCCCCAGGTCTTCACGTCGGTTTTAGCGCCGCACAGACGGGTGGACGAGAAGATTGCGTCGACCTGTTCCATGGTCAGGTGCTGGATCGGGTTGTCCTTGTGTACGAATACCGCCAGGGCGTCCACGGCCACCGGGATTGCGGTTGGCTTGTAGCCGTACTTCTGTTCGAAGGCCTGCAGCTCGTTGTCCTTCATCTTGCGGCTCATCGGGCCCAGGTTGGCGGTGCCTTCGGTGAGGGCGGGCGGCGCGGTGGAGGAACCGGCGGCTTGGATCTGGATATTTACGTTCGGGTATTCTTTCTTGTAGTTCTCGGCCCACAAGGTCATCAGGTTGGCCAGGGTATCGGAGCCGACGCTGGACAGGTTGCCCGACACACCAGTGGTCTTGGTGTAGCTCGGGATCGCAGGGTCAACAGCGGCAACCGCGTTGGCAGTCGCAACGCCAGCGGCGACAAAGGTCATTGCCGCCATCAAACGCTTCAGTTTCATGCCTTACTCCTAGCAGATAGGGTGTGTTAAGTCGGCCAAGTATCGGTAAGCCGTGTGAACACTCTATGGCTGAAATATGACAATTGGATGAAAGGCCAGTATTGAATTTTACGAGATGATTTCTGCCGGTAGAGTCAGGCCGAAGACCCGCTCATTTACAGAGATGTACCCATCCGTGGCGAGGGAGCTTGCTCCCGCTTGAGTGCGCAGCACTCATAAAGAAGGGGTTGCTGCGCAACCCAGCGGGAGCAAGCTCCCTCGCCACAATGAATCGCAACCGCCTTGAGCTTAGCGCCCGTTTTTCCAAAGATAGCCACCCACCAGGATTCCAATCCCGCAGATCACCGCCACGTAATAGGCCGGGCCCAGCGGGCTTTCCTTGAGCAGCAGCGTGACGACCATCGGGGTCAGGCCGCCGAAGATCGCATAGGCCAGGTTGTAGGAGAATGACAGGCCACTGAAGCGCACCACGGCCGGGAACGCCTTGACCATGACATAAGGCACGGCGCCAATGGTGCCCACCAGCAAGCCGCTCAGGGCATAGAGCGGGAACAGCCACTCGGGGTGGTCGAACAGGCTGTGGTAGAACGTCCAGGAAGTAATCAATAGCAAGGCGCTGCCAAACACGAACACCCGCCCAGCGCCGAAGCGGTCGGCCAGCACGCCGGCGCCAATGCAGCCAAAGCTCAGGAAAACAATCGCCAGGCTGTTGGCCTGCAATGCGGTGGTCGGGCTGAAATGGTAAACGGTCTGCAACACTGTCGGGGTCATCAGGATGATGACGATGATGCCGGCCGACAGTAGCCAGGTCAGCAGCATTGAAATGGTGATGGCGCCGCGATGGTCACGCAGCACGGCCTTCAACGGCACTTCCTCGGCCAGGGCCTTGCGCAGTTGCAGCTCGGCGAAAACCGGGGTTTCGTGGAGCCAGCGGCGCAGGTACACCGAGAACAGGCCAAACACACCGCCCAGCAGGAACGGAATCCGCCAAGCGTAATCCGCCACTTCCACCGGTGTGTAGATGCCATTGATGGCGGTCGCGACCAACGAACCCAGGAGGATCCCCGCCGTCAGGCCGCAGGTCAGCGTGCCGCAGGCATAGCCGATGTGCCGTGCAGGAACGTGTTCGGAAACGAAGACCCAGGCACCCGGCACTTCGCCGCCAATGGCTGCGCCCTGGATCACCCGCATCAGCAACAGCAGGATGGGCGCCCACATGCCGATCTGGGCGTAAGTGGGCAGCAAACCCATGATCAGGGTCGGCACGGCCATCATGAAAATGCTCAGGGTGAACATTTTCTTGCGCCCCAGCAGGTCGCCGAAGTGGGCCATGACGATGCCGCCCAATGGCCGGGCCAGGTAACCGGCGGCAAAAATGCCGAAGGTCTGCATCAAGCGCAGCCACTCGGGCATGTCGGCGGGGAAGAACAATTTGCCGACCACGGTGGCAAAGAACACGAAAATGATGAAATCGTAGAACTCCAGCGCACCGCCAAGGGCAGAAAGCGACAGGGTCTTGTAATCGTTGCGGGTCAGTGGACGTGCAGGTTGTGCGGGCGTCGTCGTGCTCGAAGGCGCAGTGGTCATGGCAAGGGCTTCTCTTATAGTCAATTGCGCAACCCGACAACGCGGGTTTGGGGCCTGGGCAGGTTCGGCACGATAGCAAATTGTTCGAAAAAGCACATAGAGGCGCGTAATTGACGGTCAAAATCAGAACCCGGTGGTCGTCTCGACGCCTATCGCCCGATATACTCGCAACCTGCAACACTTTGTAGGGGGTTGCTGTGCGAAAACGCCGTTGGTGGCGAAAAGTAGAACCAGCCGGTTTCGCAGAGTATCCCTTTGGCACGCCTTTACGAAAAACGTGACGAACGTAGTCTGTTCGGGCTGAATCGTTTTTTTCAAGGACGGCTATTCACCTGAAGCACAAGACAGCGTTACGGGTCAGAGGCACCCCCGGCATGATAGAACTCGAACAAGAAGATCCGATCCCGCAAGGCGACCTGGCCCTGCAAATCACCGCGCTCCCGCGTGAAACCAATGGTTTTGGCGATATTTTCGGCGGCTGGCTGGTGTCCCAGATGGACCTGGCCGGCACAGCCATGGCCAGCAAGGTCGCCGGCGGACGCGTCGCCACCGTGGCAATCGATCGCATGGCGTTCCTCGTGCCGGTGGCCGTGGGCGCGCAGTTGTCGTTCTACACCCAGGCGCTGGAAATCGGCCGCAGCTCGATCCAGATGATGGTCGAGGTCTGGAGCGACGATCCGCTGTCCAGCGAATGGCGCAAGGTGACCGAGGCCGTGTTCGTGTTCGTCGCCATCGACGGCAGCGGTCGTACCCGCTCGGTTCCACCTCGCGCCCGTTAAACACGGCGGCCGTTTTGCGGTCCATTGCAGTTCCTGTTCCTGAACGAGATTTGCAGCATGCCTACGCCCAATGTCGAAGCCGTCAAACTGGATGAACTGAACGGCTGGCGCATCCGCCACGGTCAGGCCGAGTTGCTGGTGGCCCAGCAAGGCGCGCACATCCTCAGTTATCAAGTAGACGGCCAGCCGCCGCTGATCTGGCTCAACGACCAGGCCACTTTCAAGGCCGGCAAAAGCATTCGCGCCGGCGTGCCGGTGTGCTGGCCGTGGTTCGGTAACCTGACGCGCAACCCAGACAGCGTCCAGGCCATGCGCGTCAGCAACGACCCGGCCACCGCCCACGGCCTGGTGCGGGCAATGGATTGGGAGCTGAAGGGCATCGAAGCCGAAGGCGAGAGCCTCAAGGTGGAATTCGTCTTGCCCTATCCGGAAAACGGCCTCTCGGGCTGGCCGCACCAAGTCGACCTGACGCTGACCATCGTGATGGACGAGCAGTTGCACATCCGCCTGACCAGCCATAACCGCGGCAGTGAAACCGTCAGCCTCAGCCAGGCGCTGCACAGCTACTTCGCCGTAAGCGATGTGCGCAATGTGCATGTCGAAGGGGTGGACGGCTTGGACTACATCGAGACCCTGGACGACTGGAACACCGCGACCCAGGCCGGCAACTTGCATTTTGCCGGCGAGACCGACCGCATCTACCTCGACACACCGCCGACGCTGAGCATTGTCGACCCGCATTGGAATCGACGGATCGAACTGACCAGCTGCGGTTCGCGCTCGGCGGTGATCTGGAATCCCTGGACCGAACGCGCCAAGGCCTTCAGTGACATGGCCGACGATGGCTGGCAGCGCATGCTGTGCATCGAGACGGCAAACGTGATGGACGATGTGGTGACGCTGTTACCCGAGGCCAGCCATACCCTGGGCGTGAGCATCAGCAGCAAGCCGCTCTAAGCCACACCATGAATACCACTGTGGGAGCGGGCTTGCCCGCGAAAGCGAACGATCATGCACCGCAGATTCTGGATCAGAAGAAGCTCAACCCCACATGAAACAGCTTCTCGACGTCGCGAATGTGTTTTTTATCCACCAGGAACAGGATCACATGGTCGCCGGTCAGGATCGTGGTGTCGTCATGGGCGATCAGCACTTCTTCATCGCGGATGATCGCGCCAATGGTGGTGCCTGGCGGCAGGCCGATGTCGCGGATGGCTTTGCCGATCACTTTGCTCGACTTGGCATCGCCGTGGGCAATCGCCTCGATGGCTTCGGCCGCGCCTCGGCGCAGGGAATGCACGCTGACGATGTCGCCACGCCGCACGTGGGCCAGCAGGGTGCCGATGGTCGCCAGTTGCGGGCTGATGGCGATGTCGATGTCGCCGCCCTGGATCAGGTCGACGTAGGCCGGGTTGTTGATGATGGTCATCACCTTTTTCGCCCCCAGGCGCTTGGCCAATAACGACGACATGATGTTGGCTTCGTCATCGTTGGTCAGGGCCAGGAAGAGGTCGGCCTCGGCGATGTTCTCCTCCAGCAGCAGGTCGCGGTCCGAGGCGCTGCCCTGCAACACCACGGTGCTGTCGAGGGTGTCGGAGAGATAGCGGCAGCGCGCCGGGTTCATTTCGATGATCTTGACCTGATAGCGGCTTTCGATGGCTTCGGCCAGGCGCTCGCCGATCTGTCCACCGCCGGCGATGACGATGCGCTTGTAGTTTTCGTCCAGGCGACGCATTTCGCTCATCACTGCGCGAATGTTGGCCTTGGCGGCGATGAAAAATACCTCGTCGTCCGCTTCGATCACCGTATCGCCCTGGGGCAGGATCGGCCGGTCACGCCGGAAAATCGCCGCGACCCGCGTCTCCACGTTGGGCATGTGCTCGCGCAATTGGCGCAGTTGCTGGCCCACCAGCGGCCCGCCGTAGTAAGCCTTGACCGCCACCAGTTGCGCCTTGCCTTCGGCAAAATCGATGACCTGCAGGGCGCCCGGGTGTTCGATCAGGCGCTTGATGTAGTTGGTCACCACCTGTTCGGGGCTGATCAACACGTCCACCGGGATCGCTTCGTTGTCGAACAGGTCGGCGCGGGTCAGGTAGGCGGCTTCGCGCACCCGGGCGATTTTGGTCGGGGTATGGAACAAAGTGTGGGCGACCTGGCAGGCCACCATATTGGTTTCGTCGCTGTTGGTGACGGCCACCAGCATATCGGCATCGTCGGCGCCGGCCTGGCGCAGCACCGTCGGCAACGATCCGCGGCCTTGTACGGTACGGATGTCGAGGCGGTCGCCCAAGTCCCGCAGGCGTTCGCCGTCGGTGTCGACCACAGTGATGTCGTTGGCCTCGCTGGCCAGGTGTTCCGCCAGCGAGCCGCCGACCTGCCCTGCGCCAAGGATGATGATTTTCATCCGGTCACTCCTATCGATTCGGTCTTAACCGCGCGCGGCGGCGATCTTGATCAGCTTGGCGTAATAGAACCCGTCGTGACCGCCTTCCTGGGCCAGCAACTGACGGCCATGGGGCTGCTTGAGGCCGGCCTGGCTGGCGATGTCCAGCTCGCGGGCACCCGGGGTGCGGGCAAGGAAGGCTTCGATCACCTCGGTGTTCTCGGTGGGCAATGTCGAGCAGGTGGCATAGAGCAGCATGCCGCCCACGTCGAGGGTCGGCCACAGGGCATCGAGCAGTTCGCCCTGCAGCACGGCCAAGGCAGCGATGTCGTCCGGCTGGCGGGTGAGCTTGATGTCCGGATGCCGGCGGATCACGCCAGTGGCCGAGCATGGCGCATCCAACAGGATGCGTTGGAATGGTTTGCCGTCCCACCAAGTTGCCGTGTCGCGGCCGTCGGCGGCGAACAGCTCGGCGTCCAGGCCCAGGCGCGTGAGGTTTTCCTTCACGCGCACCAGGCGCTTGGCTTCCAGGTCCACCGCCACCACGCCGGCCAGTTTCGGCTCGGCCTCGAGGATGTGGCAGGTCTTGCCTCCCGGCGCGCAGCAGGCGTCCAGCACCCGTTGGCCGGGGGCCAGTTCCAGCAGGTCGGCAGCCAATTGCGCGGCTTCGTCCTGGACACTGATCCAACCGTCGGCGAAACCTGGCAGGGCGCGTACATCACCCGGGGTCTCCAACAGAATGCCGTCGCGGCTGAACTCGCACGGCCGGGCCGGGATGCCGGCCTCGCCCAGCAAGGCCAGGTAGGCATCGCGCGTATGGTGACGCCGGTTGACGCGCAAGATCATCGGCGGATGGGCGTTGTTGGCGGCACAGATGGCTTCCCATTGCTCGGGCCAGAAGGCCTTCAAGGCTTTCTGCAACCAGCGCGGGTGGGCGGTGCGCACCACCGGGTCATGCTCAAGCTCCGCCAACAGGGTTTCGCTTTCCCGTTGGGCGCGGCGCAACACGGCATTGATCAGGGCCTTGGCCCAGGGCTTCTTCAGTTTGTCGGCGCAGCCTACGGTTTCGCCAATGGCGGCGTGGGCGGGAACGCGGGTGTAAAGCAACTGATAAAGGCCCACCAGCAGCAACGCTTCGACATCCGCGTCGGCGGCCTTGAACGGCTTCTGCAACAGCTTGGCCGCCAGGGCCGATAGCCGCGGCTGCCAACGGGCGGTGCCGAACGCCAGATCCTGGGTGAAACCGCGGTCACGGTCTTCTACTTTGTCCAGTTGAGTCGGCAGGGAACTGTTGAGGGAGGCTTTGCCGCTGAGAACGGCGGCCAGTGCCTTGGCGGCGGCCAGGCGCGGATTCATGAGGCGTCCGCCACTTGGCCCAGATGACTGCCAACGGCAAATTGCTCGCGACGACTGTTGAACAAGTCGCTGAAGTTCAGCGCCTTGCCGCCGGGCAATTGCAGACGTGTCAGGCACAGCGCCTGTTCACCGCAGGCGACCACGAGACCGTCCTTGCTGGCGCCGAGGATTTCGCCCGGGGCGCCCTGCCCTTCGGCCTGGCTGGCGGCCAGCATCTTCAGGGCTTCACCGTTCAGCGTGCTGTGGCAGATAGGCCACGGGTTGAAGGCGCGCACCAGGCGCTCCAGCTCGACAGCCGGACGGCTCCAGTCGATGCGGGCCTCGTCCTTGTTCAATTTGTGAGCATAAGTGGCGAGGCTGTCATCCTGCACTTCGCCTTCCAGGGTACCGGCCGCTAAGCCTGCGATGGCCTCGACCACCGCCGGCGGGCCGATGAGCGCGAGGCGGTCGTGCAGGCTGCCACCGGTATCGTCGGCGCTGATCGGAGTGCTGACTTTGAGCAGCATCGGCCCGGTGTCCAGGCCGGCCTCCATGCGCATCACGGTCACGCCACTCTCGGCGTCGCCCGCTTCCACGGCGCGCTGGATCGGCGCCGCACCGCGCCAGCGTGGCAGCAGCGAAGCGTGGCTGTTGATGCAACCCAGGCGCGGAATATCCAGCACCACTTGAGGCAGGATCAGGCCGTAGGCGACCACCACCATCAAGTCCGGCTGCAGTGCGGCCAGTTCGGCCTGGGCCTGCGCATCACGCAAGGTCGGCGGTTGTAACACCGGGATGCCGTTTTCCAGGGCCAACTGCTTGACCGGGCTGGGCATCAGCTTTTGCCCGCGGCCCGCCGGACGATCCGGCTGGGTGTAGACCGCGACGATCTCGTGAGGGCTGCTCAACAGGGCCTTGAGGTGTTCGGCGGCAAATTCAGGGGTGCCGGCAAAGACGATGCGCAGTGGCTCAGTCATGGGAAGCTCTCAAATTTCAAAGCAGTCGCAAAAAGAAAAAGGCTTGCCGCAGCAAGCCTTTGAAGGAGGGCATCAAGCATTCTGGCGATGCAGTTTTTCCAGTTTTTTCTTGATCCGGTCACGCTTGAGCGTAGACAGGTAATCGACGAACAACTTGCCGTTGAGGTGGTCACACTCGTGCTGGATGCACACCGCCAGCAGGCCTTCGGCGATCATTTCGTAAGGCTGGCCGTCACGGTCCAGGGCCTTGATCCTGACTTTCTGCGGGCGGTCGACGTTCTCGTAGAAGCCCGGAACCGAGAGGCAGCCTTCCTGGTATTGCTCCATCTCGTCCGTCAGGGTTTCGAACTCGGGGTTGATGAACACCCGTGGCTCGCTGCGGTCTTCGGAGAGGTCCATGACGACGATACGCTTGTGCACGTTGACCTGGGTCGCGGCGAGGCCGATGCCTGGCGCCTCATACATTGTTTCAAACATGTCATCGACCAACTGACGCACTTCGTCGTCCACTACGGCCACGGGTTTGGCGATAGTGCGCAGGCGCGGGTCCGGAAATTCGAGAATGTTCAAAATGGCCATAAGCTTGATAAATGCACGTGTGAGGTAAAGTCGGGTGGCTGGCCTGGCGTGTCTTGGGATGCAGGCTACCGTTGTAAAACGTTGCTCCTGAAGCGCAGAGCCTCACGGAGCGAGCCACGGGGGCTCTGGCGTTTCACGCGAACGCACATAATAAAGGGATTCACCGCATGAGGAAATCACTACTCGCCCTGCTCGTTCTGGCCTCGGCCGGCGTCGCGCACGGGCAAGTGCAACTTCGGGAGGGTTTTCCCCCGCAATACACGGTGGTGACGGGAGACACCCTGTGGGACATTTCCGGTAAGTACCTGCGCGAGCCCTGGAAATGGCCGGAGCTCTGGCAGGCCAACCCGCAGATCGAAAACCCGAACCTGATCTATCCCGGCGACACCCTGTCGCTGGTCTACGTCAACGGGCAGCCGCGCCTGACCCTCAATCGCGGCTCCTCGCGAGGCACCATCAAACTGTCCCCGCGCATCCGCAGCTCGCCGGTGGCCGACGCCATCCCGAGCATTCCGCTGCAGGCCATCAACAGCTTTTTATTGAGCAACCGTATCGTCGACACCGCCGAGGATTTCAACAAGGCGCCGTATATTGTCGCCGGCAATGCCGAGCGGGTGCTCAGCGGCATGGGAGACCGGGTCTTTGCCCGTGGTTCATTCGACGCGAGCCAGTCGGCGTATGGCATCTTCCGCCAGGGCAAGGTCTACACCGACCCCGAGACCAAGGAGTTCCTGGGCATCAACGCCGACGATATCGGCGGCGGCGAAGTGGTTGCCACCGAGGGTGATGTCACCACGCTGACCCTGCAGCGCACCACCCAGGAAGTACGCCTCGGTGACCGCCTGTTCAGCGGCGAAGAACGCTCGATCAACTCGACGTTCATGCCCAGCGCGCCAAAATCGGAAATCAACGGGCTGATCCTCGACGTGCCCCGGGGCGTGACCCAGATCGGCGCGCTCGACGTGGTAACCCTGAACAAGGGCCGTCGCGATGGGCTGGCCGAAGGCAACGTGCTGGCGGTGATGAAAACCGGGGAGACCGTGCGCGACCGCATCACTGGCGAGTCGGTAAAAATCCCCGACGAACGGGCCGGCCTGTTGATGGTGTTCCGTACCTACGACAAGCTCAGTTATGGCTTGGTGCTCTACGCATCGCGTTCGTTGGCGGTGCTCGACAAGGTGCGTAATCCATAACGGGTCTCACAAGTTACCAACAGAGTTATCCACAGCTTGTTCCCGTTTCTACGGGGCTTATAACGGTCAAGGATGATCGCATGTCATTACCTGAATCTGCTCCGGTTTCCCCTGCGGAACTGGAGGCCCGGCTACGTCTTCATCGCTTGCCGGAGCTTGGACCCAAACGTTTCATGACCCTGATGGAGGCCTTCGGCTCGGCCTCCAAAGCCATCAGCGCACCGGCCAGCGCGTGGCAAGCATTGCGCTTGCCTGCGGCGTGCGCCGAGGCTCGGCGCAACCCGGATGTGCGTGACGGCGCCGCCCACGCATTGGCCTGGCTAGAGCGTTCGGGTCAGCATTTATTGATGTGGGACCAACCGGACTACCCGGCGCTGCTGGCGCAGATCAGCGACGCGCCACCGCTGCTGTTCGTCGCGGGCGACGCATCGATCCTGGAAAAACCCCAGCTGGCGATGGTCGGCAGTCGCCGCGCATCGCGACCGGGCATGGACACCGCGGCGGCGTTTTCCCGCAGCCTGGCCGGCGCCGGTTTTGTCATCACCAGCGGCTTGGCCTTGGGTATCGATGCGGCAGCCCATCAAGCGGCGCTGGACGTCGGCGGGCGCACCATCGGCGTACTGGGCACCGGCCTGGAAAATTTTTATCCACAGCGCAATCGACGACTGGCGGAGGCGATGATTGCCCAGGGCAGCGCCGTGCTGTCGGAGTTCCCGCTGGACGCGCCACCTCATGCCAGCAATTTTCCGCGCCGCAACCGGATCATCAGCGGCTTGTCCCTGGGTGTGCTGGTGGTGGAGGCCAGTATTGCCAGTGGCTCGCTGATCACGGCACGGCTGGCCGCCGAACAGGGTCGCGAGGTGTACGCCATTCCGGGGTCCATTCATCATCCCGGCGCCCGGGGCTGTCACCAACTGATCCGCGACGGCGCCGCGCTGGTGGAAACCGTTGAACATATCTTTGAAGCCTTGCGGGGCTGGCAGCGGTTAGCGCCAGCCCAAGCGCCTGAACCCGTGACCCATCCGCTGTTGCGCCTGCTGCATGCCGCCCCGCTGAGCACTGAGGCGCTGGCCGATGCCAGTGGCTGGGGGTTGCCCAAGGTGCTTGCAGCCCTGACCGAGCTGGAAATGGAAGGACGCGCCATCCGTGACAATGGTCGCTGGTTTGCGCGCACGCGCTAGGTTTTATGGGGAAGATCGGTAAACTGCGCACAGCCTTATTTGTGTTGCGGAGATTCTTTCATGGTCAACAGTTGGCGTGTGCAACAAGCCGCGCGAGAAATTCGTGCCGGGGCGGTGATTGCCTATCCAACCGAAGCGGTCTGGGGCCTGGGTTGTGATCCGTGGAACGAGGAAGCGGTGGAACGGCTCTTGGCGATCAAATCGCGGTTGCCTGACAAAGGCCTGATCCTGGTGGCTGACAATATCCGCCAGTTCGACTTCTTGTTCGAAGACTTCCCCGAAACCTGGATGGACCGCATGGCCAGCACGTGGCCAGGGCCCAATACCTGGCTGGTTCCGCACCAGTGTCTGCTGCCTGAATGGATTACCGGTGTGCACGATACCGTCGCACTGCGGGTCAGCGATCATCCCACGGTGCGCGACCTCTGCTCGCTGGTCGGCCCATTGGTGTCAACCTCGGCCAACCCCCAGGGTCGCCCGGCAGCGCGCACGCGGATTCGCGTCGAACAGTATTTCCGTGGGCAGATCGACTTGGTGCTGGGCGGTAACCTGGGCGGGCGCAAGAACCCCAGCGTGATTCGCGACCTGGCGACCGGGAAAGTCGTGCGGCCGGACTGAGACCGCGCAGGTCCCATTCGCGAGCAAGCCCGCTCCCACATTCGATTCTCGGCGAACACAAGTCTTGCGTTCAATGGGCCCCTCTGTGGGAGCGGGCTTGCCCGCGAAGACGACGGCACATCCAACTTGGATTCAAGCTGACCCACCGCAATCGCGAGCAAGCTCGCTCCCACAGTTTTTTCAAGCAACCTGCCCCCCAACCTCAGGGCAAGAGGATGGTCGACCCGGTCGTCCGTCGCGCCGACAACTCGGTCTGGGCCTTGGCCGCTTCCGCCAGTGGATAACGCTGGTTGATGTCCACCGTGAGCTTGCCGCTGCTGATCATCGCGAACAGTTCATCGGCCATGCGTTGCAGGTTTGCGGCGTTGTTGGCGTAGGTGGCCAGGGTCGGGCGGGTGACGTACAGCGAGCCCTTGGCGGAAAGAATCCCCAGGTTCACCCCGTCCACCGCGCCCGAGGCATTGCCAAAGCTCACCACCAGGCCACGGGGGGCGACGCTGTCCAGCGAGGTCAGCCAGGTGTCCTTGCCGACCCCGTCGTACACCACGGGTACTTTTTTGCCGTCAGTCAAATCCAGCACGCGTTGTGCGACGTTTTCCTTGCTGTAGTCGATGGTTTCCCAAGCACCATGGGCTTTGGCTATCGCGGCTTTCTCCGGTGAGCTGACGGTGCCGATCAGCTTCACGCCCAAGGCCTTGGCCCACTGGCACGCCAACGAGCCCACACCACCCGCGGCGGCGTGAAACAGGATGGTTTCTCCGCCCTTGAGTTCATAGGTCTGGCGCAACAGGTACTGCACGGTCAGGCCCTTGAGCATCACGCCGGCCGCCTGTTCGAAACTGATGGATTCGGGCAGGTGCACCAGGTTGGCTTCGGGCAGCACATGCACGTCGCTGTAGGCGCCCAGAGGACCGCTGCCATACGCCACCCGGTCGCCGACCTTGAAGCGCGAAACCTCGCTGCCGACCGCCTCGACCACGCCCGCCCCTTCGGCGCCCAGGCCCGAGGGCAGCGCCGGTGGCGGGTACAAGCCGCTGCGGTAATAGGTGTCGATGAAGTTGAGCCCGATGGCCCTGTTGCTGACGCGTACCTGCTGCGGGCCCGGCTCGGCGGGCTGGTAGTCCACGTACTCAAGCACTTCGGGACCGCCGTGGGAACTGAACTGGATACGTTTGGCCATCTTCACTCTCTCCTTGTCGAGGGACATTTACCAAGCCTGCTATCGGACTCCTAAGCTTGACCTTCGTCAACTGTGGCGTGGGCAAGTGCGGTGGTATCCTGTGCGCCAATTTGCGACCGGCCCGTTGTACGCCGCGTAGCGTAGCCCTGATCAAGGTGATGTCATGTCCACTCGCACCGAGGCCGTGAAAGCCTACCTGCTCGACCTGCAAGACCGTATCTGCGCCGCCCTGGAAACCGAGGATGGCGGCACGCGCTTCGTCGAAGACGCCTGGGCCCGGCCTGCCGGTGGCGGCGGTCGCACGCGGGTCATTGAAAACGGTACGGTGATCGAAAAGGGCGGCGTCAATTTTTCCCACGTCTTTGGCAGCGGTCTCCCACCGTCGGCCAGTGCCCACCGGCCGGAACTGGCCGGGCGCGGCTTCGAAGCCCTGGGCGTATCGCTGGTCATTCATCCGCACAATCCCCATATCCCGACGTCCCACGCCAACGTGCGCTTTTTCATCGCCGAAAAGGAAGGTGAAGAGCCCGTCTGGTGGTTCGGCGGTGGCTTCGACCTGACGCCCTACTACGGCGTAGAAGAAGATTGCGTGCATTGGCACCGTGTCGCCGAGCAGGCCTGCGCGCCGTTCGGCCCGAATGTATATGCGCGCTACAAAGCCTGGTGCGACAGCTACTTTCATCTCAAGCATCGCAACGAGCCACGGGGCATCGGCGGCTTGTTTTTCGATGATCTGAACGAATGGGATTTCGACACCAGCTTCGCCTTCATGCGCGCCATTGGCGACGCCTACATCGATGCCTACCTGCCGATCATGCGCCGACGCAAGAATGATCCCTTCACCGCCAAGCAGCGCGAGTTCCAGGAGTTTCGCCGCGGGCGCTACGTGGAATTCAACCTGGTCTACGACCGCGGCACGCTGTTCGGGCTGCAATCGGGCGGGCGTACCGAATCGATCCTGATGTCCCTGCCGCCGCAAGTGCGCTGGGGCTACGACTGGAAAGCCGAACCGGGCAGCGAGGAAGCGCGGCTGACCGAATACTTCCTGCAGGATCGCGATTGGCTGGCAACGGCCTGAACGGGGAATGTCCATGGATCGCTACGTTGTAATGGGTAACCCGATCGGCCACAGCAAGTCGCCGTTGATTCACCGCTTGTTTGCCGAACAAACCGGACAAGCGCTGGACTACACCACGCTGCTGGCGCCCCTGGAGGATTTTGCCGGTTGCGCACGGGCATTTTTCCGCGAAGGGCGTGGGGCAAACGTCACGGTGCCGTTCAAGGAAGACGCCTTCCGCCTGGCCGACAGCCTGACGCAGCGAGCGCAGCGGGCCGGCGCGGTCAACACGTTGAGCAAGCTGGCCGACGGCCGCCTGCTGGGCGACAACACCGACGGCGCCGGGCTGGTACGGGACTTGACCGTCAATGCGGGCCTGAGCCTCAAAGGCAAGCGCATCCTGTTGCTGGGGGCCGGCGGCGCGGTGCGCGGCGCCCTGGAGCCGCTGCTGGCTGAAGCACCGGCCTCAGTGATCATCGCCAATCGCACAGTGGAAAAGGCTGAGTTGCTGGCGGAATTGTTCGCGGATCTGGGGCCGGTCTCGGCCAGTGGTTTCGACTGGTTGCAAGAGCCGGTGGACCTGATCATCAACGCCACGTCCGCCAGCCTGTCAGGAGAGGTGCCGCCGATTGCCGGCAGCTTGATCGAGCCCGGCCTGACGGTCTGCTACGACATGATGTACGGCAAGGAGCCGACCTCGTTCTGCCGCTGGGCCAGCGAACACGGCGCGGCGTTGGCAATGGATGGCTTGGGGATGCTGGCCGAGCAGGCGGGTGAAGCATTTTACCTGTGGCGCGGCGTGCGCCCCGACACCGCGCCAGTGCTGGCCGAACTGCGCCGCCAGCTAGCACTCTGAACCCCCGTGGCGAGGGAGCTTGCTCCCGCTGGGCTGCAAAGCAGCCCTAAAATACTCGACATGACAGGTTTGCGGGCGCTTCGCACCCGAGCGGGAGCAAGCTCCCTCGCCACGGGTCAGTCCTCGAAAAGAATCGGGCACTTCTGTGCCCCCTCCAGTTTCAACAACTCTTCCACCACCTGCGGCCGGGCCATGCGCAACGTCAGGCTACGCCCCTGACTGCGCAGGCGCCGGGCCTCCTGGTGAAGCATTTCCACCCCGGAATAATCGATGAAGTTGATCTGCTGTGCGTCGATCACCACCCGTTGCGCCTGCAACCGTTGCAGGCGCACTTGCAGGTAGTGGCTGGCGCCGAAAAAGATCGAGCCGCCCACCCGCAGGATCTCTGCCTCTCCCTCGCGAAAGTGTTGCACCCGTGGCTGCGACGTTCGTTTGAGATAGAAGAACAGCGAGGCCAGGACGCCGGCGTAGATGGCGGTTTGCAGCTCCAGCAGCAGCGTGGCCAGGCAAGTCAGGCCCATCACCACGAATTCGGCACGACTGACGCGATACAGCGCGCGGATGCCTCGGTGGTCCACCAGGCCCCAGGCGATCAGCAGGATGCTGCCGGCCATGGCGGGAATCGGAATGTGCGCGATCAGTTTCGCCCCGGCGACCGCAAACAACGCCACCCACAACGCCGAGAACACCCCGGCCAACGGCGAGCAGGCCCCGGCTTCATAACTGAGGCCGGAACGGGTAAAAGAACCGGCCGACAGCGATCCGGAGAAAAATCCTCCAACGATGTTGGAAAGCCCCTGCGCCCTCACCTCCTGGTTCGCATCGAGCAGTTGCCCGGAGCGGACCGACAGCGAGCGGGCGATGGACAGGCTGGTGACCAGCCCGAGCATGCCAACCGCGACGGCCCCAGGCAGCAGGCGCAGTATCAATTCCAGGTCCAGCGGCAGCGGAGCGAACGGGGGCAGGCGCCCGACAAAGGCACTGACCAGCGCCACATGCCCGAACATTGCCGGCCACAACCAGACCAACAGGCTGCTGAGCACCAGAGTTATCAACAGGCTCGGCCAGCGTGGTAACAAGCGTTTGAGCACGACGCCGATGACCAACGTTCCCAATCCCAACAGCAACGACGGTTTATCCACAGCCCCGATGTGGCTGAGCAGTCTCAACAAGCCTTTCAACGCCGTGGCTTCGTTCGGCAACTCCAGGCCCAGCAAGTTTGGCAACTGCCCCAGCGCAATGACCACCGCCGCGCCCAAGGTGAAACCCAGCACCACCGAGTGCGAGACGAAATTGACCAGCGCCCCGAAACGCAACAACCCCAGCAGCCACTGGAAGATGCCCGCCAGCACAGTCAGCAGCAGGATCAACGTGACGTAGTCCTCGCTGGCGGGTACGGCCAGTGGACTGACGGTGGCGTACAGGACGATGGAAATCGCCGCCGTGGGACCGCAGATCAAATGCCACGACGATCCCCACAGGCACGCGATCAACACCGGCACAATCGCCGCGTACAGTCCGTATTCAGGCGGTAAACCGGCGATCAGGGCGTAGGCAATGGATTGCGGCAACGCCAGAATCGCGCCGCTCAGGCCGACGATCAGGTCACGGCCGACGCTGGCGCGGGTCTGCCGAGGCAGCCAGTTCAGGAACGGCAAGAGTGAGCGGCGGGTGGGAATTGCCATGGGGCCTCAAGGATGGGGTTTGGCGCAGAGTATCAGGCGAGTGACCGCCCGTGGCGAGGGAGCTTGCTCCCGCTGGGCTGCGAAGCAGCCCCAAAATCCGAGACGGCACGACACCGTATCGGTTTTGGGAGGGCTTCGCCCTCCAGCGGGAGCAAGCTCCCTCGCCACAAGAGCAACTCACCGGCACATCGGCTTTACAGCTTGGCTTTCACCGCCGCCAACGCATCTTTGCCATCCACGGTCTTCACACCGTCCAGCCATTTATCCAGCACAGCCGGGTTAGCCTTGATCCAGGCCTTGGCCGCGTCGGCGTTGCTGACTTTGTTGTTGACCACCTCGGCCATGATGCTGTTTTCCATTTCCTGGGTGAAGCTAAGGTTCGTCAACAGCTTGCCCACGTTCGGGCAGGCCTGTGCATAACCTTTGCGGGTCAGGGTATAGACGCTGCCGGTGCCGCCGAAGTATTTCTCGCCACCCTTGAGGTAATGCATTTTCAGCTGCACGTTCATCGGGTGCGGCGTCCAGCCAAGGAAGGTCACGAACTTCTGCTTCTTAACGGCCCGGGAAACTTCGGCGAGCATCGCCTGCTCGCTGGATTCCACCAGTTTCCACTCGCCCATGCCGAAGTCGTTGGTTTTGATGATCTCTTTCAACGACAGGTTTGCCGGCGCGCCGGAGCCGATGCCGTAGATTTTCTTGTCGAACTTGTCGGCGAATTTGTTCAGGTCGGCAAAGTTATGCACACCTGCGTCCCAGACATAATCCGGGACCGCCAAGGTGAATTCCGTGCCGTCGAGGTTCTTCGCCAGCTGCGTCACATCGCCATTGGCCACGAACTTGTCATAGAAACCCTGCTGGGCTGGCATCCAGTTGCCAAGGAACACATCCACCTGGCCATCCTTGAGGCCGCCAAAGGTGATCGGCACTGCAAGGGTGTCGACCTTGGCCTTGTAGCCCATCCCGTCCAGCAGGAAACCGGTGATGGCGTTGGTCGCAGCGATGTCGCTCCAACCCGGGTCGGCCATTTTCACGGTGTCGCAGCTTTGCTCGGCCCATGCCGAAACACTGCTCAACGCCAACAGCCCAGCGGTCAGTACTGTGGATAACTTTTGCATGTGCTTCCCCTTACGTTATTGGTTTTGGCAGGGTTGTGGATAACGGGCCTTGCGCTCCAGATCGTCGAGGTCGATGTGGTTGCGCATGTATTGCTGACTGGCGTCCACCATTGGCTGGTGATCCCAGCTCTTGAGTTTGCCCAGGGTCAGTGCCTGGGCAACGAAACGCCGACGCCGCTGGCTGGCGAGCACCTGGCGGTGAATGGTTGGGATATCCCATTTGGCCCGCGCTTGGGCGAGAAAATCGCCGAATAGCGTCCGATGTTCCGGCGACTGGCTAAGATCTTCCTGTTCCTCAGGATCGTTACGCACGTCGAACAACAGGCACGGATCGTCTTCGCTGTAGATGAACTTCCAGGGGCCGCGGCGAATCATCATCAACGGGCTGACGGTGCCTTCGGCCATGTATTCGCCAAACACTTCGTCATGGCCGCCCTGCCCTTGCAGGTGCGGTACCAGCGAACGGCCATCCAGCGGCAAACCCGGCTCCAGCGTGCCGCCGGCCAGTTCGACGAGGGTCGGCAGCAGGTCGGCCGTGGACACCGCCGCGCTGACCCGACCGCTGGCAAACTGCCCCGGCGCGCTGATCAACAGCGGCACGCGGGCGGCCATTTCGAACCAGTGCATTTTGTACCAAAGGCCCTTTTCCCCAAGCATGTCGCCGTGGTCGCCGGAGAACACCACGATGGTGTCGTCCAGCAGGCCAGTGTCCTCCAGCGTTTGCAGCAGTTTGCCGACGTTGCTGTCAATGTAGCTGCACGCGCCAAAATAGGCCCGGCGAGCATCGCGAATCTTATCCACAGGCAACGGCTTGTCCCACAGGTCGTAAACCTTTAGCAGCCGCTGGGAATGTGGGTCGAGTTCGGTTTGCGCCGGCGTGTGTGGCAGCGGGATGTCCTTGTCCTCGTACAGGTCCCAGAACGCCTTGGGAATCGTGTATGGATCGTGCGGGTGAGTCATGGACACGGTCAGACAGAACGGCTGATCCCCGTCTTCACGAATGTGGTCGAACAGGTATTGCTGCGCCTTGAACACCACTTCTTCGTCGAAATCCAGTTGGTTGGTGCGCACGCACGGCCCGGCCTGCAACACCGAGGACATGTTGTGGTACCAGCTGGGCCGTACATCGGGCTCGTCCCAATTCACCGCCCAGCCATAATCGGCCGGGTAAATATCGCTGGTCAGGCGCTCTTCATAACCGTGCAGTTGATCGGGACCGCAAAAATGCATCTTGCCGGACAACGCCGTGCGGTAGCCGAGGCGCCGCAAGTAATGGGCATAAGTCGGTACGTCTGCCGGAAAATCCGCCGCGTTGTCATAGGCGCCGATCTTGCTCGGCAACTGGCCGCTGACCAGGGTGAAGCGCGACGGTGCGCAGAGCGGGCTGTTGCAATAGGCGGCGTCGAACACCACGCCTTCAGCGGCCAGGCGCGACAGGTTGGGCAGTTTGATGGGTGAAGGACCGTAGATCGGCAACATTGGCGCGGCCATTTGATCGGCCATGATGAAAAGAATGTTCTTGCGCTTCATGTATTCGCGGCATTCCATAGTAGACAGTTATGCGAAATTGCTGCGATCGAGCATGTAGCCACAAGGTATTGGGGTAAAGCCCATGCAGGATAATGACTAGGATAAGCACAGCTTATGTATGACGCCTTGGGTGACCTGTCCCTGGAACTGTTCCGTGCCTTTGAAGCCGCAGCCCGCCAGCAAAGTTTTACGGCGGCGGCAATCGAGCTGGGCACCACGCAACCGGCCATCAGCCAGCAGATCAAACGCCTGGAAGAACAACTGGGCACGCGACTGTTCGACCGCATCTATCGCGGCATCGAACTGACCGAGGCCGGAACGATCCTGTTCGAGCAGGTCCAGGCCGGTTTGCAGAGCATCGATGCGGGGCTGAGCGCGATCACCGCCCAGCATCAGCATGAGGTGCTGCAAGTCGCCACGGACTTCGCGTTCGCCGCCTATTGGTTGATGCCGCGCCTGCACCGCTTCCACGCGGCCAATCCCCAAGTGGACGTCAGCCTCGTGACCAGCGAGCGCAACCACAACATGTTGCGCACGGATATCGACGTTGCCGTATTGTTCGGCGACGGTCGCTTCAAACAAGGCGAAAGTCGCTGGCTGTTCAGCGAAGAAGTCTTTCCAGTCTGCAGCCCGCTGCTGCTCAAGGACCGTCCCCTGCCCTTGCCCGCCCAGGCCTTGGCGGAATTCCCCTTGCTGCACTTGCGGGCGGGCAATAGCAACAGCTGGTTCGACTGGAGCGGCGTGTTTCGTGAGCTGGGGATCACCTCGCCCCCGGCGCCGGGCCAATTGCGCTTCGACAACTACACGTTGCTCATCCAGGCCGCGATTGGCGGCCAAGGCGTCGCCATCGGCTGGCGGCACCTTGTGGATAACTTGCTGGCGCAGGGATTGTTGTGTCGCCCGATCTCGGAAACCGTGTTGTCGCGGCTGGGGTACTACGTGGTCTTGCCCCAGCGTAAACGGCGCGGGGTGTTGATCCGGCAGTTCGTCGACTGGTTGATGGAAGAACAGGCCAACAGCGCCGACTCGCTCACGGGATTGCCGCTGCCGTCGATTGCGGTTTGATTGTTGGGTGGGCGACGTCCTCTGGGGCCGCTACGCGGCCCAGCGGGAGCAAGCTCCCTCGCCACCCGGGGTGAATATCGCTTCTAGTGAGCTGCCACGAAGCTGACATGCTCGCCCACGTGCAGGTTCAGGTGCAGTTCGTCAACGATACCGACCGCGACGCGGTTGAGCCGTTCCAGGGATTCAGCCATGCCGGGTTCCAGGCTCGTACTGACGTGGCTGAAATGCTCGAAACCCAGGCCCGGCGCAGCGTAGGGGGCGTTGACCAAGGTCCATTGCAAGGTGCTGTTCTTGAGTGCGTCGAGCACTTCCTCGGCGGCATGGCGCTGTAAATCGTCGTCGGCCTGCTCCTCGTCGAGCACGGCGAAATCGCCTATCAGGAACAACCGGGGAACATTCACTGCCTGCATGCCGGCGACCAGCGCATCCACCGCCAATACTTGCTCGACGGGGCCGGGAATCAATGTGCGCTCCACCTGTTCGCTGTTCATCGGCAGGCCCGGTGCATTGAGCAGGCACACCACGGCGTCGGCACCGGCAACACTTTGCTTGACCCGCAGGGGATCAAAAAGACTGCCGGTCTTGGTCCGCAAGCCGGGGCGCGGGGCCAAAGCTGTGAGATCATCGAGAATGACGATGACCTCATGCTGGCGCCGCAGCATTTCAGCCATCAACGCACTGCCCAGACTGCTCATGGCGCCATAAAGCACAACTTTGACGACCGGGGTTTCGGCATTTTTCATGGCTTCGTTTCCCTTATTCCTGCGTATAGGCGTCTGACCCGCGGGAAACGCAGAGGGTTCGGCCTCTTTTAAAAGGAGCGACAGATGCAGCGGATCAAGGGTTACCACGCCCACGTGTATTTCGACGCCAACACGCTCGACCAGGCGAAGGCCCTCTGCGAGGAAGCGGCGCAACTGTTCCCGCTGAAAATGGGCCGCGTCCACCAGCGCCCGGTCGGCCCGCACCCGGACTGGAGCTGCCAATTAGCGTTCGATCCGCAGTACATCGGCGTGGTCTTGCCGTGGCTGGCCCTGAACCGCAAAGGCTTGGTGATTTTTCTTCATCCGGACACCGGCGATGACCTGACCGATCACACCGAGCATGCAATCTGGATGGGCGCGGTACGGCCGCTGGATCTTTCAGCATTTGAACCGAAACAGTAATTGCTCCCTTGCCATGAAAACGGGCCAGTCATCAGCCATTGCCATAGCGAAAGCTGGCTGAAAGCTTGCGCGATTAGGATCGCCCCCACTACCGGCAAAAGACCGGTGGCCAGAAGCGAGTTTCCAACGCTCGCTTGGCCCCTTTAACAACAACAATGGTGATTCTGATGTCCGCTGCTTCCTCTTCCGTCGCACCCACTCCATCCGTCCGTCCCGAGCCTTGCATCCTGCGCTGACCTATCCGGTTTGCCTTTGCCCGCCGCGCCACGCCTGGAGTATTTCCTATGCTGACTTTCCTTGGCTTCGCCATGGTCATCACGTTCATGTTCCTGATCATGACCAAGCGCCTGTCTGCGCTGATCGCCCTGATCATCATCCCGATCCTGTTCGCCCTGTTCGGTGGCTTTGCGCCGAAGATCGGCCCGATGATGCTCGAAGGCATCACCAAGCTCGCCCCGACCGGGGTGATGCTGATGTTCGCGATTCTCTATTTTGCCCTGATGATCGATTCCGGCCTGTTCGACCCGGCCGTGCGCAAGATCCTCAAGCTGGTCAAGGGCGACCCGTTGAAAGTTTCGGTCGGTACCGCCGTCCTGGCGCTCGTCGTTTCCCTTGATGGTGACGGCGCGACCACTTACATGATCTGCGTGGCCGCGATGCTGCCGCTCTACAGCCGCATCGGCATGAGCCCACGCATCATGGCTGGCCTGATCATCCTCGCCGGTGGCGTGATGAACATGACGCCCTGGGGCGGCCCGACGGCCCGCGCAGCCAGTGCGTTGCATGTCGATCCGTCCGATATCTTCGTCCCGATGATTCCTGCGATGGCCGCCGGTGTGGTGGCAATCCTGGTGATCGCCTACATGTACGGCAAACGCGAGCGGGCACGCTTGGGTGAACTGCACTTGGCCGGTGATGAAATCGACCACAGCGAAATCAGCGTTTCCCAGTTTCCGGATGCCCGCCGCCCGAAGCTGATCTGGTTCAACGGCGCGTTGACCCTGGGCCTGATGTGCACCCTGATCGCCGGCCTGTTGCCGCTGCCGGTGTTGTTCATGGTGGCATTCAGTATCGCCATGATCGTCAACTACCCGTGCCTGCAGCAGCAGAAGGACCGCGTCGCGGCTCACGCCGGCAGCGTCTTGGCAGTGGTCGGGCTGATTTTCGCGGCAGGCATCTTTACCGGCATCCTGTCCGGCACCGGCATGGTCGACGCCATGTCCAAAAGCCTGCTGGCAGTGATCCCGGACTTCCTCGGCCCGTACCTGGCAGTGATTACCGCCCTGGCGAGCATGCCGTTCACGTTCTTCATGTCCAACGATGCATTTTATTACGGGGTGTTACCGGTTCTCGCCGAAGCCGCCAGTCATTACGGCATCACCGCCGTTGAAATGGCCCGTGCCTCGATCGTCGGCCAACCCGTGCACCTGCTGAGCCCGCTGGTTCCGTCCACCTACCTGCTGGTGGCCCTGGCCGGGATCGAGTTCGGCGATCACCAGCGCTTCACCCTGAAGTGGGCAGTGCTGGTTTGCCTGTGCATAATGTTCGCCGCGTTGCTGATGGGGATTTTTCCGCTGTTCAGCACTCTATAAAAGCAATGCCCGCCGCGTCGCCCAGGCAGCGCGGCCTAACACTCGCTCAAAGGAACTCACATGGAATGGCTGACCAACCCGGAAATCTGGGTTGCCTTCTTTACCCTGACCGCCCTGGAAATTGTCCTGGGCATCGACAACATCATCATGATCTCGATCCTGGTCAGCCGCATGCCCAAGCACATGCAGGCGCGCACCCGGATATTCGGCCTGGCGCTGGCCATGGTCACGCGGATCCTGCTCCTGCTGTCCATCACCTGGGTGATGCGCCTGACCGCCGATTTGTTCGAAGTGTTCGGCCAGGGCATCTCCGGTCGTGATCTGATCCTGTTCTTCGGTGGCCTGTTCCTGCTGTGGAAAAGCTCCCAGGAGATGTACCACGCGCTGGAAGGTGAAGACGAAAGCAGCGACGAGCCCTCGGGCAAGGGCGGCAACTTTCTCTACACCATCATCCAGATCGCGATCATCGACATCGTGTTCTCCCTGGATTCGGTCATCACCGCGGTAGGCATGGTCTCCCATGTGCCGGTGATGGTCGCGGCGATCATCGTCGCCGTGCTGGTGATGATGCTGGCCTCGGGCACTATCAGTGAGTTCATCGACAAGCATCCGTCGCTGAAGATGCTGGCGCTGTCGTTCCTGCTGGTGGTCGGTACCGTGCTGATCGCCGAGTCGTTCGACGTGCACGTGCCAAAAGGCTACGTCTACTTCGCCATGGCGTTCTCGTTGGCGGTGGAAGCCATCAACATCAAGATGCGCACGGCGATTGCCCGCAAGCGCAAGCAGCAGGATCCGGTGAAACTGCGCAAGGATGTCCCTGGTCAGTAAGTGTAGGGGCAATGGACGAAGGGGCTCTTGGAGCCCCTTTTTCATGCCGGTGTCATTGGCCTGGTGCGCCCCTGTGGGAGCGGGCTTGCTCGCGAAGAGGCCAGAACATTCAACCCTGTGTCGCCTGAAAGAGCGCATCCGCGAGCAAGCCCGCTCCCACAGGCTTCGCGTTTGTCTGATGGACCCAGGAGGTTTCAAGACCGCAGCATAGTTTTTATGACAGTTTTGTTTCAAACCCTTCTTTAGCTGTGCAATGCTGGCGCTCGAACCGTTAGCCAACTACAGCTTAAGTACACACCTAAAAATGAAGTGGCATCGTCAATTTGTCCCTTTGGGACGCTAACAGGGGGCTCCTCATGCTGACCCTGCTGAATCTACTTTCCGCCGTGGCCCTGCTGATCTGGGGCACGCATATCGTCCGTACCGGCATCTTGCGGGTCTATGGCTCGAACCTGCGCCATGTCATCGGCCAGAACATGTCCAGGCGCTGGCTGGCGTTCCTGGCGGGCATCATGGTCACGGCCATGGTCCAGAGCAGCAACGCCACGGCCATGCTCGTCACATCGTTCGTTGGCCAAGGGCTGATGGCACTGACGCCGGCCCTGGCGACCATGCTTGGCGCCGACGTCGGTACGGCGCTGATGGCGCGGGTCCTGACCCTCGACCTGTCGTGGCTGTCGCCGCTGTTGATTTTCCTCGGGGTGATTTTTTTCCTGTCGCGCAAACAGACGCGAGTCGGGCAGATGGGTCGGGTCAGCATCGGCCTGGGCCTGATCATCCTGGCGCTGCAACTGATCGTCGAGGCTGCCGCGCCCATCACCCACGCCCAGGGCGTGAAAGTGATCTTCGCCTCGCTCACCGGCGACATCTTGCTCGATGCGTTGGTCGGTGCGCTGTTCGCGATGATTTCCTATTCGAGCCTGGCGGCCGTGCTGTTGACTGCGACGCTGGCCGGCGCCGCCGTGATCAGCTTGCCGGTGGCCATCGGCCTGGTGATCGGCGCCAACATCGGCAGCGGCATATTGGCATTCCTCAGCACGAGCATGCAGAACACCGCAGGGCGGCAGGTGGCGCTGGGCAGCCTGTTGTACAAACTGATCGGGCTGTTGCTGATCATTCCGGTACTCGACCCGCTGGTGGGCTGGCTGGACAGCCTGGATTTCAGCCCGCAGGAAACGGTCATTGGTTTTCACCTGCTCTATAACAGCGTGCGTTGCCTGGTGCTGCTGCCCAGCGTCGCGCCCATGGCCAGGCTGTGCGCCTGGTTGCTGCCGGAACGTCCCGAAATCAACGGCACGGCCAAGCCCCGGCACCTGGACCCCACGGCCCTCGCCACCCCGAGCCTGGCGCTGGCGAACGCCGCCCGGGAAACCCTGCGCATTGGCGATCTGATCGAAAACATGCTCGAAGCCATGCTGGACGTGTTGCGCGGCCAGCAGACGGCGGTTACCCAGGAAGTGCGGCGCATCAGCGATGACGTCGAGGCATTGTGCAGCGCCATCAAGTTGTACCTGGCGCAAATGCCCCGGGAGGACCTCAGTGAGCAGGACAGTCGTCGCTGGGCGGAGATCATTGAGCTGGCGATCAACCTGAAACTGGCCAGCGACCTGATCGAGCGTATGTTGCGCAAGGTCCAGCAGCAGAAGACCTCGCAACGCCGCTCCTTTTCCGAGGTGGGCCTGGAAGAGTTGGCGGGGCTGCACAACCAGCTGATCGCCAATCTGCGCCTGGGCATGTCGGTGTTCCTGAGTGCCGACCGGGAAAGCGCCCGTCAGTTGTTGCGCGAGAAGCGCCGTTTTCGTGCGCAGGAACGGCGAATGGCCCATGCCCACGTCAGCCGTTTGCATCGCAAGGTCCTGCAAAGCCTGGAGACCAGTTCCCTGCACCTGGAACTGATTGCCGACATGAGACGCCTCAATTCGCTGTTCTGCGGCAGCGCCTATGTGGTGCTGGAGACAGCCGAGATCGGCGCACTGTCGGCAGATGAAATTTCTGACATCACCCATTCGCCTTGAACGACTGGCGCATTGGTCAGTCAGTAACATTGGCCAGGGCTTGAAGCCATTCGCGGGCCAGCCGCTCCCACTGTCATAAACCTGCCTGGATTCGATGTGAGAGCGAGCTTGCCGGCGATGATCCTCTGCCCGGCGCCATGGACCCGCACCTCAGCCGCCAGGAAGCCCTTATGCGTTGTCTGCTATTCGCCTTTCTTTTGCTCGGCTCGTTGCCGGTAGTGGCCCTGGACCGGTTCCAGGTCGAAGGCTATACGTTGCCCAACGGCATGCAATTGTTGCTCAAGCCCGGCAGCGAACGCGGGCACGTGGCGATCCGGCTAGTGGTCGGCGTGGGCCTGGACGACTTCAGCTGCGCCGACAAGGAGCTGCCGCACCTGCTCGAACATCTGCTGTTCAGCGGCGTCGATGACAGTGGCGAAGGAGGCCTGGAGGAGCGCATGCAGGCCTTGGGCGGTGAGTGGAACGCCTTCACCAACAACGCCGATACCACGTTTGTGATCGAGGCACCGGCGAACAACCAGCGCAAGGTCCTGGACCTGCTGCTGGCGCTGTTGACCCGTACCCGCATCGATGAAAAAGCCCTGGCGGCGGCCAAGCAGGTGGTCGAACGCGAAGACGGCGGCCATTACACCCACCTGCAACGCTGGCTCGATCGTCAGGACCTGAGCCACAAGGCCAGCAATCAACTGGCAGTGGAACTGGGCTTGCGTTGCGCGGAACGGGCCGAGGTCGAACGTCTCACACTCGCCAAGATCGAGCACGTGCGCGAGGCCTGGTATGCACCGAACAACATGACGCTGATCGTGGTCGGCGATCTCGACCGGTTGTTGCCGGCCTATCTGGAACGCACCTTTGGCGAGCTCGAAGCAGTGGAGCCCAGCGTGCACGAACCGCTGCCGCAGATCCGCTACAGCGCGGTGACCAAGCGCAACCTTATTCGCGGCCTGGTCGGCAATGGCGCGAAACTCCACTGGTTATTTCCGGAGCCGGTGCTGGAACAGCAACACGACGAAACCTTCGACTTGCTCAAGGATTATCTGGACTGGGCGCTCTATCGTCAGTTGCGCCTGGCCCGTGGTCTGTCCTATGGGCCTTGGGTAGAGCGAGAGGTGTTCGGCGGCGTCGGCTTTTTCAGCCTGAACGCCGACCTGGCGCGCGAAGATTTGCCGCAAGCCGAGCAGGCGCTCGAAGCGCTGCGCCAGACCTTGCTCAAGGACGGCCTGGACACTGACAGTTTCATGCGTATCAAACGGGCCGCCATTGCCCATCAGGCCTGGGCGGTCCAGGGCAACAGCGCCCTGGCCGATTACTACTGGAGTGCCCTTGGCGACTATGAAGACGGCCGCTTCGCCAATCCCGCCGTGCGCTTGCAGGGAGTGAGCCTGGAACAGGCCAACCTGGCCCTGCGCGAGTTGCTGAAGGACCCGGGTTACCTGCGTATCGAGAAGCCGCTGCTCAGTGATGATGAGCTCGTTTGGGCGCTGGGCGGTGCGCTGGGGGTGCTGTTGCTCGGGCTGGTGATCTGGCAAGTGCGCCGCCGGTCCCGCCCGAGCGAGAGCTGAGTTCGCCACAACCACAAAAGCAGGCTCGTCACATCGTTGTCCGGGCGATACTCTGTAGGGGATATTTCCTACGACTTACTGTGAACCCACCTCATGCAGAACCTGACACTCTTTATCCAGCGCATTCTGGAACTGATGAAGCGCTATCCGGGGGTCATCGCGCTGGGTGGTTTCATTTCCGGGCTCGGCAGTTTCATGCTGGTGGACCGCCAACAGGGCCTGGCGACCTGGATCGCCATCATGATGCTGGTGAGCTGGCTCTGGCTGATGGTGGAAAACAGCATGACCCGGCTGTTCACGCGGATCTTCAAGCGTGAAATCCCCCAGCCGCTGTTGCGCTACGCCACGCAGATGATTCACCAGGAAAGCCTGTTTTTCGTCCTGCCGTTTTTCTTCATTACCACGACGTGGAACAGCAGCCAGTTGATCTTCACCGGCCTGCTCACCATCGCCGCGTTGATTTCGATCACCGATCCGCTGTATTACAAATGGCTCGCACCGCGGCGCTGGGCGTTCCTGGCGTTGCACACCCTGACGCTGTTTGCCGCCCTGCTCACCGCGTTGCCGGTCATCCTGCACTTGACCACTGACCAGAGCTTCAAGCTGGCGCTGGGCATTGCCATGCTGCTGTCGTTTCCGAGCCTGGCGTCGATCTTTCCGATCCGCACGGTGCGCAACGCCCTGGCGATCCTGTGCATCACCGTGGGGATCGGCGCCGCCGGCTGGGTCCTGCGCTCCTGGGTGCCACCGGCCACGCTGTGGATGACCGAAGTGGCGATCAGCACCCAACTGGAAGACCGCACGCCGGGCGCCAGCCTCAAGGAAGTCAGCGCAGCCCAGATCCGTGGCAACGGCCTGTATGCCTACACCGCCATCAACGCACCGCGAGGCCTCGACGAGCGGATTTATCACGTCTGGCAATTCAACGGCAAAGAAGTGGACCGCATCGCCTTGGATATTCATGGCGGGCGCAAGGAAGGCTACCGCGCCTGGACCCACAAGCAGAACTTCCCGGACGACCCGACGGGCAAATGGCAGGTACGGGTGCTGACGGAAAACGGCCAGATGATCGGCGTGCTGCGTTTCAACGTCAGCGCCGCGGCGCCCGAAGCAAAATGAGTGTGGTCGTGCTATTAGGTAGCGCTGTTCAAGCCGAACGAGCAAGAAACGTATGACCCCTGGCCCCCACATGGGCAGTGCCCGACTCGACACTTCCGGCTCGCCGGCGCAACTGTGGATCAGCGGCGACTGGACGCTGGCCCATTACCCACAGCTCAAGCGCTTGGGCGAATCGCTGCGCGGCCAGTACGACGAAAAGACCCGGATCGACCTCAACGGCCTCGGCGCCCTCGACACCGCCGGGGCCTCATTGCTGGTGGAACTGCTGGGTTCCGAGCGGCTGGGCAAGACCGCCGAACATCCCGATTGCAGCTTGCCGGCCGCCGAGCGGGCACTGCTACAGACGGTTTATCGTTCGCTGACGGATTTCTGCGTACCCATCAAAGAACCGACGGTGAGCGTTTGGACCCAATTGCTCACACGCATCGGCCGCGCCGTGGAAAAGGTTTGCCAGGACACCCTGCAATTGCTGGGCTTCGTCGGCCTGATCCTGGAAACCATCGCCCGCAACCTGTTTCGCCCCAGACGCTGGCGCATGACCCCCATGATCGTCCACATCGAACAGACCGGCCTGGATGCGGCCCCCATCGTCGCCTTGCTGACGTTTTTGGTGGGCGCGGTGGTGGCGTTCCTCGGGGCGACGGTGCTGGCCGACTTCGGCGCCAGTATTTTTACCGTCGACCTGGTGGCGTTCTCGTTCCTGCGTGAATTCGGCGTGCTGCTGACGGCGATCCTCATGGCGGGCCGCACCGCCAGCGCGTTCACCGCACAAATCGGCTCGATGAAGGCCAACGAAGAAATCGACGCGATCCGCACCCTTGGCCTCGATCCCGTCGAGTTGCTGGTCGTGCCACGGGTGTTGGCGTTGCTGGTGGCGCTGCCCATGCTGACCTTCGTGGCCATGCTTTCGGGCATTGTCGGCGGCGGCGTTGTCTGCGCCCTGTCACTGGGTATTTCCCCGGCGATGTTCCTGACGCTGTTGCAGTCGGACATTGGCGTACAGCATTTCGTGGTGGGGATGGTCAAGGCACCGATCTTTGCCTTCCTGATCGCCGCCGTCGGCTGCCTGGAAGGTTTCAAGGTCAGCGGCAGCGCCGAGTCGGTCGGGGCGCACACGACGTCCAGCGTGGTGCAGTCGATTTTCGTGGTGATTGTGCTCGATGCCGTGGCCGCGCTGTTCTTCATGGAGATGCAATGGTGAGCCGACCTCCTCGCCCGCCCGCCGAGGCGGTGATTCAAGTGCGTGGCTTGTGTAATCGCTTCGGCCAACAGAGCGTGCATGAAAACCTCGACCTGGATGTGTACAAGGGCGAGATCCTCGCGGTAGTCGGCGGCTCTGGCAGTGGCAAGTCGGTGTTGCTGCGCAGCATCGTTGGCTTGAACCAACCCAGTGAGGGATCGGTCAAGGTGTTTGGCCAGGACTTGCCGAGCCTGTCTCAGGAACAGCGCTCGCGGATCGAGCGCCGCTTTGGCGTGCTGTTTCAGAAAGGCGCGCTGTTTTCGTCCCTGACCGTGACTGAAAATGTCGCCCTGCCGCTGATCGAACACGCCGGGCTTAGCCGCGCCGATGCCGAACATCTGGCAGCGGTGAAACTGGCATTGGCCGGGCTACCGCTCTCGGCGGCAGACAAGTACCCCGCCTCGCTGTCCGGCGGCATGATCAAGCGAGCCGCACTGGCCCGGGCGCTGGCTCTGGACCCGGACATTCTGTTTCTCGACGAACCTACCGCAGGCCTTGATCCCATCGGTGCGGCGGCGTTCGATCAATTGATCCTGACGTTGCGCGATGCCCTGGGCTTGAGTGTGTTCCTGGTCACCCATGACTTGGATACCCTCTACACCATCACTGACCGGGTGGCGGTGCTGGCGCAGAAAAAGGTGCTGGTGGCCGATGTCATCGACAAGGTATCGGAAACCGACGATGCCTGGATTCACGAATATTTCCACGGCCCTCGCGGTCGCGCGGCGCTATCGGCCGCTACACAACTGAACGAGGTTTGACATGGAAACCCGAGCCCATCATGTGCTGATCGGCCTGTTCACCGTAATTGTGGTGGTCAGCGCCCTGCTGTTCGGCCTCTGGCTGGCAAAGTCCAGCGTGGACAGCGAGTTCAAGGATTACGAAGTGGTGTTCAACGAGGCCGTCAGTGGCTTGTCCAAGGGCAGCTCGGTGGAATACAGCGGCATCAAGGTCGGCGATGTCGTCAGCTTGCGGCTCGACCCTAACGACCCACGCCGGGTGCTGGCGCGGGTGCGCTTGAGTGGTGAAACGCCCATCAAGCAAGACACCCAGGCCAAGTTGGCACTGACGGGCATTACCGGCACCTCGATCATCCAGCTCAGCGGCGGCACACCCCAGAGCCAGCCATTGACCGGACACGACGGCGAACCGCCGGTAATCATTGCCGCGCCCTCGCCCATCGCCCGCCTGCTCAATAACAGCGATGACCTGATGACCAGCATCAATCTGCTGCTGCACAACGCCAACGAGGTGTTCTCCTCGGACAATGTCCAGCGCCTGAGCAGCACCCTCGACCATCTGGAACAAACCACCGGAGTCATCGCCGAGCAACGCGGCGACGTTCGCCAGGCCATGCAACAGCTGGCAACCATCGGCAAGCAGGCGAGCGCCACGCTGGAGCAGACCACCGCACTGATGCGCAACGCCAATGGCTTGCTCAATGACCAAGGCAAACAGGCATTCGGCAACGCCGGCCAGGCCATGCAATCCCTGGCTCGCAGCACGGCAACCCTCGACAAACTGCTGGATGACAATCGGGACTCGCTGAATAACGGCATGCAGGGCCTCAATGCCTTGGCGCCAGCCGTGCGTGAGCTGCGCGAGACCCTGAGCGCACTGCGGGGGATCTCCCGGCGCCTGGATGCCAACCCCAGCGGCTACTTGCTGGGCAATGACAAGAACAAGGAATTCACGCCATGAAGCCGTTGCATCGGTTCATCCGCCCTATTCTCTTGCTGGCAGGACTGACCCTGGCTGGCGGTTGCTCGATTTTGCCCAAGACAACGCCGTCGGATGTGTATCGCTTGCCCATCACTCAAGCCCCTGCTTCTGCGGGCACGCCGGTGAGCTGGTCGCTACGCCTGGCCACCCCCCAGGCCAGCGAGATACTCAACAGCCCGAACATCGCGGTCATTCCCCAAGGCAACCTGCTCAGCAGCTATGCCGCCTCGCGTTGGAGCGATCCGGCACCGGTTTTGCTGCGTAACCGTTTGCTCGATGGCTTCGCCCAGGATCGACGCGTCGGGTTGTTGAGTGTCGCCGACAGTAACTTGCAGGCCGACTTGGAGTTGGGCGGCCAGTTGCAGGCTTTCCAGACGGAATATCAAGGTACGGCAGCCAGCGTGGTGATTCGCCTGGATGCGCTGCTGGTGCGCGGTTTCGACCAACGCATCCTGGCCAGTCGCCGTTTTGAAGTCCGCCAACCGCTGACCGACGTGAAAGTGCCAGCGGTGGTGGAAGGTTTTGGCCGGGCCAGTGATCGACTGACGGCCGAGGTCGTTAATTGGACGGTGGAGCAGGGCCAGCGTCTCGCAACGCCCTCGCTGCACTAGGGTTCGCCAGGGCTCAGCCAAAGAACCAATAGCAAACCCCGATCGCCGCCACGACCCCGGCGAACTCCGCCAGCAGCGCGCAGCCCACGGCATGGCGCGCTCGTTGGATACCCACGGAGCCGAAGTACACCGCCAGCACGTAGAAGGTGGTCTCGGTGCTGCCCTGGATGGTCGCGGCCACCAGGGCCGGAAAGCTGTCCACGCCGGACGTCTTCATGGTCTCGATCAGCATGGCCCGTGCGGCGCTGCCGGAGAACGGCTTGACCATGGCGGTCGGCAAGGCATCGACGAAGCGGGTATCCAAGCCGGCCCACTGCACCAGGTGACGGATGCCGTCCAGGCCGAAATCCAGCGCTCCCGAAGCGCGCAGCACACCCACGGCGCAGAGCATCGCCACCAGGTACGGCAGCAGATTCTTGGCGACGTCGAACCCCTCCTTGGCCCCTTCGACGAAGGCTTCGTACACCTTGACCTTGCGCAGAGCCCCTATCACAAGGAACAGGATGATCAAGCCAAACAGCGTCAGGTTGCCCAGGATCGAAGATAACCCCGCCAGCGCCGTGGCCGAGAGCGTCGCCAACAGCGCCATGAAGCCGCCCAGCACCAACGCCCCCGGAATCAGGTAAGCCAGCACCACCGGATCCCAGAGCCGCAGGCGCTGAACGAAGGCCACCGAGAGCAGCCCCATCAAGGTCGAGGCGCTGGTGGCGAGCAGGATCGGCAGGAACACCAGGGTCGGATCCGGCGCGCCTTGCTGGGCGCGGTACATGAAGATCGTCACCGGCAGCAGAGTCAGCGAGGAGGCGTTGAGCACCAGGAACAGGATCTGCGCATTACTGGCGATGGTCGGGCTGGGGTTGAGGTCCTGCAGGGCCCGCATGGCCTTGAGACCGATAGGGGTTGCGGCGTTGTCCAGGCCCAGGCCGTTGGCGGCAAAGTTGAGGGTGATCAGGCCAATCGCCGGGTGGCCGGCCGGCACTTCTGGCATCAAGCGCAAGAACAGCGGTCCGAGGGCCTTGGCCAGCCAGTCGACGATCCCGGCTTTTTCGGCGATCCGCAAAAAACCCAGCCACAAGGTCAAGGTGCCGAACAGCAGGACCATCACTTCCACCGACAGCTTGGCCATGGCGAAGATGCTTTCCACCATGGCCGCGAAAATCCCGGCGTTGCCGCCGATCAACCACTGCGCCAGCGCCGACACGGCTGCCACGATAAAGAAGCCAAGCCACAGGCCATTGAGCATCGGTTAAATCCCCCGGAAGATGCCGCGAATGATAGCGGGGCTGGCAGAAACGACAAACCCCGGATTTCTCCGGGGTTTGCGTGGGTGGTCAATGTCGGAGCGAGCTTGCTCGCGATGGCGGCCTCAAGGCAGCCTCAGTGACCGGAAGTTTCCCCGGCCGGCAGCGGCTCTTTGCTGCGCCAGTGCGGCAGGGAGTTCCAGTAGCGCTGGCCCTTGGCATCGTCGTACATGCCTTCCCAGCGGGAAATGACCAGCACCGCCAGGGCGTTGCCGATGACGTTCAGCGCGGTGCGAGCCATGTCCATGATGCGGTCGACACCGGCAATGAACGCCAGGCCTTCCAAGGGAATGCCCACGCTGCCAAGAGTAGCCAGCAGCACCACGAACGACACACCCGGTACGCCGGCGATGCCTTTGGAGGTCACCATCAACGTCAGCACCAACAGCAATTGCTGACTGATGGACAGGTCGATGCCGTACAACTGGGCGATGAAAATCGCCGCGATGCTCTGGTACAGGGTCGAGCCGTCGAGGTTGAACGAATAACCGGTAGGCACCACGAAGCTGCAGATGGCTTTCGGTGCGCCGTAGGCTTCCATCTTCTCGATCACGCGCGGCAGCACGGTCTCGGAGCTGGCGGTGGAGTAGGCCAGCACCAGCTCATCCTTGAAGATGCGCATCAGCTTGAGCACCGAGAAGCCGAACAGACGAGCAATCAGGCCCAGTACCACGAAAGCGAAGAAAGCGATGGCGACGTAAACCAGGATCACCAGTTTCGCCAGCGGCAGCAGGGAGGCGAAACCGAAGTTGGCGACCGTCACCGCGATCAGCGCGAACACGCCGATGGGCGCGTACTGCATGATCATGTGTGTCACCTTGAACATGCTTTCCGACACGCCCTGGAACATCTTCACCAGCGGTTCGCGCAGGTCCGATTGCAGGCTGGACAGGCCCAGCCCGAACAATACGGAGAAGAAGATGATCGGCAGCATCTCGCCACGGGCGACCGCTGCGAAGATGTTCGATGGGATCAGGTTGAGAATGGTCTCGACGAAGGCATGCTCATGCTGGACTTCGGCGGCGGTGGCCTGGTACTTGGAAATATCCACAGTGCCCAGGGTGCTCATGTCGATGCCGCTGCCCGGCTGGAAGAAGTTGGCCAGTAGCAGGCCGACGACGATGGCGATGGTGGTGACGACTTCGAAATAAAGGATGGTTTTGAGGCCGATACGCCCCAGTTTCTTGGCGTCGCCGACCCCGGCAATGCCGACGATCAAGGAGGAAATCACGATCGGAATCACGATCATCTTGATCAAGCGGATGAAGATATCGCCGGCCGGTTGCAGCACGTTGCTGATCCACCAGGCCTTCTCGGCACTGAAATGGTTGAGCAGCGCGCCCAGTGCAATCCCGAGCACCAGACCGATGAGGATCTGCCAGGCGAGGCTTAATCTTGCCTTCTTCATATCATTACCCTTACTTCAGTTGGACTCGGGCAGCGGCACGAACACGGTTGCCAATGGCAATAAAGGTTCGCGCCGCTGCCCCCGTATAAGGTCACCCCGAGCGCGCTAGCGGCTAACTGGCAGGCGAAAAAAGGCGCAACTATTGCGATGCAAGGGGAGGCCGTCTAATGCCGTAAACGCCTACCCTATGCCGAATCGGCATGAGATTTTCAAAACGAAACGAGCGTCCCGATCGAATCTAATCGAGCGTTCTGGCGGGCATAAGCGCCGTGAAACGGCCATTTCAGCGTAGCCCGGCCTTCGCGGGCATACCTGCGGATCCGATGAAATGCAGGCGAATCCAGACATGCCCCATGGACGCAAAAGCGCGGGCATTCTCCGATATACGGTCGGGCGTGGGGGGATAAATCGAACGATGGAGACAAAATGCCGCATCGGGCAGCGGTGCGAGGCGTCGATCTGGCAGCCGCTCTGGCGCAAGCATTGGGTGCGATAAGCTCTCCGCAAGTTCGCCAAGCCACCGTGGCTTTGCGAACTTGCGTCGCAGCTTTTACCTGACCCGGCCCTTTCGCAGGCACCCCTTGTGCCCGTAGGTCACTCCGACCCTAAGCGGTCAGAACGTCCCAGCCCCCTGGTCATGCAGCAGCCCTCCTCGGGCTGTGCAGAAGGAAAAGCAAGGCTGCTTTTCCCGTTCTCAAAATCAGTACCAATTTGGATCTTTCTTGAGTTGTTCCCTTAACAGTTCCTGCATACCTTCATCGGGTTTGCCAAGGAACCGGTAGTCGGCATGACGCGTGGGCGACTTGTCGGCCGGCAATCCGGCAGGCACTTCCACCAGCATTGCGTAGGCCTCGTCCTTGTCAAAACTAAAGGCCACGATCAGGCGTTTACTGCGGCATGTCGCCTGGGTTTCGCACAGAGGGCCCACCAGATATTTCTCGCCATCTTCCTCGACGGCGTTCATCTGTTGCGAATCGCCCGACAGGTTCATCACCCATTCCGGCAAGCGTTCCTCTTTGCGAACGACGTGCTGCCAGGTCTCGCGGTACTGCGGGTCTGCCTCAAGCAGTTGATTGACCCGCATCTGTCCATCATTGGCAGCCATTGCCGTGGCACAGCCGCCCAAGAGCAGGGCGGCGGCCAATCCTTTATAGGGAACGCCCATGGTCAGCCTCGACCACGACGGCCAAAGAAGAAGGAAGCGATGAACATCACCAGGAACACGACAAAGAGAATCTTGGCGATGCCCGTGGCGGTGCCTGCGATACCACCGAAGCCCAGTACGGCGGCGATGATGGCAATGATCAGGAAAGTAATTGCCCAGCTCAACATGGTGATTCTCCTTACGCTTTTCTATTTAGTGAGGGTCTGGCGGTGATGGTTCCGGTGCACTGGACGACCGGTCTCATCGAGTTAAAAAACCCAACGCTCCTGACGGGGCATGTCAGTGACGGGTTGGGCCTGGTCGACCTCCATCATTCGCATTGAAGCGGTGGCTTCCGCGACGCTGTTTACGGCGCTGAAATGCGTCTGAGGAGCGCGATACACGGAAACCTGAGGCGCCTCGGGCTGGCGGCTTTCGTGCCAGAGAAGAAGCTGCTGGCTTGCCACCAGAGTGATCAGCAGCGCCAGAACAGCCCACAAACCCTGCTGGATATGCAGGGAAGAGATTCGAAATTGGGCGGCACGTTGACGATTCATCCTGAAATTCCTCCCCACCCGAGTGGTGATTTGGTTGAGGCGTTCTAACGCCACGTTTGATTCAGAACATTGCAGTCGCCGTGCCAGATTTTTTATCGACACAAATATCAATTAAAACAAATAGTTATGAAAGCTGTGCACGATGTTGGGGGCGCATCCTGCACGATGACCCGATGGGAGTCGTGCGAATTGCACGAAGGAAAAAGGGAAGGGCGATAGATTCTTTTTGAATTGCCCGTCTGAAACAGCTGTCGGAATGAGCGAGCCGAACCGTAAGACCCACGCGGCTCATGAAAAAAGCAGCTTAAATCAATATTTTAGCCACCCGGCGTCCACAGGGCCGTTCGCGGTGGGTAATATCCCCTCAGAAATGACCATGCAACTTGCCCGATTTTTCTGACACTAACCAACATCATTCATTAAAGGAGCGTAGGAAAGATGGAATCCGCCACTGAGCATCAAGGCCGCATTCTGCTGGTGGACGATGAGTCCGCCATCCTGCGTACGTTCCGTTATTGCCTTGAAGACGAAGGCTATACCGTCGCCACCGCCAACAGCGCCGCCCAGGCCGATGCCTTGCTGCAACGCCAGGTATTCGACCTGTGCTTTCTCGACTTGCGCCTGGGTGAAGACAATGGCCTGGACGTCCTGGCGCAGATGCGTATTCAGGCGCCATGGATGCGGGTAGTGATCGTCACTGCTCACTCGGCTGTCGACACCGCTGTCGATGCGATCCAGGCCGGGGCGGCGGATTATCTGGTCAAGCCTTGCAGCCCGGATCAACTGCGCCTGGCGACCGCCAAGCAATTGGAAGTGCGCCAATTGTCGGCAAGGCTTGAAGCCCTCGAGGGGGAAGTACGCAAGCCCAAGGATGGCCTCGATTCTCACAGCCCGGCGATGAAAGTGGTCCTGGAAACTGCCCGCCAGGTGGCCAGCACCGATGCCAACATTTTGATTCTCGGCGAGTCCGGCACCGGTAAAGGCGAGCTGGCCCGGGCGATCCACGGCTGGAGCAAGCGTGCGAAGAAGTCCTGCGTGACCATCAATTGCCCGTCATTAACCGCTGAGTTGATGGAAAGCGAATTGTTCGGCCATAGCCGTGGGGCATTCACCGGCGCCAGCGAGAGCACCTTGGGTAGGGTCAACCAGGCCGATGGCGGCACGCTGTTTCTTGACGAGATCGGCGATTTTCCCTTGACGTTGCAGCCCAAGTTATTGCGCTTCATCCAGGACAAGGAATATGAGCGGGTAGGCGACCCGGTGACCCGTCGCGCCGACGTGCGGATTCTTGCCGCGACCAACCTCAACCTGGAGGACATGGTGCGCGACGGACGTTTTCGCGAAGACCTGCTGTATCGCCTGAACGTCATCACCCTGCACCTGCCGCCCCTGCGCGAGCGCGCCGAAGACATCCTGACCCTGGCCGACCGTTTCCTGGCGCGCTTCGTCAAGGAGTATGCACGTCCGGCCCGGGGTTTCAGCGACGAGGCTCGCGAAGCGCTGCTAGGCTACCGCTGGCCAGGCAACATTCGGGAGCTGCGAAACGTGGTCGAGCGTGCCAGCATCATCTGCCCCCAAGAGAAAGTCGAAATCAGTCACCTGGGCATGGCCGAGCAACCGGTCAACAACGCGCCGCGAATCGGTGCCGCGCTAAGCCTCGACGAATTGGAGAAAGCCCATATCGGCGCGGTGCTGGCCACGGCCGACACCCTCGACCAGGCGGCCAAGACGCTGGGTATCGATGCCTCCACGCTGTATCGCAAACGCAAGCAGTACAACCTGTGAGCGAGACGTCATGAAACTGGCAATGAAGCTGCGCACCCGATTGTTCCTCAGCATCTCGGCCCTGATTACGGTGGCGCTGCTGGGGTTGGTGCTGGGGCTGGTCAGTGTCATGCAAATGGCCAACACCCAGGAACAATCGGTACGCGACAACTTCCTCTTGCTGGACCTGGGGCTCAAGCTGCGCCAGACCCTGGGCGATCAGTTGATGATCATGCTCGACGACAAGCCCGACCTTGCTGCGCTGGAACAGTCCAAGCAGCAATACCTGGCGCTGATCGACGAGGGCATCGCCCATGAGCGCGCGCTGGATGACTCGGCCATCAGCTTCAGCAAGGCCAAGGCCGACTACATCGACTTCTTCCAAGCCTTCACCGCCTCTCGCCAGGATCCGCAACAGCTCGCCGGCATCCAAGGCCTCACCGATAAATTCGATGTGCTGCGCAATGGGCTGATCGAAGGTTATCGGCACGCCCTGAACAACATCAGTGAGACTCAAGACCGCGCCCGTGAACGCGCGTTGCTGATTTCCGCGCTGCTGGGGTTGGTTGGGCTGGCCGTGCTGATCATCGGATTCATTACGGCCCACGGTATCGCCCGGCGTTTCGGGGCCCCGATCGAGGCGCTCGTCGCGGCGGCGGACGACATCGGCCAGGGCAATTTCGAAGTGACGCTGCCGATTTCCTCTGCCGCCGAGCTGAATCTGCTCACACGTCGTTTCGGGATCATGGCCCAGGCCTTGCGTGAGCACCAGGCCACCAATATCGATGAACTGTTGGCCGGCCAGCAGCGCTTGCAGGCGGTGCTCGACAGCATTGACGACGGCTTGCTGATGATCGACCGCCAAGGCCGCCTGGAACACCTCAACCCGGTGGCCCAGCGTCAGTTGGGTTGGGATGAGGAACGCCTGGGTCATGGATTGGGCGAGGCATTGGGGCGACTGGAGCTGGATGAAGAGCTGCAACTGGTACTTCGCGGCGGCACGCTGGAGCGCGCACCGGAGGACTTGAGCATCGAAGTGGATGGTGAAACCCGCGTATTGACCTACAGCCTCACGCCGGTCAGCCATACCCAGGGCCACATCCTCGGCGCGGTGATGGTGTTGCATGACGTCACCGAACAACGCGCCTTCGAACGGGTGCGCAGCGAATTCGTGCTGCGAGCCTCGCATGAACTGCGCACACCGGTGACGGGCATGCACATGGCCTTCGGCCTGTTGCAGGAGCGCGTGCACTTTGCCGAGGAATCCCGCGAGGCTGACCTGCTCAACACGGTCAATGAAGAAATGCAGCGGCTGATGCAGCTTATCAACGACCTGCTGAATTTCTCTCGCTATCAGAATGGCCTGCAGAAACTGACCCTGGCGCCGTGCTCCATCGAAGAGCTGTTGGAGGCGGCCCGGCTGCGGTTTGCCGAGCAGGCCGAAACCCGGGGTGTCGAATTGCGTGTGGAGCTTCAGGGCACGTTGCCAAGATTGCATGCCGACGCGGCGCAACTGGACCGTGTGCTGGATAACCTGATCGACAACGCCATGCGCCACACCGGCGACAATGGCCAGATCCGTTTGCAGGCCCGGCGCCACGGCGAACGGGTCATCATCAGTGTCGAGGACAATGGCGAAGGCATCGCCTACGGCCAGCAGGGCCGGATCTTCGAGCCGTTCGTGCAGGTCGGACGCAAGAAGGGCGGCGCAGGCCTGGGACTGGCGCTGTGCAAGGAGATCGTGCAACTGCACGGTGGCCGCATGGGCGTTTACTCGAGACCGGGGCAGGGCACGCAGTTCTACATGGCGCTGACGGTCTGAGGCCGATCAGGCTTCGTCGTCCAGGCGTCGTCCGATCAGCCGTCGACCCCGTGTAATCAATTCGATGAGCTGCACCGCGCTGAGCGCATGAGCAAACAGCCAACCCTGGCCGAACCTCACCCCTTCGCTGCTTAGAAAGGAGGCCTGGGCTTCGTGCTCGATACCTTCGGCAATCACTTTGAGCTGCAACGCGTGGGCCATGCGAATGATATGCGGGGCCACGCCGCTGCTGGCGGCATCGTGGCCGAGGGCGTCGATGAAGGCCTTATCGATTTTCAGGCAATCGACCGGCAGGGTTTGCAGGTAGGCCAGGCTGCAATAACCGGTGCCGAAATCGTCGATCAATACCTGATGTCCGACATCACGCAGCGATTGCAGGTTATCCCGGGCGACCAACACATCGATCAAGCCACGTTCGGTCACTTCGAAGGCGATCTGGTGCGCCGATACTCGATGCCGAGCCAGCAACCGCGCAATCACCTCACCGATGCGCGGCACCATCACATCGCAGGCCGCCAGGTTCACTGAAATGTACAGCTGCGGATTGGCGCGCAACATCTGGCCCAACTGATCAAACAGCCGCTGCAATACAAAGTCGGTGATCTGGCGAATCTGCCCGGTGTTCTCGGCCATCGGAATGAACAGATCCGGACTGGTGAGGGTGCCGTCCGGTCGTCGCCAGCGCAGCAGGGCTTCGGCCCCGACACAGTTGCGGCTGTTCAGGTCGAAGATCGGCTGGTACAGCACCTGCAACTCACCACGCCGGATAGCCCGATTCAGCTCGGCATCCATGGACTGGCGCTGGCGCGCCAACAAAAACACCTGGAAGCCGATGCCCAGGCCCAGCACCAGGCTGAAGGGAAATATCCACCACGCGGCTGCCGGCATGCTGTAGCTATTGCGCGGGGCGATCAGCACCAACTGATACTCCGGGCTGTCGGTGGGCATCCGGTAGATCAGCCGGGTCTGCGTCACTTGCAAGGCATTCTGGCTTTTGGGTGGCCAGGGCTCCGTGGGCGGCCAATACTGCTCGGTGCCCAAGACGGGAATGGCCCGCTCGCCATGATCGACCACCACCAGCAGACTGCTATCCGGTGGCAGATCGACCACGTCGGTCAGATGGCCGCGAGAGGTGGCCACCCGAAAATTGCCGCGCCCCAGCATCAAGGCGGCGCGGTCTTCATCGGGTTCGGTGGTGGTGTTGAGCCAGTAGCTATAGGTCGGGCCACGGATATCGGGGGGGCGGGTAACTGACAGTCCACTCTGCCGGGGACGATTGGAGCACACACCGCTGCCATCGATATACACCGCTTCGTAAACGAAACGGTAGTTGAAGCTGACCTGCCGCAACGTCGCGATCATGTCATCGTCGCATCCCCGTAGCGGCTGGTTCTGGAGGTCGTCGAGGCTTTCACGCAGTTGCCCGAACAACTGCTCCAGCCGTTGCAGGAAGCGCTCGCCCTGGGCGTTCATCAGGTCGCTCTCACGCTGCTGCGCCTGCTGCCTGACCACAAGCAGACCCACCCCCAGCAACAAGGCTGTACTCAGGACAGCCGCCATCACCGCCAGGAACACGGGGCGATGGAGCCAGCTCTGCAGGGTTTCGCGGGCAGCCGTCATCATGGGTAATCCGAAAGTTACCAATGAGTTATAGCTGCTGATTTGGATCTAGCCTTGATCGTCAGACGGGCGTCATTATTTTGTCTGGTTGAGCACCTGCAAGAGCGCGGCGCTTTGTGCGTCCGGCATGCCATCGAACCGGGTCGGCCGGTAGTGCATCTGGAAGGCGGCCAGTACATGGTGCGTGGCGACATCCCATTCGCCGGTCTGTGGCGTTGGGTAGCCGAGACGGGCCAACTCCACCTGGAACCAGCTGGCACTGGGCAGCTGCGCCGCGAAGGTGGGCTGCAGGCGCGCTACGGCCTGTTCGTCGGGCCAGACGCCCAGGCCCGCCTGGGCCAGGCGTTTCCACGGAAACAGCGGGCCCGGATCCAACTTGCGCAGGGGGGCGATGTCGCTGTGGCCGATGATGCTGCGCGGGTTGATCCCGTTGCGCTGGATGATGTCCTTGAGCAATACGATCAGGGCCTGGACCTGGGCTTCGCTGTAGGGATACCAGAGGCGCCCTGTGGGCGTATCGACGAAGCCAGGATTGACGATTTCGATGCCGATGGAGCTGGAATTGAGCCAGGTCCGGCCCTCCCACTCACTTTCCCCGGCGTGCCAGGCGCGCCGGCTCTCGTCCACCAGTTTGTAGATCGTCGCGCCTTTATCGTCGCCAATCAGGTAATGGGAACTGACTTCACCGTGTGTCAGCAGGGCCAGCGAGCGCTCCAGGGAGGCTGATGTGTAATGCACCACCACGAATTGGATGCGGTTGTCATGATTGACAGAAGGATGGCTGGTATCGAGCCGAGGGCCACTGGCGCAGCCGGCCAGCATGGCTAAAAAGACGATAAACGGTAAAAATTTCATGGTGGACTGCATTACAGGTTGGAGTAATGCAACAGTGTAACGTATTGGGTCGCGATGATCCGGTGCGCGGCCGATATTAAACAAAATGGAACAATTGAGTTATCAGGCTAGCTCCACTCGATTGCGCCCGGCATTTTTTGCCCGATACAGCGCCAGGTCGGCTCGCTTGATCACCGAATCACTGTGTTCGCCGGGCTTGAAGGCGGTCATGCCCATGGAAACCGTGACGGTCACCGGCTCGCCTTTGAAATGGAACGGGCAGGATTCGATGGCTGCGCGCAAGGCCTCGGCCAACTTGACGCCGGAAGCCAACGGCGTGTCAGGCACCAGCAGGACAAATTCCTCGCCACCAAAGCGGGCGATAAAATCGCCGCCACGCAGGCGCTTACGCAGTACCGAGGCGATCAGCTTCAATACCCGGTCGCCGGCCAAGTGGCCGTAGTTGTCGTTGATTCGCTTGAAGTGGTCGAGGTCGAGCATGGCCAGTAGCAGGCTGTTACCGTGTTGCTGCCATTTAGCGACTTCATGCTCCAGGCGCTCGGACCAGGCGGCGCGGTTGGGCAGGCCGGTGAGCGGATCGACCAGCGCTTTTTGCCGTTGTTCCTCGAGATTCTCGCGAACGACCTGAGCATCCTGCTCCATCAGCGCCACGCGCTCGGCCAGGCTTTTCAGGCGAGCCGAGACTTCCTGCTCACGTTGGTCACGTTGCTTCTGGTGCTCGTCCAGCGTCCCCAGCAAGCCCTCCAGGTGATTTTCGAGCACCTGCTTGACGCCTTCCAGGTCGTCGGCTGCCTGAACGCTGCTTTGCAGGCCATCTACCTGTTCACGGATCTGGGTGTCCATTTCCCTGGAAGCTGAATGGTTATCGGCGTGGTCTTCGCTCGCGGCCTGCAAGCTGCTCTGGAATGACTCGAGCCGATCGTTGAGGCGCTTCAGGTAGGCTTCGAATTCATGCTGGCCACTGTCGGTGATGGCCAGCATGAGTACCGCCAGATCGTCGAGGATTGGCAGCAGCTCGTACCAGTTCAAGCCATTTCGCAGGCGCTCGCGCATGGCCTCTGCCTGCGGTCGATGACGCTCGGGCAGGGTGAGGTCGCCCAACAGGCCCAGCAGCGTATCTTCAATGTGCTTGGCAACCGAGCTGTAGGACGGTTCCGGTGAGTCGGGCAGCGCATACTGGGCATCGGCCGCATCGGCGACCGCTATCGGGACTTCGGCGGGCTCGGCCTCTACGGACGGCAGCGATGGTTCGGACAGGGCCTGTGGCGGGACTTCTGGCTTTAGCTCGTCGGGGTTATCCGGCAGGGGCATCGACTCGACGGGCTCGGGCTCGCTGTGGACCGGTGCCGGCTCGCTTGCCTTGTCCGGCTCGCCGGCCGGCTCAACCTCTTCTGATGCGGCTGTCGGTGCCGGCTCGACGCTCGGCGCAACGACAGTGATTGCTTCGGGCGCGGTCTGCGAGGCCGCTGATTGTGCGGGGCTGGATGCTATGGAGGATGCTGGTTCGGGTGCCGGTGCTTGGCCGGTGTGCTCTTTGGCCGGTGCCGCTGTTACCGGAGGGGCCGTTTCGGGCGCGCGCGTCTCACTGGCCTGGGCAGGCTCGTGTGGCGCTGGCGCCAGCGCGGGCTGTTCGGCGCCCTGGCTGCCGAACAGCCGCTGCAATAAACCCGGTCGATTCGGTTCGGTGGGCGTCTCCAGGGCGCTCAGCGCCTTGCCTTGAAGACTGCTCAATTCGCCGAGCAGCAGTGGGAGCTCCCGAACCTGGCCGGCCCTCTCTTCCAACTGCTTGGAGAACTTCTTCAACGGCCGGCTGACTTCCTTCGGCAACGGCAGGGTTTGCAGTTGGGCAACCAGCGCCATCAGCGCGGCGCTCATCTGCTCGGCCCGGGTCTCGCGACGCTGCTCGGAATCGAGCACCGCCTTCTCCAGGCGCGGCAGCAAAGCGGCGAGGGCGGCATCCATGTCGTCGGTGCGCACCGCCTCGCGCATTTCCTTCATGCACTGGTCCACCGCCCGATCCGTGCCCTCGGCGGCCAGGGTGCTGCGCACCAGGCCTCGACGCAGCAAGTCGAGGCGAGCATCCCAGCGGCGTTCGAGCTTCTCCTGTTGCTCGATACCCTTGAGGTACTTCTCTCTCCAGCGTTCAGCGTCGTCGCTCATTCATCGGATCCGCAAGGGGCAGGGCTCAGCACAGGGAATGCATCAGCCGTGAGCGAACCCGGCAAACGAATTTCGACCGCGACCGGCAGGTGGTCGGAAATGGGTTGGGCCAGCACCTCGACGCGTTCGAGGGTCAGGGTCGGGCTCAACAGGATATGGTCCAGGCAGCGCTGGGGGCGCCAGCTGGGAAACGTCGCTTCCAGTTGTGGAGCGAGCAGGCCAAGGTCGCGCAGGGGCGAGGTCTGGAGCAAGTCACTGGCATGGGTGTTCATGTCGCCCATCAGGACCTGGTGCTTGTAGCCACCGATCAGCTCGCGGATGTAGGCCAGTTGCATCGTCCGGGTACGCGCCCCGAGCGCCAGATGCATCATGACCACGACCAGCGCCTCCGGCCCTTCGCCGAAACGCGCGAGGATCGCCCCGCGCCCCTTGGGACCCGGCAGCGGATGGTCTTCGATCGCCCACGGGCGCAGGCGGCTCAACACACCGTTGCTGTGTTGACCGAGACGACCGAGGTTGCGATTGAGCTGTTGGTACCAGTAGGGAAAGGCGCCCAGTTGGGCCAGGTGTTCGACCTGATTGACGTAGCCGGACCTCAGGCTTCCGCCGTCGGCCTCTTGCAGGGCCACCAGGTCAAAATCCTTCAGCAGGTCGCCGATTTTCTGCAGATTACCGGCACGCCCGGTGTGCGGCAGCAAATGTTGCCAGCCACGGGTCAGATAGTGCCGATAGCGTTCGGTGCTGATGCCCACCTGAATATTGAAGCTGAGCAGCCGCAAACGGCTGTCAGCCGGCAGGCCCGTGGACGTGACGTGATGCTCGTTGACCCGCGGTTCATGCAGGCCAACGATGCGTTCGGTGCTCCAGCGGGCCATGGGCTGGGCCGCGCTTAGTTGGCGGCAGCCTTGTTGGCCGCTCGCTCTTTGGCGACCAGTTGGTCGGCCAGTTGCAGCGCTTGCTCGGCACCGCCGGCAGAACCGATATCAAAGCGATACTTGCCGTTGACGATCATGGTCGGAACACCCGTGATTTCGTATTTTTTCGCCAGCTCACGGGCTTTGTTGATCTGGCCCTGAATGGCGAAGGAATCGAACGTGGCCAGGAACTTTTCCTTGTCGACGCCCTGGGTGGCGAGGAAATCGGCCATGTCTTCTTTCTTGACCAGTTTCTTGCCTTCTTTCTGGATCGCGTTGAACACCGCGGCGTGAACCTGATGCTCGACGCCCATGGCTTCGAGTGTCAGGAACATCTGGCCGTGGGCATCCCATGGGCCGCCGAACATGGCCGGGATGCGTACGAAGTTTACGTCCGAAGGGAGTTTTTCGACCCAAGGGTTGATGACCGGCTCAAAAGCGTAGCAGTGCGGGCAGCCGTACCAGAACAGTTCCACCACTTCGATCTTGCCAGGCACCGCTACCGGAACCGGGTTGGTCAGTTCGACGTAAGGGGCCTTCGATTCCTCGGCGTTGGCTTGGGCGGCCATGCCGAACAGGCTGGCGGCGACGAGCGCGGCGCTGATGATCAGATTACGCATGCTTTACTCCTGGACAATGAGGTGGCCTCGCGAGGCGTGTTTTTCAGACAGACCGTGGCGGGTTCAAGTTCGCTAGTGTAACGGCAGCGGCCACAAAAAAGGGCGGCCAAAGCCACCCTTTTGATGCTCGCATCGACAGATTAATCGAGCGTTAACGTTGCAAGGGGTGTACCCCCTCGCAACGGCCTTAATGCAGGCCCTGGATGTAGCTGGACACTGCCGCGATATCTTCGTCGCTCAGTTTTTTCGCAATGCTCTGCATCGGCTTGGTGTCGCCGTCGTTGGCCCGGCCACCTTCTTCCTTGCGGAAGTCGGTCAATTGTTTGCCTACGTACTGGGCATGCTGGCCGCCCAAATGCGGGAAGCCGGCTGCGGCGTTGCCTTTACCGTCAGGGGAGTGGCAACCGGTGCACGCAGGAAGGCCCTTGCTCAAGTCACCCCCGCGGAACAGCGCTTCACCCCGTGCTACCAGTTTCGGATCGGCAGCACCGACGCTGCCCTTCTGGCTGGAGAAATAAGCCGCGATGTCCGCCAGGTCCTGGTCGCTCAGGTTGGTCAGCAGGCCGGTCATTTCCAGCACCGTGCGCTTGCCGGACTTGATGTCGTGCAGTTGCTTGTTCAGGTAACGCTCGCCCTGGCCCGCCAGTTTCGGAAAGTTGGGCGCCATGCTATTGCCATCCGGGCCGTGGCAGGCACCGCATACGGCCGCTTTCGCCTGACCAGCGGCGGCATCGCCAGCGGCGTGGGCTACGCCGGATATCCCCAAGGTCAACAGCAGACTCACGATCAGTTTGTTCATCAGCTAATCCAACTACGGCTAAGGGTTAAAGAGTTATGGACCGGGTTTACTCGCTCATCCACTGGATGATGGCTCGGTAATCCTCGGCACTGCAGTCCATGCACAAACCACGCGGCGGCATCGCCTTGAAACCCTGGGTCACGTGTTGCACCAGCGTCTCCATACCTTTCGCCAACCTTGGCGTCCAAGCTTCCTGATCGCCCTTGCGAGGCGCCGTAGGGAGTTGGCCGGAATGACAGGCACCACAAACACGGTTGTACACAGCTTCCGGATCCTGTGTAGCCTGAGCGCTGTAAAGCGGCATCAAGACACCGGCAGCTAGCAGCCATTTCGTCATAAAACGACCTTTTCAGGGTTGGGAACGAGCTGCGTTCTAATGCGCAATTTCGGTCGATCGCTCCCGTGAGCTTCATCCTACGCTGGGACAAAGCGCACACAAAATCTGCGGCATTATATACTGGCGTCACTGAAACGGAAACGACACAGCTTGCCGCGTCCCTTCCCGACGCCGCCCACATCGGAAATCCCATGCAACTGAAGAACCCCATCCTTGGCCTGTGCCAACAGTCCACCTTCATGCTCAGCGCCGCCAAAGTCGATCAATGCCCTGATGACGAAGGCTTCGAAGTGGCATTTGCCGGCCGTTCCAACGCCGGCAAATCCAGCGCGCTGAACACCCTGACCCATGCAAGCCTGGCGCGCACCTCGAAAACCCCGGGTCGCACACAGCTCTTGAACTTCTTCAAGCTAGACGAAGAACGCCGTTTGGTCGACCTGCCCGGTTACGGCTACGCGAAAGTACCGATCCCGCTCAAGCAGCACTGGCAGCGCCACTTGGAAGCCTACCTGGGCAGTCGCGAGAGTTTGAAGGGGCTTATCCTGATGATGGACATCCGTCATCCAATGACCGACTTCGACCTGCTGATGCTCGATTGGGCCGTCGCCAGCGGCATGCCGATGCACATTTTGCTGACCAAGGCGGACAAGCTCACCTACGGCGCGGCGAAAAATACCTTGCTCAAGGTGCAGTCGGAAATTCGCAAGGGCTGGGGCGACACGATCACCATCCAGCTGTTCTCGGCCCCCAAGCGCATGGGCCTGGAAGAGGCCTACACGGTACTGGCCGACTGGATGGAATTGGCGGACAAGGGCAGCGAAGCGGCCGAATAAGCCAAATCGCAGGCAAAAAAAACCCCGGACTTCTTATGGGGAGGGGGAAGTTCGGGGTCCAAGTTCCGGACCGCTAGGGCGGGGTCCAGATATCTGCCAACACTTAACACAACATAGGAGCATTGAAGGGCTTCACCAGCCATTCAAAATCTCTGAGTGCCAATTCACGGGTTTAGTTCAGATTAATTTGGAAATAACCCTAGGAATTTTCTGACCTAATGAGGCCGCCCCTGGCTTTACGGTGGTCATCCGTGGCGAGGGAGCTTGCTCCCGCTTGAGTGCGTAGCGCTCACAAAAGTTGGGCTGGCTGCGCCACCCAGCGGGAGCAAGCACCCTCGCCACGGGGCTTGCTCCAACTGCGACGCACTACGAATCAGTGCGCCTCATCCCAGTTGTCGCCCACGCCCACTTCCACCAGCAACGGCACGTCCAGCGTGGCGGCGGCACTCATGTGCTGACGGATTTCTGCGCTTACCTGATCGACCAGGTCTTCGCGTACTTCCAGCACCAATTCGTCGTGTACCTGCAAGATGACCTTGGCATCCAGCCCTGACGCTGTCAGCCAGCCATCCACAGCGACCATGGCTTTCTTGATGATATCGGCAGCCGTGCCTTGCATCGGCGCGTTGATGGCCGTGCGTTCGGCGCCTTTGCGCAGGGCCGGATTCTTCGCATTGATGTCTGGCAGGTACAGCCGACGGCCGAATATGGTTTCGACGAAACCCTGCTCCGCAGCCTGGGCACGGGTGCGCTCCATATACGCCAGCACGCCCGGGTAGCGGGCAAAATAGCGGTCGATGTAAGCCTGGGACTGCTTGCGGTCGACGCCGATCTGCTTGGCCAGGCCGAACGCGCTCATGCCGTAGATCAAGCCGAAGTTGATCGCCTTGGCGCTGCGGCGCTGGTCATTGCTGACGGCCTCCAGCTCGACGCCGAACACTTCCGCAGCCGTGGCCCGGTGTACGTCCAGGTCATTGCGGAAGGCGTGGAGCAGGCCTTCATCCTTGGCCAGGTGCGCCATGATCCGCAGCTCGATCTGCGAATAGTCCGCGGCCAGCAGTTTGTAGCCCTTGGGCGCGACAAACGCCTGACGAATCCGGCGACCTTCAGCGGTGCGGATCGGAATATTCTGCAGGTTCGGGTCGATGGAGGACAGTCGCCCGGTCGCGGCGACGGCCTGTTGATAATTGGTATGGACGCGGCCCGTGCGGCTGTTGATCTGCTCCGGCAGGCGGTCGGTGTAAGTGCTCTTGAGCTTGCTCAGCGAGCGGTACTGCATCAGCACCTTGGGCAGCGGGTAATCCTGCTCGGCGAGCTCGGCCAGCACCGCTTCGGCAGTCGACGCCTGGCCCTTGGCGGTCTTGCTGAGCACCGGCAAGCCGAGTTTTTCGTACAGGATCGCACCCAATTGCTTCGGCGAACCCAGGTTGAATTCCTCCCCGGCGATGGCAAACGCCTCACGCTCCAATGCCACCAACTTCTCGCCCAACTCGACACTCTGAACGCCCAGCAACCTGGCATCGACCAGCGCCCCCTGGCGCTCGATACGCGCCAGGACGGGCATGAGCGGCATTTCAATTTCGTTGAGTACCTTGCCCAGGCTCGGCGTGGCGGCCAGCTTCTCTTGCAAGGCCTGGTGCAGGCGCAAGGTCACATCGGCGTCTTCAGCGGCGTAAGGGCCGGCCAGTTCGAGGGAGATCTGGTCAAAAGTCAGCTGTTTAACGCCTTTGCCGGCGATATCCTGAATGTCTGTCTTGCTTTTGCCCAAGTATTTGAGCGCGAGGCTGTCCATGTCGTGGCGAGTCGCCGTGGAGTCCAGCACGTAGGACTCAAGCATGGTGTCGAATGCGATGCCTTGAACCAGAATTCCATTGGCCTGATCGCCACCGATGGCGCAGTTGGCCAGGATGTTGGTTTCAAACTTGGCGTGCTGACCGACCTTGAGCTTGTCCGGGTTTTCCAGCAAAGGCTTGAGGGCCTTGAGCACGGTGTCGCGGTCCAGTTGCTCAGGCACGCCCATGTAGGAATGAGTCAATGGAATGTAGGCCGCTTCAAACGGGGCAACAGCGAACGACAAGCCCACCAGTTGCGAATGTTGGGCGTCGCCACCGTTGGTTTCGGTGACGAAGGCAAACAGTGATGCTTTTTCCAGCTTGGCCAGCCAGGCATCGAAACGCGCTTGGTCGAGAATGACCTCATACTGGGCCTCGGGAGCGCCAGGCTGTTGCTCGCTGACTTCGACGATTTCCTGGCCGGCACGCTTGGCATCGCGTTGGTTTTCTTCGAACCAGCTCTTGAACTCCAGCAGGGTGTACAGCTCGGCGAGTTTCTCGTGGTCCGGCTCGCCCATTTTCAGGTCGTCGAGGCCGATGTCCAACGGCACATCGGTCTTGATCGTCGCCAACTCATAGGAAAGCAGTGCCATTTCCTTATGCTCTTCCAGCTTGGCGGCCAGGGTCTTGGCCCCTCGGATCGGCAGGGTGGCGACGATGTCCAGTTGCGCGTACAGCTCGGTCAGGCCGCCATTGACGCCCACCAACAGGCCGGAAGCGGTCTTCGGTCCGATGCCTGGAACGCCTGGGATGTTGTCGGACGAATCGCCCATCAGCGCCAGGTAATCGATGATCTGCTCTGGAGCGACGCCAAACTTCTCCTTCACGCCAGCCACATCCAGCGCGCTTCCGGTCATGGTATTGACCAAGGTAATGTGCCCATCGACCAACTGCGCCATGTCCTTGTCACCGGTGGAGATCACCACCGGGCGATCCGCCGCCGCGCTGCTGCGGGCCAAAGTGCCGATTACATCGTCGGCCTCGACGTTGTCCACGCACAACAGCGGGAAGCCCAGGGCCTTGACGCTGGCGTGCAGCGGTTCGATCTGCACACGCATGTCGTCGGGCATGCTCGGGCGGTTGGCCTTGTATTCGGCGTACAGCGCATCGCGAAACGTCCCACCCTTGGCGTCGAATACGACGGCGAACGGGCTCTCCGGGTACTGCTTGCGCAGGCTCTTGAGCATGTTCAACACGCCCTTGACCGCACCGGTCGGCAGGCCTTTGGAGGTGGTCAAGGGAGGCAGCGCGTGAAAGGCGCGGTACAGATAAGAAGAACCGTCCACCAGGACGAGGGGGGCTTGGCTCATGAGCAGGATCAACCTTTTCGGCGGGTCCGGGGCTAGAATAGCGGGACCGTTGACGACAAAGGGACAAGGTTATCATGCGTACACTAAATCGCCTGTTACTGGCTGGCTTGTTTGCATTCACCCCGTTGGCCGTCATGGCAGCGGACGACGCACCCTCGGCGGACCCGGATGTCACCATCCGCACCGAGGGCGATAAAACCATTCAGGAGTATCGGCAAAACGGTTTCTTGTACGCGATCAAGGTCACGCCCAAGAACGGCAAGCCTTATTTCCTGGTGCGTGCCGACGGCAGCGATGCAAACTTCATCCGTTCGGATCAGCCGGATATGCTGATTCCGTCATGGAAAATCTTTGAGTGGTAATGCCGCTCGCGACTTCAACCGGCGCCCGCTGAAGGGCGCCCGTACTGGCAGTTTTAACCATGTCTGTGTTCACGCCCCTGGCTCGGCCCGAGCTGGAAACCTTTCTCGCCCCTTACGGGCTTGGCCGTCTGCTTGATTTCCAGGGGATCGCCGCCGGCAGCGAAAACACCAATTTTTTTATCAGCCTGGAGCGGGGCGAGTTCGTCCTGACCCTGGTCGAGCGTGGCCCGGTGCAGGAAATGCCGTTCTTCATCGAACTGCTGGACGTGCTGCATGACGCCGACCTGCCGGTGCCTTACGCCTTGCGCACCACTGACGGCGTCGCGCTGCGCGAACTGGCGGGTAAGCCGGCGCTGCTGCAGCCGCGCCTGGCGGGCAAGCACATCAAGCAGGCCAACGCGCAACATTGCGCCCAGGTCGGGGAGTTGCTGGCGCATCTGCACCTGGCGACCAAAGACAACATGATCAAGCGCAAGACCGATCGTGGCCTGGACTGGATGCAGGAGGAGGGCGCGAAGCTGCTGTCGCACCTCGATGCCGAGCCGCGTCAGTTGCTGACGGCTGCGCTGGATGAAATTTCATCGCAGAAGACCGGCATCCTGGCGCTGCCCCGGGCCAACATCCACGCGGACCTGTTCCGTGACAATGCGATGTTCGAAGGCACCCACCTGACCGGGCTGATCGATTTCTACAATGCCTGCTCCGGACCGATGCTGTATGACGTTGCCATCGCCTTGAACGATTGGTGTTCGGATGACGACGGAGTGCTCGATGGCGCGCGGGCACGGGCGTTGCTGGGGGCTTATGCGGCGCTGCGACCGTTCACCGCCGCCGAGGCGCAGCTGTGGCCGACCATGCTGCGCGTGGCGTGCGTGCGGTTTTGGTTGTCGCGGTTGATCGCCGCCGAATCGTTTGCCGGGCAGGATGTGTTGATTCACGACCCGATGGAATTCCAGCAGCGGTTGGCGCAGCGGCAGAAGGTTCACTCTTTGTTGCCTTTTGCCCTATAACCAGGCGCGAAGCTGGATGCTCGTGTGGCGAGGAAGCTTGCTCCCGCTGGGTTGCGCAGCAGCCCCAAGATTTTGCGGTCGCTGCGCAACCGAGCGGGAGCAAGCTCCCTCGCCACATAGGATCTAGTTTCGGCAGGAGAGAGCGGTGCTGGGGTTACAGCGACTCCAAACACCCCGCCAAATCATTCCCCAACTTCTCCAACAACTGCTCATACCCTTGCGCTGTCGCCGGGGTATAGCCACCCAGCGCATCCAGTTCCGCCAGCTTCACCGGCAACCCGGCCACCAGGGTTTCGGCCAGGCGCGGACGCAAGGGCGGTTCGCTGAAGACGCAGGTCTTGCCCACCTCCTGCAAACGCGCGCGCATGGCGGCCACGTGCTGGGCACCGGGCTGGACTTCGGCAGCCACGGCGAACACCCCAGCGTGCTTGAGGCCGTAGTTGTCCTCGAAATAATCGAACGCTTCGTGGAAGACGAAATACGGCTTGCCCGCGATTGCGGCCAGACGCGTCTTGAGGCGTATATCCAAGGCATCGAGACGCTGGTTGAAGCCTTGGAGGTTGCTTTGATAGCGGGCAGCGTTGGCCGGATCGGCCGCGCTCAGGTCGGCCGCCATTTTCGCGGCGATTACCCTGGCATTGATCGGCGAAAGCCACAGGTGGGCGTCGATGCTGCCGGGGCGGTGGTCGTGATCATGCTCGTCGCCGTCATGGTCATCCTCGGCATGGGATTGGCTGTCCTGGGCGAAATGACGCAACTTGAGCCCCGGCAGATCCTGTATGGCAACGGAAGGTTGCGTACGACCATTGAGCACGCGCGGCAGGAAGCTTTCCATGTCCGGCCCGATCCAGTAGAGCAGATCCACCGATTGCACTTTGCGCACGTCCGATGGCCGCAACGCATAGTGATGCGGTGAAGCGCCGGGCGGCAGCAGCACTTCGGGAACGGCCACGCCGTCCTGCACCGCAGCGGCTATGAGCTGCAGTGGCTTGATGCTGGTGAGCACCCTGACTTCGGCCTGAGCCGTGCCGATCAGCAGAAAAGTGGCGGAAAAAGCGACAAGGAGCGAAAAAAATCGGGACACGATGACCACTCGAAGAGGCGAGAACGGGTAACATAATAACGTCTCTCACTGAACACGTCGCTGCCCATGCCTATTACACCCCTTGCCAGTCGCCCCCACGACCACTCTCACTGCGTGCACACCGCACTGTCCGAGGCCGATGCCATCTGCGCGCGCCAAGGGTTGCGCCTGACCGCCTTGCGTCGCCGCGTGCTCGAGCTGGTCTGGCAAAGCCACAAGCCGCTGGGCGCCTACGACATCCTGGCCGTACTCAGTGAGCAGGATGGCCGCCGCGCCGCGCCGCCGACGGTTTATCGAGCGTTGGACTTCCTCTTGGAAAATGGCCTGGTGCACCGCATCTCGTCGCTGAACGCCTTCGTCGGCTGCAACCATCCGGAACATGCCCACCAAGGCCAGTTCCTGATTTGCCGCGTTTGCCACGCTGCCATTGAGCTGGAGCAGAAATCCATCAGCGATGCCATCATCGCCAGCGCCAAGGACGTGGGTTTCATGGTCGACACCCAGACCGTCGAAGTGGTCGGCCTGTGCTCCGGCTGCCAGGGGGCCTGATGAGCAATGCGTTGATCCGCCTCGAACAGGTGGCCGTGACCTTCGCCGGGCAGAGCGTGCTGGATAACATCCAGTTGAGCGTCGAGCCGGGACAGATCGTTACGCTGATCGGCCCTAACGGCGCAGGCAAGACCACCCTGGTGCGCGCCGTGCTGGGGTTGCTCAAGCCGGACAGCGGCAGTGTCTGGCGCAAACCGAAGCTGCGGATCGGTTACATGCCGCAAAAGCTCCATGTCGACCCGACACTGCCGCTATCGGTGTTGCGTTTCCTGCGCCTGGTGCCGGGCGTGGACCGCGCACGAGCCCTGGCGGCACTCAACGAAGTTGGCGCCGAACAGGTGATCGACAGCCCGGTACAAACTGTTTCCGGTGGCGAAATGCAGCGCGTCCTGCTGGCCCGCGCCTTGTTGCGCGAGCCGGAGCTGCTGGTGCTCGACGAGCCGGTGCAAGGCGTCGACGTAGCTGGCCAGGCCGAGCTGTACAGCCTGATCACGCGCCTGCGTGACCGTCACGGCTGCGGCGTGCTGATGGTGTCCCATGACCTTCATCTGGTGATGAGCACCACCGACCAGGTGGTGTGCCTGAACCGCCACGTTTGCTGCTCCGGGCATCCCGAGCAGGTCAGCGGTGATCCCGCATTCGTCGAGCTGTTCGGAAAGAACGCACAAAGCCTGGCGATTTATCACCACCACCATGACCACGCCCATGACCTGCATGGCTCGGTGGTCAGCGACTCGTCTGTTTCTACCCATGTTCATGGAGATGGCTGCAAGCATGGCTGACTTTCTGTTGTACGCCCTGCTTGCAGGCCTGGCCCTTGCACTGGTGGCCGGGCCCCTGGGTTCGTTCGTGGTCTGGCGGCGCATGGCCTATTTCGGCGACACCTTGTCCCACGCGGCCTTGCTCGGCGTGGCCTTGGGGTTTCTGTTGGATGTCAGCCCGGCGGTGGCGGTGACCGTTGGCTGCCTGTTGCTGGCGGTGGTGCTGGTGACCTTGCAACAGCGCCAGCCGCTGGCGTCCGACACGCTGCTGGGCATTCTGGCGCCGAGCACGCTGTCCCTCGGCCTGGTGGTGCTCAGTTTCATGCATGACGTTCGCATCGACCTGATGGCTTACCTGTTTGGTGACCTGCTGGCGATCAGCCCGACGGACCTGTCCTGGATCCTCGGCGGCAGCGCGGCGGTATTGCTGTTGCTGGTGGCGCTCTGGCGGCCCTTGCTGGCCGTCACCGTGCACGAAGAGCTGGCCCGCGTCGAAGGCCTGCCGGTGACAGGGTTGCGCCTGGCACTGATGCTGTTGATTGCGGTGGTCATCGCCGTGGCGATGAAAATCGTCGGTGTGTTGCTGATTACGTCGCTGCTGATCATTCCCGCCGCTGCGGCACAGCGTCACGCCCGCTCGCCGGAGCAAATGGCCCTGGGCGCAAGCCTGCTGGGCATGCTTGCGGTGTGTGGCGGCCTGGCACTTTCGTGGTTCAAGGACACTCCGGCCGGCCCGTCTATCGTGGTCAGCGCCGCTGGGCTGTTTCTGTTGAGTTTTGTCCTGCCTCGTCGAGGGGTGTAGACTTGCTCGCTTTTTGCGCAAATAGAGAGTCGCAGGAATGAAGCCGTTCGCCTCCCGTTATCTGCTCCTTGTCGCATTTTCCGTGCTACTGGGTGCTTGCCAGAGTTCTCCGCCGGTCACCCAGGCCCCCGATACACGGGGCCCGGCCATCGCGCAGCTGGAACAGAGCCTGGCCGGCAATGAGCTGGCCACTGCCGAAGATCAGTTGGCAGCCTTGCAAGCCCAGTCGCCCGAAGACCGGTCGCTGGAACCCTATCAGCGACAACTCGCCGAGGCGTACTTGCGCCGCAGCCAGATCGACCTGCAAAAAGGCGATGTCAACGCCGCTGCGACCGCCCTGAGCCGTGCCCGAGCCCTGATGCCCAAAGCGCCGGCGCTCACCGGCGAAGTCAACAGCGCGATTGCCGAAGCCCGCAAGGCCGACCTGGATAAAGCCGAAGCCGACCTCAAGGCTGCCGAAGCCAAACCGGTCGCCAAAGTGATTGACCCGAGTGCTGAAAGCACGACGATTGCACTCAATATCGCCGATATTCAGCAAATGCGCCGCCAACTGGATGCGATTGCCGCTGATGTTGTTGCGTACCACTGCGACGTGAGTATTCAGGCCCCACGCACCGATGATTATCCATGGTTGGCCAATTTGCTGACCAAACGGGTCAAAAAGCTCGACTCGGAGTTTGATCTGAAGCTGCGTAAACAGATCCTGCGTAGCGTGCCGGCGCAAATGGTACTGACACCGCGTAAGCCTTGACCGCATCTCGAGCAAGCTCGCTTCCACATTGGATTTTGTATTGATCACAACAGAGCGATCGACACAAACCCTGTGGGAGCGAGCTTGCTCGCGATAGCGTCCTACAAGCAGCGACTTGTTTCAGACAAACATCACGCCGGAATCGCCTTCGCCTTAGGCTCCCGCGCCCACACCCGATGCTGGGCAATCGCGCCGAAGAACGTCTGGAACTTGCCAGCGTCCGCGTCAGGAATCAGCCCCGCATCCGCCTCCAGTTTCAACAACACCAACAATTGCCGCGCTTCGCCATTTAGCGCGATGGCCTTCAGATGCTTGTAGGCTTCCAATAGGTAATGCAACGCCACACCGTCGCTGCTCAAGGTTTTGATGGATTCCACGCCGCCCGGCACGAACACCGCATCAAAGGCAATCGACGGCAGCCCTTCCATGGACGCGTCCACCTTCAGCGTCTTGCCATCAGCGGTGGTCACCGGCGCCGAAGTGGGCCCCAGTACCTTGGCGTGGGCGCCCTCAGCGTTCAGGGCTTTCTTGAGCGCATCGATGATCGCTCCATCGACACCGTCAGCCACCAACACCGCGACTTTGCGCGTCTTGATATCGCCGGACAGCAGGTTTGCCTGGCTCAAGGCCGGGGATTGCTCCAGCGAAGGTGTCGGCACATCGACGGTGCCTGCGGTGGGTGCTGGTAGCCCAAGGTTCTTCGCGACCCGCGCTGCCAGTTCCAGGTCGATGTTGGCGAGAATCTCGTTGACCTGCCGCGCCCTGATGAACTCACGTTCGACCTTGCCCAGTTCGAAACTGTAGGCCGCAATGATGTGCTCCTGCTCGTGGGGGCTCATGCTCTTGTAGAACAGCCGCGCCTGGGAGAAGTGATCGCCGAACGAATCGCTGCGCTGACGGACCTTGTAGGCGTCGATGCGCTCCGGATAGCTTTCAAAGCCTCCGTCCTGCGGGCCTGGGGGCGTTTCCTTCGGCCAGCCGCCGTCGATGGAGTTCGGCTCGTAGGAAGTGCGTCCTTTGTCGATGGTGGTGCGGTGCATGGCATCGCGCTGGCCGTTGTGCACCGGCGTAATCGCACGGTTGATCGGCAACTCATGAAAATTCGGCCCACCGAGTCGGCTAATTTGCGTATCGGTGTAGGAAAACAGCCGGCCTTGCAGCAACGGGTCGTTGGAGAAGTCGATGCCCGGCACGATGTGTCCGGGACAGAACGCAACCTGTTCGACCTCGGCGAAGAAATTGTCCGGGTTGCGGTTCAGCACCATCTTGCCCAACGGGGTGATGGGAACGAGTTCTTCCGGAATGATCTTGGTCGGGTCGAGCAGGTCGAAGTCGAACGTGTGCTCATCGTCCTCGGCGACGATTTGTACGCCGAATTCCCATTCCGGGTAATCGCCCATCTCGATCGACTCCCACAGATCGCGACGGTGGTAGTCCGTATCTTTACCGGCCAGTTTCTGGGCTTCGTCCCACACCAATGAACAAGTGCCGACCTTGGGCCGCCAATGGAATTTGACGAAGCTGCTTTTGCCTTCGGCGTTGATCATGCGAAAGGTATGTACACCAAAGCCCTGCATGGCCCGTAGGCTTTTAGGAATGGCCCGGTCGGACATCGCCCAAATCACCATGTGGGCCGATTCCGGCACCAATGAGACGAAATCCCAAAAGGTGTCGTGAGCCGAGCCGCCGGTGGGGATTTCATTGTGCGGTTCAGGTTTTACCGCATGGACGAAGTCGGGGAATTTCACCGCATCCTGGATGAAAAACACCGGCATGTTGTTGCCCACCAGATCGAAGTTGCCCTCGTCAGTGAAAAACTTCACTGCAAAGCCACGCACGTCCCGCACGGTGTCGCCGGAACCCCGCGGCCCCTGCACCGTGGAAAATCGCACAAAGACCGGTGTTTTTTTGCTCGGATCCTGTAGGAAACCGGCTTTGGTCAATGCCGAATGCGTGTCATAGCTTTGAAAATAACCATGGGCACCGGTGCCCCGCGCGTGAACGATGCGCTCCGGGATGCGTTCATGGTCAAAATGCGTGATTTTTTCACGCATGATGAAATCTTCCAGCAGCGACGGCCCACGGGCACCGGCGCGGAGGGTGTTCTGGTTATCGGCGATTTTCACGCCCTGATTGGTGCGTAACGCCTGTTCGGTGGCGTCAGAGCGAAACTGCTCCAGGCTCTCGAGCTTGGCGTTGGTGTTGCTGCGATCCAGGGTGTCGGTCCCGGCCAGTTGGCTTTTGTTGGCCGTAGGCTTGTTGATACTCATCAGGCGTAACTCCTTTCTGCGTTCCTCGCCTTGGCCAGGAATTTTGAGTTCGGTGCCGCAGGTGCGTTACCTGGACATTTGGAGTGGCTTAATGAGTGACCCATGCCGTTTCGCTGTGTTCCTTTTTTATGCCCTTTGATCGCCTTATTGCCAAATGACTGGTTAAGTCGCAAATAAATGCTAAGAACCTCTATACGGACAGGCTAAAATGCGCGCCCGGCTAACCGCTGACCCTTTTCCAACGCGCCCCACAAGGTTCGCTACGTGATCGAGTTTCAAAACGTCCATAAAACCTACCGGGTCGCCGGTAAGGATATCCCCGCCCTGCATCCGACCAGTCTGACGATTGAGAACGGCCAGGTTTTCGGCCTCATCGGCCATTCCGGTGCGGGAAAAAGTACCCTGCTGCGCCTGATCAATCGCCTGGAAGATTCCAGCGGCGGCAAGATCACTGTCGACGGTGAAGAAGTCACCGCCCTGGACGCAGGCGGCTTGCGGCGCTTCCGCCAACAAGTCGGGATGATTTTCCAGCACTTCAACCTGCTGGCGTCCAAGACCGTGGCCGACAACGTGGCGCTGCCGCTGACGCTGGCGGGCGAATTATCCCGCAGCGAAATCGACCGCCGCGTCGCCGAGTTGCTGGCCCGCGTGGGTTTGTCCGATCACGCCAGAAAATACCCGGCGCAACTCTCAGGCGGCCAAAAGCAGCGCGTCGGCATCGCCCGCGCCCTGGCGACCAAGCCCAAGATTTTGCTGTGTGACGAAGCCACCAGCGCCCTCGACCCGCAGACCACCGCATCGGTGCTGCAACTGCTGGCCGAGATCAACCGCGAGCTGAAGCTGACTATCGTACTGATCACCCATGAGATGGACGTGATTCGCCGGGTCTGTGATCAAGTGGCCGTGATGGATGCCGGCGTGATCGTCGAACAGGGGCCGGTGGCTCAGGTGTTCCTGCACCCCAAGCACCCCACCACCAAGCGTTTTGTCCAGGAAGACGAGCAGATCGACGAAAGCGAACAGCGCGACGATTTTGCTCACGTCCCGGGGCGCATCGTGCGTCTGACATTCCAGGGCGAAGCGACCTACGCGCCATTGCTCGGAACCATCGCCCGGGAAACCGGCGTGGACTACAGCATTTTGGCCGGTCGTATCGACCGCATCAAAGACACCCCCTACGGGCAACTGACCCTCGCCATCACCGGCGGTGACATGGACGCGGCATTTGCCCGCTTCACCGCGGCCGATGTCCACATGGAGGTGCTGCGCTAATGGAATTTTTTGCAAACATCGACTGGCTGGAAATCTGGCTCGCCACCGGCGACACCTTCCTGATGCTCTTTGGTTCGCTGTTGTTCACCGTGTTGCTCGGCCTGCCGCTGGGCGTATTGCTGTTTTTGTGCAGCCCGCGCCAATTGCTCGAGGCTCGCGGCGTCTATGCGCTGTTGTCGCTGGTCGTGAACATCCTGCGCTCGCTGCCGTTCATCATCCTGTTGATCGTGATGATCCCGTTCACGGTATTGATTACCGGCACCTCGTTGGGCGTGGCCGGCGCGATTCCTCCGCTGGTGGTCGGCGCGACGCCGTTCTTCGCCCGCCTGGTGGAAACCGCCTTGCGCGAAGTCGATCGCGGCATCATCGAAGCGACCCAGGCCATGGGCGCAACGACCCGCCAGATCATCGTCAACGCCTTGCTGCCGGAGGCCCGTCCGGGCATTTTCGCGGCGATTACGGTGACAGCGATTACGCTGGTGTCCTACACGGCCATGGCCGGTGTGGTCGGTGCTGGTGGGTTGGGCGACCTGGCGATCCGTTTCGGTTACCAGCGTTTCCAGACCGATGTGATGGTCGTCACCGTGGTATTGCTGCTGGTGCTGGTCCAAGTCCTGCAGACCGTGGGCGATAAATTGGTTGTGCATTTCTCTAGAAAATAAGGCCTCGCGCCAATAAACCATGAGCCAGCCATTCGCTGGCAGGCGCCGAGAGCGGGCGCCTCACAAGGAGTTAGCTGAATGAAGAAATTACTGGTTGCCTTTGCTGCCGCTGCAGCTTTTTCCGCCCACGCCGCCGACACCCTGACCGTCGCGGCCACGCCGGTGCCGCACGCGGAAATCCTCGAATTCGTCAAGCCAGCGCTGGCCAAGGAAGGCGTGGACTTGAAGGTCAAGGTCTTCACCGACTACGTACAGCCAAACGTACAAGTCGCCGAAAAACGCTTGGACGCCAACTTCTTCCAGCACCAGCCGTACCTGGATGAATTCAACAAGGCCAAGGGCACGCACCTGGTCAGCGTGACCGGCGTGCACCTGGAACCCTTGGGCGCGTATTCCAGCAAATACAAGAAACTGGAAGAGTTGCCAGGCGGCGCCAACGTGGTGATCCCGAACGACGCCACCAACGGCGGCCGTGCGCTGCTGCTGCTGGCAAAAGCCGGGCTGATCAAGCTGAAGGACTCGAACAACATCCTGTCCACCACCAAGGACATCACTGAGAATTCCAAGGATCTGAAATTCCGTGAATTGGAAGCCGCGACCATTCCACGCGTGCTGACTCAGGTTGATCTGGCGCTGATCAACACCAACTACGCGTTGGAGGCGAAGCTTGATCCATCCAAGGATGCGCTGGTGATCGAAGGCAGCGACTCGCCTTACGTGAACATCCTGGTTTCCCGAGAGGACGACAAGGACAGCGAAGCGATGAAGAAGCTGGTGGCTGCGTTGCACAGCCCGGAAGTGAAGGCTTTTATTCTTGAGAAGTACAAAGGCGCGGTGTTGCCGGCGTTTTGATCTGATCAGGTAGTGAAAAAACGGGGCTGCGTGGGAATGCAGGCCCGTTTTTTTTGCGTGGAATGTCGAGGGCCGAATGAACCATCGGATCTGCTTCATTGTTCTATAACCCGCATGATAGATTCCCCGCCGCGACCTCTAATCAATAGAGGGCATTCAGGGAGAGAAGTGAGTGATCAAGTCTTTGTTGGTTGGGGCATTGCTGGCAATGGCGTCAGCATCGGCATCTGCGATGAGTTGCGATAACCCTCGGAACGCCTACGACAGAACCTATTGCGCGTCGCTGAAAATGGTTCAGTCGGATCAGGACATCAATGATCAGTACAAGAAGACGATGAGTGCTCTGAACCCGGATCAGAAGAAAAAGGTGAAAGCCGCTCAAATCCAGTGGATCAAGATTCGTGACAACGCCTGTTCCAACGATGGCCTGCTCTACCTGGACTGCGCCAACGAGAAGACCGAGGCGCGTATCGTCATACTCAAAGCAGTGGAGCGCGAGTGCCGTGCTTCCGGTTGCGACGACGCCAAGCTGTCGCAAGTCGAGTAACCGGTAAACAATGAGCACGTGGGGCTTGCTCTCGCTCATTCAACATTGCGCTCCGTCCCTTTCTGCCGAGGGCAGCTGACCTTTATCGCTAAGAAGAAGCGATAGGCAAGCGAAAGTCGCACCCACGAAAAACCCGACGTAAAGCGTCGGGTTTTTCTTTGGCGGGTTCACCCGCTATCGGGGGGGCTGCTTCGCGGCCCAGCGGGAGCAAACTTCTTCGCCGCCGCGTTTGGCTTAACTGGGATATCGGGCGTAATTCGGTTGTTTGCGTTGGTGGCAGGGTGCCACAATCGCTGCTTTAGTCGCATCACGATCAGGTGGATCACATGGATGGCCCAGGATCTCGCAATGGCCAGGATTTTTTCATAGCCCGGCAAGTGCGAACTGACCGATTGCAGCAGCTCTTTGGCCAATCCGTTTCGGCAGTTTTTGGTAGCTACCTCGCTGCCATCATGCTGAGTTGGCTGTGCTGGGATCGTTTTGAACACAACGTTATTGTCTGGTGGCTGGCCATACTGACCGGGTCGACGCTGCTGCGCATCTCTATGTTCGTGGCCTATTTGCGCTGCGACCAGAGTGAGCGCACGCCTCAACGCTGGGAGCGCAAATATTGGGTCACGCTCGTGTTGTCCGCCGGTATCTGGGGAGGCGGCGCGCTGGCGCTCATGCCAGCGGACGATCTTCTGTCCCAAGCTTTGGTCATGCTTTTTACTGTCGGAATGTCCGTCAGCGCGGTGTCTTGCTACTCCGCCTACCGTGACATGACACTCGCCTCCATTGGCCTGGTTCTGTTGCCAAGTACCGTCTGGCTGCTGTTCCAACCGTCCCCGATCCAAGTCGGCATGGCCCTCTCGATTCTGGTGTTCACGGCATTTGCTGCCCGTGCCACCCATAAAATGGCCGAGGCACTGGAAACCGCTTTTCGACTCACCCGTGAAATGGAACAGGCGAACAGCATTTCAACCCGCGCCGCACAAACCGATGAACTGACCGGCCTGAAGAGTCGACGCGCTTTTTTTGAACATGCCCAGCTGCTTTACGACCAGTGCAAAACCAATCGGCTAGGGTTATGCGCGGTCATGTTGGACATGGATCACTTCAAGCACATCAACGACACCTACGGCCATCAGGTCGGGGATAAGGTCTTGCGCCAAATGGGCGTGGTCATCAGTTCGTCCTTCAGGGCAACGGACATTCACGGCCGCCTAGGTGGGGAAGAATTCGCCATCCTGCTTCCGGACACGTCCATTGAAGTCGCTATCAGGATTGGAGAAGAGCTTATCCAGACGATTGCCGAGCTGATGATCGAGCCGGTCCACCGTATAACCGCCAGCCTGGGCGTGGCGTCCACGGAGGCTGGGCATAAGGATCTGCATGGTTTGATGAATAATGCGGACAAGGCGCTGTATCGGGCAAAGGCGTTGGGGCGCAATCAGGTGGCGGTTGCTTCGTAGGGTTGGTTTGCGTTTGAAAATGATCATCCGTGGCGGGGAGTTTTGGTCCTGAGCCGCAACCTGGTTTGCCCTTTTGATTTTCCTTTCTGAATGCCTGCGATTGCGCTGGCCCTGCTGATATTTCGGCATCTTCTCTCTCCGCCCTACACCTCGCAGCACGCCCAGGCTGGCACAGCTGCGTCGTTAAAAAATACTTCCCCTTAAAAATCAGCCGGTTAAGTGGTCGAGGCGAGATTTTTAGAAAATATCTCTTGCGCGTTAAATATTATGGCGCTAACTTTAACGCCACTGGTTAGCGCACAAACATTTAGCGCGAACCAAGCCAGAATCTAATCAGACCATTACGCAGGAAGGAAAAACCATGAACGTTCTCTATACCGCAGTCGCAACCTCCACCGGTGGCCGTGATGGCCGTGCTGTTTCCAGCGACAAGATTCTCGACGTGAAACTGGCGACTCCAAAAGCCCTGGGCGGCGCCGGCGGTGAAGCCACCAACCCCGAGCAACTGTTTGCCGCTGGCTACTCGGCTTGCTTCATCGGCGCGTTGAAATTCGTCGCCAGCCAAAGCAAACGCAGCATTCCTGCCGATGCCTCGATCACGGCACACGTCGGCATCGGCCAGATCCCTGGCGGTTTCGGTCTGGACATCGACCTGCACATCAGCCTGCCAGGTCTGGATCAAGCCGATGCTCAAGCGCTGGTCGACGCGGCTCACCAGGTCTGCCCGTACTCCAACGCAACACGCGGCAACGTCGACGTCCGTTTGCACGTCACCGTCTAACTCAATGTATCTAACCCATTAAAAGGATCAGGACATGAACACTTTCGGCAAAGTACTCGCTGGCTCGCTTCTGGCACTGTCGCTCGGCAATGCGTTCGCAACTTCGTTTGTTCACCCTACGGTCGCTGAAGGGGGCTCGGATCGGTTGATTGAAAAACGTGTGGCCGAGGGCGGTTCGGATCGGTTGATCGAGAACCGTGTGGCCGAAGGTGGTTCGGATCGTCTGCAAAGCAACAAGGTGGCCTGAACAAATCCCTTCATCGCTGAAAGCCCGATCGGATAAGCCAAATGCCCCTAGAAGAAAAACGCCGCTTCTCTCTTATGAGGAAGCGGCTTTTTTTTGCGTAGCGTGGCTGATTGATGCAGTCGGACTGAATGGCTGCTAAGCGATGCTATCGACCACCCCACCATCAACGCGAAGCGCCGCTCCCGTAGTGGCCGAGGCCTGCTCCGAGCTGACATAAACGATCATGTTGGCAACCTCCTCGACACGCGCCGCGCGCTGGATGATCGAGGTGCTACGGTGCTGATTGACGAAATCCGCCGCCACCTTCTCCAGGCTTTCCCCGCTACGCTCCACGTCGGCCTGAAGCATTTGGGCAACCCCTTCGGAAAGCGTCGGCCCAGGCAGCACCGAGTTCACCGTCACACCCGTGCCAGCGAGGCGCTTGGCCAAGCCGCGAGCGATTGAAAGCTGGGCGGTTTTGCTGAAGCCGTAGTGGATCATGTCGGCGGGAATGTTCAGGCCAGACTCCGACGAAACAAACACAATCCGCCCCCAACCACGCTCCGCCATGCCCAGCGCATAAGCCCTGGAAATACGCACACCCGACATCACGTTGGTTTCGAAAAAGCGCTGCCATTCGCTGTCCGGTGTTTCGAAAAAGTCTTCCTGCTTGAAAATGCCCAGGTTGTTAATGACGACATCGAAGCTTGGGTACTTGGCGACCAATGCCTGGCAGCCGGACTCATTGCTGAGATCGCCAACAAAGCCTTCGGCCCTTGAGGCAAGGTCGCCCAAGCGCTGCAACGCGTCGTGCACGCTGCTCTCGCTGCGACCATTGATGACCACTTGAGCGCCGGATTCGAGAAAGCCTTTGGCCGTGGCAAAACCGATACCGCTGGTGGAGCCGGTGACTAAGACGTGACGGCCGGTGAAGTCGATTTTCATGGGAGGGTCTCCTTGATCAATGGACTAGGGGGCTGTGCGATATTTTTGGCTGGGTGGAAGTTGGACGGGGTTCCAGATGGGTATCCACCCAGCGTCTGCGATATCGCAGGGACTTAATCATGGACGCGATATTGGATTTGCGCCTGTTTGAGGGGCATTTCTGCGATGAGCAGGCTGGAAGGCTACGCCGCCGAGCGGGAGCAAGCTCCCTCGCCACGAAAAACAGACGGTGCTGGCCCGATCACCCTCGCAAGAACGCTTGGTGCAACGCTTCCAACGTTTGAAAGTGATACGCCGGCGCTTCGGCGTTCAGCTCTTCATAACTCCCGAACCCATACCCCACCGCCGCCGCATCCAGCCCATTGCTACGGGCGCCAATCAAGTCGTGCTTGCGGTCGCCAATCATCAGGGTACTGGCCGGGTCGAGCCCTTCTTCAGCCATTAAATGTGCAATCAACTCGACTTTGTTGGTGCGTGTGCCGTCCAGTTCGCTGCCATAGATCACCTTGAAGTGCCGGGCGAAGTCGAAGTGGCGGGCGATTTCCCGGGCGAAAACCCAGGGTTTGGAGGTGGCGATGTACAGCTGTCGTCCTTGGCCGCCGAGGGTTTCCAGCAGTGGCGTCACGCCGTCGAACACTCGGTTTTCGTACAGTCCGGTGACCTTGAAGCGTTCCCGGTAGAAATTCACCGCCTCCCAGGCCTTGGCTTCGTCGAAGGCGTAGAACTGCATGAAGGCCTGCAACAACGGCGGGCCGATGAAATGTTCGAGGCGGGTGAGGTCGGGCTCGTCGATGCCCAGTTTGCTCAAGGCGAACTGGATCGAACGTGTGATGCCCTCGCGCGGGTCGGTGAGGGTGCCGTCGAGGTCGAAGAGTATGGTTTGGTGATGCATGGCAATTCCTGGGAATATCACTGGATTGTAAGTGCTTCGCACTCAAGCGGGAGCAAGCTCCCTCGCCACGATGAATTAGAGGTGGCAGGCAAACCCCTCAGGCCTGGTCGTAGCCTTCGGCCAAGTGCAGATCCTTGAGCTTCACGTAATTGGCCGCGCTGTAGGTGAAAAACGCGCGTTCCTTGTCGGTCAGCGGCCGGGCTTGTTTCACTGGGCTGCCGACGTATAAAAAGCCGCTCTCCAGGCGTTTGCCCGGCGGTACGAGGCTGCCGGCGCCGATGATGACGTCGTCTTCCACCACCGCGCCGTCCATGACGATGCTGCCCATGCCGATCAGGATCCGACTGCCCACGGAGCAGCCATGGAGCATGACTTTGTGGGCGATGGTCACGTCATCGCCGATCAGCAACGCAAAGCCGTCGGGGTTGAAAGGCCCGGAGTGGGTGATGTGCAACACGCAGCCGTCCTGCACGCTGGTACGGGCGCCGATACGGATGCGGTGCATGTCGCCGCGAATGACCGTCAGCGGCCAGACAGAGCTGTCTTCGCCGATTTCAACGTCGCCGATCACCACTGCGGTGCTGTCGACAAAAGCGCCACGGGCAAGCCGTGGGCTGTGATTCTGGTACGTGCGAAGGGTCACGATAGGCTCTCTCTTTGTTACTGATAGGTGCTGCTAGCTGCGGTGAACGTCGATTGTAATTAAGATGGTCCCATGTTTCTTCCAGCCAAGGTGTCAACCGTGAGCGTGAACAACCCTCTTTTGCAACCCTATGACCTGCCGCCGTTCTCGGCGATCCGTGCCGAGCACGTGCAACCGGCCATCGAGCAGATCCTGGCTGACAACCGTGCCGCCATCGCTGAAATCCTCAAGACCCAGGGCAGCCAGCCTACCTGGGCCGGCCTGGTGCTGGCGATGGACGAACTCAACGATCGCCTGGGCGCCGCCTGGAGCCCGGTGAGCCACCTGAACGCCGTGCGCAACAGCCCGGAACTGCGCGAGGCCTACGAGGCCTGCCTGCCGGCACTGAGTGCCTATTCCACCGAACTGGGCCAGAACCGCGAATTGTTCCAAGCCTTCGAAGCGCTGGCAAACAGCCCCGAAGCTGCCGGTTTCGACGTGGCGCAGAAAACCATCCTCGAGCATTCCCTGCGTGACTTCCGCCTGTCGGGCATCGACCTGCCGCCCGAGCAGCAGAAGCGCTACGCCGAAGTGCAGAGCAAACTGTCCGAGCTGGGCAGCCGCTTCTCCAATCAGCTGCTGGACTCGACCCAGGCCTGGACCAAGCACGTCACCGACGAAGCGGCCCTGGCCGGCCTGACTGACTCGGCCAAGGCGCAAATGGCCGCCGCCGCCCAGGCCAAGGAGCTGGACGGCTGGCTGATCAACCTGGAGTTCCCCAGCTATTACGCGGTGATGACCTACGCTGAAGACCGCGCCCTGCGTGAAGAAGTCTACGCCGCCTACTGCACTCGCGCGTCGGACCAGGGCCCGAATGCCGGGCAGAACGACAACGGCCCGGTGATGGAGCAGATCCTTGACCTGCGCCAGGAACTGGCCCAACTGCTGGGCTTCGCCAACTTCGCCGAATTGAGCCTGGCGACCAAAATGGCTGAATCCAGCGATCAGGTGCTCAGTTTCCTGCGTGACCTGGCCAAGCGCAGCAAGCCGTTCGCGGCCCTGGACCTGGAACAGCTGAAGGCCTTTGCCGCCGAACAGGGCTGCCCCGACCTGCAAAGCTGGGACAGTGGTTTCTACGGTGAAAAACTCCGTCAGCAGCGTTACAGCGTGGCCCAGGAAGCCCTGCGCGCCTACTTCCCGATCGACAAGGTATTGAGCGGTCTGTTCGCCATCGTGCAGCGCCTCTACGGCATCGAGATTGCCGAACAGAAGGGCTTCGACAGCTGGCATCCCGACGTGCGCCTGTTCGAGATCAAGGAGAACGGCCAGCACGTCGGCCGCTTCTTCTTCGACCTCTATGCCCGCGCCAACAAGCGCGGCGGTGCGTGGATGGACGGCGCTCGCGACCGTCGTCGCACGGCCGATGGCGTCCTGCAAAGCCCGGTGGCAAACCTGGTGTGCAACTTCACCCCGGCCGACAGCGGCAAGCCTGCGCTGCTGACCCACGATGAAGTCACCACCCTGTTCCATGAGTTCGGCCATGGCCTGCACCACCTGTTGACCCGCATCGACCATGCCGGCGTGTCCGGCATCAATGGTGTGGCGTGGGACGCCGTGGAGCTGCCAAGCCAATTCATGGAGAACTGGTGCTGGGAGCCCGAAGGCCTGGCGCTGATTTCCGGCCATTATGAAACCGGCGAACCGCTGCCCCAGGACCTGCTGGAAAAAATGCTCGCGGCGAAGAATTTCCAGTCCGGCCTGATGATGGTCCGCCAGCTGGAATTCTCGCTGTTCGACTTCGAGCTGCACGCCACCCACGGCGACGGTCGCAGCGTGGCGCAAGTGCTCGAAGGCATACGCGACGAGGTCTCGGTCATGCGTCCGCCAGCCTACAACCGCTTCCCCAACAGTTTTGCCCACATCTTCGCCGGCGGTTATGCGGCGGGCTACTACAGCTACAAGTGGGCTGAAGTGCTGTCGGCGGACGCGTTCTCCAAGTTCGAAGAGGACGGCGTGCTCAACGCCGACACCGGTCGGGCCTTCCGTGAGGCGATCCTGGCCCGTGGCGGTTCGCAGGAACCGATGGTGCTGTTCGTCGACTTCCGTGGCCGTGAGCCGTCGATTGACGCACTCTTGCGCCATAGCGGCCTGACCGAGGACGCGGCAGCATGAGTGAGGGGCCTGTGATTACCAAACGACGCTTCATCGCCGGGGCGGTCTGCCCGGCGTGCAGTGAGCCGGACAAGTTGATGATGTGGAACGAAGACGGCGTGCCGCACCGCGAATGCGTGGCCTGCGGCTACAGCGACACGCTCAACGAACAAGGCCTGTCGGTGCCCAAGGAGTTGGGCACCCGCGTTAACACGTCGGCGCTTAAAGTGCCGGACGCCAAGGTGCAGGCGGTACAGTTTTTCCCCAACCCCAAGTTGAAGAAAAAACCCGACTGAAACCTGCGGCATCATCTTCCGGGCCGCCCGGCCCGGAAGCGATACATATATACCGCTGGCCTTGCGGCCTTCCTGCCCAGACTTGTCCATCAAGTCCAAAGACAGGAAGGCTTCCATGCCCCACGCCGACAACCCGCTGTTGCAGGCCTATGACCTGCCCCCTTTTGCCCGCATCCAAGCCTGGCATTTCTCGCCGGCCCTCGACCGGATCCTGGCCGATAGCCGTGCCCAGGTGGCCCATATCATCAAGACTCAGGTAGCGTTTCCCACTTGGGACGACTTGGTGCTGGCGATGGATGAAATCCATACGCGGCTTGATGGCTTCAACGCTCTGCTGGACCTCCTGGCCTCGGCCAAGAGCGGGGACGAGTGGGCACAGGCTTCACTGGATTGCGGCGAGCGGCTGCACGATTTCCAACGCTGGTTGAAACAACATCCGGAACTGTTCCAGCTCTATCAACGCCTGGCGGACAGCCAGATAGCCCGGCATTTCGAACCGGCGCGCAAACGCGTCCTGGAAAAAATCCTCCGACAGTTTCGCCAGAGCGATCCGGCCCACACCTCACGAACCGATTTGAACGCCCTGCAGCGTCGTATCAAAGACGCCCAGCAGCTGTTTCTGGAGAACCTGCACGAAGCCAATAACGCCTGGAGCAAAACGTTCGACGATGAGAACCAACTCAACGGCCTACCACTGGCGTTCCAACAGCGCATGGCCCGTCAGGCACGCGAGGCCGGGCGTTCGGGTTGGCTGCTGAGCCTCGATGACGAGTCGTTTGGCATCGTCACGGCCTACGCCGAAGATCGCCTTCTGCGCCAAGAGCTGTACGTGGCCTACAGCACGCGAGCATCGGACCAGGGCCCCCAGGCCGGGCGGTTCGATAACGGCAAAGTGCTCCAGCGTCTGCTGGATGATCGGCACCGGTACGCGACGCTACTTGGCTATGCGAATTTTGCTGAAATGGCGATCGAGCCGGAGCAAGCCGAGTCTGCCGAACAAGTCGCGGCCTTCCTGCGACGGCAATTGGCCCGACACCAAAGCGAATTCGCCAGGGACGCTGAACAGCTCAAGGCGTTTGCCGACGAGCAGGGGTTCAGCGAGCTCCAGCCTTGGGATTATCCGTTTCTGGTGGAGAAACTTCGGCAGCAGGCGGCGGGCACCTCCCAGCATGCCCTCAGCGCCTGGTTTCCCCTGGAGTCGACGTTTGCCCAGTTGCTGCTGATCGCCAAGGCGCTTTTCGGCGTGGATTTCATCGAGCGTCCGCAGGCTCCGACCTGGCATCGCGACGTGCGTCTTTACGAGGTCCGCGAGTGGGGACAAGTCATCGGTTACCTGTATTTCGATCCGTTCGAGGATGCGAACCGCACCGGTTATCCGAATACCTCCACCCTGCGAAACCGGAGCATCACCGCCGAGGGCCGACCCCGGCACCCCATCGCGGTCCTGCATGGCTGGCTGCCGCGTGGCTTAGGCTCCCGGCCGGCGACGCTCGACCATCTGCAGCTGCGCATCCTTTTTCATGAGTTCGGCCATTGCCTGCACCATGTCCTGACCCGGGCGCAATACCGGGAAATTTCCGGCATCACCGAACTGTCTCGCGACACGTCCGAGTTCGCCGGCATGCTGTTCGAACAGTGGTGTTTTTCCAGGGAATGCCTGGTCCGCGTGTCGGCGCACTACCAGACCGGGGCGGCAATGCCCGACGAAGTCGCCGATCAGCTGCTGGCGTTCGCCAATACCCAGGCCAGTTGGGAAACCGCCTTGCTGTTACGCAACGCGCTTTTCGACATGGAGCTGCACCGCACCCACGGCGATGGGCGCACCGTCCAGCAGGTGTTCGATCAGATCAATGGGTACACAAAGCATCTGCCGACGTTCGCGAACGAACGCTGGGCCAATGGCCTGGACTATATGGTGACCGGTTATGCCGCGAGGATTTATGCCTACGCCTGGTCCAAGGAGCTGGCCCTTAGCGTGTTCGAAAGGTTCAAGCGCGACGGGCTGTTCAACCCCGTAACGGGACGGGCGCTGCGCGAAGCCATCTTCGCACCAGGCGATGCGCGGCCCCTGGCCGAATCCATTGCAGATTTTGCAGGCTCGCCAAGGTTCATCGCGCGGGCAGGGCAACCTCAGGCTCAAGGTGATGGGCGGTCGTGGTCGAGTTGACCCAGCTTTCCAGCGAGCAAAGCGCAAACACGCTGGTGCTGCAGTCGCCGTTCGCCAATGCGGCACGGAGTTTTTCCACATCGGCCTGCATCATGTAGCGGACCCCATCCTTGAAGTGATGGCTGTCACCGAAGCCGCCTTCCGTCATTTCGTTCAAGGCGTCTTCCTTGCTCCAGCCCTGCACCACCACACGGTACATGGCGGCCACCAGACCGGTGCGGTCCGAACCGTGCTTGCAGTGCATCAGCACCGGTCCCTTGGCTTCGGCAGCCTGCACGGCGCGCAGGGCCTTGAGTATGTCGCTGTCGTCGACATGATTGGTGCGATAGGGCAGTTGCACCCGCTCGATGCCGGGGGTGGACAGCCAGCGTGCATCCGACTCCGGCAGGAACGTGATAACCGTGCCGATCTTGAGTTTCGTCAGCAATGGCAGGGCGCCGCCGTCCGGCAGGGAGCTGCGGTAAAGCGTGGGAGACATCTGGTAGAGGTTGTAGTCCTTCTCCACCGGCTGGGCCCATTCTCCTGGCCTGGCCTGCTCGGAGTCGGCCGCTTGGGCCGAAGGCTCGACAAGCCCGATAGACAAGGCCAGGCAAAACAGGGAAGACAAACAGAGCTTGAGCATGCAGGGCGGCCAGCAACGAAGAATTCGAGAGGATCAGTTTCGCCTCGCTACGGTTAAAAACCCGTAGGAAGGACGTCAAAGCGTTGTGAATTGCGATGAAGATTACGCCGGCCTCCTGGCGGACCGCCGAATGGCACTGGTCTAAATCGAGCCCAGGCAATACTGTATGCGCATACAGTTTGCGGAGTTCCCCCATGCCAGCCTCACTTCCCCCGCGCGGCCGTGGCACCGCCGCCAATCCCCACAACCGTTTCGCCCCGAGCCGCTCGGTGGCTGAAGATGACGGCTGGTATCAAGAAGTCCCGCTGACCCAAGGCACCGAGGTGACCTTCGAAACGGCGAAGACCATCATCACTCGCAATACGTCGCCGGACATCCCCTTCGATCGCTCGATCAACCCTTACCGGGGTTGTGAGCACGGTTGTATCTACTGCTTCGCGCGACCCAGCCATGCGTATTGGGACATGTCGCCGGGGCTGGATTTCGAAACCAGGCTGATCGCCAAGACCAACGCTGCCGATGTACTGGAACAACAGCTGTCCAAGCGCGGTTATCAATGCGCGCCGATCAACCTGGGCTCCAACACCGACCCTTACCAGCCCATCGAGCGTGAACAGCGGATCACCCGCCAAATCCTTGAAGTGCTGCTGCGTTACCGCCATCCGGTGACCATCGTGACCAAGGGCTCGCTGATCCTGCGGGATCTGGACCTGCTGGCCGAACTGGCGCAACAGCGGCTGGTGGCGGTGATGATCAGCCTCACCACCCTGGACGATGAACTCAAGCGAATTCTGGAACCGCGCGCGGCGGCGCCCAAGGCGCGGTTGAGGGCGATAAAGGTCATGCGCGAGGCGGGCATCCCGGTGGGTGTGTTGTGCGCGCCAATGATCCCGATGATCAATGACTGCGAAATCGAGAGCCTGCTGACCGAGGCCCATGCTGCCGGTGCGCAAAGCGCCGCCTACGTCATGTTGCGCCTGCCGCTGGAGGTGGCGCCGCTATTCGAGGAATGGTTACAGGCGCATTACCCGCAGCGCGCCGCCCATGTGCTGAGCCTGGTCCGCCAGAGCCGGGGCGGGGAGCTTTACGACAGCCAGTTCGGCAAACGCATGCGCGGCGAAGGGCCGTTCGCCGACCTGCTGGCCCAGCGGTTCACCAAGGCGATCAAGCGCCTGGGGCTCGATCGGCGCCAAGGCTACAATCTCGATTGCGATGCCTTCTGTCCGCCGGGCCGACAGATGTCGTTGATTTGATTAAAGTTGACCTTGGAACGGCTGCTGGACATGATCTGCGCCAGTGTTTCGCCATCCCTGAAATCATTGTCCTAGAGCCTTGGATTTCAGTTTGAGTTAAGTTTGGGCCGCTACCTTGTTCAGCGAGTGACTGATGGGTCGAACATCTCGGCCTGGATGTTTTAGCCACTGCTGACCTCTCAGGTCACAAATACCGTCAAGAGGATGAATCATGAGTGACAAGGATAAACAGCCGTTGGCTGCGTCGGCTTCAGCCCAACCCGAGGCGGAGACCGCCGATGCAGCGCTGCAGCATATTGTTGACGGCTTTTTGCATTTCCATCATGAGATCTTTCCGCAGCAGGAAGAACTCTTCAAGAAACTCGCCACCGCCCAGACACCCCGGGCGATGTTCATCACCTGCGCCGATTCGCGCATCGTGCCCGAGTTGATCACCCATAGCTCCCCCGGCGACCTGTTCGTGACCCGCAACGTGGGCAACGTCGTTCCGCCGTATGGACAGATGAACGGCGGCGTTTCCACCGCCATCGAATACGCCGTGCTGGCCCTCGGCGTGCAACACATCATCGTCTGCGGCCATTCCGATTGCGGCGCCATGCGTGCGGTGCTCAACCCCGACACCCTGGAAAAAATGCCCACGGTCAAAGCCTGGTTGCGCCACGCCGAAGTGGCCAAGACCATGGTCCACGACAACTGTCCGTGCGGCGACGAAAAACAAACCATGCCCATCCTTACCGAAGAGAACGTGATCGCGCAGCTGCAGCACTTGCGAACGCATCCCTCGGTGGCCTCGCGCATGGCCAGCGGTCAGTTGTTCATCCATGGTTGGGTGTACAACATCGAGACCAGCGAGATCAAAGCCTTTGACGCGGACCAGGGACGTTTCCTGCCGCTCGATGGCAGCCATCCGATCCCGGTGGCGACGCCCAAAGCGCGCTTCTAACCGCTCCTAATCATCCTTGCATGGTTCAAGCCTTACCGCTGTTTGCGCGGTAGGGCCTCGCCATGCCTGAAGAAAACTTCGGGAGAGTCGCCATGCGTGCTGCTCAATTAAAAGCTGTTCTGCCACGGGAGCTGCTGGCTTCGGTGGTTGTATTCCTGGTGGCCCTGCCTTTGTGCATGGGCATCGCCATCGCCTCTGGCGTGCCGCCGGCCAAAGGCCTGATCACCGGCATCATCGGTGGCCTGGTCGTGGGTTTCCTGGCCGGTTCGAAGCTGCAAGTCAGTGGCCCGGCCGCCGGCTTGGCGGTGCTGGTCTTCGAGCTGGTGCGCCAGCATGGCGTGGCAATGCTCGGGCCGATCCTGCTGCTGGCGGGTCTGCTACAGCTGTTGGCCGGGCGTTTTCGCCTGGGCTGCTGGTTCCGCGTCACCGCACCGGCGGTGGTCTACGGGATGCTGGCGGGTATCGGCGTGCTGATCGTGCTGTCCCAGGTCCATGTGATGCTCGACGCCGCGCCCAAGCCTTCCGGGTTGGATAACCTGGCGGCGTTCCCAGCGGCTGTGGCCCAGGCGCTGCCGTCCTTCGGCTGGCAGGCTGGTCTGCTCGGTTTGTCGACGATTGCGGTGATGTGGCTGTGGGAAAAGTTTCGTCCCTACAGCCTGCGCTTCATTCCCGGCGCCTTGCTCGGCGTAGGCTTGGCGACCGTTGCCAGCCTGCTGCTGGCGTTGCAGGTCAAGCGTGTGGAAGTGCCGGAGAACCTCGCCGAAGCCATTGACTGGCTGCGCCCAGCGGACCTGCTGAACCTGGCCGATCCGACGCTGTTGGTCGCCGCGTTTGCCGTTGCCTTCATCGCCAGTGCTGAAACCTTGCTATCGGCCGCCGCGGTGGATCGCATGCACAGCGGTGAACGGGCGGATTTCGACCGGGAGCTGTCGGCCCAAGGTATCGGCAACATGCTCTGCGGCCTGCTCGGCGCCTTGCCGATGACCGGGGTGATCGTGCGCAGTTCGGCCAACGTCCAGGCCGGCGCCACCACGCGCATGTCGACGATCTTCCATGGCTTATGGCTGCTGCTTTTCGTGCTGTTGCTGTCCAGCGTGCTGCAAAGCATTCCAGTGGCGAGCCTGGCGGGTGTGCTGGTGTACACCGGTTTCAAACTGGTGGACCTCAAGGCATTCCGAAGCCTGGGTCGTTATGGCCGGATGCCGATGTTCACCTATGCGGCCACGGCGCTGGCGATCATCTTCACCGACCTGCTGACCGGTGTGCTGATCGGTTTCGGCCTGACCCTGGCGAAGCTGGCCTGGAAAGCCTCGCGGTTGAAAATCAGCCTGATCGACCTGCCCCAGGAAGGCGAAATGGAACTGCGGTTGGTAGGCGCGGCGACCTTCCTCAAGGTGCCGGCGCTGACCCAGGTGCTGGGCACCATCCCGGCGGGCGCGACGGTGCACGTGCCGCTCAATAACCTGAGCTACATCGACCACTCGTGCCTGGAGCTGTTGGAGGAGTGGGGCCGGGCAAATGCCAGCAAGGGTTCGAAGCTGTTGATCGAATCCCGAGGCCTCAAGCGCAGGCTGGAAGGGCGGTTGCGCACGACCGTGGGGGTTGGCGCAGCGTCTGCATTACAGCCAAGCCCGCTCCAAAAGCAACAGTTCACATAAGGTGTGCTTGAGTCAGTTCACTTAGATGTGTTCGAGTCATCGTGGCGAGAGAGCTTGCTCCCGCTTGAGTGCGAAGCACTCACAAAAATGGGCCTGCTGCGCAGTCCAGCGGGAGCAAGCTCCCTCGCCACGGGGGCCCTACTTTCTTAAGTGAATCATCAAGCCGCAGGCTGATCCAGTTCCAGGCCTACGCCCAGGCGGCGGGACATGCAGGGCCAGCGTTTCCAGGCGGCACCGGTTTGCGGGCTGCTGAGCGTTTCGCGGTAGGCCTCTACCGACTCCAGTGCAAACGTGTCGTCATCGAGCATTTCGTCGATCGCGTGATGCACCACTTCATCCAGTTGGTTGGCAAATTCCTCACCGATCAATTGGTGAGCAATCAAGTTGGCGACGGTCATGTCCAAGGGGATCAGTGGCTGGCCAAAATGCTTGATATAAAGGTCGTTGACCTCTTCCACGAACCGGTGCGCCAGGTAGGCTTCGTCCAGCAGGCTGTCGAGCCCGACATGGCCGTCCATGACTTTCGGCGGATGGAGAAAATACTGTTCGGCAATCTTCAGTACCGGTTTGATCTGCGACTCAATCCCCGCCTCCTTGGCCACTTCGTTGGCCGCATCCAGCAAATCAGGGACTTCATCGATGTAGGCGCCGACAAAACGCGCCAGGACATCATTGGCGTTCGCTTCCGGTAATTGGATCGCACGGTGCAGATGCGGTAAATGAGCCTCCAGCTGACGGGTCAACTGGCCGGTCTCGGCTTCATGTCGTTGGGCTTTTTGGATCTGCTCGCGCAATGCGGCGGTGTTCATGACAACTCCAGGGAACAAGGCAAAGGAAATAGGAAAGACATAACTTAGCTGGCGCAAAAACACTCCTAAGACCTATTTTTCATAACCGTCTCTTCCTTGATACGCAGCAGGTTATATCGGTTTGCCATCACTCAGGTCGCATCCTTCTCCATTCGCGGGCTCTAGCGCAAGCCCTGTCTGTTTCAAACGATTTACGCCATCGCGTTGCGAGGTTGCAGTCGCTGTCTATACTCGGTTTTGAATGGAGTTAGCTGATGACACCCGATTGCATGTGCAGCAAGGCGCGGCGAGTCAAGTTGGTAGTCTGAAGTAGCCGATCCCTTGCCGCAGGCTTTACGCCTACGGGATAACAAGAACGATAAGGGGAACCCGCAATGACGCGACATCCACACGTATGGATGGGCCTCCTGTTGTGGTCGATTTTCAGTCAGGCACAAGCGGCCTGGACTGTGAATATGGCGCCTGGAGCGACACAGATCAGCAATGCAGTGTTCGACTTGCACATGACCATTTTCTGGATCTGTGTGATCATCGGCATCATCGTCTTCGGCGCCATGTTCTGGTCGATGATGATGCATCGCCGCTCAACCGGCCAAAATGCCGCGCATTTCCACGAAAACACCCGCGTCGAAATCCTCTGGACCATCGTGCCCTTCCTGATCCTGGTGCTGATGGCGATTCCTGCCACCGCCACCCTGATCAAGATGTACGACTCCAGCGAGTCGGACATCGATATCCAGGTCACCGGCTATCAATGGAAGTGGCACTACAAGTACCTGGGCCAGGACGTCGAGTTCTTCAGCAACCTGGCCACGCCCGCCGAACAGATCCATAACCAGAGCGCCAAGGGCGAGCACTACCTGCTGGAAGTCGACAAGCCGCTGGTGCTGCCGGTCGATGCCAAAGTGCGCTTTCTGGTGACCTCGGCCGACGTGATCCACTCCTGGTGGGTGCCGGCCTTCGCGGTCAAGCGCGATGCGATTCCCGGGTTCGTCAACGAAGCCTGGACCCGCGTCGACAAGCCCGGCATCTACCGCGGCCAATGCGCCGAACTGTGCGGCAAGGACCACGGTTTCATGCCCATCGTGGTGGAGGTCAAGAGCAAGCCCGACTATGAAAAATGGCTGGGCGAACGCAAGGCCGAAGCCGCGCAGCTTAAAGAGCTGACCAGCAAGGAATGGACCCTTGATGAGCTCAAGGAACGTGGCGACAAGATCTACCACACCACCTGCGTGGCCTGTCACCAGGCCGAAGGCCAGGGCCTGCCGCCGATGTTCCCGGCCCTCAAGGGCTCGAAAATCGCCACCGGGCCAAAAGCCGATCACCTGAGCCTTGTCTTCCACGGCAAGCCGGGCACCGCCATGGCCGCGTTCGGCAAACAATTGTCGGAAGTCGATATTGCCGCGGTCGTGACCTATGAACGCAACGCCTGGGGCAACAACAAGGGCGACATGGTGACGCCTAAAGAAGTGCTGGAACTCAAACAGGCAGAAAGCAAATGAGCCGGCCTGACGCGTGTTCCCGCAACCGGTCGGGGCTCACCGCCCCGCGCCGTCCAGCCCACTCGCTCGAAGGAGACAGGACATGAGTGCTGTGATCGATGACCACGGCCATGCCGGCGCCGACCACGCCCACGGCCCCGCCAAGGGCCTGATGCGCTGGGTACTGACCACCAACCACAAGGACATCGGCACGCTGTACCTGTGGTTCGCGTTCTCCATGTTCCTGCTGGGCGGCTCGTTCGCCATGGTGATTCGCGCCGAGCTGTTCCAGCCCGGGCTGCAGATCGTGGAGCCGGCATTCTTCAACCAGATGACCACCATGCATGGCCTGGTGATGGTCTTCGGCGCGGTGATGCCAGCGTTCGTCGGCCTCGCCAACTGGATGATCCCGCTGATGATCGGCGCGCCGGACATGGCCCTGCCACGCATGAACAACTTCAGCTTCTGGCTGTTGCCGGCGGCGTTCCTGCTGCTGGTGTCCACGTTGTTCACACCGGGCGGCGGACCGAACTTCGGCTGGACGTTCTACGCGCCGCTGTCCACCACCTATGCGCCGGAAAGCGTGACGTTCTTCATCTTTGCGATCCACCTGATGGGCATCAGTTCGATCATGGGCGCGATCAACGTGATCGCCACCATCCTCAACCTGCGCGCCCCCGGCATGACCCTGATGAAAATGCCGCTGTTCGTCTGGACCTGGCTGATCACCGCGTTCCTGCTGATCGCGGTGATGCCAGTACTGGCTGGCTGCGTGACGATGATGCTGATGGACATCCACTTCGGCACCAGCTTCTTCAGCGCTGCCGGCGGCGGTGACCCAGTATTGTTCCAGCATGTGTTCTGGTTCTTCGGCCACCCCGAGGTGTACATCATGATCCTGCCGGCCTTCGGCGCCGTCAGCTCGATCATCCCGGCGTTCTCCCGCAAGCCGCTGTTCGGCTACACCTCGATGGTCTACGCCACGGCCGCCATTGCGTTCCTGTCGTTCATCGTCTGGGCGCACCACATGTTCGTGGTGGGCATTCCGCTGGTGGGCGAGCTGTTCTTCATGTACGCCACCCTGCTGATCGCCGTGCCCACCGGGGTGAAGGTGTTCAACTGGGCCAGCACTATGTGGCAAGGCTCGCTGACCTTCGAGACGCCGATGCTGTTTGCCGTGGCGTTCGTGATCCTGTTTTCCATCGGCGGTTTCTCCGGGTTGATGCTCGCCATCGCGCCGGCGGACTTCCAGTACCAGGACACCTACTTCGTGGTGGCGCACTTCCACTACGTGCTGGTGCCTGGCGCGATCTTCGGCATCTTCGCCTCGGCCTACTACTGGCTGCCGAAATGGACCGGCCACATGTATGACGAAACCCTCGGCAAGCTGCACTTCTGGCTGTCGTTCGTCGGCATGAACATGGCCTTTTTCCCGATGCACTTCGTCGGCCTGGCGGGCATGCCCCGGCGGATCCCCGACTACAACCTGCAGTTCGCCGACTTCAACATGGTCTCGTCCATCGGTGCGTTCATGTTCGGCACCACGCAGATCTTCTTCCTGTTCATCGTGATCAAAACCATCCGTGGCGGCCCACCCGCACCGGCCAAACCGTGGGATGGGGCTGAAGGCCTGGAGTGGAGCGTGCCGTCGCCGGCGCCGTATCACACCTTTACCACGCCGCCGGAAGTGAAATGAGTGTGGGAGCGGGCTTGCTCGCGAATCAGGCGATGCGGTCTGACAGAAACACCGCGTCATCGTTCTTCGCGAGCAAGCCCGCTCCCACAGGGTTCGGTGCAAGAGGCTGTAACCATGGCTGACTCAATCTCGATGAAAAAACTGGTCACCCGCCTGCTGCTGGTGGTGGTGGCCATGTTCATCTTCGGGTTTGCCCTGGTGCCGATCTACGACGTGATGTGCAAGGCGTTCGGCATCAATGGCAAGACCGCCGGGCAGTACGAGGGGGAGCAGACCGTTGATGAATCGCGGCAGGTGCGCGTGCAGTTCCTGTCGACCAATGCGGTGGACATGGTCTGGGATTTCTACCCCAAGGGCGACCAACTGGTGGTCAAGCCTGGGGCGGTCAACGAGATGATTTTCGTTGCCCACAACCCCACCAACCGGCCGATGAGCGCCCAGGCGGTCCCGAGTATTTCGCCCAGCACGGCGGCGTCGTATTTCCACAAGACCGAATGTTTTTGTTTTACCCAGCAAGTGCTGCAACCCGGCGAACGCATCGAAATGCCCATGCGCTTCATCGTCGACCGGGACATGCCCAAGGAAGTGAAGCACCTGACGCTGTCCTACACGCTGTTCGATATCACCGCTCGTCATCCACCGGTGGCTGTAAACACTGACCGATAGCGTGCCCGATAAGGAGAACAATAAATGGCAACTCATGAGCACTATTACGTTCCGGCCCAGAGCAAATGGCCGATCATCGCCACGGTCGGGATGTTCGTCACGGTGTATGGCCTGGCGACCTGGTTCAACGACCTGAAGGCGGCGCGCCCGGAATCCCACGGCCCGCTGATCTTTTTCGTCGGCGGCCTGCTGGTGGCCTACATGCTGTTCGGCTGGTTCGGCGCGGTGATCAAGGAAAGTCGCGCCGGGCTCTACAGCCCACAGCTCGACCGCTCGTTCCGCTGGGGCATGAGCTGGTTCATCTTTTCCGAAGTGATGTTCTTCATCGCGTTTTTCGGCGCGTTGTTTTATGTGCGCCATGTGTCAGCGCCAGGCCTGGCGGGGGAAGGCACCAAGGGCATCTCCCACATGCTCTGGCCGACCTTCGAATTCGCCTGGCCCTTGCTTCACAACCCCGACCCGAAACTCTTCCCAGCGCCCAAGGACGTCATCAGCCCCTGGGGCCTGCCGCTGCTCAACACCGTGCTGCTGGTCAGTTCCAGCGTCACCGTCACCATCGCCCACCACGCGCTGAAAAAAGGCCATCGCGGCGCGTTGAAACTCTGGCTGGCGATCACCGTGCTGCTCGGTTGCGCCTTCCTGACTTTCCAGGCTGAAGAATACATCCACGCCTACAAGGAACTGGGCCTGACCCTGGGTTCCGGCGTCTACGGCGCGACGTTCTTCATGCTCACGGGCTTTCACGGCGCTCACGTCACCATCGGCACGATCATCTTGTTCGTGATGCTGATGCGGATCATGCGCGGGCACTTCGACAACGAGCACCAGTTCGGCTTCGAGGCCGCGAGCTGGTACTGGCACTTCGTCGATGTGGTGTGGATCGGCTTGTTCGTCTTCGTCTACGTGCTCTAAAGCCATCGCTACCAAGGCGCGTGGGACACCAACTGGCCGCTGAAAAAACCCCAGGCGATCAAGCCGACGGTGACGGCGGCCAGACTGACCCGGACCGCCAGGGCGGTGAGCAGGCGATTGGAATCGCTGTCGTCCTTGACCAAAAAAAACAGGCCGCTGAAAAGGCTCGCAATCGTGGCAATCAGCATCAGGACGATGGCTGCTTTTAGCATGAGAAACGCTCCGGGGGGACGTGATGCACGTGAGTATAGCTACCCCGTTCGACGGCTTTCGGACGGCGCCATGAAACACTTCCGGCCGGGGATCGTGCCATCGCTGGTGGTCGCCATCCTGGTGCCGGTGATGGTGTGCCTGGGGTTCTGGCAGCTGAGCCGGGGCGAACAGAAGCGCGTGCTCATGGACACTTACGCCGAGCGCCGCGTGGCGCCGCTGATGGACAGCACCGAGCTGCAACACACCACAGACCCCGCCTTCCGGCCGGTGAGCCTGCACGGCCAGTTCGACGCCGAGCACAGCGTTTTGCTGGATAACCGCCAGCACGACGGCAAGGTCGGCGTCGAATTGCTCCAGCCCTTTATCGACTCGGCAAGTGGCCTGTGGCTGCTGGTCAACCGGGGTTGGCTGCCCTGGCCCGACCGCCGCACCCCACCGGTCTTCAGCACCCCGGAGCAGCCCTTGAGCCTCGAGGCCTGGGTCTATGTGGCCCCCGGCGCAACCTTCCAGCTCCACGCCGACCCGGCGGGCGCGCCCTGGCCCCGCGTGGTCACCGCCATCGAACCGAACAAACTCTGGACCGAACTGGGCCGCAGCGGTTTTACCTACGAACTACGGCAACAAAGCGGCCCTGGCGCCTACCGGACCGATTGGCCGGTGGTGAGCATGGGGCCGGAAAAACACCTCGGTTATGCCGTGCAGTGGTTCGCCATGGCGGCGGCGCTGTTTGGCCTTTTCCTTTATCTCGGATGGCACAACGCAGGGAGACAGCATGGGGAACACCATGAATCCAACCAACACGTCTGAAGCCAACACGCCGCGCAGCCGTCGCAAAGGGCGTCTGCAACTGCTGTTGATCGTGCTCGGGGTGGTCGGCCCGATGATCCTGGCCACCGGCATGTATAAATTCCAGTTCTGGGTGCCCGATAGCCGCAGCTACCACGGCGAGCTGATCGGCAACGGCCAGACCCGCGCCGAGATCGGCGTAGAGGCCGATGAACAGCGCTGGCAGATATTGGTGACGGCACCGCAGGAATGCTCAGTGGATTGCCGGCAACTGGTGTACCTGGCCCGGCAAGTGCAAATCGGCCTGGGCCGCGATGCCGGTCGCGCCAGCCATGCCCTGGCGATCGCACAACCGCTGGATGGCGAATACGAAGCCCAGCTGCAACGCGAATACCCGCAACTGCAACGCTACCCGCTGGACGTGCCGGCCTATCAGAAGGGCGCCCAGGGTTCTGGCGGCGCCCAGCTGTGGATCATCGACCCCCATAGCAACCTGGTGCTGCGCTACGACGCCCGGGTCAAGGGCAAGGATCTGCTCAACGACCTGCGTCATCTGCTGAAACTGTCGAACATCGGCTGAGGGCATCGACATGGCCAAACCTGGATTTCGCCTCGCGCTGTTCGCCACACTGCTGGCGCTGATCGTCGTTTTGCTGGGCGCCTATACCCGGCTGACCCACGCCGGCCTTGGCTGCCCTGACTGGCCCGGCTGCTACGGGTTTATCAGCGTACCCAAGGGCGAAGCCCAACTGGCCCATGCCGAGCTGCATTTTCCCGATGCCCCGGTCGAAGCCCACAAGGGCTGGAACGAAATGGTCCATCGCTACTTTGCCGGGACCTTGGCGTTATTGATTGCCGCCTTGGCCGCGCGGGCCTGGACGAACCGTCATCGTCCCGGCCAGCCGTTGAAGTTGCCGCTGTTTATGCTGGTGGTGGTCTTCGCCCAAGCGGCGTTCGGCATGTGGACCGTGACGCTGAAACTATGGCCGCAGGTTGTCACCGGGCATTTGCTGGGCGGGTTCGCGACGTTAAGTTTGCTGTTCCTGCTCACGTTGAGATTGTCCGGCGTATTGCCGGCGTTGACCGTGCCCAAGCGCCTGCAATACTGGGCCACGGCCGGGCTGCTGCTGGTGATCGGCCAGATCGCCCTGGGCGGTTGGGTCAGCTCCAATTACGCCGCCGTGGCCTGCATCGATTTCCCCACCTGCCACGGCCAATGGCTGCCACCGGCCGATTTTGCCAACGGCTTCCACCTCACCCAACACATCGGCCCGAACTACCTGGGCGGGCAGCTCGACAGCGACGCCCGCACCGCCATCCACCTGACCCACCGCATCGGCGCGTTGCTGGTGACCGTGGTGCTGCTGGGCCTGGCCTGGCAGTTGAAGGCCGTAGGCATGACCCGACTGGCGGGCCTTGTCCTCACCGCACTGGCGGCACAAATTACCTTGGGGGTCAGCAACGTAGTGTTTCACTTGCCGCTGCCGGTCGCAGTGGCTCACAACGCCGGGGGCGCCGCGCTGTTGCTGACCTTGGTGCTGGTCAACTATCACGCCCGTACCAGCCTGGTGCGGGTCAAGCATCAGGTCCCGCTGCGCTGGCGGTTCAACCCGCATAAACACGGTGTCAGCCCCATCACTATAAAAGGAGAGATGCCATGGCAACCTTGACCGGTGAACGCCACAGCCGGGCGATCTGGCGCGATTACCTGGAGCTGACCAAACCCAAAGTGGTGGTGCTGATGCTGATCACCTCGCTGGTCGGCATGTTCCTCGCCACCCGCGCCGGCGTGCCGTGGACAGTGCTGGTGTTCGGCAACCTGGGCATCGCCCTGTGTGCCGGCGGCGCGGCGGCGGTCAACCATGTGGTGGACCGACGCATCGACGCAGTCATGGCCCGCACCCACAAGCGGCCACTGGCCGAAGGACGGGTTTCCCCGGCCGCCGCACTGACCTTCGCCCTGGCGCTGGCCGTGGCCGGCCAAGCCTTGCTGCTGGCCTTCACCAACCCGCTGACGGCCTGGCTGACCTTGGCCTCCTTGCTGGGTTACGCGGTGATCTACACCGGTTTCCTGAAACGGGCGACACCGCAAAACATCGTCATCGGCGGCCTGGCCGGCGCGGCGCCACCGCTGCTGGGCTGGGTGGCCGCCACCGGTCATGTCAGCGCCGAACCGCTGCTGCTGGTGCTGATTATCTTCGCCTGGACCCCGCCGCATTTCTGGGCCCTGGCGATCCACCGCAAAGAGGAATACGCCAAGGCAGACATCCCGATGCTGCCGGTGACCCACGGCGAGCACTACACCAAGATCCACATCCTGCTCTACACCCTGGTGCTGCTGGCGGTGAGCCTGATGCCGTTCGTGATCCACATGAGCGGGCTGCTTTACCTCGTGTGCGCGCTGGTACTCGGCGCCCGGTTCCTGCAATGGGCCGTGGTGCTGTACCGTGGCAGTCGGCCGCATGCCGCGATCAACACCTTCAAGTACTCTATTTACTACTTGTTCCTGCTGTTCATCGCCCTGCTTGTCGATCACTACTTACTGTTGAGCCTATGACCCGAACCCAGAAAACCGTCTTCATTCTCGTGGCCGTGATCGCATTGATCCTCGGCCTTACCATCAACAAAGTGCTGTCCGGCAAAGGCCAGGGCGACCCGACCGCGCTGATCGACGCCGGCATCATCCTCCTGCCCCAAAGCCGCAACCTGCCCGACGTGAAAATGACCGACCAGAACGGCCAGCCGGTAGCGATGGACGGGTTGAAAGACAAATGGAGCCTGCTGTTCTTCGGCTACACCTTCTGCCCGGACATCTGCCCAACCACCCTCGCCCAACTGCGCCAGATCAAAAGCGAGTTGCCGAAGGAGGCTGTGGATAAGTTGCAGATCGTACTGGTGAGCGTCGACCCGAACCGCGACACGCCCAAGCAGTTGAAGCAGTACCTGGGGTACTTTGATTCGCAGTTCATTGGTTTGACGGCTTCATCGGTTGAGGATCTGCAGAAACTCGCCAACGCCGTCAGCATCCCCTTCATTCCAGCCGACACTAGCAAACCCAACTACACCGTCGACCACAGCGGCAACCTCGCCGTCATCGGCCCCGACGGCACCCAACGCGGCTTCATCCGCGCGCCGTTGAACAACCAAAAACTGGTCGCCCAGTTGCCCGAGATGCTCAAGCGCAAATAGCGCCTCCAGGGGCATACCGCTCAGCTAAGCCATGCCGATTCCTTGTGGTGAGGGAGTTCCTGTGGTGGGGAAATTCCTTGTGGCAATGAAATCCATCGTGGCGAGGGAGCTTGCTCCCGCTGGGCTGCGCAGCAGCCCCCAAAAGGCTGAATGCGATCTACATGGCACAACGCGGTGGCTGCGTTCAGGACGAGGGAGCTCCTGCCCCCAATCTCTCTGTGGGAGCGGGCTTGCTCGCGAAAGCGGCGGGTCAGCTTGAATCAATATTGAATGTGCCGCCCTCTTCGCGAGCAAGCCCGCTCCCACACCGGGTGTTGGTGAACACAGCATCTGCAACAGCCCCCAATCCCTGTGGGAGCGAACCTGCTCGCGATGAAATCGACTCGGTTCCAGACCAAAACAAGTCACCCGCATCGCCGGCAAACCCTACTCCTACAGACCCTGGCTACACACCTCCACCAACCCACGCATCCTTGCGCCTTTGCCTACAACTACGCCAGAATCCGCCCGCTTGTGCGCCTTGTCCCTGGGCTCTATTGTCTTCCTGCCACTGCCCATCAGTGGTCGGGTTTAGTAGCCCGGACGACATCCCGGTTGCACGAGCCTCATCAGTAAGGCAT
>NZ_LHVI01000019.1:0-401927 GCF_001269755.1 Pseudomonas sp. Q12-87 | reverse complement strand
ACACCGCATGCTCTGGTTTGGGGCCGCTTCGCGCCCCAGCGGGAGCAAGCTCCCTCGCCACAGGGGGGTGTTTGGTCAGTGACTTAGCGTCGGGCCTTCAGGCTGCGCTCCATCCGCGCAATCCCTTCCTCCAGCAACGCCCGCGGGCAGCCGAAGTTCAGGCGCACGAACTGCCCAGCGTCGTCGCCAAAATCCAGCCCGGCGCTGAGGCCGACCTTGGCTTCCTTCAGGAAAAATCCCTGAGGGTTTTCCAATCCCAAGGCTGAGCAATCCAGCCAGGCCAGGTAAGTGCCTTGCGGCACGGTCATGCTGATGCCCGGTAGGCGAGTGTTCACCGCTTCGACCAAATAATCGCGGTTGGCTTGCAGGTAGGCCTTCAAGGCGTCGAGCCACGGTCCGGCTTCGCTGTAGGCCGCACGGGTCGCTTCCAGGCCCAGGGCATTGACGCTGTCGACCATGCCTGCACGGGCGCCGTTGACCCGCTCGCGCACCTTGGCATCCTGGATAATCGCGAACGAGGTTTTCAAACCGGCGATGTTATAGGCCTTGCTGGCGGACATCAGGGTGATGGTACGCGCGGCAATTTCCGGGCTGAGGGAGGCGGTGGGGATGTGCACTCGGCCGTCGAAACACAGCTCGGCATGGATCTCGTCGGAGATGATCCAGGCATTCTGCTCCAGGCAAATGTCCGCCACGGCCTTGAGCTCTTCGCGGTCGAAGACCTTGCCCAGCGGGTTGTGAGGATTGCTAAGCAGCAACGCGCCGCCGCCCTGCAAGGCTTCACGCAACTCGGCCAGTGGCGTTTGGAAGGCGCCGTCAATCGGATTGAACGGCAACTCGACTTTATTCAACCCCCAGTGGCCCGGGGCATGACGCAACGGTGGGTAGTTAGGCACCTGCACCACGACGTTCTGCTGCGGCTCGACCAGCGCATGCAGCGCCATGTTGAAACCAGGCTCCACCCCGGGCAGGAACACGATCTGCTGGGGTTCGACGCGCCAGGCGTACTTGTTCCAGAGGTCGGCCACGATGGCGGCGCGCAAATCGTCCTGGGCCACGCTGTAGCCAAGCATCGGATGAGCGAGGCGCGTGTGCAGTGCCTCGATGACGGCGGGCGGGGCCGCGAAGTCCATATCGGCCACCCACATCGGCAGCACATCGGCCGGGTAACGGCTCCATTTAGTGCTACCGGTACCTTGGCGCTCCAATACCGTGTCGAAATCGAAAGTCATGGTGGTTCCATCAGATCAGCAAGTGAGATTCCGGCATGATAGAACAAAGTTTGCGCCGAGCGTTGCCCATGCCGGGGATTGGCTGCCCACTCAAGGCTTGAAGCGCAATGTATCCCTGTGTATCAACCGCCGCGACAGACACGAAACGTTGCGGTTACCGCCAATCGCTGACACATCCGGGATACCTGGACGGCGTGAAATGAGCCCCATCGAGACAGCAGCAGCCGTCTCACAGGCCCATCCGCCGCTCGCAAGGAGATCCACCATGGACATGACGCTGTCGCAACACAAACCCACCCCCCGGCATCGGCGCCTGCTGGCGCCTTCGATCCTGGCATTCGCCTTGATGCAAGTGGGTGCCTTGGGTGTGGCCTCGTCCCAGGCAAGCGCCGCCGATGTGCCCGCAAGCTCCATCGGCACCGTCACGCCCGGCAGTCACACCTCGTTCGGCCCACTCAAGCACGTCAAGGCCGGCCTGCTGGACGTGGCCTACGCTGAAGTCGGACCGGCCGACGGGCCGGTGGTGATCCTGTTGCACGGTTGGCCCTACGACATCCACAGCTACGCCGACGTCGCACCGGCCCTGGCCGAGAAGGGTTATCGGGTGTTGATTCCGTATGCCCGCGGCTATGGCGAGACGCGTTTCCTGTCGGCCAAGACCCTGCGCAACGGCCAGCCTTCCGCGCTGGCCAGCGACCTCGTCGACTTCATGGATGCCTTGAACATCAAGCAAGCCGTGCTCGGCGGTTACGACTGGGGCGCACGCACCGCAGACATCGTCGCGGCGCTCTGGCCGGAACGGGTGAAAGCACTGGTGGCGGTGAGCGGTTACCTGATCGGCAGCCAGGAAGCGGGCAAGGCGCCACTGCCGCCCGCCGCCGAATTGCAGTGGTGGTATCAGTTCTACTTTGCGACAGAGCGCGGCCAGTTGGGCTATCAGAAAAACACCCATGACTTCGCCAAGCTGATCTGGAAACTGGCTTCACCGAAGTGGAATTTCGATGACGCGACCTATGATCGCAGCGCCGCTGCGTTGCAGAACCCCGACCATGTTGCCGTGACCGTCTTCAACTATCGCTGGCGCCTGGGTCTGGTCAAGGGCGAAGCCAAATACGCCGCGCTGGAGAAAAAGCTCGCGACGTTCCCAGCCATCAGCGTGCCCACCATCACTTTGGAAGGCGATGCCAATGGCGCGCCGCATCCGCCAGCCGAGGCTTATGCCAAGCGTTTCAGCGGCCATTACGAGCATCGGCTGATCGATGGCGGCGTCGGCCACAACCTGCCGCAGGAGGCCCCGCAGGCATTCGCCCAGGCTGTGATGGACGCCGATCATCTCTGACGGCGTACCAAAGGCCGATGCCAGGCCAAATCATCACGCCAGCTTGAAGGGCAGTTGCCGTATCGGCTTGCCCGTCAGGCTGGCAATGGCGTTGGCAAAAGCCGGGGCCAGTGCCGGCAGGCCGGGTTCGCCCATTCCGGTCGGCGGTTCGGCGCTGGGTACGATGTGCACGGCAAACGCCGGCATGTCGGTGATACGCGGCACGCTGAAGTCGGCAAAGTTGCTTTGCTGCACGACGCCGTCCTTCAACGTGATGGCGCCCCCCGGCAAGCACATGGACAAGCCCATCAGCGCCGCACCTTGTACTTGGGCTTCCACGCTGCGCGGGTTGACGACCAGGTTGCAGTGAACGCCGGCGGTGACCTGATGCAGCACCGGACGTCCGTCCTGCACCGAGGCCTCGACGACATACGCCACCACTGAACTGAACGACTCGTGCACCGCCACGCCCCAGGCATGGCCCACCGCCAATTGGCGCTTGCCATATTCGCTCTTGTCCACGGCCAGTTGCAGGGCCTCGCGATGGCGAGGGCTTTGATCACCGAACAGTTTCATCCGGTAGGCCACCGGATCTTGCTGGGTTGTCCGGGCGATCTCATCGATCAGCGTCTCCATGACGAACGCCGTGTGGGTGGAGCCCACGCTGCGCCACCACAACACAGGGACGTTGAGTTCGGGATGATGAACCGTCAGGCGCATCGGCAGCGGATAAGGATCGCGCAAGCCTTCGGTGGCGGTAGGGTCGATGCCGTTCTTCACACGACCGCCGAACACGGTGCCGGTGATAATCGATTGCCCGACCAGGGCGTGATCCCAGGCAAGGACCTTGCCGCTGTCATCGAAACCGATGCGTGCGCGGTGCAAATGCATGGGCCGGTAATAGCCGCCCTTGATGTCGTCTTCCCGGCTCCAAAGCGTGCGCACGGGGGCATTGAACCCGGCCGCGCGGGCGCCCTTGGCCACCTCGCACGCGAGCACCGCAAAGTCGTTGGTGGGCACGCCACGCCGCCCGAAGCCGCCGCCGGCGGTCTGCACGTTCACCTGGACCTGTTCGGGCTTGAGGCCCAACACTTTGGCGGCGGCCGCGCCGTCACCTCCCGGAAACTGGGTGCCGACCCACAGCTGAGCGCCATCCTCGGCCAGCTGCACCGTACAGTTCAACGGCTCCATGGGCGCATGGGCCAGATAGGGGAAGAGAAACTCGGCGTCCAGTCGATGGGGCGCAGTGGCAAGGGGCGCCATGTCGGCATCGAAGTGAAGCGGGCCAGGCTGCTCGGCCAGTTCCCGGTACTGGAGCAGTTGTTTATCGCTGTCGACTTTTTCGACGCGGCTCACGTCCCATTCCACTTTCAGCGCATCGCGGGCCGTCTTGGCTTGCCAATAGCTTTCGGCGACGACAGCCACGCCTTCAGCGCCACGGTCCAGCGGCACACGAAACACCGCTTTCACGCCTTTGGCCGCGCGAGCGGCACTGTCATCCAAAGAAGCGATCCTGGCACCGAACACCGGTGGGCGGGCGACAACGGCCGTGAGCTGCCCCGGCAGGTGCATGTCAATGCCGAAATCCTGCCGGCCACTGCTCTTGGCCTTGGCATCGATGCGGGTGGTGGCCTGGCCGATGATGCGAAAATCCTTGGGGTCCTTGAGCGTGACCTGTTCGGGCACCGGCATCGCCATCGCGGCTTCGGCCAGTTCTCCGTAGCTCGCTTGCCGTCCCCCTGGGCCCAGGACTTTGCCGGCCTCGGTGGTCAGGCTCGCGACGTCGACGTTCCAGCGCGCCGCGGCGGCCGCCAGCAACATGGCGCGAGCGCGGGCACCGAGTTCGCGGTACTGGGTGTAGCTATTCTTGATCGAATTGGAGCCGCCGGTGAGGTGGATGCCGAAGCTGGGGTCCATGTAGGCGGCGTCATTGCTGCCGTTGCGCGTGCGCACCAGGCTCCAGTCGGCATCCAGCTCTTCGGCGAGAATCATCGGCAAGGCAGTCTGTACGCCTTGGCCGAACTCCAGGCGGTTGATCGTTACGGTGACTTCGCCACTGGGTGCGATCTGTACGAAGGCCGCGGGCTGCTGGGTCGGCTTGAGCACTGCCTGGCCACCGCCGGCCTGCTGTGCCAGGGCCAAGTGAGGAAAGGCGCCTAGCGCCAGCCCACCGATACCGACGATCTTCAGGAAACTGCGGCGGGCCAGCGTAGCGGGGCCGTCACCAGCATCGCGCTCAAGCATCTGTTGCAAGGCGCGCGGCGTTTCTTGGGGGAAAATCTCGTTCAACATGGCGAGCTCCGATCAGGCGAGGGCTTTGGCGGCATCGGCCACCGCAGCGCGGATACGGGCATAGGTGCCACAGCGGCAAATATTGCCGGCCATGGCCGAGTCGATTTCGGCCACCGTAGGTTGCTTGCCCTTGGGCTGGGCCTTGAGGAATGCGGTCGCGCTCATGATCTGGCCGCTCTGGCAGTAGCCACATTGCGCCACGTCGTGCTTGACCCAGGCTTCATGCACAGCGCTGCCAACCGGGTCGCTGCCGTCGGTGGCCGCTTCGATGGTGGTGATCTTCTTGCCTTCAGCGGCGGCAATCGGCGTTACACAGGAGCGAATGGCCTGGCCGTCCAGGTGCACGGTACACGCGCCACACAGCGCCGCACCGCAGCCGAACTTGGTGCCGGTCATGCCCAGCGTGTCGCGCAGGGTCCAGAGGATTGGGGTAGTGGGGTCTACGTCGACCGTGTATTCACGGCCGTTGATGTTGAGGGCGCTCATAGGGGACCAGCTCCAGATGGTTTGGCTCTGGTTAACTATAGAAAGCAATCCATGGGGTGATTTGCACAATCCAGGCGGATGATTGCCTGATCGTGCGAATAAGCCGTCGAGCCTGGCGGTTCAGCAGGTTTCCACCCGACGCCCAGCGACCTTTCTGAGGCCGCTCTATTGGGCGTTATGGATGCGTGTGCCTCGCTTCAAGCCACTTCTTTTGTCGCCAGGCCGGTGCGCTGGTGGGGAACAACACCTCGTTCGGCCGAAAGCGCGCGATGCCGCAGGCGGCAGCGATGCGCTGGCGTTGCTGGCCGTGGACAAGGGCCAGCTGAAAACTGTGTTCGTTCTGCGCTAAACCCAGCACATAGCCGGTGCCTGCCTGGAAATCTGCTCCATGGCCCTGCCACCAGACTTCGATCGCCTGCGGGGCGGGCCAGGGCAGGTCCTCATCAGGGTCCATGGCAACATTGGGATCCCCAGGATCGTCATTCGGCCCGGCATCGAAATCCGGCAGATCGCGCAATTCCAGATCGAGCAGCGCAAGGTCAGCTCCGGTGATCAGGCTGAAGGCTTCACCGGCGACCCGTGAGCAGGGCAGGTCGCTCATCTGCTGGATCAGCCAGGGCACACAGACCGGATCGCCCAGCAGCCCCAGTGCCTGGATGCCGATGCGCCGCTGCGCCGGATTTTGTACCAACTGGCGTATCCAGGCGATGCTGGCCTCACGCTGTTGCCAAGCCAACGACACGCCGAGCGCACGGTATTGGAACGCTCCTGGTTGCTCGGCGAACTGGCGCAGCGGTTCCAGTGCTTGTTCGTCGCCCATCTGCGCGGCGGCCCAATTGACCCAGAAGCGCGTGGGCGCATCCGGGTGCAGGCGGTGGGTCCGAAGTATCGGCAGCAGGTCACGCCGGCGCAGTTCGCCGACAGTTCTTGCGGCACGCGCCATCACGCAGGGGGCGGCCAGGGACAGCTCGGTCGCCAGGGCAGAACCTGGATCGCGCCGATGCATCCCGCAGGCAGCCAAGCCTAGGCGTCGGAACAGCGGATCGGAGGCGGCGAGCATGCGGTCGATCCAGGGCGAGATCCGCTCCCAGTCGAGCCATCCCAAGGCCATCAGATAGCCGCGCTCTGTATCCTCAGCACTTCGCAAGTGCTCGCTGAGCCGCGACAACAGCTGCGCGTTACCTGCCTCGAAAGCCAGCACCACACTGGCGAACATCTCGCCGATGGCGTGTGGACCGAGTTGGGACAGCAGCGTTTCAAGACCTGTTTGCTCGGCGATTCGCAAGCCGTCGAGGTGGGCGTCGAGGCGGTTATCGAGGTTGTCGAGGTGCTCGATGTCGTAGTGCGGTGCGCGTAGGGCATAGTCACGCAGGACGGCGAGGAAGCTGGCTTCTTCGGCGTGTTGGTCTACTAGGAACGAAAGTTCGGTGTTCAATTCAGAATAACTCCGAGGGACCATCCCTGAGTAGGGGCGATAATTTCACCCTCGCATGCGCAAACGGGTTTCATATATTGTCAGGGCAAATGATTTCTGCCCAGTGAGTCCCGTCAAATCGCATTATCTGATCGTTACCAATGGACCATAGATAATCGCCACATGTCCGAAGGCGATAACCATCCATTTTCTTCACGCCTGGGATGGCGAGTTTTTTCACCTGATTGTTATCTATGACGCCTATCCCTTCGAATCCGGCGACATAAAGTACATCTTGAAAGGAAACAGCCCCCCATAGGTCACCTTCGATTTCATCATTCTGGATAACTTTCCAACAATCTTTCGATCCGACTAATATCACCCCATCATCGCCACATGCGATGTACTTGTCCTGGTCGAACGTCGCCACTTCATTCAGATCGACGTTCGTTGGACTATCGCATTGCCTCCAGAGTGAGCCATCAAAAAACCATATCTCACCCGCATTGCCAACGGCATGAATGTCACTTTTTGAATGGCCCGCCATGGATTCCAGGCTTATGCCATCTTCTGTGCCGATATAGAGCAGCCCCTGGTCCATATGCGCCCATATCCCATTACTTCGACGGTACACCTGCCGGCTATAGCCACAGGCGTGTAGTTCCCCGTCGATAACGGTAATTTTGTTCATGTAACCTAATTTCTCGCCGCCGGTCCCTGCGTCAGCGATCAACTCGAAGGAGGGGGTTCCCTGTTTGATCTCAACCACTTCTCCGCGCTTTCCGAGTATCCACCATGCTCGATATTCGCCCTGTATCAAATAGGTGATTGAGCGGCTGTCAAAGTCGAATTTTTGCTGCGCCCACTGTCCGTCGAGGGTCGTATAGAACGTGGTGTACTCCGTGTCCTCGCCTTTGAGTGCATATGGAAAGGCTACTACGCCCAGGAGTCCCTTGGTGGGAGTGAAGCCATCAATGAAATAATGCCTGGATGATGTCATGGTTGCTCCTTATCCAAATGTGCCGCTGGCAACTGTTGAGAAGTTTTCCGGGGTCCTGTTTCCGCTGCTGTCAGCACGTAGATTGGTGGTATTGCTGATGCTGGGGCCTTTCGGAGGAACCGCCGATCTATTGGGCTGCTGGTGATAAGCATCCAACTGGGACCGTGTACATTTCGGGTCGCATCGTAATACTTGGCTGACCGCCGTTGCTCCGCTATTTGCTGCGGCCTCATAAGTCCAGGTCCCAGCCTTGCCGTTAACGAGGTTTTTATCCTCGGCCTTGTCGAATATGTCGTGCACTTTTTTGTGCTGCCCGGTGCTCTTGTCATGTCCAGACACGCATACACACGGGGCTAATTTGGAGTTATAGCCCTCGCAGCCGGTATATACGTCAGGGTTGGAAGAGTTTCCTTGATTAGGCTTCTGGATGCAGTGCTTAGGTATTACATGATGGGGGGTTTTCCCATCGCAGCAATTCGAGGGGGAATAGGGTGATAGAGAACACTTCATCGCGGCCTTACATTTACGATCGGCACACATGGCGTCCTTTGATGACTTCCTTTTTACCTGGCCTTTCTTGGTCCGTTTAACGTGCTTTTCGCAGTGGGTCTTGAGTTTTTTAGCCAGAGGGGCACAGGCATGATCACTATCGTCGGCGAAGGCCGCTTCGTCCAAATAGGGCCAGGTCGGTGTGTTTCCGGGGAGCGATGCATGGTTATGTGTGGTCAGATCCATGTTCCGCACAACGTTCAGGCCTTCGAACTTCACATCCATCGACCAAGAGGTGAAGTACACTTTGCCCTTGATCTTACCGGTAATCACGCCCTTCTTCGGCGCGCAGCCGGCCTCATCGCCATAGCTGGTCTTAAAGTAACTTCTGTCTTTAAGCATGACTTCTTTACGGGTGATCTTCACCGTCCGACTTCCCTTGGCCGTGTCCTTCGCCATACCGGTATTGGGATAAGGGATGGGCACACCGAGCGGGGTGGGCGGGGCCTGGGGCGGGGTGAAGCAGACATCCGGGAAGCAGGCGATCGACTTGCCATCCGCCGCCTTGCAGGAAATTTCCATATTATTGGCGAAGACTTGGTTGGCCATTACGCAGCCCTCACAGTCAGGTAACTGAGCAATGCAACGGCGCGTTCGCCGGCGTCGTTGCCGAGATGGCAGAAGATATTCGGGCCTTCGCCGTAACCCTTGCGACTGGCGGCCAACGCCACGGCGAGCATGGCCGGGCCGATGGCGGCGCCGACTTCGCCGATGCAGTCGGCCGGGTGCCAGAGATGGAAGAACTCTTTGCGCACACGCAGGGTCCGGCTGAGGGCCAGGGAAGCTTCCTTGAAGTAGTACTGCTCGCCGGAGATGTCGGTGAGCCGATAATCCATTTGCTCCAACCCACAGCCGGCTTCGCTCAGGGCCGCCCGTACCGCTTGAGTCAGGCCTTCGGCGCGCAGGGGAATGTCTTCAGCTTCCACCGTGGCCCGTTCCACGCCGAACCCCAGGCCGATGCAGGCCAATTGCGGCTCTTCGCGGGCGACGGGAGCGGCCAGCACCACCGCTGCGGCACCTTCGCCGGGGATAAAACCGTTTGAATTCTCGCTGGTAAGCAGCCGTTCGCGTTCTTCGAAGGCGGCCAGCGTCGCTCCATTAAGGAAGGAGTCGACACCGGCAATGATCACGTGACGATGGCCATCTTGATGTATCAACGCACGCGCGTTGAGCAGGGCCACGGCGGCACTGACCCGGCCCCGCGCGATGACGCAGGAACCAGGATGAAAACGGACGCCCAGTTCGGCTTCGATGGCGTGCCGCAGCCCCTGGTCGAGACCAGCGAGGCGACCGGGACGCTCGGCTTCCGCCAGCCCCAGCAGCAGCGGCGTCTTTTCCGGGTCGATGCCGGGAGTGCTCTGCAATGCCTCGGCAATGGCGCGGGCAGCCATCTTGATCAGCTTGGTGCGGCCGCGCCAGGGCTGTTCCAGAGGCACGCTGGCGGCAATCAGCCATTCACCGGCGCGGTCGAGAAAGCGGGTTTCCTGGAAGTTGTCGATGGCACAGCGGATCGCCGCACAGCTCGCCGGCGCGCTCAAGCCGACAGCACTGATCATCCCCGAACCGATGATGCAAAGGGCAGTCATCAGTTCGTCTCCTCGGGGGCGCGCTTGGCTTTCACCAAGGCGCCAAGCGACGGGTAGTAATCCTTGCCCAGTTCACGGGCACGCCACCACGCTGTCGACATGGTGCCGACCAGCACCTGGGCAATCTCGAAAATGTTACGCCGTAGCGGACGAGCGACTCGCCACGTCAACTGCACCTGGCGAGCGTCCGTGTCGATCAGCAAGGTGTCAATCACCGCCTGCACAGTCTCATGACCGCCTTTTTTCAGAAAGAAAGTCACCGGCACATCCATTTCGGGGATGCAAAAGCCTGCCCGCTCTTGGGGGGTGAGGTTGAGCAGCTGTACATTCTCGCCGCCACGCAGGTAAGGAACCTGCTGGTCGTCAGGGGCCGCCTGGAAGTAGCGATTGTCGAAGTCCCCTGGCAAAAACGGAAAGCAGTCGGCCAACCAGGCATCGTCGTAGGTGCCGGCGAAGCGGGCGCGTTGCGGCCAGCTACGGCCGACCGGGCCGAGGGCCATCGGACGAAAGTCGCCAGAGGGGCTGTCGATCGCCTTGCCCAATTCCTCGGTGTTCGGCATCGGCGTGCCCACGATGTCAGCACTGCTCAAACGGTGCGGATACCAGCCGCGACCGGTCGGATTGGCTGGGTAGCAGTGACGCATGTCGGGCTCGTTCGCCACCGGATGGCTGCCGCCGAAGGCCTGGGCATAAGAGATGTCCTGCTCGGTGAAGGGCTGCGGTAAGCCGGGAGAAGCGCCCAACAGTCCTGGTTGCCATTGCCGAGGGCCAAGGACGGAAAAGGCCTTGGTCATCTGACCAACACGAATGCCTGCGGTCAACTGTGTCACCGGCCGTCCGCCTGGCGCATAGGCCTTGCCACGCACCAGCACATCGCAGAATGGCTTGACCGGGGCGAAATCCATTTCCTGCAAAGGCGCGCTGAGGCCGGGTTCGCCAATAAAAGTGTCAGCCATCAGCAGCGGTTGCTGGATCTCAGCGAGGGTCGCGGCGCGACCGTCCAACGGAAGATCGAAGGTCCCCTTGGCCACCACCACCAGGGATTCACGGCCGTCGCTTGCCATGCCCAGGGTGTAGGCAGCCACCAGTTTGCTGGCGTTGAGCAGTTCCATGGACCGACTACCTTCTAGTTTATCTGCACCGAACCGCCCTTGATGCGGTTCACGCCGGATGATCGACTCGACAGGTAGGCCCCTCGGATGAGTATCTTGCCTTCACGCGTGAGCGTGATGCTGGCCTTGCCGCAGCGCAGGACGATTTCCCGCTCGGCAGTAAATTCCAAGCGCTCGCCGTCCAGGTGGGCGACGGCAGGCGGCGCGGTTTCCGGCAGACGCTGGATGCGCCCGATCACCAGCGGCCGGGCCACATCGCCGGCCTCGAACATCAGGGCGACCTGGGCACCGATGTCTTCGCGGGTGAGCGGGGTGGTGGTGCGCGCGGCGAGGCCTGAGTCAACGGGGCAGCCGGGAAAGGCCACCACCGGGGCGTCCGCCTTGGGCACGTCCAGCAACACGCCAATCACGACGCCCTCCACGCGCGCCGGCGTGGCGGCGGAGGCGACGGGGAGGTGATATTCAACGGTCATAGCGCCTACTCCCTGGCTAGTTCTGCAGAATCTTCTGGCCTTTGACGACCACGTTCCGGTCGGCCTTGATCTTGATGGCGCCTGAGCCGTCGATGGTGATGTTCTTGCCGCTGATCATGATCGTGCCGTCCTTCTTCATGGTGATGCTGGCTGCGCCCGTGGTCAGGGTGATGGAGTCGCCGGCCGTGAGGGAAAAATGCTTGCCGACGTCCAGGCTGTCGTTCTGCTTGATGCCAGTGGTGCGGTTCTGGGCAACGTCGCGGGATTCGTTCTGGCCGATCTGGGTGCTCTGGTTGCCGTTGATCTCGATGCCTTCGTTGCCCTGGACCGTTTCGTTACGGTTGCCGCTGACGCCGATGGTCTCGTTGCCGCCTACGTCCTCGGTCCGGTTGCTGGCAATGCTGATTTTTTCGTTGGCACCGACCTTTTCCGTGCGGTCCGCGCCGATGGTGATGGTCTCGTTGCTGCCCACGCTCTCGGTGCGATTCGCGCCGATGGTGATTTTCTCGTTGCTGCCAACATCCTCGGTACGGTTCACGCCGATGGAGATGGTTTCGTTATTGCCGACCTTTTCCTTGCGATCCACACCGATGGTGATGGTTTCGTTGTTATCGACGGTTTCGGTCCGGTCGTGTTTGACGTGCACGGTTTCATCGTTATCGATGGTCTTGCGGCGGTCATGGCCGACCCAGTGGGTCTCGTCGTTCTCGACCTCGATGTCCTGGTTCTTCTCGGCGTGGATAAACAGTTGCTCGGCGCCTTTCTTGTCCTCCATGCGGATTTCATTGAAGTTGGCCGGTGAGCCGCCCTTGCTTGAACGGCTTTTCACGCCGCTTTGGGTGGCATTGGCGGGCAACCCATAGGGCACGGTCTGCTCGGCGTTGTAGACACGGCCGGTGATGATCGGCCGATCCGGATCGCCTTCAAGGAAGCTGACAATCACTTCCTGACCGATCCGCGGGAGCTGCACGGAGCCCCAGTTCTTGCCGGCCCAGGCCTGTGAGACGCGAATCCAGCAGGAGCTGTTTTCGTTGGACTGGTCGTGGCGGTCCCAGTGGAAATGCACTTTGACCCGGCCGTACTGGTCGGTCCAGATCTCCTCGCCACTGGGGCCCACCACCACGGCGGTCTGCGGCCCACGGACAATCGGCATGGGCGTCAGCGGGAGAGGGCGGAAGGCCTGGTTGGCGTCCATGCAGTCCAGTTCGCTGATGAACTGCTCGCCCAGGTCCGGCTGCCCGCTTTCATAGGGATCCTGGCGGATCTGATAGCGTGCGACCACCACCAGGTATTCACGATTCTGGTCCTCACGGTCGTAGCCCGTCAGATTGAATAAATGGCCGGAGCCCAGCCCTCGGGCGCGGCCACGCAACTGCACCCGCTCGAACTGGCTGTGAATGGCTTCCATGCGAGTACGCGCATAGTGCTCGCCATCGTTGCTCTGTACGTATTCACCCGGGTAGTCGTAGAGCGGATGGTCGCTGTTGCTGTGGTTGCGCAGCACGTTGGAGCGCACCTCAAGGCTGGCGCGCGGGCGCTGGAAGTCATAGTCGTTGAGGGCCAGTGAGCCGGGCTGGACTTCGCGCGCCAGTTGCCAATCGTAGAAGTGATCGCGCTCACGCATTTGCCGATCCGGCGGGTAGAACGGCACCGAGGCGTAATCTGCCACCGTGGAATGGGCGCCGTAGGCGTCGGCCAGCACCAGTACATGGCGGGAGTTTTCGTGGCGAAAGTAGTAATAGATGCCTTCCTGCTCCATCAACCGACTGATGAAGTCAAAGCTGGTTTCGCGGTATTGCACGCAGTACTCCCACTCGCGATAACTGCCGCTGAGGCTGTCTTCGAAGTCGGAATAGCCCAGGTCGCGGAACACCTGCTTGATGATGTCCGGCACGGTTTTGTTCTGGAAAATACGGCAATCGGAAGTGCGCGTGAGCAGCCAGAACCACGGCCGCAGGCTGACGCGGTAACCGGCGAACTGGCCGTGGCCGGTCAGCTGCCGGCAACTGCAGACAATGCCGTGGAAGTAGCGCTTGCCACCGTCATACAGCTCCAGGGTCAGGCCCATCGGTTTGCCCAGCAACTGGTCGAAGGTGATCGCCCGGTCTTCGGAGGTGAGGTCCACTTCATAGTGGAACAACCGCCCCAATTCTTCGCTGCCTTCCAGGCTCTTTAGCAGCAGGACATTGTCGCCGAGGGGGCTGTCGACTTGCACCAGGCGGTGGTTTTGGGTGATTTCCATATCGCCTCGTCATTCACACCCGTCAGCGCTTACAGATGGAAGAATGCGTTTCCATGGATAACATCTGCCGTTATCTGGAGACGCTATTCGACCAAGGGAACAGCGCTGAATTGTGTTTCAAGATAGGCGACAGGAAGACGTTGCTTAGGCTTCTTAGCTATAGGTTTTATTGCGAAAAAAATAAAACAACTGGATCACGGCTACCAAGGAGCGAGCAGCGCTGTGTTCCGGGACTAGGCTGAAGAGGTCATCCATGGAGGAAAACGCGATGCCCGCTCAGAGCGAAGCCAGTGTAGCTTTGGACTTAACCAATAACTTTTCCCAAGCGTTTCAGAATAGTGCCTACTTCCAGGACTTCTGCGATGTGGGGGCGTTTCTGTCAGCAGAAGAAAATTGCAGGGGCGCACTGGCGTATCTGGAGCACCAGTTATTTCTATTGTTCTCTGAACGGATAATGGCTGCCCAGGCAGCTCTACGCTCCAGCGGCGTCACCATCACGCCAGACACGGTGTTGAATCTATTCAATCATCTGAGCGGCATGAGAAAAAAATGGAAGAAAGGCACACCCAATGAATTCCATAGGCTTGCCGAAGTGGCAAAGGAAACCACCGGCAAGCTGCTGACGACGGTGTTGTCCCGCTGGGAGGCCGATAACGGCTTCGATGTCAACAAGGAATTCTTTTCAAGTAAGCACTTACCGGCAGACTTGCTGGTCGGTAACGTCTTGTCGTTGTTCAACGCTCAACTGGCATCGGGACGCCCCTTCAAGGATCTCGGTGCCGGTCCTTGGCACGGTGAGCATACTCACAGAATCCAGTGGTACCTGATTGGCATTGGCTTGAAGCTCGGCCCCAAGGCCGGCGCCATGTTCAAGGATGTCAAACGGTGGATCAGCCGCCAGACCATTCAGTCTATCGACCAGTCCAACACGGTGAGGCGGTACCTCTGGGAGTATTTGTTCGATCGAGAGGGCGATCCATCGAATGCCGCAGCGGTGGCGTTCAGATGCACGGACAAACTCGACTTCCGTGCACCCAGCAATTTGAACAGGTTTCTAATGGATGCTGCGCAGCGCGAGGCTTACCCCCTGTTGAACTGGTCTTTGAATTACCGGCTCGAGAAGCGCACGAACGAGGGCGTGGGGATTGAATATGCAGCTTCCAAGGTTTCCAATTGGAATCTCGGAAAAGTCGTGGATGCCTCCGAACGAGGGTTCAGCGGGACCGACGATTCCCGATTACTCAAGGCCTTCAACAGTGGCTTGTTCATTCGCAGGGGGCATCTCATCAATGGGGTGCAATGGCAGCAGTGGCCTGATGATCTTTAGGTTGGATTGCTGCCGCCAATGAGCCGCGGAAGATCTTCAGCGGGCTAATGTTTCTGCCCCAGCGCCACCCGCCGCCCGGCCATAAAGCACAGCGTCCCACCCATCGCTGTCAGCAGGGCAAGGGCATAAAACATCGTCGGCGCCGGGGTATGCAGGAGCAGAAAACCGCAGATTACCGGGCTCAACGCGCCGCCGAGTGCGGCCAGGTTTTGCGCGCCGTAGTAGCTGCCGCGCAAGTCTTCCGGGGCGAGGGTGTCGACGAACAGGAACTCGGCCGGATAGATGATCATTTCACCCAAGGTAAAAATGAACATCGCCACACACCAGCTCAACAAGCTATTGGCCAAGCTGAAACCGATCAAGCCCAGGATGAACAGACCGGTGCCGCCGGCAATCCAGTAGCGCAACTGCTCGCGCTTGAGGAAGCGGCCGATCTGGTATTGCAGCAGGATCACGCTGATGGCGTTGCAGGCGAGCAGGGCGGCCATGGTTTGCAGGGCGCGCTTGGAATCATTCGTCACCAGCAGGTACTGCGACAGGTACAAGGTAAATCGCCCATGGACCACCGTGCTGAACAGGCAGCCGCAAGTGAACATGATCAGGGTGCGGTCGTTCTTGAGGGTGGTCAGGGTCTTCAGGAAACTCGGTGGTGGGCCTATGACTGGGACCTGTGCGGCGTCTTTTGGAATGGCGCTCATCAGGAAAATGCTCATGAACGCGATGCCGCCAGCAATCAGAAAGGGCGCTGTCGGATAGACCCCGGCGATCACCACGCCGAGCATCGGGCCGGTGGCGTAGCCGATGTTGGTCAAGGTATAACGCAGGGAAAACGCCTTGGCCCGCTGGCCCATGGGCAGTTGTTCGCTGAGGATGGCCTTGGAGCCGATCAGGAATAACGCCGAAGCGGTTTCGGTGACGACCAGGATCGCGGTGGTCAGGTAGAGGTTTTCGGCGAAGGTCAGCAGGACGAAGCCGATGGCGCTGGAAAGCATCGCCAGGATCAGCAACTGGCGCTTGTCCAGCCGGTCGATGACGTAGCCGCCATAGAGCGCGAGCAACGTGGCGATGAACACGGCGATGCCCAGCAACAGGCCGACGTCCTGTTGGTTGAGGCCGAGTTTGTTGCTCAAGAACAGCGTCAGCAGAGGACTGGTGATAGCGCGACTGACCACAATGGTCAGCGAGCAGATCATCAATCGGCGTATCACGAGGGAGTAGGTGGCCACGTGGGGCAAATGTCCTTATTAGATTCTGTAGGGTCCTGTACCGGCAACGCCATGTTCACGCCAGCCATTGATACAGCGTCGCCGCCGATTCCAAGGTTTCGACCTGTCGCAGCTGGGCCAGCAACACCTGGGCCTGGCGCTGGTTAAGTGCCCGACCGGCCAGACTGAGGAATTTCTCCTCCAGCGCCGCTTCGCTCAGCGGATTGCCTGGCGCGCCCAACGGAACGTCTACGCACAGGCTTGCCGACCGACCGTCCAGGGTCCGCACGGTCACGATGGGCTCGCCATCCTGCGACAGCGCCGGATCGACTTCAAGGCGAATGCGCGGAACCCAGTGCGCAATCCGAGGATCGCTGCGTGATGCATCGTCATAGGCGTCCAATCGGCAGTGCCCCAGCACAAGCCGCGCGGCGAGGGCGTAGCGCAGGCTCATCTGCGCCGCCGCCAGGCTGGCGACATCCTGCCCGCCACACATGTCCCGAAGCAACCCACACAGCGTTACCTGGATGTCCTCTAGCTGCCCGGCGCCCACCTGCAACTGCGCGAGTAGCAGCCCCAGGGCGTCGATTGCCGAATGGGTGCCACGGCACGCCGCGTAGGGCTTGATCGAACAGCGGGCGAGTTTCCAGACGCGGCCCAGGTCCGCATCCAGCGCCTCGGGAACAGCAGTCTCGGCAGCCAGGGTTTTGAGAAATCCGCCCCAGACGTCATCGAACAAGTGGCTCGGTCCGGTGATGCCGCACTGGGCGAATCGAGCGGCGAGCAAGCCGCCCTCGGCAGCCCGGCCGCTGTGGAGCTTTTTACTGTGGGAGCCGTCGTGGATGAAGGCCCACAGCCCACCACTGAAACTGCCCGCGATGCCGAGGGCAGACAGGGTCTGGGCGGCGTCCAGGCCGAGCAACCGCGCGCTGGCGGCGGCTGCGCCAAACACTCCGCAGGTGGCCGTGGAGTGCCAACCGGCGCCGTTGTGCGCCGAATAACCGCCGCAGGCTTCCAGCACGCGGCGGCCGATTTCGTAGCCAATCACCACGGCGGTGATGAACTCGCGGCCGTCCACGGCTCTGCCCGCCATCGACACCGCCGCCATCACGGCCGGCAGCACCACGGCGCCGGAATGATCGCAACCGCCGGTGTCGTCCAGCTCCAGGGCATGGGCGGAGATGCCGTTGAGCATCGCTGCCTGGGCGGTGCTGGTGCGTAAAGGGGTGCCCCACACCGGCGTATCACCTGGTTCATCGCGAAACACCGCTTGTGCCTGTTTCGCCACCTCGCTGCCAGCCCCGGCGAGGGCCGCGCCAAACGTGTCGAGGATGTGGCGCTTGGCCTGGGTCACCAGCGCCACGGGCAAATCGTCGAACCGGGTTTGCACACAGAACTGCGCCAGGCGTTCCATGGCGCTGAGACGTTGGCAGGCGCGTATATCGCTCATACGCCGTGATTCCGGTAATGGCGCTCATACACCGCCGCTGGATGGTCATCGGCCACGGCAATCGCCGAATCCGCCCACCATTGCGCGACGTCACCCGCCGTGGCGAGCCACACGTCCGAATGCTGCCGGATGCCTTCCAACAATTCGCGCAGCAGCCCGATGCGCCCCGGCGTGGCGATGATTTCCGGGTGCAACCGCAATACATAACAGAGGCCGAATCGGTGGAACCCAGCGAAGTCCATCTGCAGGTTGCCCAGGGTATGACCATAGGAGGCGATCCGCGATTGTCCCGGCGGGACCGCCGGGCTGAGGTTGAAGGCGAAGTAGGGTTCGTCTTCCAGCTCGTAGTGCAGGGGCAATTCGATCACCTCCGGCGCTGTCGGGTGCGCGAACGGCAGGTCATCGCCACGCCAGGACGAGGACCATCGGATCCCCTGTTCGTGCAGCGCCTGGACGAATCCGGGCGCGCCATTGCCGGCGGGAATCCGGAAACCTGTCGGGCGCTTGCCGGTGAGCTGGGCCAGGGCTTCGCAGCCCTTGGCGACGTCGGCGCTTTGCTCGACGAGCGTGAGGTGGTCGTAGTTCTGATGGCGATAACCGGCGCAGGCGATCTCATGCCCACCGGCCTGGATCGCCCGGATGTGCCCGGGATTTTCTTCGCCGACGATGCCAGGAACGCACCAGGTACTGGGCACGCCCAGCTCGGCGAGCAGATCGAGCAGCCGTTCTACGCCCCGTTGACTGCCGTATCGCCAGACCGACAAGGTCTTGTCCCGACCGGCCACTTCCGGGGCCTGGGTGAGGATGCCATGGATGTCGTTGTAGTCGACGGTCACGACCACCGCGCAACGATAGCTGTCGGGCCAAATGCGAGTATCAGCCATGATGATGCTCCTTGAGCCACCAATGGGCGACGTCGCGGCACGTGGCGAACCACACGTCATTGCGCTGGCGCATGTGTTCGAAGAGTTTTTCCAGCAACAGGATGCGGCCCGGTTTGCCGGTGATCTTGGGGTGGAAGAGGGTGGTCAGGCACAAGCCTTCGTCCATGGCGCCGTCGTATTCGCGGCACCAGTTGTCCAGGGTCAGTTCGTAACTGGCGGTACGGTCCAGCCCCGAGGGGAAGTTTGGGCTGCGGGTATAGGCGAGGGAGGCGTAGTCGTCCATTTCCCAGCGGCCGGGGATTTCCACCAAAGGGGTGTCCTGGCCCGGGACGTCCACCAGATAGGGACGGTCGTCGCCGCGCATGCTGCTGGAATAGATCACGCCGGCTTCCGCCAGCATGGCCGGGGTCTCGGCGCGCCAGTCGCCGGACGGCGTGCGAAAGCCTTCGGCGGTGATGTTCAGGTGCTTGCTGAACACCTCGCGAGACTTGCTCATCACGGTCTTCTGTTCATCTAGCGTCAAGGCGTAAAAGGATTCGTGCTTGTAGCCGTGGTACGCCACCTCATGCCCGCGTTCGACAATTGCCTGGCATTGCCTGGGCCAGTTTTCCACGACCCAGGCCGGGATGAAAAACGTCGTCGGGATCTTGAAGGCGTCGAGCAGGTCCAGCAGGCGCGGCAGTGCGCGATAGGGGCCATAGCCACCGAAGCCAAAGTACTCGGGCTTGTGCCAGATCGAGCCGTTGAGCATCGCATCGCCGGTCGGACCGTCCAGGTCGAAGGCCAAGGCCAGGCAGGCTTTATGCTGGTCGGGCCAGGCGGGTTTAAGCGAGGACATCAGTAGCGCTCCACTCATTTCTCATGGAATCATCAACCCTGTGGGAGCGGGCCCGTCTCGAGGTCAATGCCGTCCGGCACGGCCCTTCGCGAGCAAGGTCGCTCCCACAGTGGATGGGTTCTATTTGCCGGCGTTGACGGTCACGGTCTTGATCGCACCGAGTTCCAATTCCCATTTCTTCAGGATGGCTTGGTAGCTGCCGTCATCGATCATGCTTTGCAGCGCGACTTTGACAGCCTCGCTCAGCTCGGGCTTTTTCTTGCTCACGCCCAGGCCGGTGAGTTGCACGGAAATCGGCTGGCCCACGGTCTTGTACATGTCCTTTTCCTGGGTCTTGAGATAGGACAAGGTTTCGCTGCCCTGCATGGCCGCGTCGATACGGCTCTGACGCAGTTGCGCCCGGGCGTCCGCCGAACCTTCGGTGCCGATCACGACGATGGCCGGTTTGCCGGCCGCTTCACAGGTGGTCTCGCTGAACTCGGCGATTTCCGCCGGGAAAGTGGTACGGCGGCTGGTACCGACTTTCTTACCGCACAGGTCGGTGGCTTCGTTGATGTCCTTGTTTTTCTGCAAGGTGTAGAACTGCGGACCGCTGGTGAAGTAATCGACGAAGGTCACGCTGGCCTGGCGCTCAGCGGTGTCGGTCATGCCCGACAGCACCATGTCCACCCGATCGGTGGTCAGTGCGTTGATCATCTGTTCGAAGCCGGTTTCCTGCCATTTGATCTTCACGCCCAGGCGTTCGGCCAAGGCGTTGCCAAGGTCATAATCCAGGCCGGTGAGGGTGTTGGTGGCCGGGTCCTTGAAATCCATCGGCGGGTAGTTCGGCATGATCGCGACGACGATCTCGCCCTTGTCCTTGATGCTCGCCGGCAACTGGGCGGCAAAGCTGACGCTGGAAGCCATCAGGCCGGCGAGTACTGCTGGAATTACGAAGTTCTTCATGGTCGTTCTCTTTTGAGTGTTGTGGCGCCAAGCGGCGCTTAGGTTCGAACGGCAGAAATGAAGCTTTGGGTGCGTGGGTTTTGAGGACTTATAAGTATTTCTTCGGGGCTTCCAGCCTCCACGATCTGCCCGCCGTCCATGAACACCATGCGGTTGGAAACCTCGCGAGCGAAGCCCAGCTCATGGGTGACGACGATCATGGTCATGCCGGTCTGCGCCAGATCGCGCATCACCGACAGCACCTCACCGACCAGTTCCGGGTCGAGTGCCGAAGTGGGTTCATCGAACAGCATCAGCTTGGGCCGCATGGCCAATGCACGGGCGATCGCCACCCGTTGCTGCTGGCCACCCGAAAGTTCGATCGGGTAGCTGTTGCGTTTGTCGGCCAGGCCGACCCGGGCCAGCAATTCCAATGCTTCTTCGTGCGCTTCCTTGGGCGAGCGCTTGAGCACTTGGCAGGGGCCTTCGATGATGTTTTGCAGCACGGTCATGTGCGGGAAAAGGTTGAACCGCTGGAACACCATGCCGGTGGCCAGGCGTTGCCGGGCGATCTGCGCCTCGTTGAGCTCGTGGAGTTTGTTGCCCACCACGCGGTAGCCCACCAGCTCGCCATCGACCCAGAGCCCGCCCTTGTCGATCTTTTCCAACTGGTTGACGCAGCGCAGCAAGGTGCTCTTGCCCGAGCCGGACGGGCCGATGATGCACAGCACTTCGCCTTGCTCGACTTCGACGTTGATGTCCTTGAGCGCGTGGTACTGGTCGTAATATTTGTTCAGGCTCACAGCCTTGACGATGCTTCTCATGTCGCTTTCCTCAAGAACGCTTGCCGGCGCCGCGGGCGAAACGACGCTCCAGGCGGCTTTGTCCAAAGGACAGAACCGTGACCGTGGCCAGGTACCAGATACCGGCGACGATCAGCAATTCCATGACCCTGGCGTTGGCGTAGTAGATGTTCTGGGCGTTGTAGAGCAGTTCCGAGTACTGGATGACACTCGCCAGGGACGTCATCTTCACCATGCCGATGAACTCGTTACCCACCGGCGGAATGATGATCCGCATGGCCTGCGGCAGGATGATCCGACGCAACGCTTGCAGGCGCGGCATGCCGATGGACTTGGCCGCTTCGTACTGGCCGGTGTCCACGGATAACAGGCCGGCGCGCACCACTTCGGCGGTGTAGGCGCCCTGGTTGATGCTCAATCCGAGCAGGGCGGCCACGAAGGGTGTCATCAGGCTGACGGTGTCCACTTCGATCAGGCCGGGAATGCCGATGGTGGGGAAAATCAGCGCCAGGTTGAACCACAACAGCAGTTGCAGGATCAGCGGCGTGCCGCGGAACAGCCAGGTGTAGGTCAACGCTACGTAGCGCAGGATCGGGTTGGCGGACATGCGCATGATCGCGGTGATCACCCCGAACACGATCCCCAGCGCCATCGCCAGCACGGCCATGACGATAGTATTGAACAACCCCCACAGAATGGCCTGGGATGTGAGGAACTGGCCGATGTACGACCATTCGATCTTGCCTTCAGCGAAGGCCCGCGCCAGGCCCAGCAGGGCGACGACGATCACCGAGGCGAAGAAGATCCGCCCGTAGTAGCGCCGTGGCACATGCTGGTACTGCGTTATGTCGAACTGGTTTTCCGCCAGCTTGCGTTCCGCCTGGAGTTGTTCTGCCTGAGTCTGGCTCATGTTGGTGCTCCTGAAACTGGTCTTTGCGGTGAGGCACAATCGCTGCGGGAGCAGGCGTCAAAGGCGCAGGCCCTGATAGTTTTCGGTCCATGCCTGCTGGGCGGCGAGGGCGGTTTTCAAGCGCCCGATCTGCTCGCGCACCTGCTGCGGCGCGGTACCGCCCCGGCCACTGCGGGCGGCAATGGCCGCTTCCAGGGTCAGGCAATCGCGTACCTCGGGCGTCAGGCGCGGATCGATCTCGGCCAGCAGCGCTGGGGATGCGTCCCATAATTCGATGTCGTGTTTCTCACACGCCTGTACCAGCGCGCCGGTGATTTCGTGGGCTTGCTTGAAGGGCACGCCGCGCATGGCCAGCCAGTCGGCGACTTCGGTCGCCAAGGTGAAACCCAGTGGCGCCTGACGCAGTAGCTCGGCAACGTTGACCTGCATGGTCGCGACCATCCCGGCCATGGCCGGCAACACCAGCAGAAGCGTGTCGACGCTGTCGAGTACGCCGTTCTTGTCTTCGCTCAAGTCGCGGTTGTAGGACAGCGGCAGGGATTTGAGGGTGGACAGCAGGCCGGTCAGGTTGCCGATCAAGCGGCCAGCCTTGCCGCGAGCCAGCTCGGCAATGTCCGGGTTCTTCTTCTGCGGCATGATCGAGCTGCCGGTGGCGTAGGCATCGTCCAGGCTGACCCAGCGAAATTGCCGCGACGACCACAGGCAGAACTCTTCAGCGAGGCGGGAAATGTTGATACCGAGCATGCTGGCGATGAACAGGAACTCCGCGACGTGGTCACGACTGGCCACCGCATCGATGGAGTTTTCGCACACGCCGCTGTAGCCCATTTCCTTGGCCGATTGCTCGGGCAGGCGAGCGATGGCGGAACCGGCCATGGCCGCTGCACCCAGCGGCGACAGCGAGGTTCGAGCATCCCAATCAACCAGACGCTGAACGTCGCGCAGCATCGCTTGGGCATGGGCCAGCAGATGATGGGCGAAGACAATCGGCTGCGCCTGCTGCAGGTGGGTGAAGCCGGGGCAGATGCTTTCGATGTGTTGCTCGGCCTGGGCCACCAGCGCCTGTTGCAAGGCGAGCACTTCGACAGCCAGGGTGCGGACGTGATCCCGCAGGAACAGGCGCAGGTCGTTGGCAGTCTGGTCGTTGCGCGAGCGACCGGCGCGCAGCTTGCCGCCCAAGGCGCCGAGGCGCTCGGTCAGCAGGCGCTCGATGAACGTGTGGACGTCTTCGTCGTCGAGGGTCGGGGCAATGCTGCCGGCGCGGAAGTCGGCGCCGATCTGATCCAGGGCGGCAAGCATGGTCCGGGTTTCTTCTTCGCTGAGCAGCCCGGCGCGTTGCAGCTCCCCGGCATGGGCGCGGGACCCGGCGAGGTCGTAAGGGGTCAGGCGAAAATAGTGTTCCGGGCAACGCGACAGGGCTGCCAGGGCATCGGACGGGCCGCTTTTGAAGCGCGCACCCCAGAGACGGTCGGTGGTTTGGGACATTGTTGTTTTCCTCATCGGTGAAGCGAACTCGAAACGTTCGGTCTGGCCCGAAACATTCACCCTGGACGGAGAAAATCCGCCAGGCGTGACGCGGCTTAATTATTCATCGAGGGCAGGGGACAAGCGCAGTTTCGAAGCGGAAAGGGCTGATCGAAGTGTCAGCTTTTAATAGCGGGAAATCAGTGACTTGGCCGCCAGATACAAAAATTATTAGCGGTTGCCAAGCTTGGTTTTCTGTGGTCATTATTATTAGCCAGCGTTGTTTTTGTTGTTGGGCACAGAGTGTTGAATAGGGCGCCAGAGGTAAATAAGCATTATGGAAACCCCACTTTCCAATTCCGGAAACCCGCCGCCTAAACCGCCTCACCGGGCACCGTTGGCGCTCAGCGGCCTGGACTTCAAACTGCTCAAAGTGTTCAAGGCGGTGGTCGAGGCGGGAGGTTTCAGCGCCGCCCAGAATGAACTCAACGTGGGTTTGGCAGCGATCAGCAAACAGATCTCGGACCTTGAAATTCGCATCGGCATGCGCCTGTGCACGCGAGGCCGCGAGGGCTTTCACCTGACCGAAGAGGGCAGGTTGGTCTATCAGGCGTCGATCGATCTTTTTGCGTCTGTCGACAACTTTCGGGACCGGCTTAGTTCCGCGCAAAACGAACTTGTTGGGGACTTGGGCGTAGGCGTCATTGACAATACGATAAGTGACCCTCATTCACCGCTAGTTGCCGCGCTTAGAACGATCAACGAAGAGTCACCGAAAGTAAGGCTGCAACTTCAGGCGTCCCAGCTAGATGAGGTGGAGCGCGGGGTAGTTGAAGGTCGATTAGTGGCCGGAATCGTGCCGGTTTATCAGCAGCGTGAAGAGTTTGATTACTATGCCTTGTATGAAGAACGCTCACTGGTTTATTGCGCCCTGGGGCACCCGCTATTCGAGACGCCGGATGCGCAAATCGATAGCCAGGTGCTCAAGGAACATGAGTGCGTCAACCACCGCTACGCGATCCACCGCGACAAACTGAATTTCGCCCGTTACGACGGCTTTTCCGCCTCGGCGACCCAGGTGGAAGCGGTCGCGTTATTGGTCAAGACTGGCCGTTTCGTGGGCTTTCTCCCGCAACACTATGCCGCCGGCCTGGTCGAGCAAGGACAGTTGCGAGCCATACGCCCGGACCTGTTCAATATCGTTACCCCGTTCAATCTGATCCTGCGACACAACACCGTCCGCAGTCCGCTGGTCAAGGCGTTTGCCCGGGCGCTTGGGGTGGATTTGAAAGCACCGGCATGAGCACACGTTTACACTTAACGACTCTGAACTTCGAAGGAACGCCCCGGTGAACGTCAACGACGCCAGTTTTGAAGAACTGCTCAACGCATTGCATGACGGCGTCTACATCACGGATGGCGACGGCAAGACCTTGAAGGTCAATCAAGCCTATGAGCGCCTGACTGGACTCAGCGGTGCTGTGCTCATCGGCCGATCCATGCAGGAGTTGGTGAAGGAGGGCGTCATCTCGCAATCGGCCACACTGCGCGTATTACAGGGAGGTCGGCCGGTGTCGGTGATGCAGAGCCTGAGCCAGGGCAAGAAATTGCTGGTCAGCGCCACGCCGATTCTCGACGTAAATAAGCGGATTTCGTACGTCGTCAGTACCGTGCGGGACATGACTGAACTGCTGCGCATGAAACATGAGCGCGATGAGTTGCAACAGCTTAAACAGCTGCGCAACAGCACCGCCAAGCTGCATGCCGGTCAGCAAGACAATCTGTTGCGCTCTCCGCTTATGGCCGACCAGGAGGTTTCCGGCCGAGTCTTCTCGTTGGCCCGACAGGTTGCCGCAAGCTCGGTGAAGGTTTTGCTTCAAGGAGAGACCGGTGTCGGGAAAACCCTCGTCGCGCAGTACATCCATAACGCCAGTCCACGCGCCAATGAACCCTTCCTTGCGCTGAACTGCGGTGCCTTACCCGAGAATCTGATCGAAGCCGAGCTGTTTGGCTATGCCCCTGGCGCGTTCACCGGCGCAGGCCGCAAAGGCAAGCGTGGCCTGCTGGAACTGGCGCACAACGGAACGTTGTTTCTCGATGAAATTGGTGATTTGCCGCTGCCAGTACAGGTCAAGTTACTCAAGGTCATTGAAGAAAACCGCTTCATTCCTGTCGGCGGCCTGGAGCTGAAGGAGGTCGATGTGCGCATCATCAGCGCCACTCACCATGACCTCAAGCAACTGGTGGCAGAAGGTCGTTTCAGGGCTGACCTGTATTACCGGCTCAACGTCGTGCCGATCAGTATCCCGGCACTGCGCGAGCGCAGTGAGGAGGTCGCACCGCTGCTGCATTACTACCTCGACAGATTTAATACCCGTTATGAACGCCAGGTCCAATGGAGCCTCGAAGCGCTGGACCTGATGTGCGAATACGCTTGGCCCGGCAACATCCGCGAGCTGATCAATGTCGTCGAACGGCTGGTGGTGACCAATCAGACCGGGACTATCGAGGCGTTGGATATGCCTGAGGAGATCCTCGACCTCAACTCACTGAACTCCAATGAGGCCCACTTACCCCTGCGCAAGGTCTTGGAAAATGCCGAGCGCAGTGCGATTCGCGCCGCACTGCGCGAACACAAGACCACGCGCCTTGCCGCCAAGGCGTTGGGGGTGAGTCAGGCAACCGTGGTGCAGAAAATGAAACGCTGGGAACATACCGATTAGGTTTTCAATCAAGCCCCTGCATACCGATCAGAAAACTAATCGGGACTGAGCGGTAAAAAACCCTCCTGTGTTCGTTCCAATCACGTGAAGGCCCACGGCGTGGGGCTTTGCGGGATTTGGCACGGCTTTCGCTATCTCCTATGGCACGTCTTCCAATAAAACAACATCAACTGGACGAGCCTGATGAACACCTCTGCATTCAAAATCGCAAACAAACTGATCACTGGACAAGGCGCTATCGAGCAGCTTTCGGCTGAACTGACTCGCCTCGATGTGCAGAATCCATTGATCGTCACCGACGTCATTCTGTTGAAATCCGGCACTGTTGACCTGGCACTGGCGCAATTAGGTGATCGCCCTTACGGCATTTTCGACCAGGTCAAACCGGAGCCTGAAGTGGCCATCGTCGAGGACTGCACCCGCGCCTATCGCGAGGGCGGCCACGACGGGTTGATTGCTGTGGGCGGCGGCAGCGCCATCGACATCGCCAAGGGTGTCGCGGCGTATGCCAGTCATGCAGGTCCGCTGAGCGAACTGTTCGGTGTCGATCTGGTGAAACGCAAAGGCCCTGCGTTGATTGCTATCCCGACGACCGCCGGCACAGGTTCGGAGGTTACCAACGTAGCGATTTTCTCTGACAAGCAAGCGCAACTGAAGAAAGGCATCGTCAGTGACTATCTCTTGCCCGACGTGGCGCTGGTCAGTCCGACCATGACGCTGACCTGTCCACGCAGTGTGACCGCGGCCAGTGGTGTCGATGCGCTGGTGCATGCGGTCGAGTCCTACCTTTCAGTCAACGCCTCGCTGATCACCGATGCTATCGCGCTGGGCGCCATCAAGCTGATCGCCAAGGCGCTGCCGAAGGCTTATGCCAATCCTACCAACCTGCAAGCGCGGGAGGAGATGGCCACCGGCAGCCTGATGGCCGGCATGGCGTTTGGCAACGCAGGGGTAGGCGCGGTGCATGCGCTGGCGTACCCATTGGGTGGGCGTTTCAATATTGCTCACGGCGTCAGCAACGCCTTGTTGTTGCCGTACGTGATGGAGTGGAACAAGACGGCCTGCGTCGAACGCTTGCGTGATATCGCCGAAGCCATGGGCGTGCGCGTCGCGAACCTGAGCGACAAGGATGCGGCGGAGCAAGCCGTTAAAGCCATGGCGGATCTATGTGTGGCCGTGGATATCCCATCCGGCTTACGCAGCTTCAACGTGCCGGAGGATGCCATCCCAGCGATGGCTGAAGAGGCCAGCAAGATCGACCGCTTGATGCGCAACAACCCGCGCCAGCTGACCGCCGCCGATATCGAGAAGATCTACCGCGCAGCCTATTGATCTCCACACGCCACGACGCCGTTCAGCCGGCGCGCGCCCGCCCATACAAAACCAATAAAACAGGTGAACTCAATGTCTGACACTCCTGCGCAGCGGAGCGAAAGCCCGTACATCCCGATGGGACCGTTCAAGGTCCGGTTGCCCTTTGTTCATTACAAAATCGAAGTCCCGGACTATCTCCAAGGCTTGCTGATGTGTGCCGTGGACCTGGCCGCGATTCCGCTGATGACCGAACTGCTTGGCATGCCCTTTGAGGTCGCACTTGCCGTCGTCATGCTAAACGGCTTGCTTTACCTGGCGCACCATTTACTCGGTGATCCCACCGTGCCTGGCTGGATCACGCCGGCGGTGCCATTGTTGATGGCTTACTGCGCGCAGTACCCAATGGGCCCGGAGCGTGTCCACGCCTTGATTGCCTTCCAGTTGATGTTGGGGATTTTTTCAATCGCCTTGGGGGCGACCGGAATGGCCAAGAGGGTGGTGGAGTATGTTCCCTCGGCGATCAAATCCGGGATTATCGTCGGCGCCGGCTTGAGTGCGGTGATCGCGGTGTTCCAGGTCGGCGGCAAATTCAATGTGCTGCCCTGGACCATTTCCATTGCAGTTGGCATCGCCTTTTATTTGATCTTTTCCCAGCACTTCAACGAACTCAAGCAGCGCAACCGCTTCTGGTGGAATTTCGCCAAGCTCGGCATCTTGCCGATCGTTCTGTTGGCGGTGGTGATTGCACCATTGTTTGGTGAAGCCCCATGGCCAACCATTCAATGGGGCATCAGCAAACCGGACTTTGCCGGACTTTGGAACAACTACACTGTGTTCGGCCTGGGTATGCCTCCGTTGTCCATGTTTATCTCGGCACTACCGACCATGCTGGCGGCGTACATCATTGTCTTCGGCGATGTGCTCAGTGCGAAATCGCTCCTCGATGAGGCAGAAACTGTCCGCACCGATGAAATCGTCGACTACAACGCCGATCGCGCTCACCTGATCTTCGGCGCGCGTAATGCGTTCATGAGTATCGTTGGCCCGGATGTCGCCATGTGCGGCCCCAAATGGGCGGCGATGCTGGTGGTGGTAATCGAACGCTTCAAAGGTGGACCGAAGGCGATGAAGTCGATTATCGGCGGCGTCGGATCGTTCCGCTGGGGCACCAACAGCGGTTTGCTGCTGTTGCCGGTGGTGACGCTGGTACAGCCGATTCTCGGTGTTGCCCTGTCGCTGACGTTGCTGATCCAGGGTTATGTCAGCGTGCGCCTGGGCATCCTTGAGGCTCGCAGCCAGCGCGACCTGGGTATCGCCGGCGTGATCGGTGCGGTACTGGCAATCAAAGGCGCGAGCTGGGCATTCGGGATTGGCGTTGTGTTGTGCCTGCTGATCTACGGCAAGAATTTCTTCAAGGGGGAGGTGGATGGGACGTTTGCCAAGGATCTGAAGGTTGCGGGCACCAAGCCCGCCAAAGGGACCGAATCGGTAATGGCTATCAAGCGGGACGCAGCAGCGACTGTGGCGGACTGATAAGCCTGATTCCGGGGTCGTTGAGGGCGTATCGTTACTTGTCATAGCGGGGGAGTGATCAGTCATTCCCCCAATCCAAGGGCCCCATCCGATCTCCGATCAATCCCTTTAACCATGTCGCGTGATATTCCATCTCGGTAACCGGTATATCCAAGCCCAGGCAACACCTTGAGGGCTCATCTGCCGGCCCCTTGAAGCCCAGCCTATATTGCCCGGAACGGCCGTAAAAGGACGTTACATAGGGGGTCACCCAAAGGATATCGCTAAATGGCACCTTCACCTGGACAGGTGCCTGGTGACGATGCGTCTGGGTCAAGGTGAGTTGCTGCCTGGACTCGTCGAAGTTGAAGGTCATCACCGGTCCTTCGACAATGGGCAAGCCGATTATGACGCCACTCAACAAAATAACGACGAACAACACTGCCAGATAAGGTGTTTCAGTAATGCTTTGCAGGTAGTTCGCCATGAAGTCCCCGGTCGTCTCACTCAGGGCCCCCGGCAGCGCCGCGATTGCCCAGACCGCGAAAATAAAAAGGGACGTAAAGAGAAAGACCAAGGCCAGGTTTTCCGCTGGTGGCGGTTCTTTATCGTAGTGCCAGTACGGTGGATGCACAGGTGTCGCGCTGCCATTTGCAGGTGTAGCGGCTGCGCCTGGGTGCACTTGAGTTTCTTGTTCAGGGTTCATCACGTATCCAGCCAGCAAATATCGCTCATCCGCTCGCCGATCAGCCCCTTCAACCAAGCAATGTGAAACTCCATTTCCGTGACCGGGAAATCCCGACCCAAGTGGCACTTCAAAGGCTTGCCCTTGGGGCCGACAAAGCCGATCTGAAAATGTCCGGAACGCCCGTAACTGGACAAGACGTAAGCCGATATCCAAAGGATATCGCTGAAAGGCACCTGCCTTTCGATGGCTTTCCCCAGCCGGCGTGTCTGGGTAAAAGTGAGTTGCTGCCTGGCTTCGTCGAAACTGAAGGCGGTCACTGCCGGACTGGAAATGCCAAAGCTCAGCATGACCGCCGCCATCAATGCCGTACCGATCAGAGGAACCAACAAGGTAGGTTCTGTGAAGGTTTGCGCGTAGGTGAGCGGTATACCCTTGACTGCCTCCACCAGGGTAATCAGCAGCAGTGCAAGCCCATAAAAGGGCAAGAGGAATAACAGCACGGCAAAAAAACCAAAGCCACCAGAGAGAAACGCGAAGGTGCCCCGCGGGTAAACATGCGAGCTATGCTGCTCATCGACGTAATGCCAGAACGGCGGATGCGCCAGCGTGGCGCTGGCCATTGCGGTTTGGGGGGATTCGATCAGACGTACCGGATACTTTTGTTTGCGCTTCATGCGTCAGGGCCTGGCGGAGGCGTGCGGAAGTTGCCCGCGATCATGGGCGCGACTATATAGGATCATGTGAGGTTGATCAGACTATTTATGCTGTACCTCGTCGACCTTGGCGAGGCGCACAACGGCGCCTTGCACAGCTTTCCCCTAGGGCTCTTTTTGCTTGAGCTGTTATCCGGAAAGTGCTGTTACCTGATCACTTATAAGCTGAGCCAACATTCGCACAGGCTCCGTAAAACTTTGCCGAGACCGATGTACCAATCCAATATCCCGGTGAAAGGTGTGCTGTCGCAAATCGAGCGCTCTTACTCCAGCGGGCCATTCTCGATAGGTTTCCGTCTGTGGCACCAGAGCTATGCCCACACCGTTTTCAACCAGCTTGACGATGGCGTCCAGTTCATCCAGTTCGCAGACCTCCCGCAAAGTGAAATGCATCTGCCGCAGGAAACGATCGACCTGCCTGCCGCCGAAGGACGATCGGTCATAGCGAATGAATGGCTGGCTGGACAGCAGTTCCGACCAGTCCTCTCCCTTTACGTCTCGTGGCACGATCAGTCGGTAGGGCTCTAGCGCCAACGTCGTCCAGCGTAAGTCACTTTGAAGGGAGAAGGGCGGCCGGATGATAACGGCCATGTCGATCTCGCCAGCGTCGACAAGGTTCACCAATTGCATCGACAGCCCTGGAATGACACGTGTGCGGCAGTGCGGACATTGTTGATGAAACTTGGCCAGCGCATCCGGCAAATAGGAGCGCTGTACGGACGCGATCGCGCCGATGTTGACCTGCACACTTGCCGGTTGTCCTACCGTCGTGGAGCCAAGGTTGTCGTAGAGCTTAAGCAGCTCTTGCGCTTGCAGAAGGATTTGGTGACCCATCTTGTTGAGGTGGGCTGAGCGTCCTTTTCGGTCGAAAATTTCGAAGCCGAGCTCAGCCTCCAGCCGTTGGATTTGCGCGCTGACGGCAGCCTGGGTGAGGCCGATCTTGTTGCCGGCAGCGGCAAATGTACCTTCCCGCGCCACGGCGATGAGTGTTTTGAGTTCCTTGATCATTCACAAATAATAATTGTGTTTCTAAGAAATATATATTGTTTTTTATGCTTGGTTTTCCGGTCTACGATGTTTTCATCCCCCGGCAAAGGCTGATCCCTGAGAGCCAATTGACGGTGGATTTTCGGCAACCAACAAAAAAATATTGGAGTTCTGATGAGCCTCTCGCCATTCCACCTCGCAATTCCTGTCTACGACCTAGCTGCAGCGCGCACCTTTTACGGTGAGGTTTTTGGTCTGGAAGAAGGGCGCTCCAGCACGCAGTGGGTAGATTTCGATTTCTATGGTCACCAACTGGTGATTCACGAACATCCAAAAACTGCTTCGCAGGAAAGCGTCCATAGCAACCCGGTCGACGGACACGATGTTCCGGTTCCACACTTCGGCATCATTTTAGGTTGGGAACAATGGGAGGCACTGGCCGAACGTCTGAAGTCGTTTGACACCGAGTTCGTGATCGAACCTTACATTCGCTTCAAAGGCCAAGTGGGTGAGCAAGCCACCATGTTTTTATTTGATCCATGCGGCAACGCTCTTGAGTTCAAAGCTTTCAAAGATATGAGTCAGCTCTTCGCCAAGTAACAACAGCCATGGCACAACAACGTTGTGCCATTTGATCTCAAGTGAGCTGGAAGCTCATGAATCTAGCAACTGCGAAAGACGCAGACCTTTCATTCCAACAAGAAGGCTAGACATGAAACGTATTCCCTTGGTGTGGCAAATCGTTGCCGGGCTGTTGCTTGGCGTGCTTGTCGGTTGGTACTTCAATACGCATCCGCATTATCAGACATGGGTGAGTGCGGAGATCCTCAAACCGCTCGGTGATATCTTCATCAAGATGATGAAGATGGTGGTTGTACCAATTGTGTTCTGTTGCATGATTCTGGGCATCGCGGGCGGTGGCGATAATAAGTCGTTTGGTCGTATGGGAATAAAATCGCTGGGCTACTTTTTTGCGATTACGGCCTTGGCCATTGTTCTCGGCTTGTGTTTCGCCAACATTTTCCAGCCGGGTACGGGTACCGACATTTCCGGTATTTCGCACGGTAGTGCAGCGATCACTTTGGAGCCGTCCAAAGGCGCATTGGTCATCTTGCAGAACATAGTCCCTGACAATGTACTGGTTGCTATGTCAGAAGCGAAGTTGCTGTCCGTGCTGTTTTTCGCCGTGCTGTTAGGCATGGCATTGAACGCTCTGCCGAAGGACAGGAGCGCACCGTTCATTGCGGTGGTTCAGAGCCTCTCCGATGCAATGTTCAAGGTTGTCTCAATGGTCATGGCTTACGCGCCGGTCGGTGTGTTTGGGATGATCGGCGCGACCGTGGCGACGTTTGGTTTCGCCTCGTTGTTGCCGTTGCTCAAGTTGATTGGAGTGGTCTATCTGGCGCTGATAGTGTTCGCATTGGTGATACTCGGAGGGATTTGCTACGTGATCGGCGAGAATATTTTCAAGTTGATCCGTTACTTTCGTAACGAGCTGATTTTGGCGTTTTCAAGTGCCGCGTCAGCTGCCGTCATGCCGCAGTTGATGACACGATTAGAGACCTATGGTGTACCGCGTCGGATCGTCAGTTTTGTGGTGCCGGTGGGTTATGCGTTCAACCTGGATGGCGCATCGATCTTTCTCGGTGTGGCAACAATTTTTGTGGCGCAGCTCTATGGCATCGACCTTTCGCTGTCGCAGCAGATCCTGTTGGTGGTGACGATGGTGCTGACTTCGAAGGGCGCAGCCGGGGTGCCGGGTTTTGCCATCATCATCTTGTCAGCGACCTTGGCGTCTGCCGGATTGCCGTTGGAAGGGGTCGCGTTGATTGCCGGCATTTTCAGGATCATCGACAGCGGCACCACGACGTTGAATGTTTTGGGTAATGCCATCGCACCTTTGGTGATCGCCAAGTGGGAAAGGGTCGAGCTGGAGCCTGCGCGAGCTCATCCGGCAGCGAGGAGCTAGTTGTTCGTCAGATGCCGATCACAAGTGAACGCCTGCTGGCATAGGGGCGTTTTTTTTAAGCTTTTTACTAGATGACCGGTCTAGTTATATGGGGTTTTTATGATTGATAACGCAGTAGACACCGACCTTTTTTCGCCGATGAATATGGGCGCGCTTCGACTGGCTAATCGAATTGTTATGGCACCCGTGACGCGGAGCCGAATGGCTGACGACGGCGTCCCGAATGAAATGCACGCGACCTATTACGCCCAGCGTGCCAGTGCCGGTTTGATCATCGCCGAAGCGACGAACATTTCCGCGCAGGGTCGAGGCTACGCCATGACCCCTGGTATCTGGTCAGAAGAACAGGTGTCTGGCTGGAGAAAAGTCACCAGCGCAGTGCACGCGGCGGGCGGCAAAATAGTCAGTCAGTTGTGGCACGTGGGGCGCTTTTCGAGTGTCGAGTTACAGCCCAACGGCGATGCGCCAGTGGCGCCTTCGGCAATCAAGGCTGAAGGTACTACCTACACCAACAATGGCATGGTTGAAGTGTCGATGCCTCGGGCACTGCAAACTTCAGAGATCCCAGGGATCATCGAGCAGTACCGGCATGCGGCAGAAAACGCAAAACGCGCCGGTTTTGATGGCGTTGAAGTCCATTCTGCCAACAGCTATCTGCTCGATCAGTTTCTTCGTGATTCCACCAATCAACGCACAGACCAATACGGTGGTTCCATTGAGAACCGTGCACGATTGACGCTGGAAGTCACTGAGGCAGTGGTTTCGATCTGGGGGAGCGAGCGAGTGGGGATTCGTCTTTCTCCCGTGACACCAGATGCCGGTAATACGCCACCAGACAGCAACGTCATGGCGACTTACGGTTACCTAATCCAGCAACTCAATCGATTCAATCTGGCCTACCTGCACTTCGTTGAAGGCGCCACGGCCACCTCTCGCACGGTTCCCGATGGCGTCGATCTGGATGCACTGAGTGCTCAGTTTGAAAACGCATTCATCGGCAACAACAACTACGACCTGGCGATGGCGCTTGAGCGTCGGGCGCGGGGGCGAATAGATGCGGTTGCGTTTGGTCGCCTGTTCATTTCCAACCCCGATCTCGTGGATCGCCTGCGTCGAGGCAGAGAGCTGACCATCGCGCCCCGTGAGAGTTACTACGGAGGAGGCGCCAAAGGTTATATCGATTGGCCTGTAGCTAACGCTTGAATGGCCGATGTCTACCAAAACAGTGCCCATCCAGCCCTTATGGGCATCGGAAATTCTTCAATCAGGAGTTCCACCATGAGCAATACAACTTACGTTCAAGAGTACAACGCGATCGTCGACGTGCTTAGCCAATACAGCGAAGGCGGTGCCAAGGCCAACAGCACTTTGATGAAGCCCGCGTTCAACGAGCATGCGACGATGTTTGGGGTCGACGGCGACAAGCTCGTCGGCGGTGCAATTCAGAATCTGTACGACATCATCGACAACTCTTTCCGCCCATCTCCCGAAGCCAAAGCAGCCATCGTGCGCATCGACATCGTGGGCACTGCCGCCAGTGCCCGGGTCGACACCGACAATGTTTCGGGATTTCGTTTCACTGACTTCTTCAACCTGCTGAAGGTAGAAGGCAAGTGGACAATCGTCAGCAAGATTTACCACACCCACCCGAGCGCATGACTCCTCAAACACCACTAGCGGGATGTGTTGTACCTCGCCCTTATTGTAAGGAAAGAACCATGTCAAAGAATATCAAGGCGGTATCAACTTCCGAGTACAACGCGGTCATCGCTACTGCCCACCAGTACGTTGAAGGTCTGCGTGTGGGCAGTGCCGAAGGCGTTGCGCAAGCCTTCCATAAAGACGCCGTGATGTACGGTTTCACAAATGGTGAACTACTTGGCGGCCCGATCAAGAACTTATTTGATTTCGTTCAGAAAAACGGCAGTGCCCCAGAAATAACGACTCGGCTCGACATCCTGGCGATCACACCCACAACAGCGGTGGTGCGTATAGATATGGAAAAAGATGCGATTGGTGCGGACTACAACGACTACCTGACGCTGATCAAGATGGATGGCGCCTGGAAGGTCATCGCCAAGGTTTATCACCAATTCGAAGGTTGAGCATTCACCGATCCCGGTTGAGTCGATGCCGGGATCGGCACTCGTGACGAACCGATGGCACTGCATCGCGAGCCTGAGCAGGGAAGGGAAGGGAAGGGAGGTTGCGCCACTGGGAGCGAAGTTCGCAAACTGCTCAGTCTCCCGGATTGGTTGTCGAGGGGCTTGGGTTCAGTAATAGTGCTAGCCTGTGCTGTGCTTTTAGACGCTGGTTGGCGCATTCGCCGGAGACTCAAGAGTTAGTGGCACATGCATGGATCGACCAAGACGCATCACTCTGGTTTCGTAGGGAAATAGGAAGTAAGCATGACGCTGATAATTACAGTTGCATCACCACTGTTTGTTATCCAAGCGGGGGATCGTCTTTTAACGACTCAGGCTGATGATAAGACCCAACAATTTGATGATAAGTCAAATAAGAATCTGATTTATGAAGCCAGTGATGGAATTTTAACGATTAGCTATTGTGGCGCTGCATTTATGCGAGGTAAGCCAACAGATGAGTGGATCGCAGAGCAGCTTGATACTCGCATAAGGATCCCAACCGACGGGTCTGATCCTTGGGCTATGCAACTGGGCGGCTTAGGCGAGCAAAAGCAGCTTCATTTTGATGGAGTCATAAAACAGATCAAGGAGAAGTTGACTAGGATTTCTCAAGGCGAATTATTGAGCTCAGGGTTGACGATTGTGATCGCCGGGTGGAAGCGCAAACGCGATAAGTGGAAGCGGGTGCTCATTGAAGTTAGCCGGAGCCGTAGTTCTTTGAAACTCTCTAATCCCGTCGGTTTCAAAGAACGCCCCGGCATAAAGGGAAATTGCGGTATCGACATGGTTGGTTCTGGTTGCCGCCCTGAAACCGAAGCTTATTTTGACGTCGAGTGGAAAGCAGTCCACGAAAGGCAAGGGCTTCCTGATTTCAGTGCTTATGAACAATATGTCTCGGACGTAAGAGATGCAATGGTGGCCACTATTAAGTTTGCCTCTACTATTGAGAAAACGGTGGGGGCTAACGTACATACAGCAACCATATACGGGCCCGAATACCAGTCTCATATTTGCTGTGAAACCCATTTTTTCAGCGATATGCTCCACCCAGCAGTGATTGAAACTCCAACAAAAATTGTGTCTGTGGCTGATGCCGGTGTTACGGGATGGGTGCTGTTTCCCGATATAGTCAAGGCTCCGGCATATCTGGTTGGTACAGAGCTTACTCAAGGGCGCTTTACCATATTGCGTTCTAACGGTTCACCTTCTCAGGCTGGTGTTCATCATTTTCAACAGACCGTTCCGAGGCGTAGAGCGTGAGCGGCCTGTATGACCGAGTACCTATTTGAACCCTTGAGACGATCGATTATTGCAGTCCCATAGCCTGCTTTCTGAACGCGCCAAGGTTCGCTACCCAATTACGAGAGATAACGTGAAGCTTATTGGCAAGGTCGCGGCAGCACTCTGGTGTGAAGAGTGCCGGCAGATCCTCTTGGGCACTAACATACTCAAGGATGTTGCCATGACACAGGGTGTGCCGAACCCTTACGAGTTCCACGTTCTGGCGGGTAGGCAAATTGGTTTCGAAATCTTGCTCACCTGGAAATGCTAAGGCGTCGATTGACATGCCATTGGCCCTAGCTTGGCGCAACAGTGAGTTACTGAGCAGTGAGATATCGTCAACGTTTCTCCGCATGGATTCCTGTATGAACACCTATGACATTGCATGGTGTTTAACATAATATACATTATGTGTAGTCTCATATACACCAACGAGCCCCAGTGCCAGTCGCTTTTCAACCCAGCAACCAGCTCCAAACCTGCTACTCACTGCCGCTTCACATACATCCCCATCAAACTATCCTCAGTACCCAGCTCCCCGTTGTAACCAATAGCCGCAAGGTCTTTCATCAACTGAACGTGATACGCACCATTCTTCGCTGGCGCTTGGGGTTCACGCACGACAATCAGGTTTTCGTTTTCCGTCGGTACGGTAACTTGCTCGGCCACGATACCGTTCAACGTGCCGCCAGGGTCAGCGAAAACAGCACACCGCTGACGAGCAAACGCATCCAACACTTCCTTGCTGAAATTAGGTGCCGCAGCTTATCGGCCCCAAGGCCGCACTGACAGCGCTCGCCGATTCGGTGGTTTGTCGATCGACCCTTTGATGTCGCTTGACATCAATGTATATTGTCGACTCTACCGCTGGTGTAACAACGAGGCACATAGGCATGAAAGTCACCAAAGCACAGGCCCAGGCGAACCGGGCACATATCGTCGAAACGGCTTCAGCCCTGTTTCGTGAGCGTGGCTATGATGGCGTCGGCGTGGCGGAGTTGATGGGGGCTGCCGGCTTCACCCACGGCGGGTTCTACAAGCATTTTGGCTCCAAGGCCGACCTGATGGCCGAAGCCGCCGCGTGCGGACTTGCGCAATCCCTGCAAAACAGCGCAGGCCTGGGCGTCGTTGAGTTCTTCAATCTGTACCTGTCACGAGACCACCGTGACACACGCGACGCAGGCTGTACGATGGCGGCCCTTAGCGGAGACGCTGCCCGTCAGTCCCCAGACGTCAAGGCAACGTTTGAGGTCGGGATTGAAAAAGTGGTCGCCGCGCTGCAGGGCGACCTCACCGAGCAAGACGACGCCCAACGACAGGCTATGCGGGCCAAGATGATCAACTTGCTGGCCCACGCAGTCGGTGCTGTTATGTTGTCGCGCGCCTGCCCGGATGACTCGTCGCTGGCGGACGAGATCTTGCAAGCCTGCCGCACAAGCATTCTCGCGTCGTTGTCGCCGCCTCATGACAGTGATTCGTCGACGACGGCTTGATGAGACAGCGCCGCTCATTGAGCGGCGTTGAATGCCTACCAAAGCGCCATCGTATAGCTGACGATCAATCGGTTCTCATCCAGATCATTCCCGAAATTCGACCGCACCGACGCATTGCGCCATTTGACCCCCAGCCCTTTCAATTTTCCGTCTTGCATCACGTAGGCAATGTCCGTGTTGCGTTCCCACTCCTTGCCCTCCCCCGGTGCACTGCGTTGTACGTTGTCACCCGATATATAGCGGGTCATGAAGGTCAAGCCGGGCATTCCAACGGCAGCAAAATTATAGTCATAGCGCGCTTGCCAGGAGCGCTCATCGACGTTGGCGAAATCGCCGATCTGCACGAAATTGACCAGGTACGGATCGCTGCGCCCGATATAGGGAAACGGATCGTCGCCACTCATGCGCTGATAGCCCAATCCCACCGCATGACCCGCCAGGCTGTAAGTGAACAGGGCGCCAAACGCCCGGTTGTCGAGATTGCGGAAGTTACCGTCCTCGGTACTGCGTGCGTAGCGCACATCACTTTTGAAGGACTGCCCTGCCCCCAGGTCCAGGCTATGGACAAGCCCGAGGTAGTTTTGCTGGTAGATGTTTTCCAACGTTCCGTAGCGGTATTGCGCGGTGAGATTAGGCAGGAACTGATAGTCCGCCCCGGCGAACTGGAACTTGTCGCTGCTGCCACCGATGCGGTTGGCGGTCATGTCCTGGTAGTCGGTGGAATCGACGAAGTTGATCTGCGTGAGTTGCCCAGCCGTCAGCTTCAAGCGATCGATTTCCTGCACGTTCAGCAGCCCTCCCTTGAATGTCCCGGGTAACAGGCGCGTGTCGTTGGAGCTCACCACCGGATCGCGGATTTGCAGCGTGCCCAACTTCAAGGTGCTGTTGGATACGCGCACCTTGGCGGTCAGCCCCAGTTCGCCATAGCGGTCCTGGGCGCCACCGGACAAATCCGCAGGCAAAAGATTGGTGCCTGCCGTGCCGCCACCGGAATCTAGCTTGAACCCGGCCATACCCAAGGCATCGAGGCCAAAACCCACGGTGCCGGTGGTGTATCCCGATTCCATTCGCAACAAGAAACCCTGCGCCCATTCTTCAGCCTTGTCCCGCGCACCTTGCTGGCGGAAGTCGCGGTTGAAGTAGAAGTTGCGGGCTTCCAGGCTGCCCTTGCTGTCGGCGATAAAATCGGCCTGAGCGTTCGGTATGCCGATCAGGCTGAAGCCAAGTACCGCACCGATCGGGCTGTAAATCCAATTGGTAGTGAAATGCCGCATGCTGTGCTCCTTTATTTGGACGCGAGCGTGCCCTCTCGGGGGCGTTGGGACCGCGTCCGATGGTTGTTGTTCTTAGAGGGTGTAGCGACAGTGGGCTACATGGCTCGTCCTGGCGGAGGCCTGCGCCGTGGAGCGGATTCTTCCCATCGAGACCTGGCAGCGTCAAACGGGAAAAAAGCCAGATCGGACATAAGAAAATTTGATGCGCTCGCGGGTCCGATCTGGAGTAACAATTGCAACCATAAGAACCATAAGCGCCAAGAGAACGCCCATGAACCTCAAATTCCTTGAAACTTTCGTCTGGGTTGCCCGGCTGCAAAGCTTCAGCCTCACCGCCGAGAAAATGTTCAGCACCCAGGCCGCCATCTCCAGTCGGATCGCTTCGTTGGAAGAGGAATTGGGCCTGCGCCTGTTCGTGCGCGATTCGCGCGGAGTTTCGCTGACGCCCGAAGGCCTCAAGGTGCTCGACTACGCCGAGCAGATGCTCGAAGTCCAGCGAGCGCTGAAGCAGTCACTGGACAGCAGCAGTCCACAGCAAGGCCTGGTGCGCATCGGCGTGATGGACACCGTGATCCATACCTGGCTCAGCCCGTTGATGGCGATGCTGATGCAAGCCTTCCCCGCCGTGGAAATCGAAATCACCGCCGATGCAGCGCGCAATTTGTGCGAGCAACTGCAAAAGGGTTACCTGGACATCGTGTTCCAGACCGATCTGGTCCGCCACGAAAGCGTGCGCAACCTCGAACTGGGGCATTACCCCATGAGCTGGATCGCCGCCAGCCACTCGATCTATGCCCGACCCTATGCTTCGCTGGTGGAGATGGCCGGCGAGCGCATCATCACCTTCGTCAAGCACTCGCGTCCTCACCAGGATGTGCTCAACCTGTTGTACGCCCATGGCGTCGGGGCGCCACGGGTCAGTTGTGTCAACTCGGTCTCGGCGATGACCCGGCTGATCCGCGACGGGTTCGGGATTGGCGCCCTGCCCGCTGCGCTGGTGGCCAAGCCTTTGGCCAACGGCGAGTTGATCCAACTGGAGCCCGGCGCCACCCTCCCCCAACTGGATGTGGTGGCGTCGTGGCGCGCCGGCATGGGCCTGGAGCTGATCGAGAGCATCATGCAGATGAGTCGTCAGGTGGTTGGCCAATACGCTATCGATGGCGGCCCGCAGCGCATGGTGGCCGCGCCCGGCCTGAACGGCCAATGGTCTCTTGAATAACTTTTGTTTGTGGGGGGTAGCAATATTCCTTGTTGGACGTGATCGCCGCGGTTTTCTACAAAGATCCCACGAACCCGTGGAGCACTCTTGATGAATCAACCGGCCCTGTCCTTCGAACAACTGCAGCAATACGCCCCGAGCGCTTTGCGCCAAAGCATCGCCGCCGGCCACTACCAGGGCCATACCAGCGGCCTGGGCCAGGGTCGGGTGCAAACCAACATCGTCATCCTGCCCAGCGACTGGGCCAATGAATTCCTGCGCTATTGCACCCTCAATCGCCAGGCCTGCCCATTGCTGGACGTCACCGAGCCTGGCGATCCGTTCTTTCGCAACCTGGGCGCCGCCATCGATATCCGCCATGAAGTGCCGCGCTACCGGGTCTATCGCCACGGCGAATTGACCGACGAGCCGGTGGACATCGAAGATCTCTGGCAAGACGATTGGGTGGCCTTTGCCCTTGGCTGTTCCTTTTCGTTCGAACAGCCCCTGCTGGAAGCTGGCATCCGTTTGCGGCACATCGATCTGGGACGCAACGTCGCGATGTTCCGGACCAGCATCGACACCCGCCCCACCGCCCGCCTCTCAGGCAAAATGGTGGTGACCATGCGACCCATGAAAGCCGCGGCAGCCATCCAGGCCATCCAGATTACCGGACGCATGCCCAATGTCCATGGCGCCCCGGTGCACATCGGAGACCCGTCGCTGATCGGGATTGGCTCCCTGGACGAACCGGATTTTGGCGACGCCGTGCCAGTGGAAGCGGACGAAATTCCAGTATTCTGGGCCTGCGGCGTGACCCCTCAATCGGTGGTCCAGGCGTCGCGCCCACCGCTGTGCATTACCCACGCGCCGGGCTGTATGCTGGTGACGGACTTATGGAACAGTGACTTGTGAGCCTCCAACGAGGCCGACTACGACCGGAAAAGGGCAAGCGATGAATACCCCCAGGCTATCGATCCAACAGTACATCAATGCCAAGGACGGCAACCGCCCTCACCTGCTCGAACACGCCTTCAAGCAGGACGCGCAGTTGGACATGATCGTGCGTACCGGCGCCATTTCCTTTCCCGGCCACGTTGAAGGCCGTGACGCCATTGGCGATGTGCTGGTCAGTCGCTTCGGGCAGACTTTCGAAAACGTCTACACGTTTTGCTTGGGCGCCCCGCCAACGGCGCAGGCAAGCACCTTTCAGTGCAAGTGGTTGGTGGCGATGTCGGACAAGGCCAGCGGCGAAGCGCGCGTCGGCTGCGGTCTATATGACTGGCAGTTCGATCCGCAATCAGGGCTGACCAAGCGATTGACCATCACCATCGAACACATGAAGACCCTGCCCTGCGCTGATTTGCCTACGGTCATGGCCTGGGTGTCGCAACTGGACTACCCCTGGTGCAGCGCCGAAGCCGCTGTGCGCAACATACCGGACTTGGCCGAGCTGCAAGAGGTGGTCAGCTACCTGGCGGATGCCGATACACAATAGCGCCCAGGAATCCTGCAAATGAATATCAAATTCTTGGAAACCTTCGTCTGGGTCGCCCGCCTGAAGAGTTTTCGTCTCACCGCCGAAAAGCTGTTCACCACCCAGGCGTCCATTTCCAGCCGGATCGCGGCGCTGGAGGATGAAATGGGCGTGCGCCTGTTCGTGCGCGACTCCAAGGGCGTGTCGCTGACCTCCGAGGGGCAGCGGGTGCTGGAGTATGCCGAGCGCATCATGGACACGATGCAAAGCATGAAGGCGGTGATCCACGATCCTCGACAGGTGCGCGGGCGGATCCGCATCGGGGCCATGGATACGGTGATCCACACCTGGCTCAGCCCGCTGGTCACGCGCCTGATGGAGCGCTATCCGGCGTTGGAAATCGAGCTGTCGGCGGACACCGCCAGCAACCTCTGTTCGCAGCTGGAAAAAGGCTATCAGGACATTATTTTCCAGACCGACATCCTGCGCCTGGACAGCGTGCGCAACGCATTGCTGACCCGTTATCCCATGCATTGGGTGGTGCGCAGCGGTTCTGGCTACGACCGGCCCTATGCCTCGCTGGAAGACCTTTCCCAGGAACGCATCGTGACGTTTTCGCGCAACTCACGGCCCCATCAGGACATCCTCAACCTGCTGCATTCGGCCAACATCGTCTCGCCGCGCATCAACTGCGTGAACTCGGCATCGGCCATCACTCGCCTGGTTCGCGATGGGTTCGGCATCGGCGCCATGCCGGCGGCACTGGTCTCGGGAGAACTGGCCCAAGGTACGTTGACCCTGGTGCAAGACGTGCCGCTGCCGCCGGTGATGGACATCGTCGCCAGTTGGCGAACCGGCGCCGGAATGGAACGGGTGGAAGACATAGTCAGCCTGACCCGGGAAGTGGTGGCCGCTTTCGTGGCGCAGTTGCCGCCAGAATGCGGCGTAGAGGCGACTTAAGCACGGCCTGCCGCAGCCTGTCAGTGAATTGCAACATCCCCGACTTATTCTGAAACGAGCGCACGACCGCCAATGGGCTGGTCGTGCATGTTCGCCCGCTCGGAATGTTTCAGGGAGTCGTCATGAAAATCAGCGTGTTCGGGAGTGGTTACGTAGGGCTGGTGCAAGCCGCCGTATTGGCTGAGGTCGGCCATGACGTGGTGTGCATGGACATTGACGAGCGCAAAGTCGACAGCCTTCGCCAGGGCCTGGTAAGCATCTTCGAGCCCGGTTTGGCGACGCTGGTGCGCGAAGGGCTGGAGGCCGGGCGCTTGCACTTCACCAGCGACGAACAACTTGCCGTGCAGCATGGCCAGGTACTGTTCATTGCCGTCGGCACGCCTTCCCGGGCCGATGGCTCGGCCGATCTGTGCCAGGTCCTGGCCGTCGGGGATGCAGTCGCCCGGCATCGCGAGCATCCCGTCATTCTCGTAGAGAAATCCACCGTGCCGGTGGGCACTGGCGATGTGCTGCGCACGCACATCGATAAATGCCTGCTCAAGGCCGGTCGCTTGTTGCAATTCGATATCGTCTCCAATCCTGAATTTCTCAAGGAAGGTTCGGCAGTCGCCGATTGCCGTCGCCCGGATCGCATCGTCATTGGCTGCGAGCGCGAGGAAGTACGGGAAACCATGCGCGACCTGTACGCACCGTTCAATCGCAACCACGATCGGGTCCTGTTCATGGACCTGCGCAGCGCCGAGCTGACCAAATACGCGGCCAACGGCATGCTGGCGACGAAGATCAGCTTCATCAACCAGATCGCGGAACTGGCCGAACACCTCGGGGCGGACATCGAGTCGGTGCGCCTGGGGATCGGCGCCGACTCGCGCATCGGCTATCACTTCATCTATCCGGGCTGTGGCTACGGCGGCTCGTGTTTCCCCAAGGACATGCGCGCCCTGATCCACACGGCTGAGCAAGCCAACTGCTCCAGCGACCTGCTGCAAGCGGTGGAGTCCATCAACCGGCGGCAGAAGCACAAGCTGTTCGAACGCATCAACGCGTTCTACAAGGGCGATCTGCGGGGCAGGACCTTCGCGCTGTGGGGTTTGGCTTTCAAGCCCAACACCGACGACATGCGCGATGCGCCGAGTCGCACCCTCCTGGAATCGCTATGGGCGGCGGGCGCCAGTGTCCGCGCCTTCGATCCAGAAGCCATGCAGCAGACCCAACTGCTCTACCCCAACGAGCCGAAGCTTATGCTGATGGGCACACCGGAATCGGTATTGCCAGGCGCCGATGCCCTGATCATTTGTACCGAATGGCAGCCGTTCAAGGCGCCGGATTTCAACTTGATCCAACAGCGACTCAAGGCGCCAGTGGTGTTCGACGGACGCAACCTGTATGACCCCGAGCGCATGGCAGACAAAGGGTTCACCTACTTCCCGATGGGGCGCGGCCAGTCGCACACCCTGCCCCTCGCCGAGCAAAACTGGTTTCAGGCGTCCAGAACTGCATGAAGTCCCTTACCTCAAAATTAATGAACTCAAGCAGCATTAATATGAATTTGTAAGCAGGAGTGGCGGACGGCACACTGTGCGGCGTTCCTCCCCCAACTGTTGGAACACTTAAAGGGCTTTCAGGGATTATCCGGTAAGCCCCTTTTTTTGTTCGTTTTTTGGATTTTCGCTGAATGCTTTCTCGCTGGTTCCCCGCTGCAATCAATACTCGTCCCACCGAATGGAGTCGTGCCGCCATCGGCATGGCGTTGGGGACCTTGTTCAGTGTCTGGCTCTGTGGCCAGGCCTTCGGCCTTGAAGTCGCGCAGCACCTGATCGGCCCCTTGGGCGCATCGGCGGTGCTCTTATTCGCGGTGTCATCGGGCGCCCTCGCCCAACCCTGGTCGATTTTCGGCGGTTACCTGTGCGCCTCGGTCGTTGCGCTGTTGGTGGCCCATGTGTTGGGCCGCACCTTGGGCAGCGCTTGCCTGGCGGCGGGCATGGCGTTGGTGCTGATGTGCTGGCTGCGTTGCCTGCATCCTCCGGCGGGTGCCCTGGCGGCCACGCTGGTGTTGGCCGACGCCTCCATCGTTGCCCTGGACTGGCAGGCCGTCGGTGCCGCGATGCTGGCCGGCTCCGGCCTGCTCGCCTTCGCGCTGGCCTATAACAATCTGACTCGGGTGCGCTATCCGAAACGGGCCAGCGAGCCGGTGGCCGTCATCCCCGCGGACCATCCCCCCGTCGACCGGCAGGCCATCACCGCTGAAGACTTGAAGCAGGCCCTGGCGGAAATGGAGGCATTCTTCGACGTGACCCCGGAAGATCTCGAGCAGTTGATTCACATCAGCGAGCGCAATGCCAAGCGTCGCAGCATCACGGAGGTGCTTTCGGGTCGCGGTTGATCCTGGGGCTGCTATAAATATGCAGACAGGACCTGCACGTATCCGGGTTGTGCTATGCAAATTTGCGCTGGTACGATCCTGCTCGGGTACGCGCGAATCAATTCGTAAAGAATAATAAAAGCAGGGAGTTAGCGATGACAGCTCAGGTTTCATCCCAAGCCGCCGGAACCGTCGAGGCCCACGTTCAAGAAATACTGGCCGAGGTCCGCAATCACATCGGCCACTTGACCCTGAACCGCCCCGCCGGCCTCAATGCCCTCACCCTGGGCATGGTGCGCAGCTTGCAGCAACAGCTCGACACCTGGGCACTCGATCCACAGATCCACGCCGTGGTGTTGCGTGGTGCTGGCGACAAAGCCTTTTGCGCTGGCGGCGATATCCGTTCGCTGTACGACAGCCACCGGCAAGGCGACACGCTGCATGAAGCATTTTTCGTCGAGGAATATGCCCTCGACCTGACGATCCACCACTACCGCAAACCGATCCTCGCCTTGATGGATGGCTTCGTACTGGGCGGTGGCATGGGGCTGGTGCAAGGCGCCGACCTGCGGGTCGTCACCGAACGCAGCCGCCTGGGCATGCCGGAAGTCGGGATCGGTTATTTCCCTGACGTGGGCGGCAGTTATTTCCTGCCGCGCATTCCCGGGGAGCTGGGCATCTACCTGGGGGTCAGTGGCGTGCAGATCCGTGCCGCCGACGCGTTGTATTGCGGCCTGGCTGATTGGTACCTGGACAGCCGCAAGCTCGGACAGCTCGATGAGCGTCTCGACCGGCTGGAGTGGCATGACACGCCACTCAAGGATCTGCAAAGCCTGCTGGCGAAGCTCGGTTTGCAACAGCTCCCCGCCCCGCCCCTGGCCGACCTGCGGCCGGCCATCGATCATTTTTTTGCCCTGCCCGACCTGCCGAGCATGGTCGAGCAGCTGCGCCAGGTCACGGTTGCCAACAGCCATGAATGGGCGACCAAGACTGCCGACCTGCTGGAGACCCGTTCACCCCTGGCCATGGCCGTGACCCTGGAGATGTTGCGCCGCGGTCGGCACCTGAGCCTGGAAAACTGTTTTGCCCTGGAGCTGCACCTGGACCGCCAATGGTTCGAGCGTGGCGACCTGATCGAAGGCGTGCGCGCCTTGCTGATCGACAAAGACAAGAACCCGCGCTGGAACCCGCCAACCCTGCAGGCGCTGGACGCCGGCCATGTGGCGAGTTTCTTCGACGGCTTCGACGACCACGGGAACTGAATCATGCACGACCTCGAACTGACCGAAGAACAAGTGATGATCCGCGACATGGCCCGGGACTTCGCCCGTGGCGAAATCGCCCCCCATGCCCAAGCCTGGGAAAAAGCTGGCTGGATCGATGACGGCCTGGTGGCGAAGATGGGCGAGCTGGGCCTGTTGGGGATGGTGGTGCCGGAAGAATGGGGGGGTACTTATGTCGATTACGTGGCCTACGCCTTGGCGGTGGAGGAAATCTCCGCCGGCGATGGCGCCACCGGGGCGTTGATGAGCATCCACAACTCGGTGGGTTGCGGCCCTGTGCTGAATTTCGGTACCGATGAGCAAAAACAGACCTGGTTGGCCGAACTCGCTAGTGGCCAAGCCATCGGCTGCTTCTGCCTGACCGAGCCCCAGGCCGGCTCCGAGGCCCATAACCTGCGCACCCGGGCCGAGCTGCGGGATGGTCAATGGGTCATCAACGGCGCCAAGCAGTTCGTCAGTAACGGCAAGCGCGCGAAACTGGCGATTGTGTTTGCCGTGACGGACCCGGAGCTGGGCAAAAAAGGCATCTCGGCGTTTCTGGTGCCCACCGATACCCCCGGTTTCATCGTTGATCGCACCGAACACAAGATGGGCATCCGTGCCTCGGACACCTGCGCCGTCACCTTGAATAACTGCAGCATCCCCGAGGCAAATCTGTTGGGCGCGCGGGGCAAAGGCCTGGCCATCGCCCTTTCCAACCTGGAAGGCGGCCGTATCGGCATCGCCGCCCAAGCCCTGGGCATCGCCCGGGCCGCGTTCGAAGCAGCGCTGGCTTACGCGCGAGACCGGGTGCAGTTCGATAAACCGATCATCGAACACCAGAGCATCGCCAACCTGCTGGCCGACATGCACACCCGCCTGAACGCCACCCGCCTGCTCATCCTCCACGCCGCCCGTTTGCGCAGCGCCGGCAAACCCTGCCTGTCAGAAGCCTCCCAGGCCAAGCTGTTCGCCTCGGAAATGGCTGAGAAAGTCTGCTCCTCGGCCATACAGATCCATGGTGGGTATGGGTATCTAGAAGACTATCCGGTGGAACGTTACTACCGGGATGCGCGAATCACCCAGATCTACGAAGGCTCGAGCGAAATCCAGCGGATGGTCATCGCCCGCGAGTTGAAGCACTACCTGGTTTGATGGCTGGAAAAGCATCGCGAGCAGGCTCGCTCCCACATTGGTTCAGTGCCGTATGCAAATGCCGCGTACACCATTGGCCCCTGTGGGAGCGGGCTTGCTCGCGAAAACGGTGGGTCAGCTTGAAGTGACGGTGGATGTGCCGACGCCTTCGCGGGTAAACCCACTCCCACAGGGTCCCGTGGTGTATGCAAATGCTGCGTACACCCGCGATCCACTGTGGGAGCGGGCTTGCTCGCGAAAGCGGTGGGTCAGCTTGAAGTGATGGTGGATGTGCCGCCGCCTTCGCGGGTAAACCCGCTCCCCAGGGTCCAGTGGTATATGCAAATGCTGCGTACACCCGCGATCCATTGTGGGAGCGGGCTTGCTCGCGAAAGCGGTGGGTCAGCTTGAAGTGATGGTGGATGTGCCGCCTTCGCGGGTAAACCCGCTCCCACAGGGTCCAGTGGTGTATGCAAATGCTGCGTACACCAGCGATCCACTGTGGGAGCGGGCTTGCTCGCGAAAGCGGTGGGTCAGCTTGAAGTGATGGTGAATGTGCCGCCGTCTTCGCGGGTAAACCCGCTCCCACAGGGTCCAGTGGTGTATGCAAATGCTGCGTACACCCGCGATCCACTGTGGGAGCGGGCTTGCTCGCGAAAGCGGTGGGTCAGCTTGAAGTGATGGTGGATGTGCCGACGCCTTCGCGGGTAAACCCACTCCCACAGGGTCCAGTGCCTTACGCAAATGCCGCGTACACCAGCGATCCACTGTGGGAGCGAGCTTGCTCGCGAAAGCGGTGGGTCAGCTTGAAGTGATGGTGGATGTGCCGACGCCTTCGCGGGTAAACCCGCTCCCACAGGGTCCCGTGGTGTATGCAAATGCTGCGTACAACAGCGATCCACTGTGGGAGCGGGCTTGCTCGCGAAAACGGTGGGTCAGCTTGAAGTGATGGTGGATGTACCGACGCCTTCGCGGGTAAACCCGCTCCCACAGGGTCCAGTGGTGTATGCAAATGCTGCGTACACCCGCGATCCATTGTGGGAGCGGGCTTGCTCGCGAAAGCGGTGGGTCAGCTTGACGTGATGGTGAATGTGCCGCCGCCTTCGCGGGTAAACCCGCTCCTACAGGGTCCAGTGGTGTATGCAAATGCTGCGTACACCCGCGATCCATTGTGGGAGCGGGCTTGCTCGCGAAAGCGGCGGTAAAAACGCCGCTTACTTGTCCTGGAACTCTGCCGGGCGCTTTGCCACGAATGCTGCCATGCCTTCCTTCTGATCCTGCGTCGCAAACGCCGCATGGAAGACTCGGCGCTCGAAACGCACGCCTTCGGACAGGCTCACTTCAAAGGCGCGGTTGACGCTTTCCTTGACCATCATGCTGATAGGCACGGACTTGGAAGCGATCAACGCGGCGGTTTTCAGCGCGTCGTCCAACAGCTCGTCAGCCGGTACGATCCGCGCCACGATACCGCAGCGCTCGGCTTCCACTGCATCGATGAAGCGCCCGGTCAGGCACATTTCCATGGCCTTGGCCTTGCCTACCGCCCGAGTCAGGCGCTGCGTCCCGCCCATGCCTGGCAGCACACCGAGGTTGACTTCCGGCTGGCCGAACTTGGCGGTGTCGCCGGCCAGGATGAAGTCGCACATCAAGGCCAGCTCGCAGCCGCCGCCCAAGGCAAAGCCGTTCACCGCCGCGATGATCGGCTTGCGGCGGTTGGCCACGCGATCGCTGTCGCTGAACAGGTCATCAAGATAGATCTGCGGATAGGTCAGGTCGGCCATTTCCTTAATGTCGGCGCCGGCGGCAAAGGCTTTCTTCGAGCCGGTGAGCACGATGCAGCCAATCTTCGGATCCGCTTCCAGAAGGTCCAGCGCCTGGTTCAGCTCGCTGACGATCTGCGCGTTCAGGGCATTCAAGGCCTGGGGACGGTTGAGGGTGATCAGGCCGACGCGGTCCTTGATCTCCAATAAAATCGTTTCGTAGCTCATGCAGGACTCCTGTTCAAAGATTGCGCGAAATGACCATGCGCTGAATGTCGCTCGTGCCTTCGTAGATCTGGCAGACCCGCACGTCGCGGTAGATGCGCTCCAGCGGGAAGTCGTTGAGGTAACCGTAGCCGCCCAGGGTTTGCAACGCCATGGAGCAGACTTTTTCCGCCATTTCCGAGGCGAACAGCTTGGCCATCGACGCCTCCACCAGCGCAGGCTGGCCGTTGTCCCGCAGGGCGGCGGCGTAGTGCACCATTTGCCGGGCCACGGCGATCTGCGTCGCCATGTCCGCCAGACGGAACGCCACGGCCTGATGCTCGATGATCGGCTTGCCGAAACTGTCCCGTTCGCGGGCATAGTCGCGGGCGGCCTCGAACGCAGCGCGGGCCATGCCCACCGACTGCGCCGCGATCCCCACGCGCCCGCCTTCCAGGTTCGCCAGGGCGATCCTGTAGCCCTCGCCCTCCTCGCCCAAGCGATTGGCCACCGGCACCTTCACGTCCTCGAAGAGAATCTGGCAAGTGTCGGAAGCGTGCTGGCCAAGCTTGTCCTCGACCCGCGCCACGGTATAGCCCGGCGAATCGGTCGGCACGATGAACGCCGTGATGCCGCGCTTGCCCGCGCTTGGATCAGTCACCGCAAACACAATCACCACGCCGGCGTTTTGCCCGGAGGTGATGAACTGTTTGCAGCCGTTGAGCACATAGTGATCCCCCTCCAGTCGCGCCCGGGTCTTGAGGCTGCTGGCATCCGAACCCGCTTGTGGCTCGGTCAGGGCAAAGGCACCGAGCATCGTGCCGCTGGCCAACGGCGTGAGGAACCGAGCCTTTTGCTCGTCACTGCCGAACTTGAGGATCGGTACGCAGCCCACCGAATTGTGCACGCTCATGATCGTCGAGCACGCGCCGTCGCCTGCGGCGATTTCTTCCAGCGCCATGGCGTAGGCCAGGTAGCCGGTGTCGCAACCGCCCCACTGCTCCGGCACGAGCATGCCAAAGAAACCCAGCTCGGCCATCTCGGCGATGGCTTCTTTCGGGAAGCGGTGCTCGCGGTCCCATTCGGCGGAAAACGGCTTCAGGCGTTCCTGGGCAAATTGCCGGGCCGCGTCGCTGATTTGAGTCTGTTCTTCAGTCGGGAGCATGGTGATTCCTTAATACAGGCATTCGACGGCCATCGCCGTGGCTTCGCCGCCGCCGATGCAAATCGCTGCAACGCCGCGCTTGAGGCCTTTCTGACGCAAGGCCGAGAGCAGCGTTACCAGGATTCGCGCCCCGGATGCGCCGATTGGATGACCCAGTGCGCATGCACCACCGTGGACGTTGACTTTGTCGTGGGCCACTCCAAGCTTGTCCATGGTCACCAGACCCACCACGGCAAAGGCTTCGTTGATTTCAAACAGATCGACTTCATCCAACGACCAGCCGGTCTTGCGCATCAGTTTCTTGACAGCGCCAATCGGTGCGGTCGGGAACAGGCCCGGAGCGTCGGCAAAAGCTGCGTGGCCGTGAATCACCGCCAAGGGCTTCAAGCCACGTTCGGCAGCCTGGCTCTGGCGCATCAGCACCAGCGCGGCGGCGCCGTCGGAAATGGAGCTGGAGTTGGCCGCGGTCACGGTGCCGCCGTCACGGAACGCCGGCTTGAGCGAGGCGATCTTGTCGATTCGCGCCTTGGGCGGTTGTTCGTCGTGGCGCACGGTCACTTGCTCCTTGCCGACCATCACCTGCAACGGCACGATCTCGGCCTCGAAACCGCCATCCTTGATGGCCTGTTGGGCGCGGGTGGTGGAAGCAATCGCGAAGGCATCCTGGGCCTCGCGGCTATAACCGTTGGCCTCGGCGCAATCCTCAGCGAAGGTGCCCATCAGGCGGCCCTTGTCGTAGGCGTCCTCCAGACCGTCAAGGAACATGTGGTCGAGCACCTTGCCGTGGCCCATGCGCAAGCCGCTACGGGCACGATCGAGCAGATAGGGGGCGTTGGACATGCTTTCCATGCCGCCCGCCACGATGACGTCGGCGCTGCCGGCAATGAGCATGTCATGGGCGAGAATCGCCGCTTCCATGCCCGAACCGCACATCTTGTTGAGGGTGGTGCAGCGGGTCGACTTGTCGAGGCCGGCTCCCAGCGCAGCCTGGCGCGCGGGTGCCTGGCCCTGGCCGGCGGCAAGCACACAGCCGAACAGCACTTCTTCCACCGCATCGGGTGCGAGGCCGGCTCGTTCCACGGCTGCCTTGATAGCGGCGGAGCCCAGTTGCGGGGCGCTGAGGCTTTTCAATTCGCCCTGGAAACCACCCATGGGGGTGCGGACAGCGCTGACGATAACAATCGGATCGTTGGACATGACTATCTCTCCTACTTGGCCGCCATGCGCAAGGCACCGTCGAGACGGATCACCTCGCCATTGAGCATGCTGTTTTCAATGATATGCCTGGCCAGCGCCGCGTACTCGGCGGGTTTGCCCAGGCGCGGCGGGAACGGCACACCGGCCGCCAGGGAGTCGCGGACTTCGGGCGTCATGCCGGCCATCATCGGAGTTTCGAAAATGCCCGGGGCGATGGTCATCACGCGAATGCCGAAGCGAGCCAGCTCCCGGGCCGCCGGCAGCGTCAGGCTGGCAATGGCGCCTTTGGACGCCGCATAAGCCGCCTGGCCGATCTGGCCGTCGAACGCAGCCACCGACGCGGTGTTGATGATCACCCCGCGCTCGCCGTCGCTGTCAGCCTCGGTTTCGGCAATGGCCGCAGCCGCCAGGCGCAGCAGGTTGAAGCTGCCGATCAGGTTGACGTTGATCACCTGAGTGAAGCTGGCCAGGGCGTGCGGGCCATTCTTGCCGAGGATTTTCTCGCCGCGCACGATACCGGCGCAGTTCACCAGGCCGTTGAGGCCACCAAAGGCCTCGACCGTGGCCTTGACCGCCGCTTCTGCCGCCGCCTCGTTACTGATATCCGCGACCACGCTGTGGCAGCCAAGTTTCTGCGCCTGGGCGGCGACGGCGTCAGCGTTGAGGTCCACCAGCATCACCTTGGCGCCGGCCTTGACCAGCATCTCGCCAGTGGCCGCACCGAGGCCGGACGCGCCGCCACTGACGAGGAAAATCTTATTGTCGATCTGCATCATGGTTTCCTTGGGTTCAAGCTGAAGCGTTCTGCGCCGCCGCCTCTTGAGCTTTGGCGATTTCCTGGTTGCGCAAGATAAAGCGCTGCAACTTGCCGCTGGGGGTTTTCGGCAAGTCGCTGACAAATTCGATTTCGCGGGGATAGGCATGGGCCGCCAGGCGCTTGCGCACGTGCTGGCGCAGTTCTTCGGCCAGCTCCGGCGCGGCGCGGTATTGGCCACTGAGCACCACGAAAGCCTTGACCACCTCGGTACGCTCCGGATCAGGCTTGCCAATAACCGCGGCCTCGACCACCGCCGGGTGCTCGATCAGCGCACTTTCAACGTCGAACGGGCCGACACGATAGCCCGACGTGGTAATGACGTCGTCGCTGCGCCCTACGAAGCTGATGCTGCCGTCGGGGTTGAACTCCACGGTGTCACCACTGAGGTAGTAATCACCGACGAAAGACTTGGTCGGTCCACCCTCATAGCCGGCGAACCAGCACATCGGCGACCGGCTGCGGTCCACCGCAAGGATGCCCGGCTGGCCGACGCCTAGCTCCTGGTGATGTTCGTCCAGCACCACGATCCGGTGACCTGGCGAGGCGAAACCAGCCGCACCGAGGTGCACCGGGTGCTCCAGGCCATGGTGGTTGCACAGCACCATGCCCAGTTCGGTCTGGCCGTAATGATCGTGAATCACCACGTTGAGGTTGTCGGCGAACCAGCGGATCACCTCCGGGTTCAGCGGCTCGCCGGCGCTGCTGACGATGCGCAGCTTGCCCTTGATCGACCGGGCGAATTGCTCGCCGCCGGCGATCAGCAGGCGATAAGCCGTGGGCGAGCCGGTCAGGTTGGTAATGCCGTATTTGTTGATCACCCGGCAGGTGCTTTCCAGGGTAAACGGACCATCGTAAAAGGTGATCGGATGCCCCATCGCCAACGGTCCGGTCACGCCAAAATAGATACCGTAGGCCCAGCCCGGGTCGGCGACGTTCCAGAAAGCATCCTCCGGACGCAGGTCGACGGCATCGCGGGTGTAGCTCTGGAACGCGACGATGGCCTTGAGCGGCACCGACAGCGCCTTGGCCGGTCCGGTGGTGCCGGACGTGAACATCATCAGGAAGGGGTCTTCACCCGTGAGCATCACCGGCTCGCACTGGTTGGAATGGTTCGCCACTTCGGCCCAGAAGCTGTAGTCGCCACGCACGATGCCCTGACCTTTCGCGCCGCCAACCGTGACCACGGTAGGGCAAGCGGCGACTTCGCTGAGTTTCGGACGGTTGACGGCGTCGGTGACGACAATGCGCGCACCTGAGCTGCCCAGGCGATGTTCGATGGCCTTGGGCCCGAATGCGGTGAACAAGGGCTGATACACCGCCCCGATGCGCCAGGTGGCCAATACCACGATCAACAGTTCAGCGGTGCGCGGCAACAGGCCGGCGACTCTGTCGCCCTTGCCTACGCCCTGGGCCAGGAGGAAATTGGCAAAACGCGCGGCATTGTCCTGCAGGTCACGGTAGGTCCAGGTTGCCTCGCTGCCGTCACGGCCTTCCCAGAACAATGCAATTCGCCCCGGCAAGGCGTGCCGGTCGCAGCACTCGACGCAGGCGTTGAGCGCCTCGAGCGAGCCGTGCAACGCGGCATTGACGGTGTGCAGGTAATCGAATTGCGAAGTGGCGGACGAATAATCGCGCATGACCAGCATCCCTCTGTACTTTTTATTGGTGGGGGAACCGTAGATAACAGGGAAATACTCGCGCCGAAGGGCGCTGGCGGCAATGGTCAAAGCCATCAAGTTGCTTGACTGGTTTGGCCATGGTTTGGGTGATGGGTTGTCTATCCAGTCCTTGTGGCGAGGGAGCTTGCTCCCGCTGGGGCGCGAAGCGGCCCCAAAACCTGACAACCCGGTGTATCAGGCAAATTGCTCTGGGGCCGCTTCGCAGCCCAGCGGGAGCAAGCTCCCTCGCCACGGGGTAGTGGTCCAGACGCTACAAAGGATGCGCCCATGCGAATGAATAGACTTTCTCTGGCGCAGGCGACAGGCAGTTGCGGTTGTCCGCATCAGCCCCCACCAGGAACCATTCGGCTCTGGAGGTATTGCCGACCCGGCGGGCTTTTTGCGGGTCGTAGCAGCGTGCCAGATCGTGCCCGGGCACCAAGGCGTAGTCCTGCGGATGACTGCGAAGCCATACGGCGGACTGTTCCAGGGCTTGGTGGCTGTAAAAGCCAAAATGCACGATAGGTTGCTGGGCGAACAACCAATGGCCCTCACGCCATCCCACAAGCACCAACTGGGCATTTGCCGTCAGCCCCGCGACGTCGTGCATCAGGGTTTCGTGGGGGTTGATGCCTTCCTCGTGCGGCTCGATGAAGCCGCGCACGAACCAGGCGCATAACCACACCGACGCCAGCACGGAAAATGCCACCCTGCCCCTTGGATGCCGGCCGAACCAGCGCCGCAGCACCCACGGCACCAGAGGCGCCACCAGCAGGATCAACGCAGGCAGCGCAGGAAAGATGTACAGCTTGCGCTTGCCGCTGCTCAGGCTGAAGAACAGCAGCACCAGCACCACCCAACCGAGCAGCACCAACACTCGACCGTCGTGCTTGAGCAATTGCTTGCGCCAGGCCGGTACCAGCCAGGGCAGCATGAACACCATCGGCAGCCAGTACTTCGGGATCACGTGGACGAAAAAATACCAGAAAGGTTCGCGATGTTCCCAGGCGCTGGCATAACGGCCGGCGGTCTGCTTGAGCAGGATTTCCTGGGCGTAGGCCAGGCTATCGGGGCCGCCCTGCCCCACGATCACCAGCAGAGGCCCAAGCCAGAGGGCAACCGCCGCCAGCGCCACGGCCAGCCCCAGCCACCAGGCCCGCGCCTTGCCCGGCATGGGCACGACGCCGCGCCAGCCTTTGCGCACCGCATAGGCGTAGGGAATCAGCATCAGCGCTGGCAGGAAACCCACGCCCTTGCTGATGATCCCGAACCCCATCGCCGCGCAGGCAACGTAGTACCAGCGCCAGGCCGGGCCGAGCAACAGGTGCCGGCACAAGCCGTAGATACCCAGGATCGTCCAGAGCGCGAGGAACCCATCGATCTGCCCGGTGCGCAAGATGCTGTAGGTCTGGTACGTGGCCAGGAACAGCAGCGCCGCGATCACCCCCACGCGCCGGCCCCACAAGCGCCGGCCCAAGTCATACAGGCACGCCGTGGTCACGGCGCTTGCGAGCAGCGCAGGCAGATACAGGGCGACTTTGGGCAGGTGGGTCAACTGCACGAACAGCGCCACCGCCCACATGAACAGCGGCGGTTTGTCCGCATAGATTTCACCGGCACGATGGGGAATGAACCACGCGCCGTTCTGCAGCATTTCCAGGGCGACGCCGAGAAAGCGCTCCTCGTCGACATTCAGCGGCTGGCGCCAGCCGAGGCCGGCGCCAACCAGGATCGTCGCCAGCGCTACAAGCACCCACAGCTCCAGCCGCGAGGAAGATAATCGTATCCGCACCGTCTCAGCCCTTCTCATCCAGTCCGCCGCCTTCACGGGCGTGATGCTTGGCGATCAATTGCAGGTTGCGCAGATACACAACGAAGCCGAACGACTGGCCGACAATGAACACCGGGTCTTCTCGGTAGATGGCGTAAGCCAGCAACAGCGCGCTGCCGACGATGCTCAGGTACCAGAATCCCACCGGGATCATGCTGCGTTTCTTGTATTCGCTATAGAGCCATTGCAGGGCAAAACGCCCGGTGAACGCCAATTGACCACCAAAGCCAACGGCCAGCCACAAAGATTCTCTGCCCATCTCAGACCTCGGTTTCCTGAGCGTTGACGTCCAGGCGAGTGCGCTTTATCAGCCACCACACCCCGAATAGATCGAGTATGCCCACCAAGGCCCGGTCAAGGTTTCCATAGTTCGAAACCCCGGCCCCGCGCTCGCGGTGGTTCACCGGTTGAACCAGCATCCGACCGTTGTGCCGGCGGATCAGCGCGGGGATAAAACGGTGCATGTGATCGAAATACGGCAGGCGCAAGAACGCCTCGCGCTCGATCAGTTTGATCCCGCAACCGGTATCGGGCGTCTGGTCCTTCAGCAGACTGGCGCGCAGCTTGTTCGCAAATCGCGATGCCCAGCGCTTGCTCGCCGTGTCCCGGCGGTTGACTCTATGCCCGGCCACCAACTTGACGCCGGCCGGTTCGCCTTCCGTACCGCGCACCAGGTCCAGCATCCTGGGCAGATCGGCCGGATCGTTCTGCCCATCACCGTCGAGGGTGGCCAGCCAGTGCCCGCGCGCCGCTTCAGCGGCGTGGTGGATCGATGTGCTCTGGCCGAGGGATCGGGCATGGCGGAGCACTCGCAACTGCCGATAGCCGCTGTCTTGCAAGGTTCGTAACTCGGCGGCGGTGCCGTCGGTGCTGCCGTCGTCGACCACAATCACTTCGAAGGCCTCGTCGGCCATTGCGGTGCGCACTTCTTCCAGAAGTGGAATGAGGTTGCCAGCTTCATTTTTTGCCGGAATCAGGACCGACACGTAAGGGGCTTGGTGCATGACACTCCAGGGGAACGAGGAACGAAGGGTTAGACGCCGTAATAGTTGCGGTACCACTCGACAAACGACTGCACGCCGGTGGGCACCGCGACCTGTGGGCGAAACCCCACGCGCGCGTCCAACTCCCGGGTGTCCGCCCAGGTGTCGATTACATCGCCCGGCTGCAACGGCAGGAAATGCTTCATCGCCCGGATACCCAGTGCCGCTTCGATGCACTCGACGAATTGCAGAAGCCTCACCGGCGCGCCGAATCCGATGTTGTAGATCTTGTTGGGTGCCCCGGCTTGATCGCTCGGCGGCAGCGGAATCAATCGCACGAGGGCCTCGACGATGTCGTCTATGTAAGTGAAGTCCCGGGACATCGCACCGTCGTTATAGATGTCGATGGGGCGACCGTTGAGGATGGCATCGGTGAATTTGAACAGCGCCATGTCGGGCCGTCCCCAAGGCCCATACACCGTAAAAAAGCGCAGGCCGGTGGTGGGAATGCCGTACAGGTGAGCGTACGTATGGGCCATCAGTTCATTCGCCCGTTTGGTCGCCGCGTAGAAGGACACTGGCCGATCCACCGGGTCTGTCGTGGCATATGGCAGGCGTTCGTTCGATCCGTACACCGAACTGCTCGAGGCAAACATCAGATGCGCCGGCTTATGGGCACGGCAGGCTTCCAATACGTTGAGAAAACCCAACAGGTTGCTTTGCCCATAGGCATCGGGATGATCGATGGAGTAACGCACACCGGCCTGGGCCGCCAGATGGATGACGTGCTCGAAGGCGTGTTTGGCGAACAGGTCCAGCAGCGCTGGTTTGTCTGCAATATCGACCAAGTGGAACTGGAAATTTCGGCATTCGGCCAACAGCGCCAGTCGTGCCTGCTTCAGTTCGACGCTGTAGTAGCTGTTGAGGTTGTCGATGCCGATGACCTGATGGCCCTCGCCGCACAGCCGCCTGGCCGTATGAAAGCCGATGAAGCCGGCAGCGCCGGTGACCAGTACCCTCATACGCATCCCAAAACGGTCACTTGCATACACTACCCTGCTCAATGGCTCGGTTTATCCGGGCCTGCACAGGCTTGTATCAAAGAAAAATGACAGTTTTATGAGCGTGCCTACGCAAGGCCCCTTGTGGGGCGAAGGTCTGAGACCTACCGATAGGTCAGGCAGAATCGTTGAGAATCAGGCTCCGGTAATGCCCCGGGTTGGACCCCGACCATTTGCGGAACGCCTTGTAGAAGGAGCTGGCATCGGCGAAGCCCAGGCGCGCGGCGATTTCGACAAAGCTGATGGAGGGTTCGGCCAGCCAGGTGATGGCCAGGTCCTTGCGCACGCTGTCCTTGAGGGCCTGGTAGGTCTGGCCCTCCTCCGCCAGGCGTCGGCGCAAGGTGGACGCCGAAACGCATAATTGCTGGGCCAGGGCTTCGGTTTCCGGCCACTGCTCGGCCGGCAACTGCCGCAGGTCGTGGCGAATGCGGCTGGCGAGGCTTTGCGGGTTGCGGTACTTGACCAGGATATTGGCCGGGGCCTGGGCGAGGAAACGCTTGAGTTCATCCGCGTTGCGCCGGATGGGCAAGTCCAGGCACTCGGCGGCGAGAATCATCCGGGTACGGGGCCGGTCAAAGCGCAGGTTCTGGGAGAACATCACCCGGTAGTCGTCGCAGAAATCCGGCGCCGGGCAGCGCAGTTCGATGGCAAGAATAGGAATGCGCCGCCCAGCGAGCCAGCAGGCCACGCCATGGACGATCATCCAGTAGGTGAAGTAGGTAAAGGCACGACGTGGCTCTTGATCGTCTTCCAACAGGACGATTTCCGCCAGGCTTTGCTGGCGAACCCACTGGGCCGGCAGGCGTTCGAGCATCAATGAGAGAAACGCCAGCCCCGCCGTCAAGCCGGCCGCCAACGTGGGCTGGGCCATGGCGCTTTGACAGAGAAACGCCAGGCTGCCGGACTTGAGCTTGCGCGGGTCCATGCCGAAGAATTCATCATCCAGGCGCCGGGCCAGCAAACGCCAGAGCCGCGCGTAGGCATGGGCTGGCACCCGCGCCTGGGCATCGCCGAGCAGCGCAGGATCGATGCCCACTGCGCGCAGCACCTCGTCGGTAGCCGCTCCAGAAGGGCAACTTTGCAGCAGCGCTTCACGCACCAGCTGGATGGAAATGGTGTCCTTCTGCGACACGGCGCGGGCGTTCACAGGATTCGATAAAGCAGCCGCTCGATCCGCACGCGGCTGACCCGTTTCAGGAACTTGGCCACCGCCGCCGGGTAATCCGGCAACGTTTCGAGGTCCAGATACCGTTCGATCCGGCGGGTATGGTGATAGATCTGCTCAAGTTCAAGCTGGCGTGGCGCAAGCAGCTCACCCTTGGGATCGTCCAGCAACAGGGCATTTTCCAGGTCCAGGCGAAACGCCCGCGGATTGAGGTTGTTGCCGGTCAACAAGGTATAGCGCTCGTCGACCCACATGCCTTTCAGGTGATACGTGTTATCGCCGTCACGCCACAGGTGCAGGTTCAACTGGCCGCTGTCGATGTAGCGCTGGTGGCGTTTGGCGAAGCGTCGCAGGCTGATTTCGTAGAGATAGGGCAGCGCCGCGATGATCTTGAACGGCTCGCTCGGCGGGATGAAGAAATCGTTGGCCGTCTTGTCGCCGACAATGATGTCGATCTTGACGCCTCGGGCCAGGGCGCGATTGATCTCCCGGGTCACGGCCAGGGGCAGGTTGAAGTACGGCGTGCAGATGGTCAACTGCCGACGACTGCTGGCGATCAATTCGCCGATCACCTTACTGAGCGGGTTGTTCTTGCCCACGCCGAGCAACGGACTCACCGTCAGCCCGCTCTTGTCGAGGCTGCCGGCCGTGGTGTCGTAGGCCGCATATTTAAGGCGGCTGCGCAGATCGCCGATGTCCTTGCGCAGGCTGCGAGTGCTGGGCAGGTTCGGCAGGTCCAGGCGATGCACCGCCTTGGACGCCACCAGACCGTGCTGAACCAGATGCTGCATCGAGTCGGCCAACGCCGTGTTCTGCAGCAGGTGATAACGGTCGTAGCGGTACTTGTCGAACTTGTGCAGGTAAACGTTATTCAGGCTGGCGCCGCTGTACAGCACGCAGTCGTCGATCACGAAACCCTTGAGATGCAGCACGCCGAACAGCTCACGGGTCTGCACCGGTACGCCATAGATCGGCACTTCGCTGGCATGGGTGCGCGTCTGCTCCTGGTACCAGGCCGAGTTGCCCGGCTGCTTCTTGGCGCCGATCAGCCCGCGCTGGGCCCGCAACCAGTCTACGACCACGACCACGTCCAGTTCCGGACGCGCAGCCTTGGCAGCGTGCAGGGCATCGAGGATTTCCTGGCCGGCCTCGTCCTGTTGCAGGTACAGGGCGACGATATAGATGCGCTGGGTAGCCTGGGCGATTTTTTCCAACAGGCAATGGCGGAATTGGGCAGCGCCATCGAGGATGGTCACCGCATCGGCGGTCAGTGCAAAGCTGCGCAGCTTGGGCAGCAGGGAGCGTTTGAAAAGCGACGGCATAGGGCTCGCAATAAGGTCGATTCCGAAGAACGGATGAGCTTACACCATGGATGGGGCTGGGTCTTCCCGTCGTCATGAAAAAAGATTTGACCAAGAAGAACGATCGTTCTACTGTTGCGTCATGAACGAAATCACTGGCAACGAAACACGAGACATCATCCTCGATGTCGCCGAAAAGTTGATCTATAAAAGTGGCATCGCCGCCACCGGCATGGACCTTCTGGTGAAAACCGCCGGCGTCTCCAGGAAAAGTATCTACCGCTACTTCACCAACAAGGACGACTTGGTCGTGGCCGCACTGAAGCGACGCGACGAGCGCTGGATGCTCTGGTTCAGCACCGAGGTCGACAAGGCGCCGAACCCCGCCGCCCGGCTGCTCAACCTGTTCACCGTGCTCAAGGGTTGGTTCGACAGCGAAGGCTTTCGCGGCTGTGCATTTATCAACACCAGCGGCGAAACCGGCGACCCGCAGGATCCGGTCCGCCAAGTGGCGAAGCTGCACAAACAGAAGTTGCTCGAATACGTCACCCGGCTGTGCATCGATCAAGGTATCGAGAACCCGGAGGCGCTGGCCCGGCAGTTGCTGATCCTGATTGATGGCGCCATCACCGTGGCGCTGGTCATGGGCGACCACAGCGCGGCCGACGATGCCCGGGACATGCTGAAAACGTTATTGCCCATGGATTCGCAACAAGCCTGACCCGTTGAACCGCTGTGCAATTCGTCTACCACTCACTGGAGATCCGCCATGTCGTCTTCTTCTGAAGTTCGCCCGCCCCTGCCGCCCTTCACCCGTGAAACGGCCATCGAGAAAGTTCGCCTGGCCGAAGATGGCTGGAACTCTCGCGACCCGCAAAAAGTTTCGCTGGCCTACACGCTCGACACCCAATGGCGCAACCGTGCCGAATTTGCCAGTAGCCGCGAAGAAGCCAAGGCCTTCCTGACGCGCAAATGGGCCAAGGAACTGGATTATCGGCTGATCAAGGAACTGTGGGCCTTCACTGACAACCGCATCGCCGTGCGCTATGCCTACGAATGGCACGATGATTCGGGCAACTGGTTCCGCTCTTATGGCAACGAGAATTGGGAGTTCGACGAAAACGGCCTGATGTTCAACCGCTATGCCTGCATCAACGACCTGCCGATCAAGGAAAGCGAGCGCAAGTTCCGCTGGCCGCTGGGACGTCGGCCTGATGATCATCCCGGCTTGTCCGAGCTGGGCTTGTAACGCAGACCTTGCTGGGAGCGGGCAACCCCGCTCCCAGCTCCCAGCTTCAGCATTCCCGCAGGGCTAGCCTGGGGTTCTGTTGAGCAGGAATTCCAACAGCGACGCCGCGCAGGCCTCGATACTGCCGTCCAGGATCAGCTCATAGCCGTGGGTATTTTCCGTCGGAATCGCGATGCAACCGCCTTGCGCGGAAATACCACTGCTCATGATCGCGCTGGCATCGCTGGCAAAATCCACCAGCAGTGCGAATTGCGGCGACAACCCACAACGCTTGCCCGCCTTGTACAGCTGATCGACAACGTAACGGTGGTAACAGCCGTTCTTGTCTCCGGAATTGATGATGGGGTCGACGCTCAGGGTTGTACCGTATTCCGCCATCACCGGACCTACCTCAACCGCCACCGTGATATCGCCGGGCAAGTGGCTGGCGGCGTAGCGCGCTCCAGCATTGGATTCCTCTTCCTGGGTGGTGAACACGAAATAGACGTCACCCGCCAGTTCGGCGCGGCGCTCGGCCAACGATCGTGCCGCCTGCAAGGACGCGACCATGGGCGCGCGGTCGTCGAGGAAATGCGCGGCGATTGCATCACGAACCCGAAACGGTCGGCGCCAATGTTGGCTCAACACCACCCGCGTACCGGGTCTTACCCCATGGGCTTGCAATTCTTCTGGGGAACAGCGGGTGATGATATGCACGTCCTGCCAAGTGACATTTCCCGACAGCACATCCGAACCCTGGTGGGTTTCGCCGGTGCTGTGCATCGAGCCGAACGACAACACGCCGGGAATGAAATCCTGATCGCCGAGAATATCCACCGGGCAGACGCCGAAGTTGATCGGATTCGCCCCGCCCAGGGCCACCACTCGCAGCGTACCATCCGGGTCGATCTGTTTGACCAGCATGGCGATCTCGTCCAGGTGCGCCATGATCCTCACGGGTTCAGGGTTTCCACTGGCCTTGGCGGTTCCCTTGATCAGGCCGATCACATTGCCGGCCGGGTCGACCCAGGCTTCATCGCAGTGGGGCTTGAGTTCTCGCAGGCAAACTCCACGGACCTCGTTTTCCTGATCGCCCGGGCCTCGGGCCATTAGCAGCTCTTCAAGCAACGGCAAGGTAGACGGTTGGGGTTGCATCTTTTTCGCTCTCCTTATCATTTGGCGGTTTGCCGTCGTGTCGGTGACGGAGCGAGCCACGACACGCCTCTCCTAGGTGAGGCCGCTTGGGCATGAAAAATTTGCTTGGATTGACCGGTAGACGGACGAACGGTCGATACCCAGTGGCAGAGCAGCCCGGGGAGAGGGTTGACCATCGCGCCGGCAGGCATCACATTGCCTGGGTCGCCCTTGCGCAAAAGGCGGTGTGTCTTGTTGCAGACCTGTGGAGCCCATGACCGCGTCGATCCCGATCCGTCCCCCCTGCCCGCCCGGCGTCTGCGATTGCGGGCGTGACGAGTTACTGCAAACGCCAGGCAGCGACTTGCGCATCCTTTGCCTGAACCGCCAGGAAGAAAAACGCCTGCTCGAACGGCTGGAAAACATCCAGAGCCTTGACGAGCTCGAGCGTCTGCAACAGCGGCTATACGAGAACCTGGGCGTGCGGCTGCGCATCGAGCCCGGTTACAACGAAGTCCGGACCATGCGTGGCATCGCCATCGAGTTCCAGCAGCAACCCGGCCTGTGCCGCAAGATACGCCAGTCGATTCCGGCCGCCATTCGGCGTGGCCTGGAGAAACGCCCTGAAATCGCCTGGCGGTTGTTGGACGCCCACGACCTGTTTCGCGACGCCTGATCCTTCCCGGCGCCGCACATCAATCGCAACAGACAGGTTGTGTCAATGGCTGGCATGCAAGCTCCCTAGCCACAAGAGCCGCTCTGATTTGAAGAGGCGGACTCAATGCCCGCGGATGTAATGCTCCAACTGCCGGATCAAGTCCGCCTGTTCGACAATCGCTTCCTTGACCAGATCACCAATGGACAAAAGGCCAATCAACTGTCCGTTATCCAGCACCGGCAAGTGCCGCAGGTGGCTGTCGGTCATGACTTCCATGCAGCGATCGATGCTCTGCTGGCTGTCGGCGGTGATCACCGGCGCACTCATGATGGTGCGCACCGGCGTCCCCACGGATGAGCGACCTTGCAGCACCATTTTGCGTGCGTAGTCCCGCTCGCTGAACACGCCCACGACCTGACCATTCTCGATCACCGGCAGTGCGCCAACATTCTTCTCGGCCATGATTTGCAACGCTTCGAGCACCGTCTGCTCGGGTGCGATGCTGTGGACCTGCTGGTTCTGCACACTTTTGAGTTTCACCAGTTGAGCGGCGGTTTTCATGGCATATCCCCTAACAGCCTGCTGATACTTTCGCTTGAGAACCCTATGTGGCGACGGAGCTTGCTCCCGCTGGGCTGCGCAGCGGCCCCAGGATCTTGCGGGCGCTGCGCACCCGAGCGGGAGCAAGCGCCCTCGCCACATAAAACAGATCAGTCTTCGCCGATCTCGACCACGTCGCCATTCAAGCGCACCGGCCATACCCGCAGGCGCTGTTCCGGGTATTCCAGGCAATGGCCGTCTTCCAGGCGAAAATGCTGTTTGTACATGGGCGAGGCAATCACCAGGTCGCCCTTGATGCTGCCCAGCAATCCGCGACCGATCACATTCGCCCCTGACTTCGGATCGCGGTTGTCGATGGCGTAGATCGGCTTGTCCTGATGCTCGGGCAGGTACAGCAACGCCACCTGGGCGCCCTCGTGCCAGGCCACCACGCCGGAGTTCGGCACCAGGTCCTCGCGGCTGCACAGGGCTCGCCATTGGACCGGTTGCGGGGCCTCAGAACGGGTGGGGATACGAACGACGTTTGACTGGCTCATCAGAGCACCTCCTCGGTGACAGGAATCAGGTGAAGTTCGCCGGCGTGAACCGGCCGGCGCTGGCCACGTTCGCGGACGAAATGGACGTCCGGATCGCTGCGCTTGTCATTGACGAACGTACGGAAGCGCTTGAGTTTTTCCGGGTCCTTGAGGGCGTTCGCCCATTCGCATTCGTAGCGGTCGACCACCAGTTGCATTTGGGCTTCGAGCTCGACGCCCAGGCCGAGGCTGTCGTGGAGGATCACGTCCTTGAGGTAATCCAGGCCGCCCTCCAGGCTCTCGCGCCAGACCGAGGTGCGCTGCAGCTTGTCAGCGGTGCGGATGTAGAACATCAGGAAGCGGTCGATGTAGCGGATCAGCGTCGCGTCATCCAAGTCAGTGGCGAACAACTCGGCGTGACGTGGGCGCATGCCACCGTTGCCGGCGACGTACAGGTTCCAGCCCTTCTCGGTGGCGATCACGCCGACGTCCTTGCTCTGGGCCTCGGCGCACTCGCGGGTGCAACCGGACACCGCAAACTTGAGCTTGTGCGGCGAGCGCAGGCCTTTGTAGCGGTCTTCGAGAGTGAGGGCCATTTGCACGCTGTCCTGCACGCCGTAGCGGCACCAGGTGCTGCCCACGCAGGATTTCACCGTGCGGGTGGATTTGCCGTAGGCATGGCCCGTTTCGAAACCGGCTTCGATCAGCTCGGCCCAGATGTCGGGCAACTGGTGCAACTGGGCACCGAACAGGTCGATGCGCTGACCGCCGGTGATCTTGGTGTAGAGGTCGTATTTCTTCGCAACCACGCCGATGGCGATGAGTTTGTCGGCGGTGATTTCCCCGCCGGCGATGCGCGGCACCACCGAATAGGTGCCGTTTTTCTGCATGTTCGCCATGAACGTGTCGTTGGTGTCCTGCAACGGCACCAGGGATGGGTCCATGATCGGCTGGTTCCAGCACGACGCCAGGATCGAGCCCACCGCCGGTTTGCACAGGTCGCAACCGGTGTGGCCGCGGCCGTGCTTGGCCAGCAGTTCGTCAAAACTGATGATGCCTTCCACCCGCACCAGGGCGTACAGCTCCTGGCGGGTGTAGGCGAAGTGTTCGCACAGGCTCTTGTCGACGCTGACGCCGCGGGCGATCAGTTCATGCTCGAATACCTGCTTGACCAGCGCGGCGCAACCACCGCAACCGGTGCCGGCCTTGGTGTCGCACTTGAGTTGGCCCAGGTCGGTGCAGCCACCGTCGATGGCCGAGCAGATCGAGCCCTTGGTGACGTTGTGGCATGAACAAATGGTGGCTGCTTCGGGCAGCGCCGCCGGGCCGAGTGTCGGGGCGCCTTCGGACGATGGCAGGATCAGGCTGGCCGCGTCCTTGGGCAAGGCGATGCCGTTCTGCATGTATTGCAGCAACGTGTCGTAGTAGCTGTTGTCGCCCACCAGCACCGCGCCGATTACGCGCTTGCCATCGGCGTCCACCACCAGTCGCCGGTAGCTGGCGCTGGTGCCATCGATGAACTGGAAACTGCGCGACCCTGGTGTGTTGCCATGGGCATCGCCGATGGAACCCACGTCGACGCCGAGCAATTTGAGCTTGGTGGACATGTCCGCGCCGGTGAAGGCTTCGCCGGGTTCGCCGCACAGGCGCGCCGCAACGTTGCGGGCCATCTGGTAGCCGGGAGCGACCAGGCCGAAGATGCTGCCGTTCCAGGCCGCGCATTCACCGATGGCGTAGATGTCCGGGTCGCTGCTCTGGCAATGATCATCGATCACGACGCCGCCGCGCGGACCAATCTGCAGGTCACTCTGGCGAGCCAGGGCGTCCTGGGCGCGGATACCGGCGGAGAACACGATGAGGTCGGTTTCGAGGAAATCCTCTTCGCCGAAATTCATCCGATAGCGGTACTGCTCACCGGCGCAGATGGACCGGGTGCCCTTGGACAAGTGCACGCCGACACCGAGCTTCTCGATGCGCGCCTTGAGCGCCAGGCCGCCCTGCTCGTCCAGTTGCACGGGCATCAGCCGTGGGGCGAACTCAACCACATGGGCTTCCAGGCCCAGGGACTTGAGGGCGTTGGCCGCTTCGAGGCCCAGCAGGCCACCACCGACCACCACGCCACGGCGGGCGTTGGTGGCGGCGGCACGGATCGCGTCCAGGTCTTCCAGGGTGCGATAGACCAGGCAGCAATCCCCTTCGGCACCTTCGATGGGTGGCACGAACGGGTAGGAACCGGTGGCGAGCACCAGCTTGTCGTAGCTGATGCGCTCGCCGGCGGTGACGACCTGACGGGCCTGGCGATCGATTTCCAACACCGGCACGCCCAGGTGCAGCGCGACACCGGGCGTCTGGTACAGCGAAGCTTCACCGAGGGCCAGGGATTCGGCATCGCGCCCCGAGAAATACTCGGACAGATGCACGCGGTCATAGGCACGCATCGGCTCTTCGCTGAACACATGCAGGTGGTAATGATTGAGGGCACCGCGCTCGATCAATTGCTCGACGCAGTGATGGCCGACCATGCCATTGCCGATCACGATCAGCGTTTGCAGCTTGTTCAGAGAAGCAACGTTGGAATTCATAAAAAGCACCCGACAAAAGCCCATCACGATTTTTGAAAGCAAAAAAAAAGACGCCTGAAACCTTGCGGTTCCAGGCGTCTTTGCCTGTTCTGTGCGGTATCGACCCAGCGACTGCGCTGCGATCTACCGTTGTCCCGGCCTGCTGGCGCTCGATCTTCGTTGACCGACGGGGGTGCCCACTCGATTGTATTCACGGTGGGCCTGAACACCCTCTTGCAGCGAGCGTGCCAACGCTCACACCTCGTCCTACCCCGCACCCTCGCAACACCCATAATCCCCTGTGGGAGCGGGCTTGCCCGCGAAAGCGCCCGTCCAACCAGCGACAAGACTCGCCCGCTTGCAGCAACTCCAAGCGCACCGACTCTTGCCTTCCAGTGGTGCGAGCCAACGCTACAAGCTTCATAAAAGTGCAACGGTGCAGCCACCGCGCCAGCAAAATTGTGAACCATCATCCACGCCGAATTTCACACTTTATAAGCAACCGTTACCCGCCGACATTCGGTGAATAAGCACTCTGGAGGGATCGGCAGCAGCTATGAGTGGAACCAACACGATGGATATGCGAACCCAACCTGTTGTCGTCATTTGTGGTGCGACCGCCGGCGTCGGTCGTGCGACCGCACACCGGTTTGCCGCCGCCGGTTACCGGGTCGGCCTGCTGGCCCGGGATGAGCAGGCGTTGGCTGCTACAGAAGAAGAACTGAGCGTGCACGGCGTTGCAACACTGGCCGCCAGCGTGGACGTGGCCGATGCCGAGGCGGTATTGGAAGCGGCGCAAAAAATCGAAGAGACGCTGGGGCCGGTGACGGTATGGATCAACTGCGCCATGGTCACGGTGTTTTCACCGGTCCATCGACTGGCCGCCGAGGAAATCCACAGGGTCACGTCGGTGACTTACCTGGGCACCGTCCACGGCACGCTGGCGGCGCTGGAGTTGATGATGCCGCGCAATCGTGGCGTGATTATCCAGGTCGGTTCCGCCCTCGCCTATCGGGCCATTCCCTTGCAAGCGGCGTATTGCGGGGCCAAGTTCGCGGTACGCGGTTTTACCGACTCGCTGCGCTGCGAACTGCTGCATCAGCACAGCGACATCCGGGTGTGCATGGTGCAGTTGCCAGCGATCAACACACCGCAGTTCGACTGGGCCCGCAACAAACTCGGCAAACGCCCTCAACCGGTGCCGCCCATTCACGACCCGGACGTGGCCGCGCGGGCCATTTTCAGTGTGGTGCGGCGCACACCCAGGGAATTGTGGCTGGGTGCCGCATCGCTCAAGGCGATTGTCGGCACATGCCTGATGCCCGGGCTGCTCGACCGAATGCTGGCTCGCGGTGCCTGTTCTGGCCAGATGACCGATGAGCCAGACGACGGACAACGGCCAGACAACCTGTTTTCTCCCGAAGTGCCGGTGCATCGCACTCGCGGACGCTTCAGCGGACGCTCGCGCAATGCCGCGCTGGCGCTCAGCTCCACCCAAGTGTCGGCGCTGCTGCTGGCAACCGGCGGGCTGGTGGCGGTGGTGTTGCTATTGTTCTGAAGTCTTGCGCCTGAACCAACGATAGCCGTAGCCGTGCAAGGCCAGGCGCGAGTCTTGCGCGGCTTCATAGTGGCCGTCCGAGACAATCTCGTCGAACCCTGCAAGGTCCGGCGCTTCAAGCTGCACCGTAACGGCTTCGCCACTGAGATTGGCGAACATCAGCGATGTGGCCTCGCCTATATGGGCAATCGCAAACACCGCCGGATGATCCGCCACCAGCAATTCGGCGCGCCCGTCGCCGATTTCAGGAAGCCAGCCACGCGCCCTCAGCAAATGCCGTGTGCGAGCCAGCAGCGAGTCGGGATCATCCTCTTGAACGGCGACGTGCAGGTGGGTGTAGGCGAACGGCCCTTTATCGATTAGCGGTGCTGCCAGGCGTTGGGCCGAGGAGAATCCGGCATTGGCCTCGGCGGACCATTGCATCGGCGTGCGTACTGACAGGCGTTCGGGCAGGGCCAGGTCGTCGCCCATGCCGATTTCCTCGCCATAGCGCACGATGGGCGTGCCTGGCAGCGAAAGCAGCAGTGCCTCGGCCAGCGCCTGACGACGCACATCGCCCTCAAGCATCGGCGCCAGCCGTCGACGAATACCACGGCCATACAGGCGCATGTTTTCGTCCGGGGCGAAGGCCTGCATGACCTCCTCCCGTTCCTGCTCGGTCAAGCGTTCCAGGTCCAGCTCGTCATGGTTGCGCAGCCACACCGCGTAGTTGGCGCCGTCTGGCGGGGCCGGCCGGCGCTTGATGGCGCGTTGCAATGGCTCGGCCTCGCCACGGGCCAGCGCCAGGAACAAATGGTTATTGACCCAGAAATCCAGCACCAGCCCCAGGCGCTCGCCGTCGCCAAAATAATGCCGGTAGCGCTCCGGTTCAACGTCCACTTCGCCCATCAACACGCCCTCCGGGTTGACGCGGGTCAGGCATTTGAAGAACCTGTCCAGCACCCAGACACCCTGCTCTTCATCGCCACCGCCGGCCTGCTCGACCAGATGGGAAGCGGCGTCAAGGCGAAAACCGGCGATGCCCAATTCCAGCCAGTGCACCATGACCCGCTCAATGGCCTCCACCACGCGCGGGTTCGCCAGGTTCAGGTCGGGCTCATGACGATAGAACAAATGCCGATAGTACTGGCCGGCCTCCTCGTCCCATTGCCAGATGCTCTCTTCCACTGACGGGAAAATCGGCTGGTTGCCGTCGTCTACGGGGGTGTCGGACCACAGGTAGTAATCGCGGTAGGGGCTGTTTCTGTCGCGTCGTGCGCGCTGGAACCACGGGTGCTGGTCAGAAGTGTGCTGCACCACCAGTTCCATGATCACCCGTATGCCGCGCTCCCGGGCCTGGACGATCAATTGCCTCAGGTCTTCTTCGCTACCAAAGCGTGGGTCCAACGCGAGGAAATCGCTGACGTCATACCCCGCGTCCTTGAAGGGCGAACGGTACAACGGCATCAACCAGAGCGCACCCACCCCCAGCGATTGCAAGTAATCGAGGCGCTGGATGATGCCCTTGAGATCGCCCCGGCCATCGCCGTTGCTGTCATGGAACAATGACGGGTCGATTTGATAGATCAGGGTATTTCGATGCCAATTGGCTTTCATCGATCTCTCCTTACCGGCACAACACCAGCGCCTGTTCAGCAGCCAGCCGGCCACTGAACGGCTGGCCTTCGCCTTGCCCATCGCTGGCAAGTTCAACCCGCCAAGGCTCGGCCAGGGGAAAGGTGTGTTCGCTGTCGGCGAAGTTAATGCAGACCAATCTCTCGTCACCTTCACAGTGACGGCGATACGCGAGGACTTGCGGGTGCGACGCCAGCTCCTCCCAAGCTCCCAGGCGCAGCGCCGGGCTGTCGCGGCGGCATGCGAGCAACTGGCGGTACAGCGCCAACGTGGAATCGGCGGACTGCTCTTGGGCTTCCACCGACAAAGCCCCCGCGTCAGGGGGAAATGGCAGCCACGGTGCCTGCCCGCCCCAGCCATGGGGTGCCTGGGCTAACCACGGCAACGGTGCGCGGCTGCCGTCCCTGCCGCCGGGATCGACGCGGGTCTGGGCGCTGACCTGGGTATCTTCCAGGCCCAGCTCCTCGCCCTGATAAATGAACGGCGTGCCGCGTAGCGTCAGCAGCATCACTGCTGCGGCCCGGGCTCGACGCAGCGAGCCACCATAGCGGCTGCGATGGCGGCTGTTGTCATGATTGGACAGCACCCAGGTCGGCCAGGCCTGCAACGGCCCCAGGTCATTCTCCACCTCACGCACGCACAAGCGGAAAATCACCGGGTCCCATGGCGCATCCAAGGGCGGGAAATTGAACGACATGTGCAGCTCGTCGCTGGCCCCGTAGTAGGCGGCGACCTGCGCTGTCGAGCGGATGTTCACCTCGCCGATCAGCACCCGGTCGCCTGGATAACTGTCCACCAATCGGCGCAGGCCGCGCAGCACCTCGTGGCTATAAGGCTGATCGTTGATCTTGACCATGGGTTCGCCGGCCATGCAGCGCGGGTCGTCGGCGAAATTTGGGTCTTTGCCCACACAATGCACCACGTCAATGCGGAATCCGTCCACCCCGCGTTCCAGCCAAAAGTGCAGCACCTGTTGCATGGCGGCGACGACTTCGGGGTTGCGCCAGTTCAGGTCAGGCTGCTGCGGGAGGAAAAAATGCAAGTAATACTGCTGGCTGGTGTCGTCCCAGGTCCAGGTGCTGCCGCCGTTGATCGAGGCTCGCCAGTTGTTCGGCTGGTCGCGCCAGATGTACCAGTCACGCTTGGGGTTGTCGCGGCTGGAGCGCGACTCGATGAACCACGGATGCTGGTCCGAAGTGTGATTGGGGACGAAATCCAGCAGCACCTTGAGACCGCGCTGGTGGGCTTGTTCGATAAGGTTGTCCAGGTCGGCCAGTGTGCCGAACAATGGGTCGACATCGGTGTAGTCGCAGATGTCATAGCCAGCGTCGCACATGGGCGAGCGGTACACCGGCGACAGCCACAGGGCGTCGATGCCCAGGCGTTGAAGGTGATCCAGATGCGCGGTCAAGCCGGGCAGATCGCCGACACCGTCGCCATTGGCATCGGCAAACGAACGTGGGTAGACCTGGTAGATCACGGCATTTTTCCACCAGGGCGAGGACAAGGAGTTGGGCATGTCGCCTCCTCTGATCGCGGTATATGGTGGGCAAGACCGTAGCCCCGCCTGCTGCCCCTTCATGACGGGACATAGCTTAAGAACCGGAAAAAGCCTCGGGGGTTCGTTTTTTTTCTGTGTGTCGCGTCATCCGCAGGAATCAACCAAGCGGCATGCCCCGTGGCGAGGGAGCAAGCTCCCTCGCCACGGGTTAGCCGGCAGCAGTACCTGGAATGCTGTCGCGGGCATTTCTTTCGACCATCGCAACGATGGTGATGAAAAGCTCCCGCTTGGCCTCGTCGGCGTTGATCTCGCCAGTCGCCGCTGCGTTGGACAAGGCTTCCGCGGCCCCGAGCATTGCCCGCAACCCTGCCTGGCTCAGGACTTTGGCGCCGGCGTAGGGCTGGAGGACGGCCCGGCATTTGTCGAGAAAAATCGCTTCATATTCCCGCTTGATGGTTTCCAGCTCCGGTGAGCTGTTCAGCGCCGCGACCACACCGGAGATCTCTCGCCCTTGCAGCAACACACAGTCCACATAAGCCGAGGCAATGACCCGGGCTCGACTGTCGAGGGTCGCTTCGCTTGCCTCAAGCGTTGCGTCCATCAATGCCGTCTGGCGGGCATCGAAATCCTTGTACAACGCCGCCAGGAGCCCGGGCCGCGTGGTGAAGTGGTCATAAACAATGGGTTTGGTGACGCCCGCGTGCTCGGCGAGCCGGGCCAGGGTCAGGCCCTCGGTGCCCTCCTCCCGTATTAATTGCCAGGCGACGTCCAGCAACTGACGCTGCCGATCCTCGCGGGACAGACGTCGGCGTGGCGCGGCTGAAGGTGCTGCATTGGCTTCGCTGCTTGACATGCTTACTTTACCAACCGTAACTTAATGGCTTAGTTTACTAAGGGTAGCTTACCAAACGTAGCTTAGTCGCTTTTTACCGTTTTTTGTCAGAAGGAGTTCCGCTATGCACGCACTCTTTGTCGTTGCCCATCATGACCCACAATCCCTGACCCATGGCATCGCTCGGAAAATCGCCGAGGGCTTGGTCCAAGCGAACCCCAGCGACACCTTCGAAATGGCCGACCTGGCCGCCGAGGGCTTCGACCCGCGCTACACATTTGCCGACCATGCGGTCCACCATGGCGAGGCCGCGCCGCCAGTGGACGTGTTGGCTGAGCAGGCCAGAATCGAGCGGGCCGATACACTGGTCGTGGTGTATCCCATCTATTGGTGGTCGATGCCGGCGTTGCTCAAGGGTTGGATCGACCGGGTGTTTTCCAACGGCTGGGCGTTCGAGTTCAGCCTCGATGCTCCGTTCGTCAAGAAACTCGGGCATATGAAGGTGCACTTGGTGGCCGTGGGCGGTGCCGATCAAGGGACTTTCCTGCGCCATGGTTACGGCGCGGCGATGACGACCCAGATCGACCACGGCATTTTCGATTATTGTGGCGCCCGCGTAATGACCTCCCTGCGCCTGCTCGATTCGGAAACCCTTGACCCTGCCCAGCACCTGGCCACGGCCTATGATCTTGGCCGCCAATTGCTGCCCAGGGTTCAGAGCGCACGGGGTCGGGCGACCGACAAAGCATGATCGCGTCCGTAGATGTCCGGGACATAAAGCAGTTGCCCCTGGTGATCGGCTTGAACCGTCCAATAACCCAGCAGGATCGGCACGGGCTTGGCCAACCGGAACTCATGGGTCAGTTCGCTGGCCAGCAAGGTGTCGGTCCTGACGCGCTCGGCTGGGTTCACCAGCCAGTCACGCAGTTGCATCGCCTGCTCGATTCGCACGCACCCTGAGCTGAACGCTCGTGGTCCCTTGGCGAACAATGATTGGCTGGGGGTGTCGTGCAGGTATACAGAAAACGGATTGGGGAAACGGATCGCCATTTTGCCCAGTGGGTTCTTCGGGCCGGGGTCCTGGCGCAGCATCAAGTCGCCGGGGTGCTCCCAGTCGATCGCCTCCGCGGCCAACGGCAGGCCGTCGCGGTCGAGGATCCTGAGGTTATGCCGAGCGAGGAACTCGGGGTCGCGGCGGATCTCCGGCAGCTTGTCTTCGCGCATGATGGTCGGTGGGATGGTCCACGTCGGATTGAGCGTCAGGCGCGTGATGTTGGACTTGATCAGCGGCGTCTGCCGCTCGGCACGTCCCACCTGGGTACGGGTTTGCCATGCCGGTGCGCCACCTCGGTAGACCGTCAGCTGGGCGGCCGCGACGTTGACCAGCACGCTGTCGGGTTCAAGGTCCTGGGCCAGCCAACGCATTCGTTCCAGGTTGACGCGCAGTTGCTCGCGCCGCATGGCCGCGCTGATGTTCAGCTCGGTGACGGTCCAGGGGCCTACCACGCCGTCAGCCTGCAATGAATGCTGGAGCTGGAAGCGCTTCATCGCCTCGACCAGGTCAGGGTTGTATCGATCATCGACGACCCGGGGCGGCGCGCCCAGATAACCTTCGTTGAACAATCGCTGCGCCAGCGCGGGCACGCGAGCGTCCTGTTTGTCCGGCTGCAACAGCGCCCCTGCGGGAACCGGCTGCCAATCGGACAACGGTTGCTGGCGCCGCTGCGCATAGGCCAGGCGCAAGTTGCGGTAGAACTCCAGGCTCGGCCGGGCTTGCTCGAAAGCCTTGGCGAGGTCTTGCAACCCTGGCCCAGCGATGGCCACTACCTCGGCCTGTCGGTCTTGCAGTTTCGGATGGGCCCGCCACACAGGCTCCAGCCGCTCTTGCGACAGGTAACCGAAGCGCAATTCATACAGCGCCTGGAGGTAGCGTTGGGTAATGGCGATGTCGGTGCACGGCGCACCCTCGACAGTGCCGTCGTCGGGCAGGCTGTAGCGCGCTGGATCCAACCCGTCATCGGCCAGTTGCTGCAACTGGTCGCGCAGCAGCGTTAACCGTTCGGCGCCCGCCCAGGCCGGCTGGCCTGCGTTTTGCTGGTAAAACGCCTGCAAGCTGATCATTGTCGGAAAATCGACGCCGGCCGCCAACGTCGGACACGCCACCGACAATTGAGCGAGCGCGCCCTGGACGGGTGTCGCTTCAGCAAGCGGAGCGTCTTCGCCCGTCGCGACCAATGGCGCAGCGAGCAATAAAAGGCTCAAGTAACATACGGACGCTTTGAACAACTGCTTTACTCCAATCCATGGCCGTCTCGTTGACGGTTGACTTTGCGACAGGTACTGCCCGCCATCATGCCAACATTTCAAACCGGACGGGATGCCGCAGATAAATACTTGCTTGGGGATTTTTCTTCTGTGCTGACTTTCCTGCGTCGGTTCTGCCTGGCCGTGACAAGCCTGGGCGTGCTCTGCAACCCGGCGTTTGCCGAAAGCAAAAATACCCAGGGCCTCTACAACAGCCTCGCCCACGCCGCGCCGGAACTCAATCCCCTGGCCCTTAAAAGCGCCTTGAGCGCCATGCAGTGCGCCGTTGCCAATGGCGCACGACAGGCTCGCCACCTTGCAGTGATCGATTACTCGCAGCCCTCCACCGCCCGTCGCCTGTGGATCTTCGACCTGAACCAGAAGAAGCTGGTATTGCGCGACCTGGTGGCCCACGGGCAGAAATCCGGGGAGAACTTCGCGACCCAATTCTCCAATCGCCTGGGCAGTTACCAGTCCAGCCTGGGGCTGTTCCGCACCCAGGAAAGCTATCAGGGCACCCACGGTTATTCGCTGCGCATGGACGGCCTGGAACCGGGTTTCAACGACCAGGCACGCGACCGCGCCCTCGTGATCCACGCCGCCGATTATGTGAACCCGTTGTGGAGCGCCCGCCAAGGTCGCATCGGGCGCAGCCAGGGTTGCCCTGCCGTGCGGCCGCAAGTGGCGCGCCAAGTGATCGATAAGCTCAAGGGCGGGCAATTCATGTTTTCCTGGTACCCGGACCCGGGCTGGCTCAAGCGTTCGGCCTACCTCAACTGCCGGCCGCAACAGGTGGCCAGTATTCTCGCTACCAGCGGTGGCTAGCGGTTAAGATGCCGGCCCTTCGAATTGCCGGCCTTGTACGATGAACCTTGAAGCCCTTCAAATCCTGCAGACTCATTTACTGACGGCGCTGGTTTCGGTGCCCGAGCAAACCCGTCGCCTGTTCCATGGCCGCGGCCGATGCTGGGCGGGCCTGGAACAGATTACCGTCGACTGGCTCGAAGGCGTGGTGCTGGTCTCATTGTTCAAGGAACCGGAACCGACGCAACTGGACGACCTGCTGTCGATGTTGCTGGCCCTGGCCACCTCGCCCGCCTGGCAACACAGCACCGCCCATACCCTGGCCGTGCAGCACCGCTACCTGCCGCAAAGCCTCACCCAGTGGCTGGTGGGCGAGCCGATAGAGGAATGGACCCTGACCGAAGGCGGCCTGCGCTACCGGATCGACCTGGGCAAGAAACAGAACAATGGCCTGTTCCTGGATATGCGCTACGGCCGCGACTGGGTCCGTGCCAATGCCGATGGCAAACGGGTGCTCAATCTGTTCGCCTACACCTGCGGTTTTTCGGTGGCGGCCATCGCTGGCGGGGCTCGGCACGTGGTCAATCTGGACATGTCCCGCGCCGCCCTGAGCCGTGGCCGCGACAACCATCGCCTTAACGGTCATGACCTGGGCCAGGTGACGTTTCTCGGCCACGATCTGTTCAAGTCCTGGGGCAAGGTGATCAACAGCGGGCCGTACGACCTGGTGATCATCGACCCGCCAACTTTCCAGAAAGGCAGTTTCCTGCTGACCAAGGATTATCAGCGCGTCCTGCGGCGCTTGCCGGAACTGCTCACCGCCCGAGGCACGGTGCTGGCATGCAGCAACGATCCGGCCACCGGCACCGACTTCCTGATTGACGGCGTCACACGCGAAGCCCCGGGGCTGATATTCGAACAGCGCCTGGAAAACCCGCCGGAGTTTCCCGACGCCGATCCGGAATGCGGCCTCAAAGCCTTGGTGTTCAGGACCACGCCGGTCAGCCAGGCGCTTTGAACCGCAGTGACTAATTCAATCGCCGCGACCACCAGGGGCTGACCAGGCCGGTGGTAATACGCCTCACCATGGCTTCGACTTCACGGCTCTTGACCGAGCGATAGATGGCCATGGTGCGTCGTAGCTGATCCTCGCTCAGCATCACCGGCGCGCCTGCGGTCCACTCCACATCCGCCACGGCTTCGAGCCTCACCCGTTGCCAGACGATGCCAGTAGGTAGCGTGATGGACTCCAGCGCGCTGGGCAGGTCCACGTCCGGTTGCGCCAGGTTGTCCAGCAGCACCTGGGGCCAATGGGAAGGGTCCACCGGTTCGCTGAAGGCATCCACCAGGCTCTCTTCTACCGTGTCCCAGACGGCCAGGCCTTCGGACCAGTCCCGGGACATCAAGCCCAGGTAGGGTCGCCAGGTCAGTTCACCGACGCGAGGCGTCTGGTCGTTACCGTTGAAGGTGTCCTGGGCATCGCTGAGCCAGTTGATGAACCCCTCGCGGGTCATCGCCGCCCGGCGCTGCGCAATCTCCGGATAGCGGCTGCTGAGCACCCGGCTCCAATAGTCATGATGACTGACGAGGAAACTTGAGAACGGCACGGCCTGGGAGTCGAGGCGCGCCCGCTGGACCACTTGGAACATCTGGAAATGCACTTCCAGTTCGGCGACGTCTGGCACCAACCGGTCCAGGACGCGCGCTTGCAAGCGGGTGCGCAGTTGAGCCAGTTGCTGGTCGAAATCCGCGATCCGGGTCGAGAGGTCGGCGTAGAGATCGGGGAATCCAGTGTAGTACTGCAGGATACTCGTCGCCCGTTGACGATCTCCGAAGGCCAGCCCGCCCGGCACTTCGGCGTCGGCGTCACGGATGAGGCCGCAGTACCAATCGATGAAACGCCGCCCCCCGGCATCGTCGCGCGCCACCTCCAGTGCTCGCTGGAGTTCAGGGAAGTTTTCCAGCCAGTCGTCGGCGGTGTAGCGAAAGGCCTGGGTATCCACGGCGCGCAGGGTCCCGATCTGGGCGCTGGGGAGCGGATTGTCTTCAAGCCACAAGCCGAGGGTATTACCCGTCGGCATGTTGCCCAGCGCCGGAATCAGGTCACTTTGGATGTCAGTGATGCGGTTGCCCTTGAGGTCGATGAAGATCGGTTCGGATGAAGACTTGGACAGCAACCGCAATGCCAGCGCCGGCACGCGCTCCAGCGCTGCGTTGGCCAGCTCCAGCGCCTCAAGGGATACCAGTTCGGGCAGGTCAGGCAAATCGCGGCAGTTGTTGCCGCTCAGGCGCAAGTCCCTGACAGTCGTGGCCGTTCGCAAGAAGGCGCTGCCCTCCTCGTCCAGGCGCAGGCCACAGCGCGTCAGGTCCAGTGTGCGCAGCCCTGGCAACGCGGTGATGGCCTGCAACTCCTCGCCAGTGAAATGCACATTGTCGGACCAGACCAACTCGCGCAGCGCGGGCAACTGAGCCAGGCGGCCGATGGCCACGGCCCTTTCGGCGCTGGACGCTGCCCCGCCGCTGACCTCGGACAGGTTCAGTTCCTGTAGCCGAGGAGCACGGTCGGCGCCCAACAGCGGGGCGAATGCATCCGCCTTCAGGTCGAGCGGATTCTTGCCCAGTGACAGTTCCAGCAGGCTGCGAAACTCGCCGACCGCCGCCGGCACTGCGGTGAGGCGATTACCGTGCAGGCGCAACGTTTCGAGGTTGGGGAATAGCCGCAGGAAATCCGAAGGGTCTTCAGTGAGGCCCGTATGGGCGAGCATCAGCTCTTCGATGTGCTCGAAACGCGCGCTCAGCGGCGGAAGCCGGCCAATGTCCCATCCCGACAGGCGCAATATCAGCTCGCTGTCCTCCCGGCTTGGATCGGGCTCACGTCGCCAGGCCCGACGGATTTCCTTCGCCACTTCCCTGCGCAGCGTGAGCAGCTCTTCACGTTCGTATTGGCTCTCGACAGGGTGATGAAAGTCCTCCTCGACTTCCCACTGGCGCAGCCCTTCATCCAGGGTCGCCCAGTCATTGGTCAAGCGGTTGACCAAGTCATCCAGGCTGATGCCCTCACGTCCGGCCTGTTCAGTCAGGCTGTGCTGAAGCCGCGTGAGGGCATCCCCGGCGTAATAGGGAAACAGCCGTTCGAGACGAGCCTGGAGGCTGCCGCGCCAGCGCTGCAACGGTAGCCGCCCGCGCCCGCTCAGCGGATAGCCCAGGCGTTCGTTCAGCCATTGCGGTCCGGGCCCGGCGCTGTCGAGGGCCTTGAGCTGCAAGAACCGGCGCAGGCCTTGCCGATCGCCAAGGGCCTGTTCGAGCAATACCTGGCGCAGCCGGGTCGCTTCCCAGATGTCCAGGTCCAGCGCCTTGCGAGCTTCGTCCGGTAAAGCGCTCAGCAACGCCGACTCCAAGCCGCCTGCCCCGAGTTCGTGACCCTGTTCGTCAAAAGCTTGATAGGTCGAGTTTTCCTCACGAATCACTTTCAATGGCCCTGCTTCGCCCACTTCGAGCGGTTCCAACAGCTCGGCCGATTCAAGGCGCAGGTTCAATCGACCGCGCAAAGAGCGGGTTTCGCCAAGCAGACCCATGACGATGCGGTCGCGGTCGGGGCTGCTTTCGCCGCGTTCCAGGGCCCGCAAGGCGCGGGTCAGACGCAGCTCACCCAGGGCCTCGACGCATTGCTTGGCCAGGGTTGCGGTTATCCGGCCGGCTTGCAGGCGCAGGCGGTCCTGGCCTTGAGTCTGGCTGGCCAGCTCGTTGGCGATGGACTCCGGCAGGCTGGGAAAAGCACGGACCAAGGGAGCCGCCAACGGCTCAAGCACGGTGGGCCGCGCCATGCCTGCCAGCACTTGCGTGGCATTGCGCTCCAGATATCCGGACCAGCGCCCGGCCAACAACCGACTCAGCTCCACCGGGCGTAAACCCAGGGGGCTTTGCCCCAGCAGTGCGCGCTGCTCATCCGCGCTGAGCTCGGTCAGGATGCGATCTGCCCAGGCGTCCAGTTGCAGGTCTGTTCCGTGCACATCGAGAACGCGCCTGGCGGTGGTATCACCCGCCGAATGAATCCGGTCACCGTCGTGATAGCGCAGCAGCAGATCCCTGGGCCACCCCGGCAACTCGGCGAGGGTCTGGGCGATTCGAATCGGCACGCTGCCCGGCGGCTCATCGCGCCGCAGGCGGCCCATGACCTGCTGCAGCGCTTGCCAGTTGCGTGTTTCATCCAGCGCTTGGGCGAAGATGGCCGGAATCGGCTGCCCGCTCACTTGCAAATAACGCAGGTGCGCCTCGTCAATGCCCACCTGCCGTTGCACGGCAAGAAGGGTTCGGTCGTCGAGTTCGTCCGGTGTCTCGGCAAAGTCTCGTAGCAATTCCAGGCTGCTGCGCTGCAACGGGTTGCGATGGGCCCATCGCCAGCCGCGTGAACGGCTCCATTCCAACAGGGGCGTCACGCCCCGATGGCCGGCGGGCAGGCGCAAGTCCAAGGCATCGGCGCGCCCTTGCACCTCGAAATAATGGCCCTCGACCTGCACCCAGGCCTGGTTTGCCGTCCGCCAGACACCCCAGGCGTCCTGCTCGGCTTCCATGGGAGGCCGGCCTCGGGCCTGGAACGATGTGACATCGCCATTCCAGAGACGCGTCGTGCCGTCACTCAACGGCATGGGTTCGACAGCGCCACCGACGAAGCCGAGATACGCGCCCTGAGCGATGCCGAACAAAACGTTGAAGATGTGATTGATGCCTTCCTGCGCGTGGCCTTCGTTGAACGCCTGGATGCCTTCGAAAAACTCGTAGACCAAACGCACCCCCCCCACCGCTGCGGCGGCCATGCCGATGGGCGCGCAGAACGGGATGAAGCTGACGGCAAGCATTAGCGAGCGCTCGGCTAGGCTTTCCCAATATTCCAGGCGTGCCAGCAGCGCCTGCCAGTCCACGACTTTGGTAGGCACCATCAGTGTCGAGGCGTTCGCCAGGGTGTGGGTGCGCCACTCGTGATAACCGTCGGCCCAGTGACTTTCACGCACATCGCCCAGGCTCCAGGGCACGCGGGGCGCCGGAACCCGGATGCGCCGGGGGTTGTCATCCTCGCCAGGCTCGCCATCGCGCCATCCGACAATGCGCGCGTGGATCTCTTGGAAAAGATTGGGGTTGTCCTGTATCTCCCATTCCACCTGGTCATGCAGCGCCTCCCCCAACCGGGCTTGCAGACGCATCGGGAGGTAACGCATCAGGCTTGTGCGGTAGCTGCGCTTGCGTACCCGCTCGGTCAGCTGCGCAGCCATGGCCTGCAAACTGGGGAATTGCTGGATGGGTGCAACCACGTCGTGGGGCATGTGCAAGACGACCGGGCGCACGCCCTTGGCGTCCCCTGCCATCCCCCAATACACCCGAGCACCGAACAACGGCACGGACAGCACTTCCAGTGCCTTGACTTCACAGACCAGGGGCGCGACCGGTGGATCTTCGAGCTGCACGCCGACATGGGCCAGCAAGCGCTCGCCAGTCTCGTCCAGGCGTCCATCCAGCTTCGCCTCGTAGGCGTCATAGACGAGCTGGCTGCACGCATAGGCCATGTATGCCTTGGCGACGGTCGGCGTTTCATTGCCGATTCGCGGCAGCCGCTGTTCGAGCAAGCGCTGATAAGCCCCACCCGCGTCCACGCTTCGACACAGCTGCGCGAAATCGGCTGGGGCCATGGGCAATGCCGCGATAGCCGAGGGCGCGCCCCAACGATAAAACTCTGCCGGCTGGCCCTTGATGAACAGCTCGCCTTTTTTATCGAATTCGCTGTCAGTGGCTGCGTCGGCGGGCGGAAAGTTGCGCATTGCGGCTTCGATCACCGACAGCGAGGCCCCAAAGGGCTCGCGCCTGACCCTCGCCCGTCGTATCGCATCCTTAGCGCTACCGGCGCCATTGACCAAGCGCCATGCCTGCACGGCCGGCTGCGCCTGCAACAGGTCGAGGGTAAACGTGTCGGGAGCGGCCAGGTCGGTCAGCAGTGCGTTGAGCGCATCGCTGTCGCGCTGTAGCTGCTGGGCAATGGCCTTGAAACGCTCCTGGCGCGGCCGCGAAGCGTGTTTGAGCCAGGCGGGTAACCGGGCCTGGATAAAATCGACGTGAGTGTCGAGGGACGACATGTAGCACCTCCTTCCTTGGGGGCGATTGAGCATTCGAAATAGGGCAAGGCGCCAAGCGTTGGCGCGACCGATGCTCTCCAAATCGGTGCTTTTATGAAACCCCGCAACCGTTGCAAGGGGTTGCATACCATCGCGAGCAAGCTCGCTCCCACGATGGACCATTGCAAAAACGGTGGGAACGAGCTCGCTGGCGACAGCGGCGGTTCAGTTACGTCGATGCCTTTGGAAATCAGGCCGCCATGCGCTCGCATTCGGTTGCGCAAGCCTGGCAAGCCCTGGCGCATGCCTGGCAGTGCTCCGCGTCGTGCTTGGCGCACTCCTCAGCGCACGCGCGGCAAATACTTGCGCAAACTTTGCACAACGCTGCGGCGACGCTGCTGTCTCGCTTCATCAGCGTGGCGGCGAGACGGCACAGGTCGGCGCAGTCGCGGTCCAGTTCGATGCACCGGGCCATCATCTGTACGTTCTGTTCGCGCAGGCAGGCGGATGCGCAGGCCTCACAAGCCATTGCGCAGGCAACGCATTCGGCGATACATGCCTCGTACTGTGTGTTCATGGAGAATCTCCTCTAGCGAAGGTCGATTGATCGTTGTACCGCGCCTGGACAGGGGCGGTACTCGGTCGACTGTTTCGGCGTACGAGGGGTTTCGAAAGAAAAATTACAATTTCGTCAGGTAGATTTGCGCCCACGTCGATCGAGGCGCTACACCACCAGCGTCAACCATGCCGACACCAGCAACAGCACCGCCATGGCCCGGTTGAAACGCCCCATCGCCACGGCGGAACGACAGAATCGGGCTGCGCCACGGCCCAGGTATGCCCAGACCGTCATGCACGGGATCGAAATGGCGAAGAACGCCAGGGACAGCCAGAGGACGCGAACGGTACGGTCGGCCTCAGCCCCTGCGAAGACGCTGACCACCGCCAGCGCCATCATCCAGGTTTTCGGGTTCACTAACTGCAATCCGGCCGCCCCCGCCAAGCCCAGCCGCGGGCCTTCAACCGGCCGGTCGGGGTCGATGGCCTGGGCCGGTGCGCGGAAAATCTGCCAGGCCATCCAGCTCAGCCAGGCGATGCCCGCCCATGAAAGCGCCGTTTGGATCGAGGCGTGGCGCGCCAGCACATCGCCCAGCCCCGTGCCGACCAGGAGCACCAGCAAGGCCGCTGCGGCGCAGGCGCCGAGGATGATCGGCAAGGTAGTTGCCAGACCGAAGCGCGAGCTATGGCTCAGCACCAGGATGTTGGTGGGGCCTGGGGTGATGGAGGCGACAAATGCAAACAAGGCAAACGGCAATAACTGGTCCATGGAGCAACTTCTCGGTGAAGGATCGATCGCTTGATCATCCCCAAGAAGTCCTGCTCAGTCTGGAACAATTGAGCAGCGCTTGCGATAGTCCGCCGGGCTCAGTCGATAGGCACGCTGGAACCAGCGCCCCAGGTGGCTCTGGTCGGCAAAACCAAGCACGGCCGCCACGGCCACGGCGCTTTCGCCACGGGCCAGCAAACGCCGGGCGCGGGCCAGGCGCAGTTGGATCAGGTAGGCATGGGGCGCCAGGCCAAAAGCGGCCTTGAACGCACGGGTCAAGCGGAAACGATCGACGCCGGTCACCTGCGCCAGATCATCCAGCCCGATGTCTTCATGCAGGTGGCTGTGCAGATAATCCCGGGCCTGTTGCGCCACCAAGGGCAGTCTTGGGTCCGGATTGATCCGCGCCCGCCAATGCAGGTGTTGGGTCAGGTTGGCCAACAGCGTATCGAGGGCCGTCTGGCGCACGATGCGGATTTCCTCCTCGTGCAGGCTCTGGAACGCCAGGGCCGTGGCGCTCGCCAGGCGTGCGTCGTCCGTCAGGGTGGCGGCAAACCCCAGTTGGGCGTTATCTGGCGCTTCGTCGAACAACGAGCGCAATTCGCGCTCCAGCCAAAGGGGTTCCAGGTACAGCGTGCGGTAGGTGAAACCCTTGTCGTGGGGCGCGTGGCCGTCATGCAACTCGCCGGGTTCAAGCAGGAACACCTTGCCTGGCGTGCTGTTGTGCTGCTGGCGACGGCAATGAAATTGCTGCACGCCCTGCTCGGTCACGCCCACCAGGTACGCATCATGCCAATGAGGGTCATAGGCATGCCCCTCGAAATGCGCGCGCACGGTCTCGATGCCAGACGTGGCGTCCTGCTTGAGATCGATCCAGTTGCGCGCTGTCATGAGCCGCCTCGTAGTGTGTATCCGTCCGGAGCAGATTAACCGCTGATGGCGATGACGTCTGGAAGATTTGTGCAATCCCTTTGTGTGGGCTTGCTCGCGGTCGCGGCTCAACATCGATGCAAGCTGACACGACGCCTTCGCGAGCAAGCCCGCTCCCACATTGGGTCTGTGGGTGGCCCTTGTTTTGTGGCGCCCACAGGTCGACTGTCAGCTTCAGGCATCCGGCGTGAGAGTCGACAACACAATCTCCACCGCCAGCCGGGCCAGTTCCGCATCCTGCTCAGCCTTGACGCCGGACACGCCGATGGCGCCGATGCATTGGCCGTCGTGACGGATGGTCACGCCACCTTCGAGCATGCCTTGCAGGTGCGGGGCGCTGAGGAAAGCGTAGCGACCGCCGTTGATCATGTCCTCGAACACCTTGCTGTCGCGTCGCCCCACGGCGGCGGTGCGGGCTTTCTCGGTGGCGATATAAGCCGATAGCGGCGAAGCGTCGTCCAGGCGCGACAGCCCCAGCGGATGGCCTCCATCGTCTACCACGCAGATCGACACCGCCCATTCCCGCTGATGCGCCAGATCCTTGGCCGCTACCAGCAACATGGCAACGTCTTGCTCAGTGAGTACCGCTTTGGTTTTCATGAATCACCCCGTGCGCTGTTACAGAAAGCCCGCCAGGCAATGCCTGCGGGCCAAGACCTGCCAATGATTATTCGCCGTAGATATCGAAATCAAAATATTTCCGGCGAATCGTGTCGTAAGTGCCGTTGGCGCGGATCGTCGCCAACGCTTGGTTGAAGCGGCCTGCCAGCGCGTCGTTCTGGCGCACGGCAATGCCGATACCCGTGCCGAAATATTGCTCTTCGGTGAAATTGGGACCGATAAATTCGAAATCCTTTCCTTCGGGACGCTTGAGCAGGCTTTCGTCGATCACCACCGAACTGGCCATGGTCGCGTCCAGGCGCCCGCCCAGCAGGTCGAGGAAGATTTCGTTCTGCGAACCATAGCGGACGACCTCGGCACCCGCCGGGGCAAAGTGATCGGTGACATATCGATCGAAGTTGGTCGCCCGCTGCACGCCGATCCGCTTGCCTTTGAGCTGCGCGGGTATATCGCTGATGCCGCTGCCCTTGCGAAACACCAGGCGGGCCGGGATACGGTAGTAGCGGTCAGTGAAATCCACCGACTTCAAGCGCTCGGGGGTGATGGACATGGAGGAAATCACCGCGTCGACCTTCTTCACCTTGAGCGCCGGAATCAAGCCGTCGAACTCTTGTTCCTGCCACACGCAGCGGACCTTCATCTCGGCGCACAATGCCTGGCCGATGTCGTAGTCGAAGCCGACGATGGTGTTGTCCGGGGTTTTCGAGGCGAACGGCGGGTAAGCTGCCTCGATGCCGATACGCAGGGAGGGTTCGGTGGCGTGCACACTCGCGCCGAAGGCCAGCAGCGAGACGAGGCCGAGTTTCAAAGCAATGCGTTTAACGTTCATTCATTTGCTCCAGATGCGATGTTATTGGTTCCGGACGCTCCACAGAAGTCGTCCGTTATGGCAGCGGCAATGTGAACAAGCCCGGGCGACGACTCTGGCGGTCGCCTCGCCGGTAACGGCACAGCGGTGTCACGGCCAGCGGCCTCAGACCGCCGCGGTGACAATCAGCTCCAGCAAAATCTCGGGGTCGTCGAAAGCCACCTGGGCCGTGGCTCGGGCCGGGGTTTGCGCGGCGTCGACCCAGTCGCTCCACAGCGCGTTCATCGCAGCGAAATCCCGGCCCATGTCCTTCATCCACATCTGCACGCTGAGCAGGCGCTGCTTGTCGCTGCCCGAAGCGGCCAGCAATTCGTCCACCCGTTGCAACACCTGGCGGGTCTGGCCTTCGATGCCCTGGCTGCAATCGGCGGCGACGATTCCGCTGAGCCAGGCCACGCCGTTGTGCACGACGCTGCGGCTCAGGCGTGGGTTGCTTTCGATGCGTTGAATACTCATGAGGGTTCCTCGACGGGGAGAGTTTCGCCAGCCAATTGGGCGAGCGTGATGGGTTTTAGAGGCGAACGGATGCGGTAGTAACCGACTTCGGCGGGCGTTACCTGGCGATGCCCGGCGATGATCTCGGTGACGCTCAGGCCGCACTGGCGCCCCTGGCACGGGCCCATCCCGCAGCGACCGAAGGCTTTGGTCTGGTTCGGCCCCAGGCAGCCGAGGTCGACATGACGGCGGATGTCGCCAGCGCTGACTTCTTCGCAACGGCAAACCGTCACGTCGTCAGCGGGAATACGGTGTCCTGGCGGGGGCCGGTACAGCGCATCGAGCAGCGGCCGTGCGGCGCGAGCGCGATGCAATGCCTGCTGCACAGGACGGGCCTGCGCCGATTCGCCGGCCATCGCCAGGGCGGCCAGGCGACCTTCCAGTCGTGCGACCCCAGCGCCGCCGATGGCGCCACTGTCACCGGCGATGAAAATGCCCGGCACGCTGGTTTCGCCCCACGCGTCGCGGCGGGCGACCCAGCACAATTGCTGTTCGCTCCAATCGTGTTCCAGGCGCAACGACCAACTGATCTGCGTGTTCGGCACCACGCCCTGGTGCAGCAGGATCAGCTCTGCGGGGATGCGCTGCCGCTGGCCTTCGCTGTCGAAAACCAGGGCGCGGGCCCGATCCGTCCCTTCAACCTCCAGGTTGCAGGCACCGCGAACATGCCGGATGCCGGCGCGTTTCAATTCGGCCAGCAGCCCGAGCCCTTTCAGCAGGTCACGCCAGCCGCGCAACGCGGCGGGAACCATGCGCCAGGCCCGCAGCAGATCGCCGCGCTTACTGGTGTCCACCAGGGCCTCGATGGCAATGCCGGCGCGCAGGTATTGCACCGCCAGCAAGTACAGCAAGGGGCCACAGCCGGCCAGCACCAACGGACAAGCCGGCACCAACGCCGCGCTCTTGAGCAGGATTTGTCCGGCGCCAGCGGTCATGACGCCCGGCACGGTCCAGCCGGGGATTGGCATCGGTCGCTCGAAGGCACCGGTGGCGATCAACAGATGGCGCGCCTGCAAGACCTCGGCGCGGCCTTCGATCAGGTAGTGAACCTGGCGTTGCGGCGTCACTTGCCAGATCGCGGCGTTGGGCAGGTAGCGGGCGCCGCACTGGAGGAAATCGGCGGCCAGTTTCGCCCCGACGTTGTAGTCGTCGCCCAGCACGGCACGGCGGCGGGCGTCGGCTTCCAGCACCTGGCGATAAATCTGCCCGCCCGGGCTGGCCTGCTCGTCCAGCACCACCACCGACATACCGTGGGCCCTGGCTTCCAGAGCCGCGCCCATGCCCGCCGGTCCGGCACCAATGATGATCAGGTCGATGGCGGCGTTACTCATCGGCGCGCGCCTCCCGCAGGACCAGGTCGGCAGCCCCACGTTGTCGGCGCACGCGCAGGCCCGGACGCACCAGCACCAGGCAGGCCTGCACATTGGCTTGGCCGTCGACTTCAACCAGGCATTCAAAGCAAACGCCCATCATGCAATAGGGCGCGCCGGGGCGGCCATTGACAGCGCTTTCGCGGGTATGGCGAATGCCGCTGGCAAGCAGTGCCGCAGCCAGGGATACATCGCCAGGCACGGACAACGACGTGCCCTCGAATTCGATTTGCACGGTGTGAGGGTTCGAGGCCAGCGGCCGGAACAGGCAGTCAGCCGACATGGCGCACCTCTGCTTGCGGGTTGAAGCGTTGCAGGCCGAACAGCTTCACTGCCGGCTCGTCGAACTCGCCGGCAATCCACGGCGCCAGGCGCAAGGCGTGGACCGCCGCCAACGTCACGCCGCTGTGGCAGCTGACAATCGACAACCCCGGACAGGCCTGGGGCGCTTCGTAGATCGGCAAGCCATCGGCGCTCATCACTCGCAGCGCGCCCCAGGCCCGCACCAGGCGCACCTCGGCCAATCGTGGGAAACACTGCACGGCGCGCCGGGCGATCATGGCCATGACCTGGCTGCCAGTGCCGTCGTCGAAGCCGGCGGACTCGTGGGAATCGCCCAGTTGTACTGTGCCCTCGTCGGTCTGGCGCACATAGGTGGTGGGGTAATGCAGGAAAGGCTTGAGCCGTTCGGTAATCAGGATCTGACCGCGATTAGGCTGCACCGGTACATCCAGCCCCACCATGGCTCCCAACACGCGATTGCCCAGACCCGCCGCTAGCACGACTTGACGCGCCGCCCAGCGCTGCGGCCCTGCGCGCAACTCAAAACCCGTCGCAAGCGCCTCGATTGCGTCGATGTGGAGGCCGTTGATGAGCTTTACCCCACGGGACAGACAGGCCGCGTAGAGCGAGCGAAGCAGCTTGAGTGGGTTGACGTGGCCATCCATGGGCGAAAAACAACCACCCACCACCTCCGGCCCGACGCCGGGCAAGCGGACACGCAGTTGCGCGGCGTCCAGCAGTTCATAGGGGTAATCGCCCTGAAGGGCTTCACGCAGCCAGCCGAGGCGATGACTTTCCTCGTTCATTTCGGCATCGCTCAGGCATAGCTGGAAACCGCCCTGCTGACGCAGATGAACATCGATGCCGGTGTCGGCGTGCAATGCGCTGGCCAAGCGCGGCCAGAGCGCCACCGAGTCGCGGGTCCACTGCGCGTAAGGGCTCATCCGGTAGCCCTTGCCCTGGACCCACAACAAACCGAAGTTGCCCCGGGCGGCGCGAATGGCATCGTCACCTTCGTCGAGCACGCTCACTTGGCGCCCGAGCAGGGCCAGCCCATAAGCGATGGACATCCCCACCAGGCCGCCTCCCACGACAATGACATCAGTTTTATGCATGGTTCTCTAATCGCTGTGGTCGGCACCGGTTATCGGGTGGATTACCCGCTTTTCGGCTCTATTGACGAATTGCAGACGATCCTAGGGCGGTGTCGGCGTGATGAAAAATGCTTTATTTTGGCCAGCTCATGTCTTTTTGTAATGGGTTGGACAACCGCTATGAACCTTCGCCAACTGGAAGCCTTTCGTGCCGTGATCCTGGGCCAGACCGTGACCCGCGCCGCCGAAATGCTGCACATCTCGCAACCGGCGGCGACCCGGCTGATCGCCAGCCTGGAAGAGGACATCGGCTTCAGCTTGTTCGACAGGGTCAAGGGCCGGCTGCAACCCACCGCAGAAGCCATGACGCTGTATCAGGAAGTGCAGCGCTCGTTGTTGGGCGTGGAGCGCATTGCTCGCACCGCCCAGGACATTCGCACGCTCAAGCGCGGTTCGCTGCACATCGCCTGCGCGCCGGCCATGGGTTTGTCGTTTCTGCCGCGAGCCATTGCCGCGTTCATGGCCGAGCACGACCAGGTGCAAATTTCCCTGGTGGTGCATTCGTCACGGGAGGTGGTGGACCTGGTGGTGGGCCAGCGTTGCGACCTGGGCCTGATCGTGCTGCCCAATACCTACCCGAGCCCCCGGGCAGAAAAACTCCTGGCGACACGCATGCTTTGCGCCCTGCCCGCTGGCCACCGCTTGCAAGGGCAGATGACGATCCGCCCGGAAGACTTGCAGGGCGAAGCGTTCATTTCGTACCCGCAATCCATCGGCTCGCGCCAACACATCGATGCGATCTTCGCGGCCCACGGCGTGGACCGCCAATTACGCCTGGAAACCCAACTCTCCCTGCCCATGTGTGCGTTCGTCGAGCAAGGCCTGGGAGTGGCGCTGGTAGATGCCATCAGTGCGGTTGAATACCGCGGCGAAGCAATCGTGTTCCGGGCCTTTGAACCGGCCATTGAAATGGACTTCAGCATGCTCCTGCCCGTCCAAGGGCCGATTTCCAGGCTACAAGCCAGTTTCCTGGAGCATATGCAGCGCTTCATCGAGGCGCAGGTGCCGGCGGCCTACCGATTCTGAGCCCAACCTCCAGTTGCTCACCAATGGATCCATTGAAGACAACCAATCATCCGTTTTCACCTTTAAAGCCGTTGACAAGGAAATTAGTTAAGAGGGTTAATGGATCCACAGACAATAACAATACCCGCCTGGAGATCCGTCATGTACCCCAAGAACACTTGGTACGTTGCCTGCACCCCCGATGAAATCGCCGCTAAGCCCCTGGGTCGGCAGATCTGCGGTGAGAAGATGGTTTTCTACCGTGGGCACGAGGGCAAGGTCGCCGCCGTGGAAGACTTCTGCCCCCACCGTGGCGCCCCGCTCTCTTTGGGTTATGTGGAAAACGGTAACTTGGTGTGCGGCTACCACGGCCTGGTAATGGGCGCTGATGGCAAGACCGTCGACATGCCGGGGCAACGGGTCCGGGGGTTCCCCTGCAACAAGTCCTTCGCGGTACAGGAACGCCATGGGTTCATCTGGGTCTGGCCGGGGGATCAGGCACTCGCCGATCCGGCGCTGATCCACCCTCTGGAATGGGCGGAAAATGAAGAATGGGCCTACGGCGGCGGCCTGTTCCATATCCAGTGCGACTATCGCCTGATGATCGACAACCTGATGGACCTGACCCACGAAACCTACGTGCACGCTTCCAGCATCGGTCAGAAGGAAATCGACGAAGCGCCGCCAGAGACCACGGTTAACGGCGATGAAGTGGTCACTGCCCGTCACATGGAAAACATCATGGCGCCGCCCTTCTGGCGCATGGCGTTGCGCGGCAATAACCTGGCCGACGACGTGCCGGTGGACCGCTGGCAGATCTGCCGTTTCACCCCGCCCAGCCATGTGTTGATCGAAGTCGGCGTTGCGCACGCAGGCCACGGTGGCTATCACGCCGCGCCACAGTTCAAGGCGTCGAGCATCGTGGTGGATTTCATCACGCCGGAAACCGAGACCTCCATCTGGTATTTCTGGGGCATGGCCCGGCACTTCCAACCCCAGGACGAGGCCCTCACCGCGACCATTCGTGAAGGCCAGGGCAAGATTTTCAGCGAAGACCTGGAAATGCTCGAACGTCAGCAGCGCAACCTGCTGGATCATCCGCAACGCAACCTGCTCAAGCTCAACATCGACGCCGGTGGCGTGCAATCGCGCCGGGTGCTCGAGCGCTGGATTGCCCGTGAACGCGAATCCCAGGCGGGTTTGATTGCCAGTACTCACCAGCCACAACCGGTGGAGCAACGCTCATGATCGAAGTCCTGGTTGCGGCACGTCATCATGAAGCCCTCGACATTTGCGGCTACGAACTGACCGCTGTCGATGGGCAACCTTTGCCAGCGTTCACCGCTGGAGCGCACATTGATGTGCACTTGCCCACGGGCATGATTCGCCAGTATTCCTTGTGCAATCATCCTGAAGAGCGGCATCGCTATCTGATCGGCGTGCTCAGGGACCCGGCGTCGCGAGGCGGTTCGCGCGCGATGCATGAGTTGATCGAGCCGGGAACCCGCTTGCAGATCAGCGAACCGCGCAACCTGTTCCCCCTCGCCCCCGAAGCGCAGCGCAGCCTGCTGTTTGCTGGCGGCATCGGTATCACGCCGATCCTGAGCATGGCGGAGTTCCTGGCCCAGGACGGGGCAGCGTTCGAGCTGCATTACTGCGCCCGGTCCCGGGAGCGGGCGGCCTTTGTCGAACGCTTGCGCCTGTCGCCTTATGCCGACCGGGTGTTTCTGCATTTCGATGAAGAACCCGACACCCTGCTGGACGCCGCTGCGGTGCTCTGCGCGCCCACCGATGACCTGCACCTTTATGTGTGCGGGCCCGGCGGGTTCATGCAATACATACTCGACACCGCCAGGCACCACGGTTGGGAGGAAACCCGCCTGCACCGAGAATATTTCTCCGCTGCCCCCGTCGATACACGCGCCGACGGCAGCTTTTCAGTGAAACTTGCCCGCAGTGGGCAGGTGTTCGATATACCAGCGGACCGCAGCGTGGTGCAGGTGTTGGAAAGCCATGGCATCGAGATTCCGATTTCCTGCGAACAAGGCATTTGCGGCACCTGCCTGACCCGCGTCCTGGAAGGTGTCCCCGAGCACCGCGACATGTTCCTGACCGAGGCAGAACAGGCCTGCAACGACCAGTTCACGCCATGTTGCTCCCGCTCGAAAACGCCGTTGCTGGTGTTGGATCTCTAACTTCCAGATCCTCCCTGTGGGAGCTTGTGGTTCATTTAGGAAAAATGATGGACCCGTGGCGAGGGAGCTTGCTCCCGCTCGGCTGCGAAGCAGTCGTAAACTGGCGAATTCGGTGTGTCTGATACTCTGCATTTGGCAGGTTTTGGGGCCGCTACGCGGCCCAGCGGGAGCAAGCTCCCTCGCCACAGGTCTGTCTCATTGCCTTAAGTGAACAGCATTACGCTCCACAACGGGCTTTCACTCTGAACGCAGGATCACCTTCATTCGCTCATCCGCCAGTGTCGAGCCGAACACTTCGGCGTAGCGCAAGGTGGCGTTGGCATGTTCGCGCATGATCGCTTCGGCACGGGCGCCCTGGCGATGGATCAGTGCATCGAACACGGAATGGTGCTGCATGTGCGCATAGTTGAAACGGCGAAATTCACCGGCCATGTTCTGGCGGTCCACCGCCAGGGCGGTGACTGAGGCGAAGGGTAAATGATCGTTGCGGGCCAGGGCATCGGCTATCGCGGGGTTGTGGCTGCCTTCGACGATCACCTGATGAAAGCGCATGTTGAGGTCGTGATAGACCTCCAGGTCCTCCTCGGTCACATACCCCTTGGCGAACAGTTGATCGCCTTGCACCAGGCATTGTTCAAGGGTCGCACGAGCCGTGTCGGACAAACCTCGCTCGGCCGTCTGCCGCGCGGCCAGGCCTTCGAGCACCCCGCGTACCTCCACCGCTCCGGCGATTTCCTCGGCGCTGACTGAGCGCACCTGGAAACCGCGTCCGCCGAAGCGCACCAGCAGCCCTTCCTGTTCCAGCGTCCGAAAGGCCATGCGCACCGGCATTCGCGAAACGCCGAATAACTCGGCCGTAGGTATTTCCATCAGCCGCTCGCCCGCCGCCAGTTCGCCCGAGGCGATCATTCTACGCAGCGCAACCAGCACCGTTTGGCCGGGCTTACTCATCCAGTCGTTTTCCGGGGCAAAGAGAGCCGCCATAGTAAAAGGCTTTGGGACAGCGTGTCACGGCAAGGCAACGGCGCTGTTCGCATCACGCACAACCTGTGCAAGCCAATGCGGCTTGCGCAGATTGAGCCGACGCGTTCAGTCGCCGGCCAGCTCGCGCAATTGCGCCAGGGTGGTTTCATCCAGCGTGACGCCGCGCTCGACGGATTTGCTGCGCTCGCGATGACGACGGTCCCCCGGCAGGCGCTTGAGCCCCACGCCGTGCATCTGCCTGACCAGTTCCTGGCTGCGCTCGGCAAAGCCCAGCCCGGCGGCCTTGCTCGGGTCGATCACGATCAGCAATTGGCCGGTCCATGGCGTCTTGGCGCCTGGATGATTGCTCCAGTCAAACTCGAACGAGAAATTGCCCCCCGTCAGGGCCGCCGCCAGCAGCTCGACCATCATCGACAGCGCCGACCCCTTGTGTCCGCCAAACGGCAGCAGCGCTCCGCCCTCGAGAATGGCCTTGGGGTCGCGCGTCGGTTGGCCGAGGCTGTCCACGCCCATGCCGGCCGGCAGCAACTCGCCCTTGCGCGCGGCAATCTGTACGTCGCCATGGGCGATGGCGCTGGTGGCCAAGTCAAAGACAATTGGCTCGCCGTCGGCCCTTGGCGCGGCGAAGGCGATGGGGTTGGTGCCGAACAGAGGACGGTCCGCGCCATGGGGCACCACGCACGTCATGCTGTTGACCACGCTCAACGCCACCAAGCCTTCATAGGCAAAAGGCTCGACATCCGGCCAGAGGGCGGCGAAGTGATGAGAGTTGCGAATGGCCAACACCGCGATACCGGCGCTACGGGCCTTTTCCACCAGCAAGGGGCGCGCTGCGGCCAGGGCTGGCTGGGCGAAACCGTTAGCGGCATCCACCCGTACGAACCCGGAGGCGACGTCCTCGACCACCGGCACCGCCTGCCCATTGACCCAGCCGCTCTTCAGCGTCGAGACATAGCCGGGGATGCGAAACACCCCATGGCTGTGGGCCCCGTCGCGCTCGGCGAAGGCGCAATTCTCGGCCAGGGTCCGAGCGACGTCGGCCGACGTGCCATGGCGCAGGAAAATCTTCTCCAGCAAATTCACCAACGCATCAAGAGACAACGTGCAAGAACCAGCATGATCGGATAGCGCAGACATCTGAAGCTCCAGAATGATTGTTGGAGGTAGCAACAGCGTAGGAGAAAGCATCCGCTGATTAAACACCGCTTCACGCGCGCCCTGTCAATCTTTGCAACACGAAGCCGTGGACGACGTCGTGAACTGAAACGTTCCAAGCGCTGGATGCGATAACTATGTACCACCTTCGCTCACGCGTCGTTGCCTAGTCTGGCCGCTTCATCCACGGCGCCCGCCTTGCGGCGCCTTGATCGAGAAGCGACGATGACCACTGAGACCACGCCACTCCTGTTTCCCGAAGTACTGGGCGCCAGTCGCCTGGACGAGTTGACCACGCCCCACGGGCTGACGCAGGACGACCTCGACTGGCTGCATCACACCGCCCTGCCCAGCCACGCGCTGCGCATCCGGCAGACGCCAGCGATGCACGCCGAAACGATTCTCCTGACGCCCGAAGGCAAGGCTCCGATCCCCCTCGCCGGCTGCTTCACCCTCAGCACCTCGCCAAGTGACGACGCCTCAAGCCCCAAGCGTGCGTTCCTCTACACACCACACGGTGGCCTGGCCAAATTCCCCAGCCTCACAGTCCTGGAACAGCAAGTCGAAAAGCTGCGCCAGACCCCGGAGGGCCGCGACGAACTGTTTCGCTTCCTATCGATTGCGCAACGCAACGAACTCAACGGTGCGACCACCATCACCACGAAACGCCAACGCATCGACGCCGATGTATTCGAGGCCCAGATCGAATCCATCGAACAGGCTCAACGTCTCAACGCCCAGGCCATGGTGGACGAGTTGGTCAAGCAGCCCTCGCTGGCCTCGATGCTCGACCACGTGCTGGGCGAGGTGCTGCCCAATATCGATCATCGGCAGGCTCGCGTGGCGCTGGTGGCGGATGTTGGCTCGGGCGATCCCAAGGCAGACCAGCTGACCCGCCGGATGTCCTTGAGTGATGCGCTGCTGGTGTATTTCCACAACCAGGGCCGACCGGTCGGGCATGACCTGGATCTTATCCATCCGGCGATTAGCGACTCGCCCCACAACACCCAACAGTGGGAAAGCATCCTGAGGGACACCGCGCGGAACCTGATCCCCAGGCTTACCCAGTGCATCGATACCTATTGGAACACCATCGGCCCTTTCTACGCTTCACGCCGGACGTTTCTTTACCGGGTCATCGGCGATGCACTGCGCGCCCGTATCCTGATTGCCCGGGAAAGAAAGCAGATCACCGCAGCACAAAGCCAGGAACTGCTCCGGCTGTACCGGTCGTCGCGCCCGGACGAACCGCTGCTGTTCATCGAAACCGTGCGCCTTTGGGAATATAAGCCGCTCTTCGTCGAGCTCGCGGGCGCCTTGATGATCAGTGGCAAGGAGCACTATCTCTATACCCCTGGCCTGGGTTTACAGACCGTCGACACCTATCTGAGCTTCAAGGACGCGTTGTTCGACGGGTCGACATCCACCGAGCGCAAGGAAGCGCTTTATGGCCTGCTCAGTCTGGAAGAACGCAACCGCTTCCTGCGTTTCGACGCCCCGCAAGTGTCAGGCCAGTCGTTAGCCATGCCGGTATTCGAATCCCTGGGCAACGCGATCATCGACAAGCAGGCGAAGAACCTTCATTTCGCGTTGGAAATGTCCCGCCAGGGCGACATGGACATCCATGCGCTGGTGGACAAGGCCTTGGACATACGCACCCTGATCAATCCAAGCCTGTTGAAGCCCAAGATCGAGGGGCATTGGAACACGCAACCGGCTTTTTACGGGGACTTGCAGCCATCCAACTTCAAGGCCGATCAGCTGGCGCGCAAGATCAAGAGCTATACCAGCGTCGAAGCGGCGTTCAACGCCCTTTTCACCCAGCTGCCGCAATCCACCGACATCGCGCTGGATCATGAACTCAAGGACCTGGTCGGGCAGCTGACCAGCGTTTTTTCCCAGGGGATTCGTGCAGAGGCTGAACTCAGGGAGCTCAACGGAACATTAGCGCCGGCCGCCCACGATCTTGTCAGGGGCGTCTTTGCCTTCGACTCCGACTACCCGGACCGCAGCCAGCGCATCGGTGTGAAGGGCTTCCGGCCTGACGTGTATTGGCTGAAGCTGTCCTGCAGCGCAGACGGCAAGTCGGTCTCCTTGCCGCTCGCCAATTGCTTGCTGCTGACCGAGCGAGGCGGACTGGACACGCCCTATTCCGGAATGGCGATTCTCTGGACGCCGGCCAGTGGCTTGCAGGCCTTCCCCTCGGTGGAAACAGCCACCCGCCAACTGAACCGCGACCTGCTCGATTCCCGCAGACGCTTTGGTTTGCTCGCCAACCTCAACTGCGCCCAACGCAAACCCCATGGGCGCTATCAGCTCGAAGCATTTGAGTTGATCGAGGACAACGTGCTGCTAAACCGGATGAATTCTTTCATCACCTGGTTCGAAGCCGAGCACGACTATCTGCGCACGTTGAAGATCGGTGGCTGGCAGCTCACTGGGCCGACATTGGTAAAAAGCCTTCAAGCGCTGGTGCGCCAAGGGGCCCCGACCAATCTGCCGCGTGCCACGCACATTGCCCAGGCCAACAGGTGGCAACAGAAGCTTCCGGCCTGGCTCGGCACCGCGCCCATCGAGGACCAGCGCCTGCATATCGACCTGCTCGAACAATGCCGCAACAGCATGGGAGACGGCCAGGATTACCTGGACGGCATCGAGCCCCTGCCGGCCTACGTGGAAAAAAAACTGAAGGCATTACTGGGGGCGCGCTTCGACGATAAAGACCTCGACCCTGCCACGCTCCAGATCACGCCGACGTTCGCACTGGCCGGGCCGCCCAGCACCCTGACCGAGTTTGCCTCAAGCCATATCCAGATCACTCAAAACACCCGTTTTACGGTGACTTCGGCCTCGCGCCGCACGCTGCCAGACAATTTGAACGAGGCGGCGGTACAGCAAATATTGCTGTCGCTGGCGATATCCACCGATTACAAAACATACGTCCTGGGCAAGCTTTCCGGCACCGACGAGCAAGCCCGGCAGCGCAAGTGCAGATTCCGCCAGCAGCTACCCTGGCAGCTGTTGCAGCACGCCCATGCCCGACACCTGCAGCAGCACCTTTCCCCGACGGCCTTTGACTTGATTCGCCAGGTGCTGGATATGCCCGATGCCATCGCTCGCCAGGCGGTGCAAGGTGCCGGTGCGTTGATTCGTCCGCTGGAGCTGATCAAGACCGCGGGCGCTTCGGCGATCAAGGCATTGGGGCTTTACCTGATCGGTTCGAGTACGGATGCACAAGCCCCTTACGTTCTGTATTCCCCCTACCACGCCGGTCAGACCTTTACCGAATTCAAGGACGAAACCAGCGTCGTGGCTGCATTCAACCTGCCGGGGGCGCTTCAGGACCTGTTGTTGCGCCGGCTGCCCGACAGCCAGCAAGCCCTCTTTAGGAATTTGTTTTCCTCCACGGCCGGCGCTGTTTCGGAAATCACCCTGGCCTCGAATCCGATCAAAACGAACCTGATCGACACGTTGTTCAACGACAACACCCTGTTGTTATCGGACATGCTGACGACCCAGACAAAAAAAGACCGTCAATTCGATTGGGAAACGGTGCTGCACCTGTTCAGCGCCGGCATCAGGTTGGCCGGCAGGCAATTGCCGGGCAAATTGACCTTTATCGATACCCTCTGGGAAAGCTACCAGGACTTCAAAGGCTCTGCCGAGGCACTGCGGGTGCATGACTGGAAAACCGGTTTGCACGACTTTATCGCCGGCGCCGCGCAGATGGTTTCACTGGGCTTTCTCAACCGCGACGATACGTTCGGCCTGCTCGACCCGATCGTTCCTGCGGCGCCCAAACCCTCGGCAACCACCCCGCCCCCCTGGAAGGATATCGCCACCACGGCTCCCCTGCGGATTAACCTGCAAGTCTTCGAAGCCACTGGCGTAAGTCTTCATGACTTGGAAAAGACTGCCTTCGAGGGCATCTACGCCGACACCCAATCGAGCAGGTTCTTTGTCCCGCTGATGGGTAAAGTCTTTCAAGTGGTAAAAGCCAGGCAGGCCTGGCGCATCATCCATGAGAACGGCGAAGGCCCCCTGCTCAAGCGTTCGGACGACCGCAGGCAATGGGTGATCGATCCCGAGCGACACACCATTCGCTACGGCAAGGTCATGTCGACCCTGGCCTATTCCTACAGCGACTACAAGGCAGCGGGCTCACTGAACATCGAAGCACGAGGCATGAAGGAAATACGCAGGAAATACCCCCGCCATGCCCAGATAATCGTGCAGGGGCTGGAAACGGCTCGATACTATTGCTTCAATGCTCTCCATAATCTCGAGCAGGCCAGGCGACAAGTCCATCCCGGCTCTCGGCTGGACACTTACCTGAGGTCTTTTTTTGGCGTTAATCCGGTCGATGAGAGCCTCATCAGGACTATTCACGCTGCCGTCTCGCCGATCTGCCAGGCATTGGCCGATCCCTCCTGGGAATTGCAGAACGCGAACCGCATCGTCATGGGCAGCCTCAGGAACGTCAACGACCGAGCGACCGCATTCGTGATCGAGCCGCAAGCCAGCGGGCGAATCTACCTTACGGAACTGTTTTTCGACGCAGGACTGGACTGGTACAGGGCCGTCGTTCCGCAGTCGTTCAATGTCGACGCCCATGCCCAAGGGGCGACGCTGATCCACGAAATTTCCCATCAGCTGTTCGACACGCTGGACATCATCTACCTGGACGCCCCTTTGCCGTTTCTGGACCTGATTTCAAGGTCGACCCAATTCGGACGGCAACAATACGACCGGCAAAAAGAGCTACAGCAAAACGGACTATCGTTGACCACGCCGCGCTCCCGGCTGTTCATGGAATGGGACAACGCCGCCAATTCGTTCAAGAGCCTGGAGGCTTTTCCCCAAAACAAGGACACCGTCAGGGAGATCCTGAAGATGACCGGTGCGCGCACCATGAACGAAGCAAGGGATGTCTTCCTGGATTCGCACTTAGCCCAGAAACGCATCGACGTCATACTTCGCAACGCTGACTCCATGACTTTGCTCATTTGTGAACTGGGTCGCCAGCTCGACTCACCCACCACAACACCCGAATCCGGATTTTGACAGCAGCGGGACAGGTCGGCTGTTGATCTTTTTTTCACGGCTTTTATGGGACGCTCTATCCGTGACAGACCGGTACTGGGGCCTTCGACCGGAAAAAAACAGGCCCATTTGATATGCAAACGCCATGACGGCTGTTCTCGGCAGCTCATGCCGAAGGTTAGAATGCGGCAAACCAGGAAGAGTCAATGACCGAACATCCCCTCTCGGAAGCCGAATACGACGCCATTACCGATGCTGCCGCGCATTGGTGCATGCGGTTGCATGCCGTCGATTGCACCGACGCCGAACGGCAGGCGTTCAAGCAATGGCACGATGCCAATCCGCTGCATGCATTCGAATATCAAGCCATGCTGGAGATTTGGGTGGTTGCCGACAACCTGCCGCGGGTCGAGCCAGTGACGCCGTCCGTCCAGTCTTCCCGGGTTCGCTCACGCTGGAGCCGGCTGGCCGTTGCAGCCACAGTCGTTGCCCTGGGTTTGCCCCTGGCCGCATTCACTGGCTGGCACCTGGGCTGGCTGGCCAATTCCTACCAACGATTCGAAGCAGGCACCAGCGTACGCCACGTCACCCTTGGCGACGGCAGCCAGGTGGAACTCAACCTTGGCAGTGAGCTGGTGTTCGCCAACTATAAGAATGAGCGTCGGGTCACCCTGGAAAAGGGCGAGGCGTTTTTCGACGTCAGCCATGACCAGCAGCATCCCTTCATCGTTCGGGCGGGCCAGGGCCAGGTGCGTGTCACCGGCACGCGGTTCAATGTCTGGTTGTATCAGGACCAAGTACGGGTCACGTTGGTGGAAGGCTCCGTAAAAGTTGCCAGCAACCTGGCACTGGCCAGCACCGGCTCGACGCTTTCGCCCGGTATGCAGGCCAGCTACAAGGCCGGCGACGCCCAACCGCAGATCCGCCCGACCGACCCCAATGACAGTGCGTTGGCATGGCGCAACGGCAAGCTGGTGCTCAATGACCTTGCCCTGAGCGACGCGTTGCCGCTGATCAACCGCTACCTCGAACGTCCGGTCATGCTGGCTGACAACAGCACCGGCACCTTGCGTATCGGTGGGATCTACAACCTCAGCGAAGTGCACAACCTGGTGCCCTCCTTGCCCAAAGTGTTGCCGGTCTACCTGACGCAGAACAAGGACGGCAACCCGGTCCTCAATGCCATCGGCCAGCGGCCAACCAATCCTTAAGAAAAAAGCCGTGCCCTGTTGGACGCGGCTTTTGCACAACACACCCAGGGTTATTGCCTGGCGACTTATTGCCTGGCCACCTTGCCCACTTCATCGAGCTCACGGATGATCAGCGCCTGATAGTGTGGATCGGCCTTGATCTGTTGCTCAGTGAAGGGCAGCACACTCCATTGCTTTTGTGAGAATGCCCGAGTCTGGTCAGCCGAATAAGGCGATGCGGGGTCGCTGGAGATCGAAAATGCCAGTAGGCCCTGGGCTTGTGGCCCCTCGCCGTCGAACGTCACCACTTGCAGGTAGCTGGTACCGCTGATCACTTCGCGTTTGCCGCTCGCCCCCGGCACACTCTGGATCGCGTTGTAGATCCCCAGCTCACCCGGTCCGCCGTGGATCGGTGTTTGCCGGTCACCGCTGCTGGTGACCTGGACGTCCCGCCATTGGCTATCATTCTGCAAGCCCATTTTGTTGACCGCCTCCACTGAGGCCAACATGGCTTCGCGCAACGCCTTCAGCACCGATGGCCGATCGATCGCCAGGCCACACGGGGTATGTTGCGGATCCTTGGGGTCGAACGGGACACGCCATATATCGGGTGCAGCCTGCAACCGCGCCATGACCTGCTGGAAGTGAATGAAGCCCAATCCGCTATCCAGGCCAGCCGTGCGATCCCAGGCCTCGAGGCGCCCACATGCCTCGCCCAACACCGAGGCATCCGGCCCCAGGTCGCCGGCGCAAAAGCCCAGCAGGTCGGGCATGACCTGATCGGCGAGGTAGACCTGATCGTCCATGACCATGCGCTGCAAGTCGTCCACTTTCACTGGCCCGCCCTTGGCGAGCTGACCCAGCCGGTCGAGCGCAAAACGCGCCCGCAAGCCCAGCGGCAGATCCTGCTGGCTGATCACTGGCGAATAACCGGACAAAGGTTGGGACGGGTTGACCATCCAGGCCGAATCATTGGAGTTCTGCACATAATCGCGGCGCAGCAACTGCGGCAACTTGTCGGCCGCGAAAATGCCTTTTTGCGCGGCTTTCGCATCGATGTCCCACGCGCATTCGCTGCGTGAGCCATCCAGCACGATCAGTCGCAGCCCGGCCCTGGGATCGCTGCACCGGGCCAGTTTGTCGGTGCCCACGTTTGGCACGACCGAAAGGTTCATATAAAGGCTCTGCCCTTGGTCATCCACCGCCAGGGTATTGACCCACGGAATTCCCTGGATCTTGTGCACGGCGCCCTGAAGATCGGCGAGCGTGACGGCCCGATTCATCGCGTACCACTGAGCCAACACACGGTCGTTCTCCAGGTTTGCGTCGCGCAGGCTATAGGCGAACCGGTTGTCCCAGTCCAGTCGGCCCGGCCATTGCACGATCGGGCCGAACTGCGAGCCGTAGACCACTCGGGACACCGTCTTCAGTTGGCCGTCGGCTTGCTTGACCTCGACGGCGACGGTCTGTTGGCTCATGGGCACCGACTTGCCATCGATGAGGTAGCGGGTCGGGTCTTTCGGGTCGAGTTGCAAGCGGTACAGGGTGAAATGTTTCGATGTATCGACGGTATGGGTCCAGGCCAGGTGGCGGCTGAAACCGATGTTGATCACCGGCAGGCCCGGCAAGGCCGCGCCCATCACGTCCAGCTTGCCGGGGATGGTCAGGTGCATCTGGTAAAAGCGCATGCCACCCAGCCAGGGGAAATGCGGGTTCGCCAGCAACATTCCGCGCCCGTTGGCCGAACGCTCGCTGCCGATGGCCAGCGCATTGCTGCCGCGCTCAAGCGCAAAACGCTGCTGGCGGGCGTCGGCGGTGGCAAAACCGGACGCCGTGTGGCCCACGAGCGCTGTTGCTTGAGGCGGCTGCGCGCCGGCCAGGGCTTCGGCGAACTGGCCGATGCCGCCTTCGACCAGCAGGCGGCGGGTCAACTTGACCAGATCGAACGCCGTGATGGGCCGTACCCACTCGCTGGCGCATTGCTCGGGCAGGCCTTTGGCCTGGCGCTCGGCCAGCGCTCGGTTGTAGCCCACAACATAGCCTTCGAGCAATTGCTGCACCTGGGGCGTCTGGGCTTGCCAGAAAGCGGATACGGCTTGCGGTGTGTTGAGCCAGCTGAAAAACAGATCGCTGACGCGGTTCTCCCGCTGCTCCACCGTAACCTGTGCGGGACCGAAATAGCGGGAGCGCTGGGCGTTGACCGTGACAATCTCATTGGCCAGCAGGCAAAGGTTATCCTGCGCGTAGGCATAGCCGATGCCGTAGCCCAGCCCGCGTTCGTCCTGCGCGCGGATATGCGGGACGCCAAAACTGGTGCGCCGGATTTCGGCACTGGCCTGCGGTACATCGCTACGCGCGTTGACTGCGGGGCTGGCGCCCAAGGCCATCCCCAAAAACACGCCTGCAAGGCCAACCCTCGATAACTGCCCGGACATTCTTGCACTCACTCCTGCTGCCAATTTGAAAAACCAGCACGGTTGCCGCTGCGATCAATCGACCACAGTCGGCCCGCCTGGGCATGCACACGCCGCGCGCCGAAGCGCAATGTGCCTCCCCTTCAAACGAACCGGATGAAAAAAAATTAATGGCCTGCCGACCCTTCGACCACGTGGGTTTGACGAAGCCAGGGCATTTTTTTCACATCGGGGCCTTCATATTGCTCACCCTCGTTCGTCCTATAACAGGAGAGTATCCGTGACCTTTTCTGATCAGGCTGGTAAGGAGTCTTTACATGCGTAACGCGCAACTGCCCATGGAGGGCAAGCCAAGGCAGACCGCCACCAACGTTGTGTTTGCCAGGCCCGCAGAGCGAGGCGGCAATGAACACATCCGTCGACTGCTCAAAAGTTTCGGGCTGCGTACCAGCCTGATTCGCCTCAAAGTCATCGATGCCTTGCTCAAGGCTGATGACGAGAACCGTTTCCTGGGCGTACGCGGCGTACACAGCCAGTTGCTGGGGTTGGACATTCCCTTGTCCTTTCTCAGTGTGCGCGAGGTGTTGAAGCGCTTGTGCAGCGAGGGCGTCGTCACCCTCAATCCGGATAAAAGCTACTGCCTGCATCCTCGGGCGAGGGCCGTGCTCGAAGCCGGGGAATGAGGTTGATGCTCAAGGCTTGACCTTGCGCCGCATCACACCGTTGATCACCACGACGATGACCGCCACGGCAATGGCGATGTACTGGAACAATTGCTCGCTGATCATGCCTTTGCCCTGCATCCAGGACAGGCCCAGCATGATCGCCAGGACGACGATGACGATCAGGATCGAGTATTTCAAGCGTTGCGAATGAGTCATTGCCAGTTTCCTAATGTATCCGTTCTGTATCCGTAAGCATGCCAGGCTCATCCGTATTGCGAAGATGAGCGGCAGCCGGCGGGGTCCCATGGTACAGGCGAACGGGCGTATTGATGCAACCGCGGCCGTTAATCGTAGGGCGCGCTAACCCGACGAAATGACACCGTCGACATTAAAGCTGTCGGGGGGGCAGGCCGATAGGTAGGGGACTACCCTTTGGTCTGCCCAGAATTCCGCCTTCGTGCAAGGATCCCCCCAAATGCCCGCATTCCGCACCATCCAGGCTCGCTACACGCTGTTCCTGGTTCTGTTCATCCTGGTGTTGTCCATCCTGACGGTCGTGGGCATCAGCTATCTGGTGGCGCCCAAACTGCGCCATACCGAGGAACAGGTCGCGCTCAACCGCATCGGCGAGGTTGCCGGGCAGATCCAGGGCGAGCTGAACAAGGTGCAGGCGCAGCAGCGCAGCATCACCCAGACCATCCCGCTGCTCGACAGCGATGCCATCGACAAAGTCCTGCCGGGACTGGTCGATCAATATGGTGAGCTGAAGGTTTTCGGCGGCGGGATCTGGCCGTTACCCAACCAGCGCGCAGAGGGCCGCAGCAAGTTCAGTACGTTCTGGCACCGCGATGCGTCAGGCAAACTGGCGGTCAATACTTTCTGGAACAGTGACGCCGCCCCAAACTATTACGAGCAGCCCTGGCACAAGGGTGGCATGGCCACCCCTCCCGGCAAATGCGCCTGGGCCGCCGCTTACAAAGACGACGCCAGCGCCGAACCGCGCACCAACTGCGCCATGTCCATCCAGAAGAACGGCGTGCCTTACGGCGTTTCCACCATTGACGTGACCCTGGGGTTCTTCAACGACCTGGTGGCGCGCAAGGAAGCCGACCTCGGCGCCGAGATGCTGATCGTCGAAGGCGACGGCAAAATCATCAGCAACAGTTCGCGCATCAGCGGGCCGATCGTCCTGAAAAACATCAGCGAACTGGCGGCAACCTCGCCGTTCGCTGCTCAGGTCCAGGCGGGCCTGGCTCATCGCGACCAGCCGCTGCAGCGTGTCGAGTTCGACAACAAGGGCGAGGCCAGCACGTTTTTCATGCGGCCCATCGAAGGGTCACCGTGGTACCTCGCCACCGCGCTGCCTACTCGCCTGATCACCGCCCAGCGCGACGATGTATTGAGCACGCTGAGCCTGCTGCAGATTCCCATGGTGATCCTGCTGGTGCTCATGCAGTTGTATGCGATCCGTCAGTTGACCAACCGTATGAAGAACCTCAAGGGCAACATCGACGCATTGTCCGCGGGCGATGCCGACCTGACCCGCCGCATCACCATCCGTGCCGAGGACGAACTGGGTGCGATCGGTCATTCGGTCAACCGCTTCATCGAATACCTGCAAAACATGATTGGCGAGGTCACCCAAGCCACCGGCGCCATGGCATCAAGCCTGGACAACCTGCAACGGACCTCGGCCCACACCAGCGAGATCCTGATGCGCCACGCCTCGGAAACCGACCAGACGGTGACAGCCATCACCGAAATGAGCTCCACGGCAGAAAGCGTGGCGCAGAATGCCGCTGAAACCGCAGCGTTCACCCAGCGCGCCAACGAACATGCCGATCGCTCTCGCGTGGTGGTCGGCGAGGCGTCCAACAGCGTTGTCGCGTTGATCGATGAAGTGGCCAGCGCGACCCGCAAGGTCGAGAGCATGCAGCAGGACGCCCAGCGCATTACCGAGATTCTCGGTGTGATTGGCGCCATTGCCGGCCAGACCAACCTGCTGGCCTTGAACGCCGCCATCGAAGCCGCCCGGGCCGGCGAGCAGGGCCGCGGTTTCGCCGTGGTGGCCGACGAGGTCCGTGCTCTCGCCGCCCGCACCCAGGCCAGCACCTCGGAAATCAACGAAATGTTGAGCCGCCTGACCCAGGGCGTGAGCTCGTCGGTCTCGGCCATGGAAAACACCCAGGCCAGCTGCCAGTCGGCCGCTGACGCCACTTCGCGAGTCAACTCGGGCCTGGATGAAATGGCCGGTTCCGTCAGCCAGATCAACAGCCTCAGCACCCAGATCGCCACCGCTGCCGAACAGCAGAGTGCGGTGACCGAAGAGATCAATCGCAGCATGGTGCAGATCCGTCACATGGTGGAGGAACTGGTGGAGAGCGGCCTCGCCAGCGAGAACAATACCCGTCAGTTGCTCGAAGCCAATACCCGGGTGAATGCCATCATGGGGCGGTTCAAAGTGCGCTGATAACGACTCATGACCCTCTCTGTGGCTAGGGAGCTTGCTTCCTAGCCACAGAGAGGACTCTTTTTGCAGCGGTGTCGCCCCGGCACTGCTATCAGCCCGCAACCTGACAACTCTGTCATCTTCCCCTCAGCCGCCTGTCAGCTGCCCCTCGCTACTCTGTTATCCTCCCTCCAAACCGTTCGACATGAGACTTCCCCATGGCCAAGCCCCTGCATCTGCTCGCCCTGAGCGCCCTGTTCATTACCACCCTGGCCCAGGCCGCCGAGCCGGTCACCATCGATGTGCATCGCGATGCCAATTGCGGCTGCTGCAAGAAGTGGATTTCCCATCTGCAAGAAAATGGCTTCAAGGTCAACGACCACGTTGAAGCCGACATGAGTTCGGTCAAGCAACGCCTGGGCGTGGCACCAAACCTGCGCTCCTGCCACACCGCTGAGATCAACGGCAAGTTCGTCGAAGGGCATGTTCCGGCCGACCAGGTGCTGGCCTTGAGCAAACGCGATGACTTGCTCGGTGTGGCTGCGCCCGGCATGCCCATGGGTTCGCCCGGCATGGAAATGGAGGGCATGAGTGACGCGTATCAAGTGATCGGCCTGAAAAAAGACGGGACACAGACCGTAGTGGCCGATTACCCGGCCCACTGAGTGGCGATGGGTTGAACGTTCGGGCCGTTCGGTTGCCTGTGGTTAATGTCGCCATAATCGAGCCGTTCGAGGATCGGCCGGTTGTTTCAAGGAGATTGACCATGTCGCGTTTCAAAACCCGCTGGCTGCCCAGCCTGTTTTTCACCGCCGCCCTGCCCTTGCTCGCCCAGGCCGCCCAGCCGCAAGGCCCGGCCTACGGCCCGCAACTGGAAGGTTTCGAATACCCTTATACCCTCAAGCACTTCGCCTTCCAGTCCCAGGGCGAGTCCTTGCAGATGGGCTATATGGATGTGCCGGCCCAAGGCAAGGTCAATGGCCGCACGGTGGTGTTGATGCATGGCAAGAACTTCTGCGCCGCCACCTGGGGCGACTCGATCAAGGCGCTCAGTAACGCTGGATACCGGGTGATCGCCGCGGACCAGATCGGCTTCTGCACATCGAGCAAGCCCGACCACTATCAGTACAGCTTCCAGCAGCTGGCAGGTAACACGCAGGCGCTGCTCAAGGCCCTTGGCGTACAGAAAAGCATCGTGCTCGGCCACTCGACCGGCGGCATGCTCGCCACCCGTTACGCGCTGCAGTATCCCGACCAGGTCGAGCGCCTGGCGATGGTCAACCCCATTGGCCTGGAGGACTGGAAAGCCCTTGGCGTGCCTTATCGCACCGTGGACCAATGGTACGAACGTGAGCTTAAGCTCAACGCCGACGGCATCCGCAATTACGAGCGCACCACTTACTACAGTGGCCGCTGGAAGCCGGAATTCGAACGCTGGGTGGACATGCTCGCCGGCCTGAACAAAGGCCCCGGCCATACGCAAGTGGCATGGAACTCGGCGCTGATCTACGACATGATCTTCACCCAGCCGGTCTATTACGAATTCAAGGACCTGACGGTGCCAACCCTGCTGATGATCGGCACCTCCGACACGACGGCCATCGGCAGTGACATCGCGCCGCCGGCGGTGAAGGCCAAGCTAGGGCGCTATGAGGTCTTGGGCAAGCAGGTTGCCCAGCTGATCCCCCGCTCGACCTTGGTAGAGTTCCCCAACTTGGGGCATGCACCGCAAATGGAAGAGCCGGAGCGGTTTCACAAGGCACTGCTGGGCTGGCTGGACAAACCCATTCCCTGACGAGGTGTTCCATGGCGGTGCAAATAGCGGTCATCGATGATTGGCAGGACGTGGCGCGGGACGTGGTGGATTGGTCGGTGCTGGACAGTATCGGCCAGGTGACTTTTCTTCACGGCTACCCCGCCGACCGCGACACCCTCGCTGAGCGTCTGCAGCGTTTTGAGGTGATCTGTGTGATGCGTGAGCGCACGGTGTTCGATGAGGGCCTGCTGCGCTGCCTGCCCAACCTGAAGCTCTTGCTCACCGGCGGCATGCGCAATGCCGCCCTGGACCTCAAGGCTGCCGCCGACCTGGGGATCCAGGTATGCGGCACCGACAGCTACAAGCACGCCGCCCCCGAACTGACCTGGGCACTGATCATGGCCTCGACCCGTCACTTGGTGCAGGAAGCCAACGCGCTGCGCGCCGGAGCCTGGCAGCAAGGCCTGGGTGGCGACTTGCATGGCAAGACGTTGGGAGTCCTTGGCCTGGGTAGCATTGGCACGCGTGTGGCGCAATTCGGCCAAGTGTTCGGCATGCGAGTCATTGCCTGGAGCCAGAACCTGACTGCCGAACGGGCGGCCGAAGTGGGCGTGACGCAGGTGAGCAAGCAGGCTCTGTTCGAGCATGCCGATATCCTGTCGATCCATCTGGTGCTCAGCGAGCGCACTCGTGGGCTGGTCGATGCCCAGGCGCTGGGCTGGATGAAGCCTGATGCTCTCTTGGTGAATACCGCACGTGGGCCAATCGTCGACGAAGCGGCCCTGATCGATGCCCTCCAGCACAAGCGCCTGGGCGCCGCCGCGCTGGACGTGTTCGCCCAGGAGCCCTTGCCGGCCGACCATCCATTCAGGACGCTGGACAATGTCCTGGCCACGCCTCATGTGGGCTACGTCAGCCAGCAGAACTATCGACAGTTCTATTCCCTGATGATTGAAGACATCCAGGCCTGGGCGGCGGGCAAGCCGATTCGATTGCTAATGCCTGCGGGCTGACAGAACCGTCTTGTGTGGGAGCGGGCTTGCTCGCGAATACGGTGTATCAGCTTGTAAGTATCTGACTGACAGACCGCATTCGCGGGCAAGCCCGCTCCCACAGAAACAGCATTCTCCAGCGCAGCCAATGGCCATCAAATGGCCTGTATTTATCCCGCCCCCCAATGGTGCGTTGCGCCATTCCATCGCGCACGTCGATGAGACATCGTCTTTCCCCATACACCCGTTACGTTGCAGGAATGTGCACTTCGTCGGTGCGATCTTCTCGTTGAAGCGTAAGACATTGCCGACAAAAAACGTGATTGTCCGACAATACGACGAACCGCGCCGCAACGCTCTAGGTTCTGACCTAGACTGCCAAACCGGGGGGAAAACCGACCGGTCATCCAGACGAAAAAAAGTCGAAACTTTTTGCAACGGCGACGGGTCAGGTTAGAGGTAGGGCAACAGAGGCTGGTGCAGTCCTTGCACTGGCCCTTGCAACAGCTCCTTCAGCTGATCCGCTTCGCCACAAGGGCAGCGCTTTGCTTTCCTTGTGTTGCGCTCATGCGCCTGGCCGCAGGATTTGGCCAATGAAACAACACTCTGGCGCTAGCCGGAAACAGATCGAGAAAATGGGAGATATTTATGATCAGTGCTGCCTTAGAACCACAACAGGTCCGTTCACAACTACCGCCGGCGGCCGAATCGCCAACGGCACCGGTGCTGGCCACCGGCGGCAAGGCACTGCTCCCCGTCGTCCGACAGAATCCCAATCGCAAGAAAATATTATTCGTCACATCGGAAATTGCCGACCTGGTAAAGACCGGTGGCCTGGGCGACGTCTCCGCAGCGCTGCCCCGGGCGATGGCCGGACTGCATGATGTCCGGGTACTGATCCCCGGTTATCCGCAGGTGATGAACAGCGGCAATCCGATCCACATCATCGGCGAACTGGGCGGCCACGCCGCATTGCCGCCATGCAAGATCGGCCGCATGGACATGGCCGACGGCCTGGTGATCTACGTGCTGATCTGCCCCGAACTCTTCGCCCGCGAAGGCTCGCCCTACGGCGCCAACAACGGTCGCGACTGGCCCGACAATCACATTCGTTTCGCCCGCCTGGGCCTTGCCGCTGCGGATATCGCCGCCAACCTCGCGCAGATCCACTGGTGCCCGGACCTTGTCCACGCCCACGATTGGCCTGCCGGGCTGGCACCGGCCTACATGCATTGGCGCGGACAACGCACCCCGACGCTCTTCACCATCCACAACCTGGCGTACCAAGGCGTGGTCAGCCTGGCCTGCTGCCCTGAGCTCGGCATCCCCGAGCACGCGCTGCAGCAGGAAGGCATGGAGTTCTACGGCAAACTGTCATTCCTCAAGGCCGGGATGGCTTATTCCAGCCATATCACGACCGTCAGCGCCACCTACGCCCAGGAAATCACCACCCCGGCGTTTGGCTGCGGGCTTGATGGCTTCCTCGCGGCCAAGACCCAGCAAGGCTTGCTCAGCGGCATCCCCAACGGCATCGACGAAAGCTGGGATTCAGCCACCGATAGCCACCTGCTCCGCCAATTTGCTATCGGCGACTGGGAGGGCAAGGCCGCCAACGCGGCTCATGTGCGCGAGCTCTTCGGGCTCGACGACTCCACCGGCCCACTGTTCGCCGTGGTGTCACGGCTGGTCGTGCAGAAAGGCCTGGACCTGACCGAAGCAGTCTCCGAATTCATCGTCGAATCGGGCGGCCAGATCGCCATTATCGGTCGCGGCGAACCGGAGGAAGAACAAGCCATGCGCGAGCTGGCCCTGCGCTTCCCGGGACGTATCGGCGTGCGCATCGGCTTCAACGAAACCGATGCGCGGCGGATGTTCGCCGGCAGTGATTTCCTGCTGATGCCATCACGTTACGAGCCCTGCGGCTTGAGCCAGATGTACGCGCAACGCTTCGGTTCGCTGCCGGTGGCGCGTAATACCGGCGGGCTGGCAGACACGATCGAAGATGGCATCACCGGCTTCCTTTTCGACGAATCCACCGTAGAGAGCTACAAGCAGGCGCTGAGCCGGGCCTTCAAGGTCTTCGAGTTCCCCGATTTGCTCAACGCCATGCGCTGCCGGGCGATGTCGGCACCGTTCAACTGGTGCCAGGCAGTGGAACCCTACGCAGAGCTCTACGAGCAATTGGTGGCTAAATCCCTGGGTAAACCGGCCAGACAATGAGGTAACAATGACGTCAAGGACGCCTGATACATGGACCCACGGCGCGATCATGCTGGACGCCGAGCACACGCGTTTTGCCCTCTGGGCCCCGGATGCCTTTTTTGTCAGTGTCGAACTCGACACTGGCGAGTCGATACCCCTGCTGCCCCAAGCCGACGGCTGGTTCATGATCCAGACCCGATGTCCCGCCGGCACGCGCTATCGCTACAACATCGATGGCGAGCTGGAAGTACCGGACCCGGCCTCACGCGCCCAGGCCGGCGACATCGACCGTCACAGCGTGGTTGTCGACCCTCACGCCTATCAATGGCGACACACCCAATGGGCCGGCCGCCCCTGGAACGAAGCGGTGATCTACGAATTGCACGTGGGTGCCCTCGGCGGTTTCGCCGGAGTCGAAGAACACCTGGCGCACTTGGCCGGGCTGGGTGTAACCGCCATCGAGCTGATGCCGCTGTCGCAGTTTCCCGGTGATCGAAACTGGGGTTATGACGGCGTCCTGCCCTACGCACCACAAGCCTCCTACGGCACTCCCGAACAGCTCAAGCATCTGATCGACACGGCCCACGGCCATGGGCTGGCGGTCATTGTCGATGTGGTCTACAACCACTTCGGCCCCGACGGCAACTACCTGCACCGCTACGCCAAGGGGTTCTTCCGAGAGGACAAGCACACACCATGGGGCGCGGCGATCGATTTCCGTCGGCGCGAAGTGCGGGATTTCTTCATCGACAATGCACTCATGTGGCTGTTGGAGTACCGCTTCGACGGTCTGCGCCTGGATGCGGTGCACGCAATTGAAGACCCGGACTTCCTCGAGGAACTGGCGGCCAAGGTGCGCGAACAGGTGGACCCGGCCCGGCATGTCTGGCTTACCGTGGAAAACGAACATAACCAGGCCAGCCTGTTGGAACAGGGCTACGACGCCCAATGGAACGACGACGGCCACAACGCCCTGCACGTACTGCTGACGGGCGAGACCGACGCCTATTACGCCGACTACGCCGAGCAGCCCACGGAAAAACTGGCGCGCTGCCTCAGCCAGGGGTTCGTCTTCCAGGGGCATACCAACCGCCACGGTGTGTCACGGGGTGAACCCAGCGGGCACCTGCCGCCGAGCGCTTTCGTGTTGTTCTTGCAGAACCATGACCAGATTGGCAACCGTGCCCTCGGTGAACGCCTGCATCAACTGGCACCGCCCCAGGCGCTGCAAGCGGCGACGGCCCTGTTGTTGCTGTCGCCGATGATTCCGCTGTTGTTCATGGGCGATGAAGTGTTGGCGCAACAACCATTTCTGTTCTTCACCAGTCATCACGGCGAATTGGCCGAGTTGGTCCGCGAAGGCCGGCGCAACGAATTCAAGGCGTTCAGCGCCTTTGCCGATCCCGAAAAACGCAAGCGGATTCCCGATCCCAACGCGGCCGGCACGTTCGACGCCTCACGGCCGAACCTCGAAGCACAACAACCGGAACAACTGGCCTGCGAGACGCTGTATCGCACGCTGCTGAAAATCCGTCGCGAAGAAATCGTCCCGCATGTGCCGGGCGCACAGGCCCTGGGCGCCGACGTGTTGGGCCACGGCGCCGTCAGCGCACGCTGGCGGCTAGGCAACGGCAGCGTCTTGCGCATTGACCTGAACCTCAGCGACCAGCCTGTCGAGCACAGCGCGCCAGAAGAGGTTCGCATTCTTTTCGAACATCCGCCGCAGCTCATGGGTCTGTTGCAACAGAGGGGCACCCTTTCGCCCTACAGCGCGCTGGTCAGTCTGACGCAGGCGACACCCTTGCCCAACATCAGTGGAGAGCGCCTATGAGCGACGCGCAACTGGAAATCCTCGCTGGCCGAGCCGGCCTGGCGGTGGATTGGATCGACGCCAATGGCCGGGCACAAAAAGTGTCGCCGGCGGTGCTGCGGTCGGTCCTGACTGGCCTCGGCCATCCCGCCGGCAGCGCCCAGGAAATCGACGCCAGCCTGTTGCAGTTGCAGCAGGACCAGCAGAACCATCAATTGCCACCGCTGATCACTGTCGACGTCGGGGCCAGCCTGGACTTGAGCCGCTATTTCGATGCGGCGACGCCTTGCGAAATCCGGCTCGAGGACGGGGCAACGCTGAACCTCAAGCTCGACGCCGAGGCCCGGTTGCCCGGGATGGTTCCGGTGGGTTACCAACATGTCAGCATCCAGGACCAGCATTTCACCCTCGCCGTCGCGCCGGCCCGGTGCTACAGCGTGGCCGATGCGGTGGACAACCCGACGCCCCGTGCCTGGGGATTGAGCGCCCAGTTGTATGCCCTCAGGCGTCCCGGCGATGGCGGCTTCGGCGACACCCAGGCCTTGGAAGAACTGGCCCGCGTGGCCGGCGAGCGTGGGGCCGATGCCATTGCCATCAGCCCGATGCACGCGATGTTCAGCAGCGACACCGGGCGCTACAGCCCTTATTCGCCCTCCAGCCGACTGTTTCTCAATAGCCTGTACGCGGCGCCCGGCACCATTCTCGGCGAGCGCGCCCTGCGCACGGCTATCGACGCCACGGGCCTGACCAATCAATTGCGCAGCCTGGAAGAGCAGCCACTGGTCGATTGGCCCGTGGCCGCCGAGGCCAAGCAGAAAGTCTTGCGCGCCCTGTACGACGGTTTCAGCCAGGGCGAGCATCCCTTGCATGAAGACTTCAGCAGCTTTCGCCACACCAGCGGCGAAGCCCTGGAGAACCATTGCCGCTTCGAAGCGCTGCAGGCCGAACGTGCGGCCAAAGGTGAAAGCCTGGATTGGCGCCAGTGGCCGGAAGAATGGCGTAACCCACGCAGCCCGACGCTGGCCCATTTTGCCGAAGAGAACGCCGACGAAATCGGCTTCTATGCCTTTTGCCAATGGCTGATCGCCCGTTGCCTGGAGCGCGCCCAAAGCGCGGCCAAGTCCAGTGGCATGGGCATCGGCCTGATCGCCGACCTTGCGGTGGGCGCTGACGGCGGTGGCAGCCAGGCCTGGAGCCGGCAAGATGAATTGCTCGCGTCGCTGACCGTGGGCGCGCCGCCGGACATCCTCAACCGCTCCGGCCAAGGCTGGGGCATTTCGGCGTTTTCCCCTGAAGGCCTGGTGCGTAATGGTTTTCGGGCCTTCATTGAAATGCTGCGAGCCAACTTCGCCCATGCGGGCGGCTTGCGCATCGATCACGTCATGGGCTTGCAGCGGCTCTGGGTCATTCCCAACGACGCCCCGCCCACCGACGGCGCCTACCTCTACTACCCCGTGGATGACCTGCTGCGCCTGCTCGCCCTCGAATCCCATCGCCACCAGGCCATCGTGCTCGGTGAAGACCTCGGCACCGTGCCCGACGGCCTGCGGGAAAAGCTCAGCGCCCGGTCGATCCTGGGCATGCGCGTGCTGCTGTTCGAACAGGACAACACCCACTTCAAGCCCATTCTCGACTGGCCGGACAACGCCTTGGCTACCACCAGCACCCATGACCTGCCGACCCTCAATGGTTGGTGGCACGGGCACGATATCGACTGGAACGCCCGGCTGGACTTGATCGATTCCCACACGGAAATGGACTGGCGCAAACACCGCGAGCGTGAACGCGAAGGCCTGCGCAACGTACTGGACCAGGACCCGCAGAACTTTCGCGAGGAACACCGCGAAACCGACCAGGTGCTCGACGCCAGCGTGCGCTTTCTCGGCCATACCCGCGCGCCGTTGGTGTTGCTGCCGCTCGAAGACGCCCTGGGCATCGAGGAGCAGGCCAACCTGCCCGGCACCATCGACACCCACCCCAATTGGCGGCGGCGCCTGGCTCATGAGAGCCAGGCGTTGCTGGATAACCCGGACGCTGCCCGGCGTCTGGAAATACTCGCCTGCGCGAGACTTCAGGCGAATGAGCGTGACCGATGAACGAGATGTCGATCCAACCACTGCGGGCCACACTTCGCCTGCAATTTCATAAAGGCTTTACCCTGGACGATGCGATACCGCAGGTGCCGTACTTCGCCTCGTTGGGCATCAGCCATATCTATGCGTCCCCGCTGCTGAAAGCCCGGGCCGGCTCCATGCACGGCTACGACGTGGTCGATCCGACCCTGGTCAACCCCGAACTGGGTGGCGAAGCCGCCCTGAAGCGCCTGGTGTCGACCCTGCGCGAGCACCGGATGGGCCTGATCCTGGATATCGTTTCCAACCACATGGCGGTCGGCGGCAATGACAATCCCTGGTGGCTGGACCTGCTGGAATGGGGGCGTCTGAGCCCCTACGGCGAGTTTTTCGACATCCAGTGGCACTCCCCGGACCCGCTGATGGAAGGCCAGTTGCTCTTGCCGTTCCTGGGCAGCGACTACGGCGTGGCGTTGCAGGAAGGCACCTTGCAACTGCGCTTCGATGCCGCCCATGGCTGCTTCTATGTTGAACACTACGAACACCGCTTCCCGATTTGCCCGATGCACTACGGCGAGCTGCTCAGACCCGCCGAGGCCCTGCCTGCCGAACAAACCGAAGCGTTCAGGGCGCTGAGCGAGCGTTTCACCACGCTCAATTACCAGAGCGATGCCCACAGCCTCGCCCGTGCGCTGCAAATCGAACTGCGGGACCTGGCGGTGCAGCCCGGCGCCCTGGCCGCCATCGAGGAGCATCTGCGCGGCTACGACACGACGCAGGCAGAAGGCTTCGAGCGCCTGCATCAACTGCTGGAGCGCCAGAGTTACCGGCTCGCCAGTTGGCGCACCGCCGCGGATGACATCAACTGGCGGCGGTTTTTCGATGTCAACGAACTGGGTGGGCTGAGGGTCGAACGCCCTGCCGTGTTCGAAGCCACCCACGCCAAGATCTTCGAGCTGATCAGCGCAGGACTGGTGGACGGGTTGCGCATCGACCACGTTGATGGGCTGGCCGACCCCCGCGGCTACTGCCGCAAGCTGCGTCGGCGCGTCGACTCGCTTTCGCCATCGCGGCACCTGCCGATCTTCATCGAGAAAATCCTCGGCGACGGTGAAACCTTGCGTCGGGACTGGAAGGTCGACGGCAGTACTGGCTACGAGTTCATGAACCAGATCTCGCTGTTGCAGCATGACCCGGCGGGCGCCGCGCCGCTGGCCGAGTTCTGGAGCCGGCACAGCGAACGGCCGGCGCAGTTCATCGACGAAGCCCACCTGGCCCGCCAGCAGATTCTCAACGGTTCCCTGGCCGGGGATTTCGAAACCGTCGCCCAGGCCCTGCTGCAAGTGGCCCGGGACGATGTCATGACTCGCGACCTGACCCTGGGCGCGATTCGCCGGGCCTTGCAGGAACTGATCGTGCACTTCCCGGTTTACCGCACTTATATCAACCCCCTGGGTCGCTCTGCTGAAGACGAAATTTTCTTCAACCAGGCCTTGGAAGGTGCGCGGCAAACCCTCAGCGAAGCCGACTGGCCGGTGCTCGATTGCCTGGCCGACTGGCTTGGCGGCACGCCCTGGCGACAACGCCCGCGCGGCAGCCAGCGCAAGCGACTGCGCCATGCCTGCGTGCGCTTCCAGCAACTGACCTCGCCAGCCGCCGCCAAGGCGGTGGAGGATACGGCGCTCTATCGCTCGGCGGTGCTGCTGTCGCGCAATGACGTCGGCTACAACACCGAGCGTTTCAGTGCCCCGCCGCAGGAGTTTCACAACGCCTGCATCGAGCGACTCGAGCACTTCCCTGACAACCTGATAACCACTGCCACCCACGATCACAAACGGGGCGAAGACACCCGTGCCCGGCTGGCGGTACTCAGTGAGCGCGCCGACTGGTACACCGCGTGCGTCGAGCAATGGCGCATCCTCTCGCCTTCCCTGCACAGTGATCCGGCATCCCCTTCGACCGGCGATGAACTGATCCTGTACCAGGCGCTGCTCGGTAGCTGGCCGCTGGACCTCGATCTGCAAGACACCAAGGCATTGGCCCAATACAACGAACGCCTGTGGCAATGGCAGCGCAAGGCCCTGCGAGAAGCCAAACTGCAAAGCAGTTGGGCGGCAGTCAACGACGCCTATGAACAAGCGACCCAGATGTTCCTCGAACGGTTATTGCTGGGAGATGAAGGGCTGCCCCTGCGTTCTGCCATCGCCGAGGCAGTGCAGGCCATCGCACCGGCGGGCGCCCTCAACAGTCTGGCGCAAACTTTGCTGCGCATGACCGTGCCCGGCGTACCGGATCTGTATCAGGGCAACGAATTCTGGGATTTCAGCCTGGTGGACCCGGACAACCGCCGCCCGGTGGATTTCCAGGCGCGCCGTGAGGCGATGCAGGCCGACAGCACGCCGGTGGCACTGGTACGTGACTGGCGCGACGGCCGGGTCAAGCAGGCGTTGATCGCCAGGACATTGGCCCTGCGCGCGGAGTATTCGCAATTGTTCCACCAGGGCAGCTACCAGCCGCTTGAGGTGGTCGGCAAGCACGCTCAACGGGTGCTCGCCTTCATGCGCGAGCACGAGCAACAGCGGGCGATTGTCGTGGTGCCGATCCATGCAGCCGGCCTGCTGGAAAACGGTGCCGTACCGCAGGTGGCTGCCTCGGACTGGGGCGATACCCGCGTGTCGCTACCGTTCGCCGCGGAGGATGGAAAATTGAAGGGACTTTTTTCAAGCGCAACAGTCACACCCCAAAGGGAGCTGATGGTCAGCGCCGCGCTGGGGGATTTCCCGGTCAACGTCTTTATCCAATCTTGAGTCAAGTCAGGAGCACTGCGATGAGTACCGACGATAAACGCATTCGCGAATTCGCCTATCAGATCTGGGAGTCCGAGGGTAAGCCCGCCGGACAAGAAAAGCGCCACTGGGAGATGGCGCGCAAACTGGCCGAGGCTGAAGCCTTGGCGCCAAGCAAACCGGCCAAGGCCGCAAGCAAGTCTACGGCCAGCAAAACCGACGGCACCAAGCCTGCCGCCGTCAAGAGCACTAGCGCCAAGACCGCGGCAAAAAACACCACCCCCAAGGTCAAGCCTGCGGCTAAACCTTCCGCGGCGACTGCAGCGGTAGTGCCACCGGCCAATAAAGCCGCCGACAAGAAGCCACGGGCACCGCGCAAGCCCCCCGCGGTGTGATTCACCTGCCTTCTCGGTCTCGATCAAGCGCGTCTTCCTGGCGAAGCGGCCCGCGTGTGGCGAGGGAATAACCCCTTCGCCGCACGCGCACGCCATGGCCATCGATCCAACTGAACCACACCGCTGTATCTGTCTGTCTTTTGCAGGAGCAACTATGACCCGTCCAAACAAAGCCACGCCGCCGCCCGTTATCGAGGCATCGCGGATTCGTGAGGGGCTGCCTTTTCCACTTGGTGCTACCTGGGATGGCCTCGGGGTCAATTTCGCGCTGTTCTCAGCCAACGCAACCAAGGTTGAACTGTGCATTTTCGATGACACCGGCGAAGTCGAACTCGAACGCATCGAGCTGCCGGAATACACCGACGAGATTTACCACGGCTACCTGCCGGACGCCCATCCGGGGCTGATCTATGGCTACCGCGTGTACGGCCCATACGACCCGGAGAATGGCCATCGCTTCAACCCTAACAAGTTGCTGATCGACCCCTACGCCAAGCAATTGGTGGGTGAGTTGAAATGGTCCGAAGCGTTGTTCGGCTACACCATCGGCCACCCCGATGGCGACCTCAGCTTCGATGAACGCGACAGCGCGCCGTTCGTGCCCAAATGCAAGGTCATCGATCCGGCCCACACCTGGGGTCATGACCAACGCGTGAGCGTACCTTGGGACAAGACCATCCTGTATGAAACCCATGTGCGTGGCATCAGCATGCGCCACCCCTCGGTCCCCGAGAACCTGCGCGGCACTTTCGCCGGGTTGATGGTCGACGACGTGCTCGAACACATCCGCAAGCTCGGTGTTTCGTCGGTGGAGCTGCTGCCGGTCCACGCGTTCGTCAATGACCAGCACCTGTTGCACAAGGGCATGACCAATTACTGGGGCTACAACAGCATCGCTTTCTTTGCCCCGGACCCACGCTACCTGGCCAGCGGCAAAATCGCTGAATTCAAGGAAATGGTGGCGCACCTGCACGAGGCCAAGCTCGAAGTCATCCTCGACGTGGTCTACAACCACACCGCCGAGGGCAACGAGCAGGGCCCGACGCTGTCCATGCGGGGCATCGACAACGCCTCGTACTACCGGCTGATGCCTGACGACAAACGCTATTACATCAACGACTCCGGCACCGGTAATACCCTGGACCTGAGTCACCCTTGCGTCTTGCAGATGGTCACCGACTCCTTGCGCTACTGGGCGACGGAAATGCACGTCGACGGTTTCCGTTTCGACCTGGCGACGATTCTGGGTCGCTACCACGATGGTTTCGACGAGCGCCACAGCTTCCTCGTCGCCTGCCGCCAAGACCCGGTGCTGCGCCAGGTGAAAATGATTGCCGAACCTTGGGACTGCGGTCCCGGCGGTTACCAGGTCGGCGGTTTCCCTCCCGGCTGGGTGGAGTGGAATGACAAGTTCCGGGACACGGTGCGCGCGTTCTGGAAAGGCGACGACGGCCAGCTTGCCGACTTCGCCAGTCGCATGACCGCCTCGGGTGAAATGTTCAACCAGCGCGGGCGACGCCCCTATGCGTCGGTGAACTTCGTCACCGCCCACGACGGTTTTACCCTGCACGACCTGGTGTCGTACAACGACAAGCACAACGAAGCCAACGACGAAAACAACCAGGACGGCAGCAACAATAACCTGTCCTGGAACCATGGCGTCGAAGGGCCGACCGATGATCCGCAGATCAATGCGCTGCGCCACCGCCAGATGCGTAACTTCTTTGCGACATTGCTGCTGGCCCAGGGCACGCCGATGATCGTCGCCGGTGATGAGTTCGCCCGCACCCAGCATGGCAACAATAATGCCTATTGCCAGGACAGCGACATCGGCTGGGTGAACTGGGACCTGAGCGAGGACGGCGCGGCGCTGCTCAAATTCGTCAAGCGCCTGATCAAGTTGCGCCTGACGTATCCGATACTGCGTCGGGGACGTTTCCTGGTGGGCAATTACAACGAGGACATCGGTGTCAAGGACGTGACCTGGCTGGCCCCCGATGGCAGCGAAATGACCACCGAGCAGTGGCAGGACAGCCATGGCCGCTGCCTGGGCATGCTGATGGACGGCCGCGCCCAGGAAACGGGTATCCGCCGCAAGGGCGGCGACGCGACGCTGCTGCTGGTGGTCAATGCCCATCACGACATCGTCAATTTCCGGCTTCCGGAAGTCCCCGAGGGCAGTTTCTGGACGTGCATGGTCGACACCAATGAACCAACGGTACGGGGGCAGGAGCGGTTCGACTTCGACTCCGAGTACTCCGTCACCGGGCGCTCGCTGCTGTTGTTCGAGCTGCAACGTGAAGAAGAGGATTGATACGGTTGCACTAGAAAGCCGCAAGGACGCGGCACGTTGCCTTACCACCCAGTTCGGAGAAAAAAAAGCGGTTCAGATACACCTGTGACGCGACGAATCGGCCGACATGGTCAATACTTCCCATGCGGTAGATTCCAGGATTCGGAGCGCCGCGAATCGCAGCCAGGCCCTACGGGCAAATGCCGGGCAGCAGGCCCGGTACCTGGTTGGAAGATTGAACACAAACAAGGACGTCTATCATGAAACCCGCCTCTCGCTTGCCTGGTCGACAGCACCCACAAATCTGGAACAGTGCTGCGCAACTGGCCGACATTCCCATCATCAGTACCCAAACCCTCGTTCCTGCTGGCTCTCGTGCGGTCATTCTCGCGCCGCATCCAGGCGATGAAGTCGGGGCCTGCGGTGGGCTGCTGCAATTGATGAGCAACCTGGACCAACCCATGCTGCTGATCTCGGTCACCGATGGCGACCTCTGCCCACCCGGTTCCCCTTTGTGGACCGATGAGCGCCTGCGCACGCACCGCCCTCACCCACAGGAAAGCGTGGACGCCTTGCATCGCCTGGGCGTACCGGCCCACGCCTTGCAATGGGTACGAGGCGGCTTCCCGGAAAAAGCCCTTGCCGAGCACGAGGCCGAGCTGGCCGCTTTTATCGGCCGTTACCTGCGCCCCGGTGATGTGGTGTTCGGTACCTGGCGCCAGGACGGCGACAGTGACCACGACACGGTAGGCCGCGCCGGGGCCCTGGCCGCTGACAGCATCGGCGCGACGTTCAACGAGCTGCCGGTATGGGCGTGGCATTGGCCGGTCCGCGAACAGAGCAAGATTCCCTGGCACCGCGCCCGCAAACTGCGCCTTGACGTCTGGACGACCGCCCGCAAGCGTCACGCGATGTATGCCTATGTCAGCCAGCTCAACGGCGAACCCGCCAGCGGCATCGCCCCGCTGGTGCCACGGGTCATCCTTGACCGCATGGGCATGCCCTACGAGATTGTCTTTATCTGAAGTGAACCCAACAGGCAGCGATGAAAAATCCGGAACTGCCGGAGCCTCTCTCCAGTCGCATGAACAGGTACATCTGATCCAGGAGTGAACGTGAGCCAAGATCCCGACTGGCGGGCCGGTGAATCGATGCTGTTGGACACGCCTGCGGCGGTTCACCGGCTGCGGGTCCTCACGGTCAATACCCATAAGGGGTTCACCGCCCTCAACCGTCGTTTCATCCTGCCCGAACTGCGCGAGGCGGTGCGCAGTACCGGTGCTGACCTGGTGTTCCTTCAGGAAGTGCTGGGCGAACATGACCGCCACGCATCGCGCTATGACAACTGGCCCCAGGTGTCCCAGTACGAATTTCTCGCTGACAGCATGTGGAGCGACTTCGCCTATGGCCGCAATGCGGTGTACCCCGATGGGCACCATGGCAATGCATTGCTCTCCAAATACCCGATCCGCCAGTTCCGAAACCTGGACGTTTCGATCACCGGCCCGGAACGACGCGGCTTGCTGCACTGCGTACTGGATGTGCCGGGCCACGCCGAAGTCCACGGGATCTGTGTGCACTTGAGCCTGTTGGAAAGCCATCGCCAGCTACAGCTCAAACTGCTCTACAAGCTACTTGCCTCGCTCCCCGAAGACGCCCCGGTAATCATTGCCGGCGACTTCAACGACTGGCAGTTGCGCGGCAACAGTGCCCTCGCCCGCCATGGGCACTTGCATGAAGCCTTCGAGCAACACCACGGTCGTCCCGCCAGGACATACCCGGCCCGCTTCCCATTGCTGCGCCTGGACCGCATCTACCTGCGCAACGCCACCAGCCACGCGCCGCAAATATTGGGCAATAAACCCTGGACGCACCTGAGCGACCACCTGCCACTTGCCGTTGAAGTGCACCTCTAGTGTCCTGCTTCCCTGCTCGCCAAGCGCCGACCTGTAAGTTCTGACAGTAGCGACGGGTTTTATTCGTTGCTACGGTGCCATCCCATACAGCGAGCGTTGCCAGGCCCTGTGTGCCATCTGTCGTGCAACCGATGCTGGAATCGGCATTCCCGTGATGCCTACGCAGAGGGATAGCACATGAGCTTGCGCGAGCATGGATTCAATCGGCTGTTCAACGTCTTGTGGGCATCGGCCCCCTTCCTGTTACCCGTGCCGTCCGCCATGGCGGCTTGCACCCTGACGCCGGGACCCGGTAACGACGCTTATGTCTGCGACAGCGGTACCAGTCCCGGGCTGACGGACCTGCTGGGGGATAACCGCCTGACCATGCCGGCCAACGGCAGCGGCATTATCCAGGGTGACGTCACCTTTGGCCCCGGTGTCGATAAGATCCAGATCGAAGCCAATGGCGTGATCCAGGGCGATGTGCAACAAGGCTCAGGCATCGACGATTTCGTCATGAATGGCGGCAGCATCCAGTCCCTGGCCCAGGGCGACGGCCTCGATACGTTCCGGATGACCGGCGGTACCATCGTCGGCGCCTTCGAAGACGGCGATAACGCCACGATGACTGGCGGCACCATCGGCCGGGTCGACATGAAACTCGATGACAATATTTTCGACATGTCCGGCGGGCAGATACTCGGCAATCTGGTGACCGGCTTCGGCCAGGACACCATCATCCTTTCCGCCGGACGCATCGGCGGCAATGTCAGCGTCAGCGGCGGCAACGACCGGATTACCGTGAGCGGCGGTGAAATCGTCGGCGAGGTCCGCGCCAGTTTCGGCGACGACCAACTCCAGTGGAGTGGCGGCGTCCTTCGCTCGGCTGTCTTGATGGGAGAAGGCAACGACACGGCGCTGTTGAGCAACCTCAATGAAGCATTGCTCGCCACCACTCCGAGCGTGGATGGCGGGCTGGGCCAGGACACCCTGACCTTCGACGCCACCACCACAGGCACCGGCGCCCGGTACGTCAATTGGGAAACGGTCAAGCTCAGCCAAGGCTCGCGCCTGGATCTCAATGACACGCTCGTCTTGGGTGACAGCACCACCGCCACCGGCGTGCTCGCCATCGACAGCAGCAGTGTGCTGACGTCCACTCAGGGCAGCATCAACCCATTCACGGCCGGTCAATCGGTCACGCTCGACAACAGCGGGATCATCGACCTCAGCCGCGACAACACTCGCACCGACGACAGCCTGACCGTGCAAGGCAACTATATCGGCAGCAATGGCCAGTTGCGCCTGCAAACAGTCGTCGGGGCAGACGACTCTCAAAGCGATCGGCTGGTGGTCAATGGCGGGACACTCACAGGCAGCACCGCCATCGCCGTCACCAATCTGGGCGGTGCCGGCGCCTTGACCACCCGCAACGGCATCGAACTGGTCAGCGCCCAGGGCGGTGCGGTCAGCACCGATGGTGCCTTCTCGCTGGCCCAATCCGTCTCGGCCGGCGCCTTCGATTACCGCTTGTTCAAGGGGGGCGTGGCGCCTGGCAATGAAAACAATTGGTACCTGCGCTCGACCCTGGTGGCAGGACCGGTGGCGGCACCCAGCCCGTCATTGCCCGCCTTGCCGGCTGCGGTCCCTGGCGCAGCGCCGGTGCCGTTGTATCGTCCGGAAGTGCCTACTTGGTCGGTCCTGCCTCCAGCGGCGGCGCAACTGACCCTGATGGCCCTCGGCACCTTCCATGACCGACAGGGCGACCAGCGCCTGCTTACCGAAACCGCCGGGTTCGGCGCGGGTTGGGGGCGAGTCTATGGCAAGGATCTGGATCAGACCTGGGCCGGCACCGTTACGCCACGGTTCGACGGGTCCATCAAGGGTTTCCAGGTCGGCAATGACCTGTACAGCGCGCCGACTGCCGGTGGCCAGACCCAACGCATCGGTTTTTTCGTCGGTCATACCAAATTGAACGGCGACGTCGACGGTTTCAACCTTGGCTTCCAAGGCCGACGCGCCGGCAAGATCGAGCTCGACGGCGACAGCTTCGGGCTGTACTGGACGTTGACCGATCCCACCGGCGGCTATGTCGACGCGGTGGTGATGGGTACGCGGTTGGATGGCGATAACCGCTCTGATCGCGGCTTGAAAATCGACAATCGTGGACATGCCCTCACCCTGTCGGCGGAGGCTGGCTACCCCTTCGCCGTAACCACCGACTGGGTCCTCGAACCCCAGGTGCAAATCATTCACCAGAAAGTTTCCCTGGACACCCAGGATGACGGCATCTCCCGGGTCGAATTCGATTCCGACGGAGCCTGGACCGGCCGTCTCGGAGCTCGCCTGAAGGGCCGCTATCAAATCAGCGGCATGCCGGTGGAGCCGTATCTGCGCGCCAACCTGTGGCATACGTTTTCCGGCACCGATGCGGTGACCTTCGACGACACCGAGCGAGTCGAGACCCAACAGCGCTCGTCCACCGGTGACCTGGGCGTCGGCGTCATTATCAGCCTGGCACCTGCGGTGAGCGTGTACGCCAGCGCAGATTACAGCAACAACCTGGACAGCCAACAGCAACGCAGCGTGGCGGGTAATCTTGGGGTGCGAGTCAGCTGGTAGGTGGTCCTTCGGTCGCTCGCATCAGTCCTCTATTTCATCAATGAATAACATCGGCTGCTCGATGTCTGCTTAAAAAGCACCTGCTTTAAGGCGTATAACCCTAAAAGCGCTTTATGCTTGCAAGCCGTCAGCCCATGGCTCATTTCATTGATGGAGTAACGACATGACCACAGCCCCCCTCCTCGCCAATCTGTTTCCCGCTGCTGCCCAGATTCCGGACGCGTACCGCCTCGACGGTCAGATCGAGCAGCGCGAATACCTGGTGGACGGTGTCCTGAAGACCTGGCAAGGCCCACTGGCCGTCGTCCGCAGCCCGGTGTACCTGGCTGGCGAACACGGCGATGAACAAGTGATCCTCGGCAGTACGCCACTGCTGGACGCCGAGACCGCCCTCACCGCCCTGGACGCCGCCGTGCGCGCTTACGATCGCGGCCAGGGGCAGTGGCCCACGATGCGTGTCGCCGAACGCATCCGCCATGTCGAAACCTTCCTGGCCCGCATGCGCGAGCAACGCGAAGCCGTAGTGAAGCTATTGATGTGGGAAATCGGCAAGAACCTCAAGGATTCCCAGAAGGAGTTCGACCGCACCTGCGACTACATCGTCGACACCATCAATGCCCTCAAGGAACTGGACCGTCGCTCAAGCCGCTTCGAACTGGAGCAGGACACCTTGGGCCAGATCCGGCGCGTCCCCCTGGGCGTGGCGCTGTGCATGGGCCCGTATAACTATCCGTTGAACGAAACCTTCACCACCTTGATTCCTGCCTTGATCATGGGCAACACCGTGGTATTCAAGCCCGCCAAGCTCGGCGTATTGCTGGTACGTCCACTGCTGGAAGCCTTCCGCGACAGCTTCCCGGCAGGCGTTATCAACGTGATCTATGGCAGCGGCCGGGAAACCGTCAGTGCGCTGATGGCCAGTGGAAAAATCGACATCTTTGCCTTCATCGGTACCAACAAGGCCGCCAGCGACCTGAAAAAACTCCACCCGCGCCCGCATCGCCTGCGTGCCGCCCTTGGGCTGGATGCGAAGAACCCTGGTCTGGTGCTGCCGGACGTTGATCTGGACAATGCAGTCAGCGAAGCGTTGACCGGCTCCCTGTCGTTCAATGGCCAACGCTGCACGGCGCTGAAAATTCTCTTTGTCCATGAAGACGTGGCGCCGGCGTTCATCGAGAAATTCAACGCCAAGCTCGCCGCGCTCAAGCCGGGCATGCCCTGGGAAGACGGTGTGGCGCTGACGCCGCTGCCCGAAGCGGGCAAAGTCGATTACCTGCATTCGCTGGTGGCCGATGCGGTCGCCAAAGGCGCAGCGGTGACCAATGCCCACGGCGGCGAATCGCGAAGCTCATTCTTCTACCCGGCCGTGCTTTATCCGGTGAACACTGCGATGCGGGTCTACCACGAAGAACAGTTCGGCCCGGTCGTGCCCATCGTGCCGTACCGCGACCTCAACACCGTGGTCGATTACGTGCTCGAGTCCGACTTCGGCCAGCAGCTGAGTATCTTTGGCACCAACCCGGCGGAAGTCGGCAAGCTGGTGGACACCTTCGCCAATCAGGTCGGGCGTATCAACATCAACGCCCAGTGCCAGCGTGGCCCGGATACCTTCCCGTTCAACGGCCGGAAAAATTCCGCCGAGGGCACGTTGTCCGTCCACGATGCGCTGCGCACCTTTTCCATTCGCACCTTGGTGGCGACCAAGTTCCAGGACAGCAACAAGGCGCTGATCAGCGACATCATCCGTGAACGAGACTCCAACTTCCTGACCACCGACTACATCTTCTGACCCGCGCCGAGTCACCGGGTTATGACAGGGCTGGGCGCCGCAAGCGAGCGCCCCAGCCTTGTTGCATGCCAGCGGCCGCCAGCAGGATCGCCGCCACGCCCAACCACTGCAACGGTTCGAGGCGATGGCCGAAGGCGAACCAGTCGACTAAGATCGCCGCGATTGGATAAATGAATGAAAGTGCACCGGTCAATGCCGTCGGCAACCGTTGAATCGCGCTGTACAGCAACACGTACATCACGCCGGTGTGCACAATGCCCAGGGTCACCAGGCTGGCCCAGGCCTCAGCCTGTTGCGGCAACGCCGAAAAACTCGCCCAGGGCGCCAGCAGCAATATGCCGGTGCTGACCTGGATCAGCGCAATCAGATGGGGCGGTGTGCCGGTCAGGCGCTTGATGATCAACGCTGCAATGGCGTACAGCAATGCAGCACCCAGCGCCAAGGCGATACCGACCAGATAGTCCTCTCCACCCTGCCCTTGCTCACCGTGTGCACTGACAATCGCCAGCATCCCGAGGAATGATACAGCCAGCCAGAACAGCTTTTGCGCAGTGATTTTTTCACCCAGGAAAAGCGCCGCCAGCCCCACCAGCATGAACGGCTGGACGTTGTAGACCGCCGTCCCGATGGCAATCGAAGCCCGGGAATAGGAAGCGAACAACAGCACCCAGTTGCCGACGATTGCAACGCCGCTGAGCACGGCCAGCAGGAACGTGGTGCGCGTGAGAATGCCTGGACGCAGGAAGCCGAAACCGGCGCAGATCAGCAGCAACGTTACGGCCCCAAACACACAGCGCCAGAACACAACGTCCAGCACCGGCTGGCCCGAAACCAGCACGAACCAACCAATGGTTCCGGAAATCAGCATGGCGGCGGTCATTTCCAGCGAACCGCGACGTAAGGTCTTGTCCATCTTCAGGCTCCTTTAGCAAGTGGCCACAGTATGCCGACCCCACCCCGGGCTTCTCCATGGCTTGAAAAAGGCTAAACTGCCTATCGACCTTTTTTATCAAGGCAACTTCACGTTTTCACCTAACGGGGTTGAAATGACTGACGATATTGACCAGATCCTTATCAGCGCTTTGATGGAGGACTCCCGACGCTCGCTCAAGGCCCTGGCGAACCTGAGCGGCTTGTCGTCACCCAGCGTTGCCGAACGCCTTCGGCGTCTCGAGGAACGTGGCGTGCTCAGGGGATATACCGTTGAGGTGGACCCCAAGTGCTTCGGCTATCAATTGCAGGCGATTGTGCGTATCCGTCCGCTACCGGGGCAGTTGCAGGCAGTGGAACGGCAGATACAGGCCATTGCCGAATTCACCGAGTGCGACAAGGTGACCGGCGACGATTGCTTCATCGCTCGGTTGCACGTTCGCTCGATGGAACAGCTGGACACCTTGCTGGACAAGCTAAATGTCCACGCCGAGACCAATACGGCCATCGTCAAGAAGACGCCGGTCAAGCGGCGATTGCCACCGATGGCGTAGGAAAATCAGGGCCCGGCGTTTGTCCAAGACCGGGCACCCGCTGTAGGCCTTGCGCTTCAAGCGCTGCCCTTCGAAAGTATAAACTTGAGGGTAAAAAAACGCCCCGAACGAGTCGGGGCGTTTGCCAGGCCGCTTCAGCGTGTTTTCACACGGTCTGCGAAGCGAGTTTCTTACTCATCTCTGTTGCAATCAGTCGTCGCGACCCATCAGGCCGAACAGCTGCAGCAGGCTGACGAACAGGTTGTAGATCGATACATACAGGCTAATGGTCGCCATGATGTAGTTGCGCTCGCCGCCATGGATGATCGCGCTGGTCTGATACAGGATGCAGACCGACGAGAACAGCACGAAACCGGCGCTGATCGCCAGTTGCAGGCCGCTGATCTGGAAGAAGAAGCTCGCCAGGACCGCACCCATCAGTACAAAGAAGCCCGCGGTAATGAAGCCGCCGAGGAAGCTCATGTCCTTGCGAGTAATCAGCACGTAGGCCGACAAACCACCGAACACCAATGCGGTCATCGCAAAGGCCGAGCTGACCACTTCGGCACCGCCCTGCATTTGCAGGTAGCGATTGAGGATCGGGCCGAGCAGGAAACCCATGAAACCGGTCAGGGCGAAAGCCGATACCAGGCCCCAGGCCGAGTCACGGAGTTTGTTGGTGAGGAAGAAAAGGCCGTAGAAACCGATCAGCACCACAAAGACGTTCGGATAACCGACCCGCATTTGTTGTGCGACGTAGGCCATCACACCGCTGAAAGCGAGCGTGAGTGCCAGCAGGCCATAAGTGTTGCGCAGGACGCGGCTAACCTCTAGCTGCTCAGCCTGCACGCTGTTGTTCACTGCGTAATCCTGTTCGCGCATGGCGACACTCCTCCGGTTTTGAAACATTCAGTGGCAAGGATAATAACAGACGCTCTGTAACAAGCTACGTAGAGAGTTTGACAGTGTGTTTCATTCGGGTATTATGGCGCCCGCAATGCAATACGGAGGTGTGGCCGAGTGGTTTAAGGCAACGGTCTTGAAAACCGTCGACTGTAACAGGTCCATGAGTTCGAATCCCATCGCCTCCGCCATATTTGTACGTTAAAGCCCTGATTTATCAGGGCTTTTTCGTGTCCGGCATTTAAAAACCAAGATCGGTTGCAATGTTATGGCACCTCGCAAATCCCTTCCCGACTCACGTACTCAAGGAACGAAAAAAGTGACCAGCAAAACCATTGGCTCTGTTGCTGCGGCGATCCTCGGCATTGTTCTCTTATGCGTGTTCTTTGGCAGTTGGTACACGGTCGACGAAACCGAGCGTGGCGTGCTGCTGCGCAACGGCGCACTGGTCGGGGTGGTTGAACCTGGCCTCTCGTTCAAGACGCCTTTCATCGAGTCGGTGCGCTTGATCAGCACCCAGAGCCAGGTCACGTCCTACGAGGATCTGCAGGCCTACAGCAAGGACCAGCAGTCTGCCCAGCTCAAGGTGTCGGTGTCCTGGCACATCGCGCCTTCCGACGTCGCCAAGGTCTACACCCAATTCAAGGATATCGAAGGTATCCGTGACCGGATGATCAGCCGCCAGGTACCTACGCAGGTTGAAAACGTGTTCGGCAAGTTCAACGCCGTGGCCGCCGTGCAGAACCGCGTCCAACTGGTCAATGACATTTCCGCGGCCATCAAGGCGACCATTACCGGCCCGGTGATCATCGACAGCGTCCAGGTCGAGAACATCGACTTCAGTGACGCCTACGAGAAAGCCATCGAAGCGCGCATGGCTGCGGAAGTCCAGGTCAAGACCCGCGAACAGCAACTCGCCACCGAGCAGGTCCAGGCGCAGATCCGAGTGACCCAGGCCCAGGCGGAGGCCGATTCACAAGTGGCCCAGGCCAAGGCAGATGCATTGGCCACCGAGTTGCGAGGCAAAGCCGAAGCCGAGGCCATCAAGGCGCGCGCGCAGGCCTTGGCCAGCAACCAGAACCTGGTGGAACTGACCAAGGCCGAACGCTGGAATGGCGTCTTGCCAACCACCGTACTGCCGAACGGCACCCTGCCCTTCATCGATATCAAGTAACGCCAAGGGCGCGGCCTGCCTTGGCCGCGCCCGTTCCATCCTGGCGTGATCGCGCGCCCATCCCCTGCTGTCTCGTTGGCGCTACACTCAGCTCACTGATGAACCCGCCGTTTACCGTTAGCAGGGAGCTCAACGTGTTTGCAGGTAAAAGCACTCGACGCCACAACCGATACCATCGCAGCTTCCTTCCTCCCTGCTTTCACCCCTCGATCATTTCTGCCCACTCAGTCATATACAGACGCCTTCGACCAGCGTCCCGGACAGGGGAATAACGTGACCACCCTTATAAGAAAGTATAAATGGCCCGCGTTGCTGGCCGCCGCGCTGATGGTTTTCTGCGCGTTGATCTTCTTCTTGATCAAGTCCTATACGTACGATACATCGACCTACTTCGAATCCCGCGACTTCATTCGCCAACTGAAACAGTCCGACGCGAACTGGAACGTCAAGATCCTCAGGAAAAAGATCGACGTCAGCAACAACCTGTCGCTGGCCCCACCGCCGGAAGCGAACAGCCGTTGGGAGCAACTGGAACGACTCAACAATTCGGGTCCCCTTGCGGCCCTCTGGGCTTCAAGGCGCCAGGGTTATGTGGAAGCGGTCCGGAACAAGACCTTACTGGTCGACCAGTTCCAGCAACACAATGCCCATCTACGCGAAGCCCTGGATGCGCTCCCGCTCGTCGAGGACGAGATCCAGGCACTGCTCAACGAAATCAACATCCCAACCCCTGCCGAACGCCTGAGCGCGGCCAACACCATTGTTGAGTTGTCACTGGCGACGCTGGAGTACACGCTTTACGTCACCCCGGCAAAAGCCCAGGAGGTGCAGCGCCTGTTGAACGAACTGGGCCCAAACATCGACCGGTTGCCCGCCGACCGCCAGCCGCCTTTCCTCACCCTGGCCCAGCACGTCAAATCCATTGTCGAAGAACAACCGATCGTCAACGACCTGCTTGACCGCATCAATGTCATTCCGGTTGCCCAGGAATTGGACAGCATCAATGAGTTGTTGAACGAGACCCAGCGCAGGACCGCCGCTACGGATCGCCAATATCATCTCTACCTGGCCGTGTGCGCCAGCCTGATGGCGATCCTGATGATCTACCTGGCTGTGCGGCTGGTCCGCAGCTATTCGGTCATCAACCACATCAACCACGAGCTGCAACTCTCCAACGAACGGCTCGAGGAACGCGTGCAGGAGCGCACGCGCGAACTCAAGGAAGCCGAGCGTGAGCTCTTGGATGCCGCGCGAATGGCCGGCATGGCCGAGATCGCCACGAATGTGCTGCACAACGTCGGAAATGTCCTTAACAGCGTGAATATTTCAGCGGAGCTCGTCACCCGCAAGTTACGCAGCAGCAAGACCGCCGGGCTCGGAAAAGCGGTAAAAATGATGAATGAGCATGCTGACGATCTCGGCCAATTCATCACCGTGGATGAAAAGGGCAAGCTGCTGCCGCGTTATTTCAATGAGCTGGTCGACTCCATCGCCGCCGAGCAAACGATGCTTATCGAAGAACTGGCGCAACTGACCAAGAGCATCGACCACATCAAGGAAATCGTCACCACTCAACAGACCTATGCGGGGGCCGCCAGGCTGATCGAACCACTCAAGGTCAACGATCTGTTCGAAGATGCGCTACGGATGAATTCGGATGCGCTAAGCCGGCATCGCGTCACCGTCATCAAGGAATATCAGGACGTCCCCACGATCCTGGGAGACAAGCATCGGTTGTTGCTGATCCTGATCAACCTCATCAGCAACGCCAAGTTCGCCATGTCCCATGTCAGCGAGCCCCGCGAAATGACCCTCGGGATACAGATCCTCGAACCAACGACGTTGTGCCTCACCGTCAAGGACCGAGGCGAAGGCATCGCTCCAGAGAACCTCGCCCGTATCTTCAACCACGGGTTCACGACCCGCAAGGACGGCCATGGGTTTGGCTTGCACAGCTGCGCGCTGGCCGCGGTTGAGATGAATGGCCGCCTTCACGTACACAGCGACGGACCCGGCAACGGTGCGCTGTTTACTCTGGAGATACCGCTGGAGTTGGCCAATCGCTGATCGGGGCGAGGAGCCTGGTCAAGCTGACGCACCGCCATCGCGGGCAAGCCCGCCCCTCAGCGCTATTTCGTGCGCTCAGCCTGGCCGCTACGGTTTCTCCTGGGCGGCAACGCCGCGGCGTAGGCCAGCGCTTCCTCGCGGGAGCCAAAGGCGCCCAGCCGGTCGGCTTGCGTGCAGACCCGCCACGGACCGCTGTTCACGCTGAGCACGTCGTACCCGTTAATGTGCATTTTGGTCAGCATTGCACGGCTCATCGTTACCTCCTTCGAGTTACACCAGGGTTACGTCGCCTACCTTACTCCCAGTTCATGCCTTGGGAGCGACCGAGCGTCGCAACGTCGGCGTGCTGCCCATGGGAGTGTCAATGGGAGTCGGAATCCCACAGCCAGTCCCACAGCCCAGGCAAGTGCACCGGCTGGGATGTGTCCCTGATCGTGCGCGCCAGCGCTGCCCGCTCCAAGGCCTGATGGTCGTCATAAAAGGGTCTGGCGTCGGTCTTGACGCCGGTGACGCGAGCCGCCTCGAGCAGGATCTGAAGGTATTCGCGGGCATGCCGGGCGGTATAACGATTGAGGTCATGAAAGGTGACCACCACCGGGATCACGCCATCCACCACAGGCAGTTGCCCTGCGGCAATGCGCTCGCGCACCTCGGAGAGCTGGCGTATCAGGTTGATTCGCCGCCGCGGGCTGGCGGTGATACCCCAGATTTTCCCATCGTTGGCGCTCAGGTCGGTCAGCAATACGTGCAAGCCATGCTGCTGGTAGGCGGCGAACGTGCGCTTGTCGTAGCTCCAGAACGGCGGCCTCACCAGGTTGGGCGCCACACCGGCGATGCTGGCGATATCGGCGCCGCCATCGACAAGCGATTGCTCGAGCTGCTCGGGGCTGAGGAATCGATGATTGGTGTGCCAATAGGTTGCCGTGTGAAAGCCCAACAGGTGGCCTTCGCGCTGCTCGCGGTGCATCACCGAGCGCCCGATATCGCTGTCACCGGCTCTGATCGCCCGGGTCTGCACAAAAAAGACCGCCTTGATCCCGGGCTGCACCGGATTGTCCGCCAGCGCGTCCAGCACGGCCAGGCTCGGGTTCCAGAACGACGACGCACTGGGGCCGTCATCGAATGTCAGGAGGAAACGGATCGGGGGTTGTGCACGCAGTTGCTGCTCGGTTTGCGGGGTCAGTTCGATGGGCGGGCCGATGCATCCCGACAGACCGATGGCGAGGGCTGCACAAAGCAGCGTCCTGGCGATGTTTTTCATATTTTGCCTTAGTTTGATGCCGCACTGCCTCGCCCTTGATCCCTGGCTCGTGGTTTTGAAGCCCACCTTGGAGAAGGTTAACCGGGTTTGGTTCCTGAGGGTGAGCGCCGCCTGCTGGCAATTTTTACTATCGGCCCGCGCCCATGCCTGGAGAGTCATATATCGACCGTCTGGAAATTCGATGGAATTTTCCGAATGCCTTCGTATCCATCCGTATAGGACTAATTAGGGAGGATTTATGGGCGGGCCATCGCTTTACATCATCGACTACATGCTCCATGGCGAGCCCAAGTCATTCATCATCCGTGCCGAGGTGATGAACAACTCAGAGGCCTGGCATTGGGCCAGTTGCGACGCGGGTGTCGGGCGCATTCCCAAATTCGGGCGAGAAAAGGTCAAGCGGGTTTCAAAACCCATGGCAGAGAAATACGGCATCACCGACGTGCGCTGGCGAGCCAGTGTCGCGCCGTCCTGGATAAAGGAGTCCGGCTGATTCAACACACACTGATCCGGCGCACCGGCTGTCCAGCCGGGCGCCGGATTCTTCGACAGACCCGAAATAACTCAACTACGCTTAAACAACGGTATGACCCGCCCACTGGCGGGTTTTGTGCTACATCATCAACTCTGAAATGGAGGTGTGACATGTCCGAAAAAGAGTCCATCACCACCCTGCTCACTTTATTGGAATCACGTCAGGCCACGCTCACTGCCGCCTGCAAGGAAATCGCCGACTGGGTCGACCACCAGGGTGGACACCCTACCGCAGTGCGCATCCGCGACCGGCTCAATGACATTGAACGCGATGCCCCGTCGATCCAGAGCGCATTGACGTCGCTCAAGCCCGCTGAGCGGCCGCTGCCCAAATTCCGCTGACGCGCTACGCCGGCCCCGTTTTCCCTTAAGTTCTATTGGTCGGAAAACCGATGGAACAACAGCGTTCTATTGCGCCTCGATATTGATATCAACGTGCAGAAGCCGCTTCAGGGAGAACCTCATGAACGCAAAAATCCTGTTACTGATCGCCTGTGCGAGCCCCGCCGCCGCCATGGCCCAAGGCTGCGATGTCTTCACCCAGTCCCAGAGTTCCTCGGTACCCGCCATCGAAAGCCATAGTTGCTACGAATACAAAGGTGTACCCGCCGAAACCCTCGATTGGTCTTGCAGCAACGAAAGCAAGGGAACCCTCAGCACCCGCAAAAACCGAGTCGAGCGTTGCGCAGAAGGCTACGTGGCGACATGCCAGGCACCGCTGACCCAGGAAGCATTGGCCAACCCGCGCGCCACTCGCCAGGACCAGAATGGAGGATCGGCCAGCCTTCCCGATCATGCCCTGATCACTTGGTACTACTACGACATCAATCAAGCGAAACAGGCCCAGCAGGACTGCGAGACCACCGGCGGCCAATGGAAGAACCGCTGACCGGGGTGGCCCACGCAGCCGTTGCTAGCCTTTGCTGTGCTCCGGCGACGATGGGCCTTGCTTGACGCCGCGTGGCCCGGCGACGCCCCATATGACCAGCCCCAACACCGGCAGTATGATCACCAGCAGCGCCCAGCCGGCCTTGGTCCCGGCGGACTTTTCGCTTCGAAACACACTGAGGATCACCCACAGATCCAGGAGCAGCAGAATCACCGCAACGGCGATCCAGAAATAACTGGCTAATTCAGACATGGCCCTATCCTCTTGAAGGTCTATGGATTAGGCATGACCGCGCCAGCGCCGTTCAAAGAATTTGCGCCTGCACCTACAGGCGCTCATTCAGATAAGCGACCCACCGCTCATAGGCCTCATGTTGACGCTGGACGGCTTCATCCCAGGTCGCCCCGGTCATTTGATGAACACAAATGAGCTCCATCATCTGCGACGTCGCCGCATCGAGCTCCATCAGAAGCTCGTGGGATCTGATCTTGAAATCTTCAACCGTGGTCATTTTTCCTCCCTTCCCCTCTCGGGGGCGGCCAGCCACCCAAAATGGATGCGTTTTTTCCAATCTGATTCATTTTTGCCGATGACCGGTCGATGGCCGGCGGCACGCAAGTGTGGGCTTGCATGGCCGATAGCATGAGAAATGAAGTGCAGCCTTTCACTTATGAGAAGGGTCTTATGAATAGACCCACGGAAAAATAGGTTTGTGATCGCCGTGCTGGCAACGGGCCTTAATATTTCAGTTATATTTCACTTTAATGACAGTCACTGATTGAGCAATGCCATGAAGATACGAGCGACGGTCATTTGCGAAGATAATCGCCACGTCTTGCTGGTCCGCAAGGCCAACAGCCGCTGGGCATTGCCAGGGGGCGCGGTCGAACGCGGCGAAACCCACGCGGGCGCTGCGGTGAGGGAGCTGGCAGAAGAAACCGGCCTGAGCGTCGAAAACCTGCTCTACCTCATGCGAATCAACGAGGGTGAAACCGAACACCATGTATTCGAAGCCTCGGTTCGCGATTCAAAGGCGGCCACGCCACAGAATGAAATCAGCGATTGCCTTTGGCACCCATTGGATGCCATCGCCCAGCTGCAAATGAAAAAAGGCACGCGGGAAATTCTCGAAGCGTTTCGCCGGCGGTTGTAGGTCGCCTCGGTCACGTTGCAAGTGATAGGCAAACAAAAAGGGTTGCATGAGATATCCCATGCAACCCTTTGTTTTATATGGTGCCCGAAGCCGGAATCGAACCGGCACGCCCTTACGAGCGGGGGATTTTAAGTCCCATGCGTCTACCAGTTTCGCCATTCGGGCGGTAGCGCGGCAAGCCTTATGGAGACTGGCAAATATCAGATTCGCCAGGGCCTGGCCTGGTGCAGCAAGAGCGAGGAATATATACATCCCTCCCCTCTGAAGCAAGGTTGCTCATGTCCTTTTCAAGACAAAAGCTTTCCTCGCATCGTAAATAAAAAAGCTCCGTAAATCATAGATCTACGGAGCTGTTTTAAAGTGGAGGCCGAAGTCGGAATCGAACCGGCGTAGGTGGATTTGCAATCCACTGCATAACCATTTTGCTATTCGGCCTCAAGACGCCTGATGCATTGTCGCCACATCAACCGTGTACAAACCTGATCTGGAAACAGACCTCTTACGAAGCGCTATCTCCTTGAAAACATTGAGATTTTTTACGTCCCAGTGCGTTCGATGGGCGCAATTATGTACTCATTTGCCTAGGCTGACAACCCCTTGATTTCAAAAAAGTAATCGTCGCTTGGTCGGTCCTGGCCGTCGCCGATAGATAGCCCGCCAAGGCTGTGCAATACGTGACCGCATCCACGGTTCGCCTCATCGGAAAGCGCGAATGTGGATGGAACAACGACGCCGTCCCCCGGCTCATTCCTTATGTCGCCCTTGATCATAAGGAAACCATCATGACTGAACGACCCCAACTGGTTGCGAGCCGGGCCGCCGTACCGACCCCTTCGCACCCCAACCTAGGAACACCGGAGCGCGTCGTGTCGTTGCTGGCCGGCACGCTGTTGATCGCCAACGGGCTGCGCGAGGGCGGGCTCAAAGGGTGGCCGCAAGTGATGCTTGGCGCCTGTGCCGCCTGGCGCGGTTACTCAGGTACGTGCAGGGTCAAGCGTGCGCTGACACATACTCCTTTCGAGCAAGCCTTCGAACAGGACCGGGACTGGAACGGTAGCAAGGTAATTTCCCGCAGCATCACGATCGGCAAGCCCAGGGAGGAAGTCTTCGCGTTCTGCAGCAACCCGGGCAATCTCGGGGCGCTGGTGCCTTGGGTGGATGAGATTGAACAGACCAGCGAGCGCACCTACCGCTGGGTCGCCCACGGCCCGATGGACAAGACCTTGGAATGCGACATCGAACAGGACGACCCCAAGGATGGCCGGAAGCTGCACTGGATCGCCGCCCCGGATTCGCGTTTCAAACATGACATCCAGATGCATTTCAGCGACGCGCCGACGGGCCGAGGCACGCAGATCAAGGCCATCGTTGCTTGCCAGACCTCCCTGGGTTCCGCCGGTTACGCCCTGGCTGCCGCCATCTCGAAGTTCTCGGACAAAGCCTTGTTGAATCTGCTTCGCAGCATCAAGCAGCAACTGGAGCTCGGCGAGGTGACCACTAACCGAATGCGCGCCCAGGACACGAAGGATTTCCTGTTCGTGCATCCGGCCACGAATGCCACCCAAGCGCCGACCAGCCCCGCTTCCACCACACCTATCACTGGAGGAACAGCCTGATGCGTGCATTGACCTGGCAAGGCCCCAATAAACTCCAAGTCGAGACAGTCGATGATCCGTCCATTCTCAATCCCCGTGACGCCATCGTACGGGTGATGTTGTCGTCCGTGTGCGGTTCGGACCTGCATTTGCTGGGCGGTTACGTGCCGACCATGCAAGCGGGCGACATCATTGGCCATGAATTCATGGGCGAAGTGGTGGAGACCGGCTCGGCCATCACCCAGTTCAGCAAAGGCGACCGGGTTGTCACCGTGTCGATCATCGGCTGCGGCCAGTGCGAACACTGCCAGCGCTCGGACTTTTCCTGCTGCGACAACTCCAACCCCAACCCCAGCGCAACAGACATTGCCTACGGCCAACCGGCCTGCGGCATCATCGGCTACAGCCATGCGTTCGGCGGTTACGCCGGCAGCCATGCCACTTATATTCGCGTGCCGTTTGCCGACGTGAACCTGTTCGCCATTCCCGAGGGCGTCAGTGATGAGCAAGCGGTGTTCGTCTCCGACGCGGTCCCCACCGGTTATTTCGCTGCCGACAACGCCGACATCCAACGCGGCGACACCGTGGCGGTCTGGGGCTGCGGTGGCGTTGGCCTGATGGCGATTTCCAGCGCTTACCTGCTGGGGGCCGAGCGAGTGATTGCCATCGACCGCTTCCCCGAGCGCTTGCGCCTGGCTGAGGAGAAGGCCGGCGCCATCGCCCTCAATTACGAAACCTGCGACGTGCATGCCGCCTTGCTGGAGCTGACCGGCGGCCGTGGCCCGGATCGTTGTATCGATTGCGTGGGCATGGAAGCTCATGGCACCGAGATCGACTATTTCTATGACAAGACCAAGCAGATGATGCGTTTGCACACTGAACGCGGCACGGTGCTGCGCCAGTCGATCCGAGCCTGCCGCAAGGGCGGCACCGTATCGGTGGTCGGCGTGTATGGCGGTTTGCTGGACAAGTTTCCGATGGGCGCAATCGTCAACAAATCCCTGACCTTGCGCTCCGGCCAGCAACCGGGGCAGCGCTACGTGAAGCGTTTGTTCGAGCACATCCAGAAGGGCGAGCTGGACCCTTCCTATTTGCTGACCCACCCGATGGGGCTGGAGCAGTCGGTGGAAGGTTATGCGATGTTCAAGGACAAGTCGCACAGCTGTTTGCGGGCGGTGTTCAGGCCGGAGTGAACGAGGGTTCTGATGGCGAGGGGGCGGGCTCCGGCGGAGTGCGATGTGGTTATGACGGGGGCTGTTGCGCAGCCCGGCGGGAGCAAGCTCCCTCGCCACGGGGGGCAGTGTCTTTGAGCCGGGGGCAATCGGGCAGTCGCGGCTCGCGGTCATTGTGGGTAACATACCGGCCTTCCCCGCCGCCCTGCTGCGATCTGCCGAATAAGCCCATTCCATGCCTTTTGAACTCAGCGTTGACCTCACTACCCTCGCTATCCTCGCCATTGTCGCGTTCATTGCCGGCTTCATCGATGCTATTGCTGGCGGCGGTGGCCTGCTGACCACACCCGCGTTGCTCACCGCCGGGCTACCGCCCCATCTGGTCCTGGGCACCAACAAGCTCAGCTCGACCTTCGGTTCGGCCACGGCCAGTTTCACTTTCTACAGGCGCAAGCTGTTCCATCCCCGGCAGTGGACCCACGCCCTGGTCGGCACGCTCGTGGGTGCCTTGACCGGCGCCGTCGTGGCGCACTATCTGCCGGCCGAATGGCTGAACAAGATGCTGCCGGTGATCGTTTTCGCGTGCGGTCTCTACCTGTTGTTCGGCGGCACGCCCAAGGCGCCTCTGGACAGCAACGCGCCCATCAGCAAGAAGTGGCAATCGCCCCAAGGCTTCAGCCTGGGCTTTTATGACGGCGTGGCGGGCCCCGGGACGGGGGCGTTCTGGACGGTGAGCAGTTTGCTGCTCTACCCCATCGACCTGGTCAAGGCCAGTGGCGTAGCTCGCAGCATGAACTTCGTCAGCAACATCGCAGCGCTGTCGGTGTTCATCTTTTCCGGGCAGGTCGACTGGATCATCGGCCTGAGCATGGGCATTGCGGTGATGATCGGGGCGTTCTTCGGTGCTCGCACCGCCATCAGCGGCGGCGCGAAGTTCATCCGGCCGGTGTTCATCACCGTGGTGTTGGGCTTGACCGTGCGGCTAGCCTGGCAGCACTGGTTCAGCGTGGCCTAGGCGGCGCGCCACGTAGAGATCGATCAGGTAACGCGCGATGGATCGCGAGGCCGGCAGCGGTGGCAGGTTGTGAACGTTGAACCACTGGGCGTCCTCGATTTCATCTTCTTGAGGGATGATGTCGCCACCGGCATATTCGGCGTGGAAGCCCAGCATCATCGAATGGGGGAACGGCCAGCATTGGCTGCCCATGTACTGGATATTCTTTACCTCAATGCTGACTTCTTCGCGCACCTCGCGAACCAGGCAATCCTCGGCCGACTCGCCTGGCTCGGCAAACCCGGCCAGGGTGCTGTAGACACCGGTGACGAAACGCGGCGAACGGGCCAGCAGCACTTCGTCGCCGCGGGTAATGAGCACGATCATGCTCGGTGAAATGCGCGGATAGTGCCGCAAATCACAGGCATCGCAATACATCGCCCGCTCCCGCGGGATCTGGCTCATGCGCTTGCCGCAACTGCCGCAGAAACGATGTTCCCGCGCCCAGGTGCCGATCTGCGCCGCGTAGCCCAGCACTTTGTACAGCGTGTGGTCGTCCTCGAGCATGAATGCCCGCAAGCCTTTCCAGTTGCAGCCGGGAATATCCTGTGAGCTGTGCAATTCCAACAGATAGACAGGCTCACCGTCCAGGTGGCCGATGCCATGCTCGGCGAGGATCGACAGGTCCTGTCGCTTGAGCCAGTCGCGGGGAAACAGCGCGCCGTTATCATCGAACAGAAAGCCTTCCGGGCTGCGGGCCACGGCCCAGCCGCCGGGAAAATCGGTATCGAGTACTGCGGTGGTCCAGCGTGAAATCATGATCAGTCAATCCAGAAATTCGGGTTTCTGTTTGCTCATATGGGCGGCCATGGCCACGCGCAGGTCAGTCGATTGCAGCATGGCAGCGTTCCACGTGGCGACGTACTCCAGCCCGTCGTCGATGCGGTGATCGCGCATGTAGCTGATCATCGCCTTGGTGCCGGTCACGGCAATTGGCGATTTGGCGGCAATTTCCCGGGCGATACCCATGACACCGTCGAGCAAACTGGCGGTATCACTGTAGACACGATTGACCAGGCCAATGCTGCGCGCTTCGTCGGCATCGAAGGTGCGCCCCGTATAAGCGAGTTCACGCAGCATGCCGTCCCCGATGATCCGGGGCAAGCGTTGCAGCGTGCCGACGTCGGCCGCCATGCCGATATCGATTTCCTTGATGGAGAACTGCGCGTCCTGGGCGGCGTAGCGCATGTCGCAGGCTGAAATCAGGTCGATGGCGCCGCCCAGGCAGTAGCCCTGGACCGCGGCGAGTACCGGCTTGCGGCAATTGTCGACGGCGTTGAACGAGGCTTGCAACTGCAGGATCTTGCGGCGCAACAGGCGCGCATTTCGCCCTACATCCTTGCCCAGCTCGTTTGCCACGCCCGCCAGCATCATCAGGTCGATCCCCGAAGAAAAATGTTTGCCGGCACCGCTGAGCACCACCACCCGCGCGGCGTCGGTGTCGTCCACCCACTGGAAGATCTCGATGATTTCGCTCCAGAACGCCGCGTTCATCGAGTTGATCTTTTCCGGACGATTGATCTGCACATGGGCAACGTTATCGGCAAGTTCGACGTTGAACGCTTGGTATTGCGACATGGCAGTGATCCTTTACCGACTGAAAGAGGCCTGAACTATACCAAGCCATGACGACAGGTCGTAGGCAGTGCATCGGCCAAAAGCGGGACTGCATTCAACCCTGCGGTTACTCGCCTGCCTGTAGTTGCCCATCCCAACCACCGCCCAGCGCCGCGATCAGTTGCACGCTGGCGATCAACCGGCTCTGTTGCAGGGTCAACACGCTGCGTTCGTTGCTCAAGGCCGTGGCCTGGACCGTCACTACGTCGAGGTAGGCAATCAGGCCGGCCTTGTACTGGTTTTGCGTCAGGCGCAGGGATTCCCGGGCGGCATCGAGGGCTTCCTGGCGTACCCGTGCTTCGTCCTCCAGGACCTTGAGCTGGATCATGTAGTTTTCCACCTCACGGAAACCGTCGAGCACGGTCTGGCGATAGGTGGCTACGGTCTGGTCATAGGCGGCCACGGTGCGGTCGACTTCCGCCGAACGCTGGCCGCCATCGAACAGTGTCATCGCCAGTTGCGGCCCCACCGACCAGAAGCGGTTCGGCACGCTGACCCAGTTATCGTAGGTACTGCTGCTGTAGCCGCCGCTGAGGCTCAGGGTCAGGTCCGGGTAATAGGCGGCCTTGGCCACGCCGATCTCGGCGTTGGCGGCCATCACCGAACGTTCCGCCGAGGCAATGTCCGGCCGGCGTTCGAGCAGTTGCGAGGGCAGCGCCACCGGGATTTGCGGCAGTGACGGGATATCACCGGTTTCAGCCAGGTTGAACTCGGCCGGCGGCAGGCCGATCAGCACGGCAATGGCATTCTCAAACTGGGCTCGTTGCCAGATCAGGTCGATCAGGTCGCCCTGGGTGGTCTTGAGCTGGGTCTGGGCCTGGGCCACCGCATCCTTGCCGGACACACCGGCACGGTATTGGTTTTCGGTCATTTTCAGCGAGCGCTGATAGTTGTCGACCGTGGTCTGCAACAGGCGTTTCTGTTCATCGATCACCCGCAGTTGCAGGTAGTTCTGCACCAGTTCCGATTGCTGGCTCAGGCGCATCGCGGCCAAGTCGGCGAAACTCGCCTGCGCACTCGCTTCGTCGGCCTCCAGGGTACGGCGCAGCTTGCCCCAGATATCCGCCTCCCAACTGACCCCGGCCTGGGCGTTATAGGTGTCGCGAATGCCACTGGACGAACTGCTCAGGCTCGAACTGCTGCTTCCGGTGCCCTGGCTGGAGCGCGTCTTGCCCACCGTCAGGTCCACCGTTGGAAAAAATGCACCCCGGGCGCTGCGCACCAGTGCCCGGGCCTGGCGGTATTGGGCTTCGGCCTGGGCCACGGTCTGGTTGGCGGTGTTGAGTTTATCCACCAGGCCGTTGAGCTGCGTGTCGCCATACAACTCCCACCAGGCGCCACGGGCCAACGCATCGCTTGGGTTCGCTGCGCGCCAGCCCTGCGCCTCCTTGTACTGCACCGGCGCGGCCGCCGGAGGGCGCTGGTAATCCGGGCCGATGGCGCAAGCGCTGAGCATTGCCACGCACAGGGCCAGGCTCAACACTCGCGAGCCCCGGGCGGTTGCCAGCGCAGCGGCAAGATTGATAAGGGTACGGTCGGTCATAACGGAGTTTCCAGGGCAGCATCAGTGCGCACGCCGCGCCAGCGGTTGAAGCGATGGCGCAGCTTGTCGAGATAGAGGTAAACCACCGGGGTGGTGTAAAGGGTCAGTACCTGGCTGAACACCAGCCCACCGATGATGGTCAGTCCCAGCGGCTGGCGCATTTCCGCACCCTCGGCAGAGCCGAGCAGTAACGGCAAGGCGCCCAGGATCGCCGCCAGGGTGGTCATCAGAATCGGCCGCAGCCGCAGCAGGCAAGCGCTGCGGATCGACTCCAAGGGCGACTGCCCTGCTCGCTCCAGTTGCAACGCCAGGTCGATCATCAGGATCGCGTTTTTCTTCACCACGCCAATCAGCAGGAACAGCCCCAACAGGGAGATCAGGCTGAACTCGCCGCCCAGCGCGTAGATCGAGAGCAAGGCACCGACACCGGCCGATGGCAAGGTCGACAGGATAGTCAGCGGGTGAATGTAGCTTTCATACAGCACACCCAATACCAGGTATACCGCCAGCAACGCCCCGAGAATCATGAACGGCTGGCTCTTCTGGGTGGCGGCAAAAGCATCGGCCGTGCCCGCCATTTTTGCGATGACGTCTTCCGGCATTCCCAGTTTGGCAATCGCCCGCTCGATGGCGGCGGAGCCCTGCTCCACCGTCACGCCTTCGGCCATGTCGAACGAAATGCTTTCGGAGGCGAACTGACCTTCATGACTGACTCGGTCGTCTTCCAGGCTGTTCTCGTAATGGGCGATGGTCGACAGCGGCACCCGCGCGCCATCGGCGGTGATTACCTGGACCTGTTCGAGGGTGCTGGGATCCTGGGCGTACTTGGGATTGACCTCCATCACCACCTGGTACTGGTTGAGACTGTCGTAGATGGTTGAGATCTGCCGCTGGCTGTAGGCGTTGTTGAGCACTGCGGTGACCATGTCCATGTCGATGCCCAGGCGCTTGGCCTGGTCGCGGTCCACCACCAGCGTCACCTGTTGCGCACCGCCACCGTCGCGGGCATCGATAGCGGTCAGTTCCGGCAAGGCCCTGAACGCGGCGGCGACCTTGGGGTACCACTGGCGCAGCGACGCCAGGTCGGCGCTTTGCAGAATGTAGGAATATTGTGAGGTGGTCTGCTCGCGGCCACCGCCAAACTGCAAGTCCTGGTCAGCCATCAGCATGAGTTGGCCACCGGGGACCTTGGGCATTTCCTTACGCAAGCGCTCGATGACTTTTTGCGCGGAAATCCTGCGTTCCTTGATTGGCTTGAGGCGCACCAGCATGAAGGCATTGTTGGTGCCGTTGTTGCCGCCGATGAAACCGGCGACGCTCTGCACTGCATCATCCTTGAGCACGGCGCGGCGGAAGATTTCCATCTTCGGCTGCATCACGTTGAACGACAGCCCATCGTCGCCGCGCACGAAACCAATCAGTTGGCCGGTGTCCTGCTGCGGCATGAAGGTCTTCGGCACCACCACGTACAGGGCGACATTCACACCGATGGTCACCAACAGGCTCAGCAAAGTCAGGCGTCGGTGGCGCAGGACCCAATCCAGGCTGGTGGCATACCCGCGGACCATGCGGTCATTGAGGCGTTGGCTCCAACGCTGCAAGCGGTTCTCCTGCCCGGGTACATGAGGCTTGAGCCAGCGGGCGCAGAGCATTGGCGTGAGGGTCAGGGATACCACCAGCGAGACCACGATGGATGCCGCCAGGGTGATTGAAAACTCGCGGAACAGGCTCTCGATGATCCCACCCATGAACAGGATCGACAGGAACACCGCTACCAGCGAGACGTTCATCGACAGCAAGGTGAAACCCACTTCCTCGGCGCCCTTGTACGCCGCTTTCATGGGAGGAACGCCTTCGTCGATGTGCCTGGAAATGTTCTCCAGCACCACGATGGCGTCATCCACCACCAGCCCGGTGGCCAGGATCAATGCCATCAGCGACAGGTTGTTCAGGGAGAAACCGTACAGGTACATCACTGCAAACGTGCCCACCAGCGACACCGGCACCGCCAGGGTCGGGATCAGCGAGGCGCGGAAATTGCCGAGGAACAGGAACACCACCAGCACCACCAGGGCGACGGCAATCAGCAGGGTCATTTCCGCTTCATGGAGGGTGGCCTTGATCACCGGCGAGCGGTCCATGGCCAGGTTGAGTTTTACGCTCGCGGGCAAGACAGCCTGCAACGCCGGCAATTGCGCCTTGATCTCGTTGACGGTCTCGATGATGTTGGCGCCGGCCTGACGGTTGATCACCAGCAGCACGGCGGCATCGTTATTGAAAAAGCCGCTGTTGTAGCGGTCCTCGACACTGTCGGTGACTTTCGCCACGTCCTTGAGCCGCAGCACCGAGCCGTCCTGGTAACGGATGATGAGCGTTTCGTAGTCCTTGGCCTTCTCCAGTTGATCGTTGGCCTGGACCTGCCACATGCGCCGGTCATCCTCCACCGAGCCCTTGGGTCGGCGCACGTTGCTATCGGCGATGGCGGTGCGCACATCGTCCAAGGCTACGCCGTACTGGTTGAGCGATTGCGGTTCCAACTCGATGCGCACGGCGGGAAGCGAGCTGCCGCCGATCTGCACCTCACCGACACCCGTTACCTGGGACAGGCTCTGGGACAGGATGGTCGACGCCAAGTCATAAAGCTGACCTTTTTCCAACACGTCGGAGGTCAGCGACAACACCATGATCGGCGCCTGGGACGGGTTGACCTTCTTGTAGGTGGGCATGCTGCGCATGCCGCTGGGCAGCAGGTTGCGCGAGGCATTGATAGCCGCCTGCACTTCCCGGGCCGCGCCATTGATGTCGCGGTCCAGGTCGAATTGCAGGATGACCCGCGTAGAACCCTGGCTGGAGCGGCTGCTCATGGTGTTGACCCCGGCGATGGCGCCGAAGGACCGTTCCAGGGGCGTCGCGACGGTGGACGCCATCACCTCGGGGCTGGCCCCGGGCAAGCTGGCCTGGACCACGATCACCGGGAAATCCATCTGCGGCAGCGGCGCTACCGGCAGCAGGCCGAAGCACACGCCACCGAGCAGCATGATCGCGAAGCTCAGGAGCATCGTTGCCACGGGGCGCTTGATGAATGGGCCGGAGAGGTTCATGGGCTACAGCTCCAAGCTGCAAGCTTCAAGCTGCAAGAGAAAAGCAAGTCGTGCACAGGCTCTAGCTTGTCGCTTGCGGCTAGAAGCTTGCCGCTAGGTACCGTCATACCGCCACCTCTTTCCCATCCAGCTTGGCAAAGCGCCGCCCCAGGCGGTCGAAATACAGGTAAATCACCGGCGTCGTGAACAGCGTCAGCACCTGGCTCACCAACAACCCGCCGACCATCACCAAGCCCAAGGGCTGGCGCAGTTCCGCCCCGGAGCCGGTGGCGAGCATCAGCGGCACCGCGCCGAACAAGGCCGCCAGGGTGGTCATCAGGATCGGGCGGAAGCGCAGCAGCGCCGCTTGATAGATCGCCGTTTGCGGGTCGATGCCCTGGTTGCGTTCGGCGTCGAGGGCGAAGTCGATCATCATGATCGCGTTCTTCTTGACGATACCGATCAGCAGGATGATGCCGATGATCGCAATCATGCCCAGGTCATTGCCGCTGAGGATCAACGCCAGCAAGGCGCCGATGGCCGCCGAAGGCAACGTGGAAAGAATCGTGATCGGGTGGATGTAGCTCTCATACAGCACGCCCAGGACGATGTACATGGTGACCACCGCCGCCAGGATCAGCAGCAAGGTGCTCGACAGCGACGCCTGGAATGCCTGGGCCGCGCCCTGGAACTCGGTCTGCACACCCACCGGCATGCCGATGTCCTGCTGGACCTTTTCAATCGCCTCGACCGCATGGCCGAGGGCCACGCCGGGCGCGAGGTTGAACGACATCATCACTGCCGGAAACTGGCCGATGTGAGCAATTGCCAGCTGGGCCTGGCGCTCCTCGACCCGGGCCAGGCTCGACAGCCGCACCTGACCGCCGTCGGTGGTCTTGACGTGGATCTGGTCCAGCGCCTGCGGCCCGATCCGCTCCCCGGCCTGGGCCTGCAGCACCACGCGGTACTGGCTAGCCTGGGTGTAGATGGTGGAAATCTGCCGCTGGCCGAAGGCGTCATACAGCGCATCGGTGATGTTCGAGACGGAAACGCCCAGGCGCGAGGCGGCGTCACGGTCGATTACCAGGTAAACCTGCAAGCCCTTGTCCTGCAAATCGCTGGCGACGTCGGTCAGCTCCGGCTGGCGGGCCAAGGCCTCGACGAGCCGGGCGCTCCAGAGGCTGAGCAACTCGGCGTCCGGCGATGAAAGGCTGAACTGGTATTGGGTGCGGCTGACCCGGTCCTCGATGGTCAGGTCCTGCACCGGCTGCATGAACAGGCGGATGCCCACCAGGCGGTCCAGCTGTGGCTGCAAACGAGCAATGATCTGGGTGGCGCTGTCGTCCCGCTCGCCATGGGGCTTGAGGTTGATCAGCAGCCGGCCGCTGTTGAGGGTGGCATTGTCGCCGTCCACGCCAATATAGGAGGACAGGCTTTGCACCGCCGGGTCGGCGAGGATCACCTTGGCGAGCTGCTGCTGGCGCTCGCTCATGGCGGCGAAGGAAATCGACTGCGGCGCCTCGGAAATACCCTGGATCACCCCGGTGTCCTGCACCGGAAAGAAGCCCTTGGGCACGGCCAGGTAAAGCACCACCGTCAGCACCAGGCTGCCCACCGCCACCAGCAGGGTCAGCGGCTGATGCTTGAGCACCCATTGCAATTTGCGCCCGTAGGCGGCGATCAGCCAATCGATCCAGGCGCCGCTGGCTCGGTAGAAACGGCCCTGTTCGTCTTCCTTGGGCTCACGCTTGAGCAGCCGGGCGCACATCATCGGCGTCAGCGTCAGGGATACCACCAGGGAGATCAGGATCGCCACTGCCAGGGTGATGGCGAACTCGCGGAACAACCGCCCCACCACGTCCGCCATGAACAGCAGCGGGATCAGCACCGCAATCAACGACAGGGTCAGGGAAATCAGCGTGAAGCCGATCTGCTTGGCGCCCTTGAGCGCGGCCTGCAACGGACTGTCGCCCTCCTCGATATAACGGGCGATGTTCTCCAGCATGACGATGGCATCGTCCACCACGAAACCGGTGGCGATGGTCAGCGCCATCAGCGTCAGGTTATTGATGGAAAAGCCCGCCAGGTACATCACGCCGAACGTACCGATCAGCGACAGCGGCACGGCTACCGAAGGAATAATGGTGGCGCTCACCCGGCGCAAGAACAGGAACGTCACCAGGACCACCAGGACGATGGCGATCAGCAGTTCATGCTGCACGTCGGTGACCGAGGCACGGATGGTCTGGGTGCGGTCGGTGAGCACGGTGACGTCCAGGCCGGCCGGCAGGTTATCGGTGATGCTCGGCAACAGGGCCTTGATCCGGTCCACCACCTCGATGACGTTGGCCCCCGGCTGACGCTGGATATTGAGCAGCACCGCCTGGTTTTCATTGGCCCACGCGGCCAGGCGTTCGTTTTCCGCGCCGTCGACGATCTGTGCCACGTCCTTGAGCCGCAACGGCGCACCATTGGCGTAGGCCAGGATCAGTTCGGCGTAGTCCTTGGGCGAGGTCAACTGGTCATTGGCGTCCAGCATCGAGACCCGGGTCGGCCCATCGAAATTGCCCTTGGGCTGGTTGACGTTGGAGGCGCCGATGAGGGTGCGCACGTCCGCCAGGTTAAGGCCGTTGGCCGCCAAGGCCTCGGGGTTGACCTTGATCCGTACGGCCTGGCGCTGGCCGCCAGCAATGGTCACCATGCCCACGCCGTTGATCTGGGCAATTTTCTGCGCCATGCGGGTGTCGACCAGGTCGTTGAGCTTGGGCAGCAACATGGTCTTGGAAGTGATTGCCAGGGTCAGCACCGGGGTGTCGGCCGGGTTGACCTTGTTGTAGACCGGTGGCGCCGGCAGGTCTTTAGGCAGCAGATTGGTCGCCGCGTTGATTGCTGCTTGCACCTGCTGCTCGGCGACGTCCATGTTGATGTCGAGGTTGAAGCGCAGGGTGATCACCGAGGCGCCACCGGAACTGGTGGATGCCATTTGCGTCAGGCCCGGCATCTGCCCGAACTGTCGCTCCAGGGGCGCGGTGACCGCGCTGGTCATCACATCGGGGCTCGCGCCCGGGTACAGGGTCATCACGCGGATGGTCGGGTAATCGACCTGAGGCAAGGCCGACACCGGCAGCAGCCGATAGGCGATCAGGCCGGCCAGGACAATGGCCAGCATGCTCAGGGTGGTGGCGACCGGGCGAAGAATGAACAGCCGCGAGAGATTCATGCGCCGTCCTTTTTCGCCTTGTCGGCCGCGACCGGTTCAGTCGGGGTTGCCGCGCTCTTGCCTTGCAGGTGCTCGGTCGGCGTGGTGGGTACGTCCTGGCTGTCGCTGACCACTTCCACTTCGCTGCCTTCCTTCAAGCGATCGGTGCCTTCGAGCACGACCCGGTCGCCAGCGGCCAGGCCTTCGGTGACCACCGTGTTGTCACCGTCGCTGGCACCGATTTTCAGTTTCTTGATGATGACCTTCTTGTCACCTTCCAGGGCGTAGACGAAGGTGCCATTGGTGCCAAACTGAATCGCTGCCGTCGGCGCCAAGACCACACCCTTGAGCGTATCGGCCAGCAGGCGCACGTTGACGAACTGGTTGGGGAACAGCGACTGGTCGCGGTTCTCGTAGCGGGCCTTGAACTTCAGCGTGCCGGTGGTGACATCGATCTGGTTGTCCAGGCTTTGCAGCACACCGCTGGCCTGGAGTTTCAGGTCGCCACGGTCCCAGGCTTCGACGGGCAGCTTGGCCCCGCTGCGGTAACGGGCAAGGACCGTTTCCAGGCTGTTTTCCGGGAGGGTGAACACGACGCTGATAGGTTGGGTCTGGGTGATGACCGCCAGCGCCGTGGTGTCGTTGGCCGCTACCAGGTTGCCGAGGTCCAGCTGCCGCAGACCGACTCGCCCGGCGATAGGCGCGCGGATCTTGGTGAATTCGAGGTTGAGCTTGGCGTCGTTGACCGCCGCCTGGTTGGTCTTGACCGTGCCCTGGTACTGGCCGACCAGCGCGGCGGCTGTGTCGAGGGTCTGCTTGGCGATGCTGTCCTCCGCATACAGGCCACGGTAGCGCTCGAGGTCAACCTGGGCGTTCTTCAATTGGGCCTGGTTCTGCAACAGCGTCCCTTCGGCCTGGAGCAAGGCGTTCTGGTACGGACGCGGGTCGATTTCGGCCAGCAGGTCCCCAGCCTTGACCATCTGCCCTTCTTCGAAGGCGATCTTGACCAACTCCCCGCCTACCCGGCTGCGCACATTGATGGTATTGAGGGCCGTGACCGTGCCCAGCGCCTTGTAGTACAGCGGGAAATCTCCGGTAACCGCCGGCGCCACCCGCACCGGGATCGGCCCTGAGGCACTGCCGAACCCAGGCCGCATGCCGCCTGAACGTCCCATGTGACCTGCTGCGGTCTTCTCCCCTGCCCCAGGCTTCTGCGCTGCGCCACCGGGCCAGAACTTCCAGGCCAGCGCCGCGACAACCAATACGATGAGCAGGCCGAGCAGCCAGCGGCGGGAATTGCGGGAAACAGAGGATTGCATGGAGTGATCAACCATTGGGCGCGAGGGCTTCTTCTACAGGAGGCTGAACGATAAGCACTGGCGGGTATTTAGCAAAGCGCCTTTACCGGCAATTTACGTTGGGCTTACCTGGCACGTTGTCGGCTAAGACCTTGAAGCACAAAAGAAAACGGCCTGGACAGGGCCAGGCCGTTAACAATTGTAATAAATGCCTTATTTCATTCCACTTATTTCAAAGCGGCCAGGGCAGCGTCGTAGTTCGGCTCTTCAGCGATTTCCTTGACCAGCTCGCTGTGCAGCACGTTGTCATTTTCATCCAGCACGACCACGGCGCGGGCGGTCAAGCCTTTGAGCGGGCCGTCCGCGATGGCCACCCCGTAGTCCTGGATGAACTCGGCACCCCGCAGCGTCGACAGGTTCTGCACGTTTTCCAGGCCTTCGGCGCCACAGAAGCGTGCCTGGGCGAACGGCAGGTCAGCGGAAATACACAGCACCACGGTGTTGTCCAGATCGTTGGCCTGGGCGTTGAATTTGCGCACGGACGTGGCGCAGGTCGGGGTGTCGACGCTTGGGAAGATGTTCAGCACTTTGCGCTTGCCGGCGAAATCCTTCAGGGAAACGTCGGACAGATTGCCGGCCACCAGGGAAAAGGCTGGCGCCTTGGAACCGGCTTGTGGCAACTGACCGTTGACTTGTACCGGGTTGCCTTTGAGCGTGACTTGAGCCATGAACGGATTCCTTCTGACATTGTGAAAATGATGGAGGCCGGAGTTAACCATGAAATGGTGCTCCGACCTATGGCTGGACATAAAAAGTCATGACTCGTTCAGGCGCGCGCCGCTATTTGGCCTTGAGCTTGAGAAACGACTGGTGCAGATCGGCCGCCCATCCGTCGATCACACCTTTCACATCATCGGCCTTCATCACTTGGGAGTCGTTGGACAACGGCTTGCCCGTGCCTTTGCGTACCACTTGGGCGACCACCGCATTGCTGCTGCCGTCGAGAAACACCGCCTCGGTGCCCAGGGTGGTTTCCTGGTCGCGAATACCGCTGGCAGTGCTCACCGCAGCCGCCACGAGCGCAATCGGAACCACCTCATAAGGTTTCAGGCCTTCAGTCTTGCTGCTGACCGCAGTGATGGCCGCGCGCATCACCAGGACACCAGGGCCCGGTGCCTTCGCCAGGGGCAACGATTTCCCGGCTTCGCGCTTGAGCGCCTGGTCGTAGTAACTGGTGATACCTGACAGGGTCGCCTGAGGGATTTTTACCGTCGGCTGCGGCTTGGGATAAAGCTGTGTCGGTTCAATGTAAAGGCTGGTGTACCTGGAAAGATCGATCTTCGGATCGACCCAACGCATCACCTCGGCTCCCGAGGGGGATTTTTCTGCCTTGAGCCGACTGTAGTCCCCCAGGAACCCCGAATACTCGTCCGGCTGGGTGATCTTGCTGGAGCAGCCCGCCAAGGCGAGCGAGGCGATGCACACGGTGCCGATCATTGACGCGAACTTCATGCTGTCACTCCTGTAAGCCACACGAGACGGGGCCGGAAATACAGGTATAGCCAATCGGCGCCTTTTTGCCTGTTCCAGCAAAAACAAGCGATGGGCTGGCAAGCGTCCTTATCCCTGTTCAGCCTCGTTCCCGGGGAATCAGACCCTGCAGTTGCTGTGCGAGGAAGTCTGCATCGAAAACAAACGTGTCGGGGTCTTTCAGGCCGTTGGTCCGGCGCCACTGCCATTGCACCGAGGGTGGCTGGCATATCAGGGAAATGCTGCCGTGGCGAGTCGAAGCCAGGCCGATGATCGACAGGGACACCAGCCCGCCCACGCCCATCACTTCCGGCACGAACTCCACAGGTTTACCGGTAATGGACACGGTCAGTTTTTCAGTCTTGAACGGGGACGCTTGCGCCTCAACGCTCGCACCATGAGCCACGTACGCCTCGCGGCTCAGTTCCAGAAGACCTGGCGCCATGACGGGCGCCAGCCAGTGCTCGATTTGCCCGAACAACAGCTGGATCTGTTCAGCCCAAACCGTCGACTGGGCCAGGTGCTGTTGTTTCTTGTGCGCTTCGCTGTCTGCGTAATGACGAAGCATCTCGCCCAATTGCTGTACGTCATCCATGCGCTGTTCCTCGATTAAGGGCGTGCTGCGAAGCTGGATGATGACAGGTTCAAGCCCTGGGCGTACGCAAATGCCAGTTGCCTGCGCAGTTGAGCGTTCAACGCAGCCGTGCCATGGCCAGGGTGTCCACCCAACGCCCGTCACGCACGGCATAGTCGCGCATCAGGCCTTCGGTTTCGAAACCGAACTTGCGGTACAGCCCGATGGCCGCCTCGTTGTCGGCGTACACCGTCAGCTCGACCCGCCGCAGATTCATCCAATTATCTGCGACGTCCAGCGCGGCAGCCAACAGCATCGAGCCCACGCCCTTGCCCTGCCAGGCGACTGCCACGCCCATGCCCAGGCTGGCGCAGTGAGCACGGCGAATGCGCAAGTACTGCTCCCCACACTGCTTTTGCCCCAGTCATGCCTGAAACCACTCCCGGCGCTCGTCCAGCGCGTGATGGATCAACTCGACGAGCATCCGTACTTGCGGCGAGTCTTCGGCCTGGGTATTGACGGCCATCCACAGGTGACGCTGCATCGGCTCGGCAAACAGGCCCGGCAAGGCGACGAGGCCTCTGTCGAAGCAGCTCATGTACTGGGGCAACAGGCCAATGCAGGCGCTGCAGCGAATCATTTCCAGCATCAATTCATAGGACTGCACTTGCACCACGCCGGCCCGGCGCTGCTCCACCACGGCATTCCACGCCGCGAAGCCGTGCACCTGTCGGTCCGCCTGCCATTGCACCACCATGTAGTCGTTCAAGTCATCAAGGCTGTCCGGACGCGTGGCCAGCCGTGAATAGCGTTTGGCGATGTGCGGCACGTAGTCCAGCCGCGCCAGTCGGTCCGCAGGCAGGGTGGCGAAGCTCGGTCCCGGCCCCGACGCCTGCCCATCACTGAGCCACAGCACAAGGTCGGCGCTGGCGGCTTGCAATGCCAGCTCACTGTCCAGCGTGATGATCTGCAACCGCACGCCGGCGTTGCGGCGCAGCAGCGAGGTCAGGTCTCGACCCAGGATGTCATGCAGGATCGACTCGGCGACGGCCAGGCGGATCAAGGGTTGGTCATTCAATGGCGGCGGCCCTTCGTTGGCCAGCGCGATCAACCGCGCCTGCAACTGCCGGCCTTCACGGCTGAGGGTCAAGGCGCTGCCCTGGAAAGTGAACAACGCGCGTTGCAGCCGCGCCTCCAGATGCGCCAATTGCTTGCGCAGCCAGGTCGCCTTGACGTTGAGGCTGCGGGCCGCCTGCATGAAACAGCCACAACGGGCGCTGGCGAGAAAACACTGCGCCACCTGTGGCTCAATGCTCTCAGCGAGCGCCAGCCAGGGATCGGGGGCACGAAACGGCGTGTGATGTGGATGAGTAGCCAGGCGTCCTGCGGGCTCGATGAATGTCATGGTTGACTCCCTGTCGGTTATTCCAATACACGGGGTTGCTACGGATCTACCTAAAGCCCTCCTCCAGCACCTTGCTCAGTTGCGCACCGTCGATGCTCAAGGTCGCCGTGTCGAGCATGCCATCCAGGTAAGCCTTGGCGATCTGCTCCTGGCGCTGGGCGCGCAAGGCCTGGGCCAGGCGCTCGCGGACTTCGTCCAGGGTCGCTTCGCGGGCGGGCTGTTGCTCGGTCAGCTTGATCACATGAAAGCCCGCCGCACTTTGCACCGGCTCCGACACCGCCCCGACTTTCAATCGCGCCACCGCCTCACGCACCGGCGCAACCAGTTGTTGGAGCGGCTGGAAACCACTGTCGCCGCCCCGCTCGGCACTGCTGCGGTCCTGGGAATAACGGCTCGCCAGCGCCGCAAAATCGGCGGGCGATGCCTGGGCTTTCTTGCTCAGTTCCGCGGCCTGCCGACGCACCGCTTCGATCGTTTGCGGCTCGCTCGCGGCCAGGAAAATCTGGCTCACACGGTACAGCGCCGGCGCGGTCCAGTTGGCTTTGCCGGCCGCATAGGCCTGCTTCAATTCTTCTTTGCTGGGGTATCCGGCCGGCACCTGGCTGACCGATTGCAGGTAATCGCGAAACACGATCTGCTCAGCGGCGGCCCGGGTCTGGCGCTCAACGTCCGGTCGCTGGCGCCAGCCTTGGGCATCGGCTTGCTCCAGTACGGCTTTTTCCGCGAGACGTGCGCGGATCCAGCCTTCCAGCGCAGCCCGATTGCCACGCATCTGCTGACGAACCTCAGGCGCCAGGGCTGCCAGCAAGCTCTTGAGCTCATCGCCACTGACTTGCTGATTACCCAACCGGGCCAGGCTCGGCGCGTCGGCCGAAACGACGCTGAGGGACTGCACCGCTGCCACCGGATCGCTGCCCGGGCGCAGGCCAAGCGTCACCGCCACGGCGACCAGGCCCAACGCCGCAGCGCTGATGACGAAGGTCGGCTTTTTCACGATGCGGCGGCCTCTTCCAGCGATTCCTCGGCCGGCTGTGCCTGGGCCTGCACCCGCGCGGCGTCCTGGCTGTATTCACGCAGGTAGACGATAAATTCCTGCAGCAACCGATCCCACAATTCCAAGTGGCTGCGCAAATGATCGGGGCTTACCCCGGCGGCCACCACCACGTCCATTTCCATCACCAGGAATTCGCCCTGCACCGACAACCGGGCAAAGCGTCGCGACGCGTTCCAGAGTTCCGCCAGGCCGGCCGGCAACTCACCCTGCACCCGCAAGGCACAGCTGAACGTGAAATCCAGGTACGCACCCGGTGTCGGCCCAGGGTTGCCGAAACGCACGGCATAGCCGATGCCCTGGCTGGCACTGAGCAATTGCACGATGCCGTTCTGCTGCGTTTCGTTGACCCGGTAGCCTGTGGCCTGCAACAGCTCGGTCAAGGTCTGCGGGGATACGTGCTCGATCAGTGAGGTCATGGTCAATTCTTCCTTGCGTTAATCAATGAATGTTCGCGGCCTGTGGCGCATCGAAACGGTTTTTATAGAGGTCATCGCCAAAACCTTGGGCCAGCTCTTCGAAACGTACACGGGCCTTGGCGGCGAACGGCTGGCGGATCTTCACGATGTCGGTCACATCAAGGGTTTCGTAGGCATGCAGCAGGGACTTGGCCACGTCGTACATTTGCTGATTCTTGACCGAACATTGCTGCACTTGTGTGTCACGCTCGGTCAGTTGCGCCTCCAGCCGCGCCCGCTCGGCCTCCTTGCCACGGGCCAAAACCAACAGCTCGTCATAGGCTTTCTTGAACTTGCCGATCTGCTCGTTGCTGGCCGTCACCTGGGCCTGGGCCTGGCTTTGCAGGGTCTGCTGGTGCCCAGACAGTTGTTCGTTCAGCGCCTGGGCCTTGCTCAGTTGCGCAGTCAATTGCTTGACCTGCGCCTGAGCCTCCTGGGCCTGGCTTTGCGCAGCCTGGCGGGCGGCGCTGGCCTGGGCTTGTTCGCTTTGCAGGGCTTGCAACTGGGCAGTGGTGCTGCGCAGTTGCGCCCGCAACCGTTCCTCCAGGCCTTCACCGTGGGCGCTGCCGCCCAGCAACAGGCCCAGTACCAGCAGCGTGACTGGACAAGCGTTCATGGCTCGCCTTTTCATGGGGCCTCCCTGCGCTTAGAAGCGCGTGTTGATTTCAAGCTGCAAGACATCGATGTCGTACGGCGCGCCGTACACCGCTTCGGAACTCAACCAACGGCCGGTGGCGAAGACGTTATTCGCCAGGCCATAGTTGCCACCCAGGAAATAACCCTTGGCGTTGGTGCCGCCCAGATGGAATGACGAATCGTTGAAGCCGTCCGGCAAGGCATCGGGCTGGATGTACTTGTATCCGGCGAACAGGTTCCAGTCGCCCTGGCGCTTGAGTTCCAAGGAACTGCCCAGGGTGAATTGCAGCATCCAGGCGTTGGCACCGCTTTGCACTTCGCCGTCGCTGTCCAGGTTGTTGGCGAACTGCCCTGCCGAACGCTTGCGCATCTCGCCTTCGTCGTAGCCCAGGTTGTGCACGTAATGCGCCTGGCTACGCAATTTCAGGTCTTCAGGCAGGTCGGTATCCCACGCCAGGTTCACGTCCAGCAGGTTGAATTCCGAGGCCAGGCCGACGTATTGCGGCTGTGGCGTGGTGGACGGGTTGAGCGGATTGGGCGCGATGTCCCGCAGCAAAAATACGGTGTTGCCCTTTTGCATGAACGCTACGCGTGAACCGTCGCTGTCGCAGCCCGGGTCGCCGGCCCACGGCTGGCACGACGAAGAACGCTGGCCTTCGATGTCATCGAAGCGGTAATAGGCCAACGCGCCCTTGATCCGGTTGCTGTCGTTGATCGCCCAGTTGGCGCCCAGTTGCGCGCCGTACAGCCACTTGTTATCGCTCTCTTCCTTGTCACTGCCGTTGCTGGTGCTGGTGTCGTTGGTGTACTCCACCGGGAACGCGCCGACCGTGCCGAACACACCCCAGTCCTGATTGAGCTTGTGGTTGAAATTCGCCGCCACACCATCGAAGTTCAGGTCACCGGAATACAACAAGTCGGTGGAGAAAAACGGATTGGCAAAACGTCCACCGGTCAGGGTCAGCTCATCCGAGGGTTTCCAGGTCAAGTAACCCTGGTCGAGCCAAATGTCTTTCTTGCCGAACCCGCCGCCCAGGGTCTGGGTGGTGGACACTGGGTTGTTGTCCGAACCGGTGCCAATGCGGATTCCCGCCGTCCATTGCGGCGCGATCACCGCTTTCATGCCCAGGCGCGCCCGCAGGCGGAACAGGTTTTCCCGGTCCTCACGAGTGTTGAGCAACGGTGGCAGGCTCGAACTGCTGTTGGGGTTGACGTCGTATGGGCCCCTGTCGTTGAGGCGGGCGAAATCGACGATTTGGTTGCTGTTGGTGCCCGAGTAATAGCGCGACTCATCCCGCAAGCGAATGTCGCCATCGAAACTGATGCGCGAGACCCAATCCGGAAAGGTGTTGGGCTGCGCCCAGTTTTCCTGCTTGGCGGTGGCCATGACTTCGGCCTTGACCTGGTCGCGGATCTGCTCACGCACGATATTCGGCACGTATTGCACCCGCACGTCCCCCGGCGCACCGGCCGGCGTTGCGGCAATTGCCGTGGCGGCTTGACGGGCCTGCGCCGCTTCACGTTCGGCCTGGGCGATCAGGCCATCGGCCTGGTCTTGCTTCAACACGCCTTGCTGCACCAGCAGGCGGATCAGATTGATCGTGGCGTTTTCCGAAGGCGCCGGGGCGGCGGCCGCGTGTCCGGCCAGGCTCAACACCACCAGGCCGATCGCCCACGACAATCGATTCACATTGGAAATCATCTGCACACAACTCCTGTTGGCAAACTTTCAAATAGTCGGTTAACCCGGTCGCCGTCCCTGCAAGGACAGGCGCACGGGCAAAGTCAGGGAGGCCGGTGGCCGTTCACTCAAATGAGGTGCGCCGCGCAGGGCGGAAATCACCTGCTCGTCCACTTGCCGATTGCCGCTGGATTTCACTAGCTCGACCCGGGTGATTTCCCCCACGGCGCTCAGCCAGACGTCGGCCTGCAGGGCGAACGCCAGGCTGCGCAGATCCGGGTTCTCTCGCAGCAGGCGCTGGAAGGTGAACGCCAGGAATTGGCTGTACGTGCCGTTGCCCAATCGCCCTCCGCCTGCTCCGGCCATGCCACCGCCCTTGCCGGCGCCGATGTTGAAAGCGTCGTTGCCCGATTGCGCATCGCCGTCCATCTGCATCGGGTTCGCCAGGTCATCCACCGGCGACGGCGGTGCTTCTTCCTCGGGCTTGACCTCTTCGGGTTCCGGGGTCGGTTCAGGCTCGGGCATTTTTTCCTCGACCTTGGGTTCCGGCTCCTTGGGTTTCTCCGGCGGCGGAGGGGGCGGAGGCGGCAGCGGAATGATCGTCGGCACCTTCGGCGCTTCCCGGCGCACGCCGCTCATGTCGTTGGCCCACTGCCACAGCAGCCAGGCCGCCACGGCGCCCAGCAGCAGGCCCGCGGCCCATTTGAGCAGGCGCACCGGGGAGGCCTTCACCGGGGGTGGATTGATAGGAAGTCTGGCGGTCATGGTCAGCCCTGGCTCGGTTTGCCGGTCACCAGACCGACCTGGGACAACTCCAGGCGCCGTAACAAGTCCAGCACCTCGATGACTTTCTGGTACTGCACCGTCGCGTCGCCGCGCACGATCACCGGAAAATCCGGGCTTCGGGCCTTCTCGATGCGCAGGCGCTCTTCCAGCTCAGCCAGGGTCACCGGGTAGGCATCGAGGAACACCTGCCCGCCGTCATTCACCGAAATCGCCTTGGTCTTGGCTTCGGACAACGACACCGAGGCGCTGGCCTTGGGCAGGTTGATCTGGATCCCTGACACTTGGGCCGTGGCGGTGAGGATGAACATCACCAGCACCACCATGAGCACGTCCACCAATGGCGTGATGTTGATGCTGTCGACCGCCGCGTCATCGTCGTCATCGTGTGAAGCATTTACGCTAGCCATCGCGATCCCCTCAGGCCGGTACGAACGATTGGACGTGATGGTCACGGCGCTGGGCCGCTTCGCCGGCCTGGCCTTCGCCGTGCAGCTCCGCCAGCCGGGTGATGAACTCGTCAACGAAGACCCGCATGTCAGCGCTGACTTCCTTGTTGCGGGTAATCAGGCGGTTGTAGCCAAACAGCGCGGGAATGGCGACGAACAGGCCCATCGCGGTGGCGAGCAAGGCTGCCGCCATGCCTGGAGCGATGGCGTTGATGTTCACATCACCGGCCATCGCCGTGCCGAGGAACACCACCATGATCCCCAGCACGGTGCCGAGCAGGCCGATGTAAGGACCGCCGGCGATGGCGTTGGACAGGGTCGAGAGTTTCGAACTCAGTTGCTGGTTTTCCCGAGTGCGCACGCCGTCCATGGAACAGCGGATCGCTTCGATGGTGGCCGCCGACACCGATGAGGTGTCGGCGCCCTGCTCGCGCCGGGTGCGGATTTCCTTGACCGCCACCCCATACAGGCGCCACAGGGATGAATGTTGCAGGCGCTGGGCGAGGTCCTGATCGTCGGCGAACATCTCCAGGCGCGTGCCGATCCTGGCGAACTGTTCGCGGAAGGCTTCGTTGGCGGCACTGACGCGGCTGACCATGCGGTTCTTGCGAATCATGATGATCCACGACTGGAACATCATCAGCACCAGGACGGCGATGATCACCCAGGCGTCCAGCGGCACGGCGTTGAGCAAAAAACCCAAGCTGCCGAAACCGAAGCCGGACTGTTCTTCATCGACCCCGTAGGCCACCAGTTTCGATTCGGCGCCCTGGGCGTTGGCGTCGGCCAACAGCAGCGGCGCCGGACGAGCGACCTTGGACAGGCGCGCTTCGTCCATGGCGCCGCTGAACGGCACGAAGGCACCGGCAACGACATCCGCGCCCAGGGCGATGGGCGAGTTGAACGCCGGCATCGCCACCGCGAGGCTCGCCGTTTCGCGACCGTTTACGTACAGCACCACTCTGTCGCCCGCGGCGGTCAGCGCCAGATGCTGCCACTGGCCCGGGTTCAGCGGTTGGGTGGAAACGGCGCGCTGGCCGTCGATTGCCACAAACGGTACGCCTTGATTCACGCCCACCATCAGGCTGGCGGCGCCGTCGTGGCGGGCCAGGATCACTTGCTCACCGCTGGCCTGGTCCTGGCGCAGCCAGGTGCTGAACGTGAACGCCGCGCCGGCGCCCTGTTGCAACGACGGGCTGGCGGGCAGCAACAGCGGCTGGCCGTTGAACTGCAAGGCACGCCCGATCACGCCGTCGACGCTAGTGCCGACGGCGCCCTGGGCATTGTTGCCGTAGGCCGTGGTGTCCTTGGGCGGCACGCCGGTGGCGCCGTCGAAGTGGTACAGCGCGGTGTAGTCCGGATCGAACGTCAACTGACCGCTGCCCGTGGCCGGTGCCTTCTGGTTGCCGTAATACATCCACAGGTCCTGCCGCTGTCCGCCCTCCACACTTGGCACATCGACCCAGACCAACGCCATGCCCATCAACGGGTCGAAACTCTCGATCTGATGATTGAGCACGGTCTTGTCGTCGGCGCTGACAAAACGCAGGTCCGAGCCGTCGTCCTTGACACCATCGAAGGTGAAGTTACCGGTGTGCAGGCGCACCAGCAGTGCCGTGCGGCCCAGGGCTTGGGCGATGGCGGCGCCCTGGGGCGTGGTGTCCACCGAAATCTGTTTGCGGTAATGCCAATCGTCCTGCCACCAGGCATTGGCGGTCGCCGGAAGCACCAGCCCCAGGCAGATCAACAGGGAAAACAATAAGCGTTGCATGGACATGACTCCTGGGTTCAAAACGTCGCTTGCAGGTTGAAGTGCAGGCGCGATTCCTGTTTCGAGGTGTTCGGCCCGTCGAGCAGCGGATAGCCCCAATCGAGGCTGCCGGACATCCACTTGCTCAGGCTCGCTCGGGTGCCGAGGCCGACACTGGCCAGGCTGTAATCGGCTTCCTGGTCGGGCAATTCGTCGCGCAGGTAAAGCTGCGCGCCTTCGGCGAAGGCATAGAAGCGCCACTCCTGGACATGGCTGCCAAGGAACTTGGCGAGGGACGGTGTGCGCAACTCCTGAGACAGCAGGTAGCCGTCGTCCCCGGTGCGCTCGGCGGCCAGGTAACCGCGCACCGAGGTGGCGCCACCGGAGGAGAACTGTTCGTTGGAAACCAGGGGGCCCGATGCCAGCTGGAAGGCGGCCTTGGATGCGGTCTGCCAGTCGTTGGCGAAGGTAAAGGTGTAGCTGCCGTCGCCCTTGAGCACCGCAAAGCTGGGGCTGGCGCGGTAACGCTTATAGTCGAATTCTTCGTCGGAGCTGCCATAACCCAACAGGCTCCGTGTGCCGGCCACCAAGCTCAGGCCGAGGCCCAGTTGGCTGCTTTGGGTGTAGCGAAGCCCGTTATAGGCGAAGGTGAACGGTGCGTATTTGAGCGGAGCCTTGTCGCTTGCGCCGCCCAGGCTCAGTTCCTCTTCGAAATCCTTGAAGTCCACGCCGACGGAAAACGTATTGGCCCAAGCGGCGCTGGACGGCAGGCTGTAGATCGCCGAAACCCCGTAGGAGTGGCCTTTGCCCAATACGTTGCTGCCGCCGACCGTCGCCACGTTGCTGTCGGACTGATAACCAGAGAACTGCACACTCCAGCGTTCATTCAAGGGCGCGGTGTACGCACCCGACCAGACCTTGGCATTTTCGGTGTCTTGGGGCGCGGTGAAGAACGTCAGCGAAATGCTGTGGCCCAGTTGCCAGAGATTGTTGTAGCCAAGACTGGCGACGGTGCGCAGCTTTTCGGTATCGGCACTGTAGTCGTTGTTCAGCCCCAGGCTCGCTTGCCAGGGGTCCTGGTCTTCGACCTGCAAGTCCACATCCATGGTCCCGGGGCGCTGCCCTTCACGCACCAGCGGCATCACCTGGCGCCCGGGCGTCTTGTTCAGTTGCGCCAGTTCGGCCTGGACCTGGGCGAAATCAGGCACCGCGCCTTCCTTGAGCGCCGGCACGTCATCACGGATTTCGACAGGGGAATAATGCTTGGCGCCCACCACCCGCACCCGGCCGACTTTGGTCTCGCTGACTTGCAGGTAAACGATGCCGTCCTCGACTTTCTGTTCCGGCAGCTCAACGAACACCGATTGATAGCCCCGGGCCTGGTAGACCTTTTGCAGCGCTTCGCGCGCCCCTTCGATGTCGTCCAGCGTCTTTTGCGGACCGAGGTACGGGTACACCGCTTCCTCGATAGCCCGGGCATCGAGCACGGTATTGCCCCGCACGAAATACTCGTTCACGTCCACCAGGCGCGCCGGTGCCGTCTCTGCCTGCGCCCCTTCTTCGGCTGCCCATGCCGTCGGCCCCCCAACCGCCAGCAGCAGCCAGCCCCACAGCGCCGGCCGTAATTTGAAGAAATGCTCCACACCACCCCCTGGATTCAAAATTCGGCTCAATTGCTAGCCGTCGATGTCGTGGCGTGCCGGGCCAGCCAGGTATGCAGCAGCGCGAAATTCAAGGAGAACTCCGGCATTTGCAGTAAGGCACCACAGAACACTTCGCCGATGACTTTCTGGATGAGCTGCACCGCCCGCGCATCGCCCAGCAGCGTCGCGAGGTCCTTGCTCAGGACGTTGAAGCTCCAGACCTTCTGATTCAGGTCCAGGCCGACGAACCAGCGGAACAGCAGGTTGTAGTTGAGTTGCTCGTAGAGTTGCTGCTCGCTGGGCACTGAATAGAGCAGTTGCAGCAAGAGGATATGCATGGCGGTCTGCGGCGCGATGAGCATCCGGGCGTCGGCATTCAGTCCTTGCAAGACATCGCGATGATCATCCAGCAGGTCGTCGATCTGCGGACGCAGCAGGACCAGTGAATGACCCTGGGGGATGTAGCTGGACACTTCCTTGAGTGCGCCCTGCCAGTCTTCCTGGGAAACGATCCAGACCCAAGGCGCCCCGTAGCGATACACCGACACCGGCTGCTTGCGCGCCGCCTCGACGATCTTCGACAGGCGCTGGTCGAGCTCCTGCATGCCCACTTTCGAATAACGTTCCATAGTCCCCATCGCCTCACTCCCGGCTTCGCGCCCCGGTTCCAAACGACCTTGAAGGTCCCCTCGAACACGTCACACAGGCATGACGGGAATGGCGATGTGCTACCGAACTTTTGTCATGAAAGCTTCATTTGGCAGGCACGCAGGCAGCACCAGCCTCAGCGGGGCGCCGCTCGGGTCCGCCGGCAAGCCCGCGCTCGCCGGCCAGGATCAGAGGTTGCCAGCCCAGGCGCCAGGCTTGCGGGCCGACCATGGCAACGCGCGCTCCAGTTGGGCGGCCAGGCGCAACAACCTGTCTTCGCGCCCAAACCCCGCCGAGAACTGCATGCCAATGGGCAAGCCTGTTTCGGTATCAAACGCCAGGGGCACGGACATCGATGGGGACCCGGTCACATTCGCCAAGGCCGTGAAAGGCGAGTGGGCAAAGACTCGGTCTATCCAGCTCCTGCCATCCACAAGCGCCTGGCCTTCGTTATAGCGACCGATTACCGGAGGCAGTTCGGGCAACGTCGGGCTCAACAAGATGTCGAACCGGCTGAAGAAGCGTCCCATGCTGCGGGTCACCAGATTTCGCAAATACATGGCTTCAAGCAGATCGGTGGCGGTGAGCCGGCAGCCCCATTCATGCAACGCCAGCGTGGCCGGCTCAAGCGTGCTGGCATCCACCGTGCGTCCGGTTCCCGCCGCAATCGCGTTGATCCAAGCCGCGGTATTGGTTGACCAGAATCGGCCGTTCATCTCCACGAAGCCTTCCCAGCTGAGGCCGATGTCCAGGTTGATCGCCTCCACGTTATGCCCCAGGCCCTGGAGCTGTGCCGCGACGTCGCGAGTGGCGTTGGCAACCGGTTCGGCGCAGCGAGCGCCGTTCAGTGGGTGCAGCAGAAGGCCAATGCGCAGGGCCCCGGGTTCACGAGTCGTTTGCCCGAGATAGGAGCCTTGCGGCCGGGTAATTTCAAAAGGATCGCCGGTGGCCGGCCCTTCGATTGCGTCCAGCAAAGCGGCACTGTCGCGCACGGTTCGGCTGACCACACCGTGGACGGCGAGCCCGGCCCACACTTCATCCACCGCGGGCCCCATCGGCACCCTGCCCCGACTGGGCTTGAGCCCGAAAAGTCCGGTTGACGCCGCGGGGACGCGGATGGACCCGCCGCCATCGGTGGCATGGGCCGCCGGTACCAAGCCGGCAGCCACGGCGGCGGCTGAGCCACCGCTGGATCCTCCAGCACTGCGGCTCAAGTCCCACGGGTTGCGTGTCGGCCCGGAAAACAAGGCTTCGGTGGTGGTGCTGGCGGCCAGTTCAGGTGTGGTGGTCCGGCCGAGCGTAACCAGCCCGGCCTGCCGCAAGCGGCTCATCAAGGTCGAATCTTCATCGGCAACGCACCCGGCGGCCAAACGACTGCCCAACTCGTTCAAGCGTCCCTTCGCAGTAAGGCCCAGGTCTTTCACCAGGAAAGGCACACCCTTGAACGGCCCGTCGGTGGCCTGGGGTTCGTCACCCCACACTTCAACCAATGCATTGACTGTTGGGTTGAGCTGTTCAATGGCCAAAAGCGCCGCGGCGCTGACTTCGGCCTGGGTGACTTGGCCGGTTGCGATCAACTCAGCGAGTCCCAGGGCGTCGTAACCCACGTATTCAGAGGTTTTCATCAGATTCTCCAAGCCAGGATGCCGTTGAGGCGTTATGATTTGTACTTAGCAGTATCGGACGATACTATTCGGTATAGTTAGATACCATAAAGTATCGCTGTCAAGCGGAGAACGTCATGCGACCCGAACGAATCCCCCAGCTAGCACCTCGAGAACGAATTCTCGATGCAGCCGAAGAGCTGTTTTTCACAGAAGGCATTACTCGGGTGACGGTGGACGCCATCGCAGCGAAGGCCAAGTCGACCAAAATGACCGTCTATCGGCATTTCGATTCGAAAGACGCCCTGGTGTTGGAGTGGATACGGCTACTCGTCGATCAATATTCGGAGGTTTTCGAGGCCCTGTCGGCAAAGCATCCCGGCGACCCCAAGGCGCAAATCCTTGGCTTTGCAGAATTCATCGCCCGGGATCTTTCGGCCGCCACCTACCGGGGCTGCCCTTTCACCAATTCGCTGGCGGAAATACCCGAGCCAGGGCACCCCGCGCGCCAGTTGATCGAAGCGCACAAGAAACGCCAGTTCCTGCGCTTGGCTGCGCTCTGTGCCGAAGCTGCTCTGGCCGAGCCGGACGAATTGGCCATGGAACTCACCTACTTGATGGAAGGCGCCCAGGTCGTTTCACAGAACAGAAGTATCGAGTCCGTGGGTGAAAACCTGATCAGGATGATTCGAAAGAAAATCGACGGCTAAGCCAGGTGACAGCGCAGGCCCAATCCGCCGAGCGAGCCTGCAGACGCCTCAATGGTCGGAATGAAAGCTGTTGACCCGGCTGTCCGCCAGCTTGAACACCACCCGCTGAGGATGGTTGATCGACACCAGGTATTCCACCGGTTGCCCCTGGCGATCGAAAATCACACCGCGGTAGACGAGCGCGGCCGTCCCGGGCTCGACTTCAAGCAAGCGCGCCTCCTGGTCGTTCATCGCGGCGATGCTCAACGTACCCTCGTCGCTTTCGATCTCGATCTGGTAGCGCGACAACAGCAAGGCATACAGCGAGGCCCCCTCGATCAGGTCCCCAGCCACCAGCTCCGGCGCGCGGGCCGCCGGGATATAGCTGGTCTCGATGCAGAACGGCTTTTGATCGACGGTGCGCAGGCGCCTGATGGCCAGCAACGTATCCCCTTCCCGAATCTTCAGTAATTTGGCGACGCGTGCACTGGCCTGGGTTTGTTCGAAGTACAACAGCTTGCTGCCTGGCCGGGCCCCGGCCTGCTCGACCACTTCGGCAATACCTTTGCGCGCCACGGTGTTGAGGGGCCGCTCCACGCCCGGCGCAGTCACAAAGGTGCCGCGATTACCCCGACGCTCCAGGACGCCGCGATCGATCAGCGTCTGCAGGGCTTTTCGCAACGTCATCCGGCTGATCCCCAGATGCTCGGCCAGGTCCCGTTCCGCGGGTATCCGTTCGGTCGGCCCGAACTCGGGTCGCTCCAGCATCTCCAGCAATGCCTGGACGGCCTGCCACGCAACCTGCTTGCGTTCGGGCGCCAGCAGCGCCACATCGGAGGGCTTTGAAGAAGCAGCTTTCATGGTCTACATCCTGGATTATTTTTTGGCGCGTTCACGACGACTCTAGCAGCAAAGAAAACCCTCGCAAACCCGCAAGCTTGATTAAAACAGGCCAGAAACGGAGCTTTCAAGTCTTCGCAAGCCGCAGCGACAGGCCATTAGACCATGCCAGAAAAACCTTGTAATGGTATTTTTCGTGGTATAGCTTTTGGTCTAAACAGGGCGCATGAATCCAGCATGAACCCGCTTAACAAGGCACCCTAGGAGCTTACATGGCGATCCAGTTCAACCGGGAAGCATTCACCGCCTCCTTGCAACAATCCGTACAAATCGTCGACGACGCGCAGCAATTCGGTCAGGAGCTGGCGACGCGGATCGATCGTATCTATTTCGTCAGTTGCGGCGCCCCCAACCGGATCATGCTCGGCCTGCAATACTGGCTTGAGCGTTATAGCCACACGTTGGAAGTGCGGCGCTATTTCCCGGCGGATTTCATGGACATCGATCCGCCGCGCCTGGATGAGCGTACGTTGGTGGTCCTGGCCTCCAAATCCGGAACGACCCAGGAAACCATCGCCGCCGCACGTTTCCTTAAAGACAAGCCCTGCCTCACGGTGGGCGTGACCCAGACTGCCGAGCTGCCGCTGGCCCAGGCTGTCCAGCATTGCTTTCTGTTGGGGCGTACCGACGAGGCGTACTTCGGTTGCTTCATGATCTTGCAGGCGTTGATCGGCGGTCTGTTGGCCAAGCGCGAGGGATGGCCGTTGCTGGACAAGCTCGTTCAATCGCTCAAGGCCCTGCCCCAGGCATTGGCCGACGCAGCCATCAACAATGACCGGCGCGCGGCCGAAGAAGCACGCCTCTACAAAGATGATCGGGTCATGTATTTCCTGGCCTCGGGCCCGATGTTCACCACCGCCTATGTCTTCGGCGTCTGCGTGGTGATGGAAAGCCAATGGCTGCATTGCCTGCCGGTGGAGGCTGCGGAGTTTTTCCATGGGCCGTTCGAAGCCATCGACTCGTCCACCCCGCTGTTGTTGCTGGTGGGCGAGGATCCGAGCCGGGCACAGATGGAGCGCGTCGTGCGCTTCTGCCAGCGGTACACCGAACGGGTCATGGTCTATGACGCCAGGGACTTTCCCATGGAAGGCATCGACCCGCAGATTCGCGCGATTGTCGCGCCCTATATCGTCGGAATCGCCGCAGAGCGCATCGCCGCTCACCTTGCGGTCTGGCACCAGCAGCCGCTGACGACCCGTCGCTACATGTGGAAAACGGAGTACTGAGTATGACCAGCCTGATCGCGGTCGGTGATAACACGATTGACGTGTACTTGGACCGCCACGTCGAATACCCCGGCGGGAACGCGCTCAACACCGCAGTGTTCGCTTCAAGGCTTGGTACTCGCAGCGCCTACCTGGGCTGCGTCGGCGACGACCGCCATGGTCAACGCCTGCTCGATTGCCTGCGCCAGGAGCACGTCGACGTCTCGCGTTGCCGAACGCTGCCGGGCGCCACGGGTTGGGCATGCGTGGACAGCGCCAACGGCGAGCGGGTGTTTCTGGGCAGCGATGCGGGTGTCTGCCGTCAATTGCAGCTCGAGGCCGACGACCTGGCCTATATCGCGCAACACCCACTGGCACACAGCAGCCTCTACAGCGGCCTCGAGGGCCAGTTGGCGCAAATACGCCAGGCCAGTGGCTGCCTGTCTTTCGACTTTTCGGACAACTGGGTGGAGTTCGATTGGCGGGCGATGATCAAGCATGTCGACATTGCCTTTTTCTCGGCGGCCGACCTCTCATCGAGCGAAGCCCAGACGCTGGCAAGCTCGTTGCGGGCGTGGGGCCCGGCAGTCGTGGTCATCACTCGCGGTGCCGAGGGCGCCCTTGCACTGGATGCCCGAGGCGTCCACGAGCAACCGGCGCTGCCCTGCACGTTCGTCGACAGCATGGGCGCCGGCGACGGTTTTATCGCCGCGTTCCTGCTGGCATGGCAAGCCCAGCAGAGCCTTGCCGAGTGTCTTTTACGCGGCGTCGATTTCGCCGGCCAGGTGTGCGGCTGGGCCGGTGGCTTCGGCCACGGCCAAGCAGTGGATGCCGGGCGCACCGAGCAACTGAAACATGCCTTGAACCTTCAAGGCTGATGCGCGCCACCCGGGGTATGTCCCGGGGCGGTTCTACCAACCTGTCGTGGATACCCTGTCGATGAAAAGATGTCTGATCGGTTTGATGCTCGTGGCCAGCCCGCTGATGACCTGGGGCGCCAGCGAAGAGCTGCGTTTCGGGGTAGATCCCACCTATCCACCCTTCGAGTCCAAGCGCCCGGATGGCTCACTGACCGGTTTCGATATCGAGCTGGGCGAAAGCCTGTGCAGCGAATTGAAACGACGTTGCATCTGGGTGGAAAACGCCTTCGACGGCATGGTTTCGGCCCTCAAGGGCAGGAAGTTCGACGGGATACTGTCGGCTCTTTCGATCACTGAAGAGCGCAAGGCCGAAATTGCCTTTTCCAACACGCTTTATGACACCCCGGCGCGCCTGGTGGCGCCTGAAGGCAGTGCCTTGCAGCCGACGGCGGAATCGCTGCGCGGCAAGCGCATCGGCGTGCAGCAAGGCAGCGTGTTCGAAGTCTATGCCAAGCGCATGTGGGGACCAAAAGGTGTCGAAATCGTGCCTTACCAAAGCAGTGACTTGACCTATTCGGACTTGATCAATGGGCGACTTGATGCGGCGTTTGACGATGCGATTGCGGTTTCCGAAGGGCTGCTGAAAAAGCCGATAGGCAAAGGCTTCGGCTATGCTGGCGAGGTGGTCAAGTCGCCTGAAATCTTCGGGCCGGGTACCGGGATCGGCTTGCGCAAAAACGATACCGCCCTGGCCGGTGAAATCAATCAGGCGCTGGAACGGATCCACCGCAACGGCACGTATGAGCGTATCGCCAGCAAATACTTCGACTTCGACATTTCACCGAAATAACCACCCGTGCGGAGCCTGCAACCATGTTTCTCGAGGGATACGGCTATCTGATTTTCCAGGGCGCGTGGCTGACCGTGCAGGTGGCCGCCTGGGCCGCCTGCGTCGCCATCACCCTGGGCCTGCTCGGGGCGCTGGCGACGCTCTCGCCGCTGGCACCGCTACGGCTGGTCGCGACGATCTATACCACGCTGGTGCGCAGTGTGCCGGACCTGGTCCTGATGTTGCTGATCTATTACAGCGCGCAAATCGGGCTCAACCAGGTCGCGGATGCCTTCGGCCAGGAATCATTCCAATTGAACCCCTACGGCACGGCTATCGGTACGCTGGGTTTCATTTACGGGGCCTACTGCACCGAGACCTTTCGCGGCGCTTTCCAGGCGATCGCGGCCGGCCAACTGGAAGCGGCGCGGGCCTACGGCATGAGCCACTGGCAAGTACTATGGCGCATCCGCCTGCCGCAAATGATGCGCTTCGCCCTGCCCGGCATCGGCAACATCTGGCAAGTGCTCCTCAAAAGTGCCGGGCTGATATCGCTGTTGGGCCTCAACGACATGGTCCAGGTCGCCAAGCAAGCGGGCAATGCCACGTCGAGGCAGATGTTTTTCTACCTAGTGATTGCCGCGATATTCCTCGCCTTCGCAGTTCTCTCCAGCCTTGCCCTCAAACACCTGGAACGGCACTACAGCCCGGAACCACAGCGGAGAGCGTCATGATCGAGATACTCAAGGAGTTCGGGCCCAATTTCCTCTGGACCGACGGTTATCGCTGGAGCGGCCTGTCCGTCACGCTATGGTTGCTGCTGACGTCCGCTGTCATCGGCTTGTTTGCGGCGATTCCCCTGGCGCTGATACGCACCTATGGCAGTCGCTGGCTGGCATTGCCTATCCAGCTGTACACCCTGGTGTTTCGCGGCACGCCGCTGTTCGTGCAGTTGCTGATCATCTACAGCGGCCTGGCCAGCCTGAGCGTCATCAGGGAAACGCCAAGCCTGTGGTGGTTCTTTCGTGACGGCATGCACTGCGTGATCCTGGCCCTGGCCCTGAACACCTGCGCCTACACCATCGAAATACTCGCCGGCGTACTGCGCACCACCCCACGTGGCGAAATCGAAGCCGCCCTGGCCCTGGGCATGACCCGCAGCCAGTTGTTCATCCTGGTGCTGATTCCAAGCATGCTGCGCCGGGCACTCCCGGCTTACAGCAACGAGGTGATTTTTGTCCTGCATGCCACGGCCATCGCCTTTACCGCCACCGTGCCCGACATCCTGAAAATCGCCGGGGATGTCAACGCGGCCACATTCAAGACCTTCCAGGCGTACGGGATCGCTGCCCTGCTCTACATGCTGCTGGCCTGCGCCCTGGTGGGCATATTCCGAATGGCCGAGCGCCGCTTGCTGGCGTACCAGCGATAACCTACAACTTACACGGCAAACTTATAACGGCTCCGCAGTCTGGATCAGCGAGTTCAGTACCAACTTTATTTCAGCGGCTGGGTCTTCATGCCCTTGTAATATCAAGCCTTCCGACAGTGCGGTAAAAGTCTTTGCCAGTGCAGCATTCTGCAGCGGCGGCTTCTTCCCGGCATGATTGAATATGATGCTGATGAGTTGGCCCAAGGCCTCGCTGTTTTCCTCATGCAACTCATAGTAATGCGGGGCAAAATCTTCATCGCGCAAGGCGATCAGTTGCAACTCAGCATCGAGGATCGCACAACGGGTATTATTCTTCAGCGTGTCGATGTAAGCGTTCAAGCCGTGGGCCAATTGCTCGGACGAATACCCTGCAGCCAAAGTCGAACTTAATCGGTCGATCTCGACTCGCTTGAACCGCTGGGCCAATTGCAGGAGTAAATCCGACTTGCTTGTAAAGTTTGAAAAAAAAGCGCCCTTGGAAAAACCAGCCGCCTCGGAAATGGCGTTGACGCTGGCGGCATGAAAACCTTTGCTGATCATCAGTTCAGTGGCGGTGTCGAACAGTGTATCTCTGGTTAGTTGTTGGCTCTCTTCTCGACCCAATCTCTTTTTAATCACGCCCTCGGCTCCCTTGGCCAAAAATCATATCTAATTGTTACTGGATGCAACGCATCGGCTACTCACCGTCCAGTCTCCAATTTTGCCGTTCCATCTTATACGCGCCTCGCTCAATGATTGACATTTAAAACTTAAATAAAGTGCCATGTTTTTGCCATGTAGTTGAGTGAATGAACCCGCGCGCAAGATCGGCCATCACGCCAGATCTGCGTGGGTCGGGCGAGCGAATCCAGCCGGCATTTGTGCCTGTTCGGACCGATCATCCGCTGAGCTTTTTTTGTCGCGAGGCGCTGAAATCCCAGGATTTACGGGCCCTCGGGCGACGGCCACGAAATACCACTTGATTTTCAGATACCGAATGGTTTTTACTTGCGCCGTTGGTGGAGCCCAACACCTGTTCAGCCCAGCGAGTCGGCCATGCCGATCTTGACTCAGCGGCAGGTCATCTCACAGGAGCTGGATCTTAATGGAATATGCCTTCGTCACAGGCGCTACTGGCCTGCTGGGAAATAACGTCGTTCGTGCGTTGCTGAAACGAAACATCAAGGTCAAGGCGCTGGTCCGTTCCGCAGAAAAAGCCAGAAAGCAATTCGGTGGCCTGCCCGTCGAACTGGTCGAAGGGGACATGCTTGACGTCGCCGCCTTCAGTCATGCTCTCCAAGGGTGCGACGCCCTGTTTCACACCGCAGCCTATTTTCGCGACAGCTACAAGGGCGGCAAACACTGGCAAAAGCTGTACGACACCAACGTGACGGGTACCGAACGCCTGTTACAAGCAGCCTATGCCGCCGGTATCCGTCGAGCGGTGCACACCTCTTCGATTGCCGTCCTCAAGGGCAACCGTGACCAAGTGATCGATGAAACAATGTCTCGCAGCGAACTCGAGGCCGACGATTACTACTTGAGCAAAATACTGTCCGAACAGAAAGTCCAAGCGTTCCTTTCCAGTCACCCGGATATGTTCGTCGCCATGGTATTGCCCGGATGGATGTTTGGCCCCGGTGATATAGGTCCGACCTCGTCGGGACAATTCCTTCTGGATTTTGTAGGACAAAAACTGCCCGGTGTACTGCCTGGCAGCTTCTCCGTTGTCGACGCCCGGGACGTGGCCGAACATCAACTCGCGGCCATTACCCGCGGTAGATCCGGCGAGCGCTATCTGGCGGCCGGCAATCACATGGACATGAAAAGCATCTTCCAGGCGTTGTCGAGTGTCAGTGGCGTAAAAGCGCCGGAGCGCAACGTGCCACTGTTCATGCTGCGAATCATTGCCTGGTTTTACGAAGCTTATTACCGCCTCACGAAAAAACCGGTGCTGATCAGTACTTCCACGGTCAAGCTCATGGAACAAGAACAAGGCCGTACACACTTCAGCCATCAAAAAAGCGCAAAGGAACTGGAATGCAAGTTCCGCCCTGTCGCTGAAACACTGACCGATACCCTCGCCTGGTATCGGAACAATAACTACGTAGATGCTTGATTGAAACAATCATATATAGCCTGCCTCTGCAGTACTTTTTTGACTAGCCATACATCCAAGGATTGAGAGAGGTTGGTAAATGAAAAGCCTTTCATATAAAGAAGGTTTTCTGCATCGCTTTGTCGGTATTTCGGAGTCGTTCCCCGAGCAGATTGCAATAAAGCACCTGGACGAACAAGACGATACCGTGACTTACCGCGAGTTACGAATCAAGGCCGAAGTTTGCAACGGTGCCCTTCAGGCGCTGGATGTATTACCCGGCGATAAAGTTGCGCTTGTACTGCCCAACGGGGTGGCGTTCATTGCTTACTATTTGGCGATAATCGGGCGCGGAGCCATCCCGGTCATCCTCAACTGCAAGCTGACCCCTTTCGAAATGTCCAACGTCGTCAGCCTCGCCAGGCCGTCGCTGGTGGTCACGACCGAAGCCCTATGGGTGCAGCACAGCGAGACATTCCAGCCGTCCAACGGCGTCCGGCACTCCCTGCTGCTGGACACCGGGTGCGAGCTGGCGCCACCACTATCGGCCAACGCAACGGCTGCGGTTGAGCTTGCGCACAACAGCGCCCCATTGATCCTGCCCGAGGGCAATCCGGTGGTCTCGGTGCAGTTCACCTATCGAGGCACCGGCAAGCCCCTGGCAGTCTCGCACCGCTACCTCGACCTGACGCAATCGAGTGATGGCTTGCACGAGCATTTTCATCGCCAAGGCGTTGGCTCTGTTCACTTGGTGACGCTGCCGCTGTACGCCATCTTCGGACTCTGCGTGATGATGGTGTTTCCGCTCAGCATCGGCGCCACGCTGCTGATGACCAACACCTTGCTCAATCGCGACCTGGCAGAGGTGCTGTCGGAACATCAGGTGAGCTTCGCCTGCCTGGTGCCCGACGTCATCCGCTACTTCAATACGCGACTGACCAAACGCAAAGGCGCGCTGTTGCCGATGCACCCTCAACTGATGCTCTACTCGGGTGGCAGCCATCTGCCGGCCGACGAAGCCGACAAGCTGGGCAAGTTGCTGGGGTGCAAGCCAGTGCTGCAAGGCTACGGCTTGACCGAGAGCATGCCGGTAATTGTTCAGAGTTCGATTGGCGCGGTTCATCGCGGCGCCATGGGCCAACCGATCAGTGGCGTGGATCTGCGAGTCGTCGATGCCCAGGGACAGGACGTGGCCGCTGGACGTATCGGCGAATTGCTGATTCGCGGGGCCATGGTCATCGATGGCTATAACAATGCCGATGAGGCCAACGCCCGGTTTTTCCGTGATGGCTGGTTCCACAGCGGTGACCTGGTCTGGCGCAACGACGATGGGCATGTGGTTTTCTATTGCCAGCGCCTGCGCATTTCCAAAATCAAGGCGCAGATGGTCGACCTGACGGAAGTCGAATCCATCGCCCTGAAGCACCCCGATGTCGTGCGCGCCAAAGCCTACATCGTCCCGGACAACAAGGAAGTCAACGTACTGCACCTGTGCGTTGAAGGAAGCGACGACCTGAACCAGGCCGCTGTATCCACCCTGCTCTCGCATTACCTGTCGGGCTTCAAGTTGCCCAGGAACATCGAGATCATCTCGCTCAAGGAAGAGGCACATGCACGCTGACAGCACACAACCGGTACTCGCGGTTTTCGACTTCGATGGCACGCTCACCGACCGGCATACCTTCTGGCGCTACATGCGCTTTATCGTGGGCACCCGCTCGTTCTGGCTGAGGATCATCCCACTGTTACCGAAGATGCTCAGCGTGATCCTGGGCTTTACCCCGTTGATGCAGGCCCGGCTGGCTTTCATTGCCTGCTACCTGGGTGGCCTTTCGGTGGAACAGGAGCGCGAGCACGCCAAATATTTCATTACCGAGCAACTGCCGCTCTGGCTCAGGCCTGAAGCCCTGCGCCGGCTCAAATGGCATCAGTCCATGGGGCACCGCACCGCGCTGGTCAGCAATTCGCCGGAAAACTACCTGATCCCCTGGGGCCAGGCCGCTGGCTTCGACTATGTGTGCGGCACCCGCCTGGCCACTGCAAAAAACCGTCTCACCGGGGCGATATCCGGTACCAACTGCGTGGAGAGAGAGAAAGTCACACGGCTCAAAGGCTGCGTGGGCAACCTCGATGACTTTTACATTTATGCCTACGGCGACTCATCCGGTGACGCGGCGCTGCTCGACATTGCCGACTCTCCCTTCTACAGAAACTGGTACTGACCGATGAATACCCTGAGTACGCTGGCACCCAAACACTTCAAGCGTCCCGGCAGCAACCCGACCGTCATGATCGTAGGGGCTGGCCCCATTGGCTTATCCCTGGCCATCATGCTGAAGCAGTGGGGCGTGTCTTTTCGCATCATCGAGAAGAATGTCGGGCCGTCGACGGCAACCAAAGCGATGGCCATCCATTCCCGGACGCTGGAAATCTTTCGCGACCTGGGCGTTGCCGATCGAGCCATCCACGACGGATTCACCATCAACCAGTTTTCGGTGCAGTCCAACGCCAAGCGGGTATTGAATTACAACTTCTCCTACCTGGACGCGACCTATCCCCTGCTCCTCAGCCTGCCGCAACCACAGACAGAGAAAATCCTTCTCGAACGGCTGAACGAGCTGGGCGCACAGGTGGAATGGAATACCGAGCTGGTCGATATAGACAACCAGCCAGGCTCGGTGCACATGACCCTTCGTCACGCCGACGGCACCGACGAAAGCTTCGCCAGCCGCTGGGTGGTCGCCTCTGATGGGGCGCGCAGCAACATCCGCAAGCGCCTCGACATGGCCTTCGAAGGATCGTCCTACGACCGCTTCTTCATGCTCGCCGACGCCGATATCGAGTGGGCCGGAAGCAAGGATGAGGGGGCATTTTTCCTGGGTGCGCAGGACGGTTATGTGGCCGTCGCGCCGATCAGCGCCCAATCGCGCTATCGGCTGTTCATCGAGATGCCTTACGACCTTCCGCCCGAAGGCGAGCGTCCCTCCCTGAGCCTGGAAAATTTCCAGCGGTTGTGTGAAGGCCGTGGGCAAAAGATGACACTGTCCAATATTTCTTCGACCACCATCGCTTCTTTCCAACACCGCCGTGTGCAGTCGATGCAGCAAGGCTCGGTGTTCCTGGTGGGGGACTCGGCGCATATCGGCAGCCCGATCGGCGGGCAGTGGATGAATCTCGGAATCTCCGAGGCGTATAACCTGGCGTGGAAGATGGCCTATGTCGACCAAGGCCTGGCGGATCCGTCCCTGTTGGAGAGCTACAACGAGGAGCGCTACCCGGTAGCGCTCGAAGTGGAAAACACCGCGCACAGATTGACGGGGCTGATTACCGTCAAGCAGCGGGCCCTGGTCTGGCTGCGCGACAACGTCCTGCCGCTGATCAGCAGCAGGAAAAAGGTCCAGCGCAAACTGCCGTCGATGATTTCCGGCCACCAGTATCACTACGGCAAAAGCGATTACATCCAGGACTCGTTGACGAACAAGCAGCGCCAGAACTGGAGCCGTAAAGGCAAGAAACCCGAGTTCCAGGCTTCGGCGCCCCGCGCTGGACAACTGGCCCCCGATGTCGAGCTGTGGCAAGCGCAAGGCATGCCAGTAAAACGCTTGATCGACGTGTTCCACGGTACGTTCACGCTGTTGATTTTCAGCGCGGCCGACCAGTTTTCCCCTTTGCTGCCCGGCTATTACTCGCTGGCCCAGTCAGTGGAAAACGACTACCCAGGCATCAAGGCCTATTGCGTGATCGATGCCCTGAGCAGCGCCGGATTACCGGCCTGGCACTCCACGCTGCTGGACCCCGATTGGCGGTTACACAAACGCTACCACGCCAAGGAGGGCACGCTGATGCTCATTCGTCCTGATGGCTACATCGCCTTCCAGGGCGCCGATGCAATGACGCTGGTGAGCTACCTGAACGCCCGGTCCGGGCTGATCAAAGGCGCCCTGAAAACAACATCTTGCGAGATCGACGCAGTGGAACTCCAACTTTAAGTCTTTAAATGGCTACTGCCCGTTTCACCGTTCTGAACAAGGCCCAGTCCTGGGCCACGCTTTTTGATTTGCCTATTTGAAGTATTGGTTATGGAGAACCGCATGCGCTTGCAACTCAACGATGTTGTGCAGGAATTTATCGTGTCCAACGGAAAAATCGCCCACAGCTATTTTTCCCTTTCCGAGAAGATCATCGATTCACTGTGCGAATCCAATGTCGCCAAGGAATCCATTTTGATGCGCCTGCTGGAGCAGGCCGAATCCGTTACCGCGCATTATTTCAATGCTCATCAGCAGGTGCTGGAAGGCGTCTATGCCCATGGGCTTGAAGCCCCCGCCAGCAACAACATCCCTATGCTGGAACCGGTGCAGGCCAATGCGCCGGTGCTGGTTTGCGTGCCTGTCGCAGGGCCGGCGCCGGCGCCCGACTACGCGCAATGGCTGCGCGCCGAGATAAGCTCGGTCACCGGTTTCAAGAAGGAACAAATCGACTTCGACCAGCGTTTCGACAGCCTGGGTATCGACTCCCTGGGATTGGTGGATCTCTTCGAATCCCTGGCCAAGCAATTCCCGGAAAAGAAAGCGCTCACTTCGCTGCTCTTCGATGCGCCGACGCCCACAGCCCTGCTGGCACGGCTTGAAGCCGATCCTCAGGCGCCTGCGGTGGATGCCCAGGCTTGGGTGCTGGAACAGCTGGCGACCATCACCGGTTTCACGGTCGAGCAGATCGATCCGACACACAGCTATGAAAGCCTGGGCCTGGACTCCCTGGTGCAGCTGGATTTCCTCGAGTCGGTCGTGGCCTTGTGGCCGCAGCTCAAGGCCCAGAGCTCCGAACTCGCCAACGCCAAGTCGCCGCAGGCAACCATTGCCGTCATCAATGCCGCCCTGGCCGATCCCGAGGCGATAGCGGCGCAGGACGTAGCGAATTCGCCTGGTGCAACACACACGCCGGCGCCAGCCAACCCTCTCTTGTTCGACGCCCTGTCGCCTTTGCTACCCGACGCGGCGCAGTCCATCGACATCCAGACGCCGTTCGCCCAACTGGGCCTTAATGGCTTTGCCCGGGAAGCCCTCTGCCAATCCATGGCGCAACAGTGCACAGCCAGCGAGTTCGCCGGTGAAGCGCTGATGTCCCGTCGTACGCCGCAAGACGCCCTGTCGTTGCTGGCAAGGCTCAGCTGAGTCGAACGACCCACTACGGAAAAAAATCCGCGGCGATCGAAACGATCGCCCGGCATTTTTGCGACCAGGAGAATGGATATGAGTGGCGCAGTAACAACAACGGGCGATTTCTGCTTCAGCGCAATGGCGGGCGAGTTTCCGGGGGCCCCGTCGACGGAGGCGCTCTGGCAGTTGCTCTGCCAGGGGCGCACGGCCCCTATCGAATCGATGCCGGCACGCTGGGAACTGGACAAGACGTCGATCTATTCGGCCAAGGCCGGAGAAAAAGATCGCGTCTACCTGGACAGCGCTTTTTGCCTCACCGACGACGCCTCGATCCCGTCACGGCATGAGGGGCGACAGGTCGCCATTGGCAAGAAAGTCCTGGGGACGCTGCTTGCCCAGATCGTCGGGCAGGGTTCGGCGCTGTGCCGGGAGCGCACCGCACTGGTGGTCGCGACGTCCTGGAGTGATGAAAGCTATTTCGTCACGGGATTGGCCGTCAAAACAGATGCCCGGCAAGGCTATACACCGGGCGAACAGGTGGCTGAACTGGCGGCGGCTTTCGGCCTCGGCAGTCCGGCGCTGTCGGTGGACACCGCGTGCAGTTCCTTTCCCTACGCCATCGACATGGCCCAGGCCCTGGTCAACAGTGGCCAGGCGGACCACGCGATTGTCATGGCGCTCAACACAGTGTTGCCACCTGCGCTGTTCCTCGGTTTTTCCCAGTTGACGGCTTTTTCCGCCCGGGCCCGAATGGAAGCGTTCGGGCAGGACGCCGACGGCATTGTGCCGGGCGAATGTGCGGTGGCATTTCTGGTCGAGCCGGTCGCCCAGGCCCTGGCTGCGCAGCGCCGCCCGCTGGGTGTGCTGCGGGCGCTGGGACTGTCCGCCGATGGCGCCGAGGGTTCGGTGTTTGCGCCGGGCCAACAGGCTCAATACACGGCTTATCAGCGTGCCTACAGCGGCCTTGACCCGAGCGATGTCGACTACATCGAAACCCACGGCACCGGCACGCCGCTGGGGGATGCGACGGAGTTGGCGTCGCTGGACGGCTTCTTCGCTCCCCATCGCCCGGACGGCAAGAAAATAAGCATCGGTTCGATCAAGTCTGTCATCGGTCACCCCTTGGCCGCTGCGGGAGGCGCTTCGCTCGCCAAGGCTTTGATGATATTGCGTCAAAAAGGCATTCCTCCCCAGCCCGACTACCGTCCCAGCGCAAAAGTCGACAAGACGTGCCTGCAACTCGCCACCCATGAAGTAAAGGCCCTGGCGGATCGGCAGTCACCGATCCGGATCGGCATTTCCAGTTTCGGCTTTGGCGGCGCCAACGCCCACCTGGTCGTCGAGGAATACATTCCCGACAACCGCCCCGCCGCGCCTCGTGTGGCCCCCGGCGTGCTGATGCTGGACCTGGCCATTGTCGAGGCTGAAGCAGCGTTGGGCGGCCACAGTTCATTGCAGGCCTTCCGGCAACAGCTGGACCAGCCGGCGACGCCCTCGGTCACGTTCCCCTATGGGCGTTTCGTTGATTACTCGGCGTCCCCCGCCCAACCGTTGCAGGGAAGGTTCCTGGCACAGGATCAGGTCATCGACATCGACGGCTTCGGCATGGGCCCCAAGCCCCTGGCCCACGTCGACCCCTTCAAGCTGTTGATCACCGATCGCGTCAATCACGTGCTGCGTCGCTTGCCGGGCGTGGCCGGCTCACCCGGCACGGCAATGGTCATGTGCTGCAACATGGGCGGCGAGCGCTTCAGCAACGCCTACAGCAGCGCCCACAATTTTTACTCCCGGTCCCAGGGAAAGGCACCGGGCGTGGAAGTGACCGACGTGGCAACCATGCTGCCCAATATGTTGTCCGGTTATCCAGCGCAGATTTTTGACTTCAAGGGATTTCACCAAACCCTGGTCGGCACTGCGGGCCTCTTCTGGCACACCCTGTTGGCTTCACAGCAATGGTTCAAGGAAGGCATTACGACGCTGCTGCTCGGTGCGGGACGTTTCATGAGCAGTGAAATCGAGGTCGAACGCGCCCTGCACGCTGCGGTACCACAAGGCGAAGGCTTGGGCCTGCTCGCGTTGCGCCCTTATCAACCGAACGCCAGCGAAAAACCTTTGCTGGTAATCCGCGCAGCGGTCCTCGCCCATGCCGCCGGTTCATTGGAGGAGGCTTGCCGGTTGCTGGGCAAGGATCGCGGTCGATATTCGAGCATCGAGGTCTGCGAGCTCCAGCCTGACACGACGCCTGCCCACGGCTCACTGCGGGAGAAGACCGGTTTCCTGGCAGAAGCCAGTGGCATCGAAACCCTGTTGGCGGTGATGCTGGCCGATGTGAAGCACACCGTGATCGAGGTCCGCGAGGCCGGCAAGGCGGTGATGTGGTTGTTCACCGAAAAGCTGCGGGAATGGCGTGCGTCGGCGGGCACCACCGACCCCATCAAGCTTGCGTTCATGTTGCGCTTTGCCCATTCGTCCTCCCAGCAATTGCAGCCACTCATCACACCGGCGCGACCTGCCAGCCTCGTCCGCGAGCCGCAACACGACGGCGTCGATGTACTGCAGCTCAGCCAGATGTTGACCAGCACCGTGCTCTCGGGATTGCGCGTCAGGGTTCGAGCCATGGAAGGGCTGTTTGCCCTGCACCGCGGCGTGGAAAACCAACGTCCGACGCAGTGGCAACGGCGCGGGGAAAATAGTGTGATCACTCACATCCAGCGCAGCCCCCACGCGTTGCAGGCACAGCTGGTGGTGGACGAAGCTCACCCGTATTTCTTCGATCACCCGCTGGACCACATCCCCGGCATCCTATTGCTTGAGGGCGTGCTGCAACTCATTGAACTCGCCATGCCGCCGTTGAGCGGACGGGTTGCCTACGTCAAGACCCTGGAGATCAAGTTCCAGCACTACGTACAAAAGCATGGGGCGATAGACCTGCTGCTGGAGCAAGGCAAAGATCCGCAGGTGTTCAATGCGAAGGTCATGCAGGGCGAAAAACTTATGTGCACTTGCGTGTTGGGAATGGCCTATAGCTCGGCGTTCGAGACATCGCCGGCCGGCCTGTTCACCGCCACCCCTTGCCGTGACAAAGCCTTGTTGCACAAGGCGCGAGAAGAAAACGTCATCGTCAGTGAGATGAGCGGCATCGCTCAAGGGCTGAGCGTGGACACGGTGAAGCTGCCGGACGAGCACTTTTTCCAGGAAGGCGATCCCGCGCACCATTCGATGGTGTATTTCCTCGAAGTGGCCCGCCAGTGCTACATGCAGATCGCCCACAGCCATCTGCGCATTCCCCTCAATACGCCGATGAACCTGCTGGCCTTGAGTTTCACCCTGGACCGGCCAATCCCCAGGAACAGTCCGCTGTCGCTGGCACCGCAAGCCGGTTTCGACGCGCGGTTCCAGTCATTCAAGACCAACCGCATCTACATCGACCTGTTCAACCGGGGCGAAAAAATCGGTCAAGCGAGCATTACCGCGCAGGTGCTGAGTCAATCCGCACCGGCCGCCTGAGGCGCTGGATGAACCGGCCCCAGCGTGACCCAGCCCTACACAACCAAGGTATCGCCGTGAACGACGTCAAAGTGCAAGTCATAGTCAAATCGCCGCCTGCTGAAATCTGGCAGATCTGGAGCAATTTCCCAGAAGCGCCGTTGTGGGACACCGACGTGCGCCATTGTGAGCTCGACGGTCCGTTTCAAGCGGGCACACGAGGCAAATGTGTCCTGAAAAATGGCTTGAGCATGCCATTGAAACTGGAGGCCGTAAGCCCGTACGAAAGCTATCGCAACAGCGCGAGACTGCTTTGGATCGATCTGGAATTCGGCCATCAGATGCGCAGGCTTTCCCCGGATGAAACCCATGTCATCCACAGTGCAAAAATCGCCGGGCCCTTGAGTTTCCTGTACCGCGGGCTCTTGCGCAAAGCGCTGACCGCAGCGATGACCACCGCACTGGACAACCTCTGCACCCTGGCCGAGCAACGGAGCAATGCCATCACCCGCCAGGGACAGGCAAAAACCGGCACGCACCTGCACGTTGTATGAAACCGACCGGGCGAACGCGTGCTTGGACGCTCGCGCCTGGACACCCTTCGCTTATTTATCGATAACAGCACACTTCGGATCGAGCATGAATCTTAAAAAGAACACCCGGTATCTCGTGATGGGCATCATCGGCACGGGAGTTATCGCCCCGGCGTCCGGTTTCGCCGACACCCTTGGGCCCTATCTCAGCGGCATGGCCGGCGTGAACTGGGTCGAGGCACAGGACCTGAACCAGAACAACCTCGATTTCGTCGAGATGGAGTTCAACCAACCGCTTCACTCCGGCTACGCGACCGGACTGGCGTTCGGCTGGCGGTTCCCGATCGGGCTCCGTCCCGAAGTGGAGCTGAGCTACCGAAAAAATACCCTGACCCAGTTCAACCACCGGGTCTATGAAGGCGGCGGCAGCATCGACGGTGAAGGCGAAGAGCAAGCTACCGCGCTGATGGCCAATCTTTGGTATGACGTCCTGAACCTGCCTGCGCCCTTGAACCGGTTCACGCCGTATGTCGGTGGCGGCCTGGGCTACGCCGTCCTGAAAGTCAGTGGTCTGGAAGCCGGCGGCGTCCAGTTCGGCGATACCCACCGCGACACCGTCTCGGCCTACCAACTCGGCGCCGGGATCGGCTACGAGCTGACCGACCATTGGTCCATGTCCATGGATTATCGCTACTTCAAGACCCGCGAAGCGCACTTCGGCAATATCCAGGGCCTGCCCGAAGGTGACGTGCAAACCGAATACAAGGCACAGTCGTTGATGCTCGGCTTGCGGTACTGGTTGTAGGCGCTGGAGGCTCCTGCGCCCGGCCTCGACCGGGCGCAAATTTGTCCTTCACAGGCAGTTGCCGTGGTCCGCGCTGACGAGTAGGTTCTTACCTGGCTCGTCGACAAGGAAACCCACATGCCAGGCCCCGCATCACGCCTGATCTACCGAAAACCACAGCCCGCTGACGTGTCGCGGCTGTTCGCCATTTATGGCGACCCACGCACCCATCTATTCAACCCGGCAGGCCCAATGACCAGCCTGGCCGAGGCTCAGGCGCTCCTGAACCATTGGCTCGAGCACTGGGACAACCATGGCTACGGCTGGTGGGCGGTAGCTCGCAACGAGGCGCCGGAACACCTCATCGGTTTCGGCGGCATCGCCGCTCATGATTACCTGGCCGAGCAACGGGTCAATCTCGGGTACCGCTTTGCCGTCGAGGCATGGGGCCAGGGCTACGCCACCGAGCTGGGCAGCACTGCCCTGGCGCAGGCCTTTGGGCCGCTGTCTTTACCCGACGTCTTCGGCCTGGTCAGGCCCGGGCATGCCGCGTCGATCCGGGTCCTGGAAAAGCTCGGCATGCATCGTTTCGGCGAATTGGACGACGTGCCGAGCGAGGCGCCAAGCCTGGTGTATCGACGACAGAAATGAACCAGTGTGGCGCCCATCGAAACAAATACTTTATCGGAGCGTTGACATGACTGAATCACTGGAGCGTTTTGTCCAGGCTCAAGCATCGAGCTATGAACGCGCCCTGCGAGAGCTTGAACGTGGGCGCAAGGAAAGCCACTGGATATGGTTCATATTTCCCCAGCTACGCGGCCTGGGGTCCAGTGAGAATGCCACCTTCTACGGCCTTCGCGACATCGAAGAGGCCCGTGACTATCTTCGTCACCCGCTCCTGGGACCGCGACTTGAGCGCGCCACCCTCGCCGTCCTGGACTCGAAAAACCCCATTGAACACCTGCTGGGCTCCCTGGATGCCATGAAATTCGCCTCCTGCATGACGTTGTTTTCAGCGGCCGCAGGTGAGAGTTCCCTGTATGCGCGGGCGCTTGAAGGCAGGGTCAGTGCCGACTCAAGAACACTTGGGATACTTGAACAGCAAAGGAGAAAAACGCCTGATCGCTGACCATGGCTGCCTCAAAGCCTCTCTAATCCGACGATGCCAGCCGAATAGATTGAGGCTGCCGTGAAGACTCAGTATTGACTCGCCAGAACGAAATTCCAGGCGGAGGTCAATCAGCCCGGACCGCAAGGACAAAGCGGCAGCCGCCCTCCGCGTCTTCGCCCGGCAGGAGGGGCTCAGGCACGAACCCGCATCGTTCAAGAACCTTCATCGAGCCGACATTCTGTTCGTAGGCATAAGCCACCAGTTGCGTCAGGGCCCAACGGGCCCTTGCCTGCCGGATCAGATGTTCCAGGGCCATTGTGGCGAGGCCTTGCCGGCAGCAGTCCAGGGCGATCCGATAACCTACCTGCGCAGAACGGCCCGGTGGGTCGATGTCCTTCAAATTCGCCCGGCCAACGATTCGCCCGTTGCAATCCTCGATCACAAACGGGTGCCAGGCGCCTGCGGCAAACCCGGATAGGTATTCGTCAATGTGATCAGCAACACCTTCCAAGGAATAGAAGGCAGGGTCGCGTGGGTCGATATGGGACTCGAACCAATCACGGTTGTGGATTTCGAAGGCCAGTAGCGCTTCAGCGTCGGTAGTTTTCAGCTCTCGAATTCTGAATGGTTTCACTGATTGAGTCTCCTGGGCCTTGAATCGCAATCGTAAGGTGGAGGGAGGGTCCAGGGCTAGGGTTCTTGCTTTCGCTTGGGGCATGCGGCGGTTTGTATGGGGGCTGCCGGGCAGCCCAGCGGGAGCAAGTCCCCTCGCCACGGGATGATGTGCCCCATAAACGAAAATGCCCCGTACCTTTCGATACGGAGCATTTATTCAAGCTACCCGCAGACTGTCAGTTTCTCAGGCGGGTTGATTCCAGGGACGATCTCCATTTTCGTCCTTGATGCGCGTCGGCAGGCCCATCACGTCGAGCGCTTCGAGGAATGCCTCGGCGGGCAACTCTTCGACGTTGACCATGCGCTGCACGTCCCACTCGCCACGGGCTACCAGCAGGGCTGCGGCCACGGGCGGTACGCCGGCGGTATAGGAAATGCCCTGGCTATCGGTTTCTGCGTAGGCGTCCTCGTGGTCGGCCACGTTGTAGATGAACATCTCGCGCGGCTGGCCGTCCTTGACACCCTTCACCAGGTCACCGATGCAGGTCTTGCCGGTGTAGCCCGGCGCCAGCGAGCTCGGGTCAGGCAGCACGGCCTTGACCACTTTCAGCGGCACCACTTCCAGGCCTTCAGCGGTCTTGACCGGTTGCTCGGAGAGCAAGCCCAGGTTCTTCAGCACGGTGAACACATTGATGTAGTGCTCGCCGAAGCTCATCCAGAAACGCACGTTGGGCACGTCGAGATTCTTCGACAGCGAGTGCACTTCGTCGTGACCGGTCAGGTACAGGTTCTGCGAGCCCACGACCGGCAGATCGTCGGTGCGCTTGACTTCGAACATGGTGTTGCTGGTCCACTGGCTGTCCTGCCAGCTCCACACCTGTCCGGTGAATTCACGGAAATTGATTTCCGGGTCGAAATTAGTGGCGAAATATTTGCCATGGGAGCCGGCATTGACGTCGAGAATGTCGATCGAATCAATGCGGTCGAAATGCTGTTGCTGCGCCAATGCCGCATAGGCGTTGACCACACCCGGGTCGAAGCCCACGCCGAGAATGGCGGTGATGTTCTTCTCCTGGCATTCCTGGAGATGATTCCACTCGTAATTGCCGTACCAAGGCGGCGTTTCGCAGACCTTGCCCGGTTCTTCGTGGATGGCGGTGTCCAGATAGGCGACGCCAGTATCGATGCAGGCACGCAGCACCGACATGTTGAGGAAAGCGGAGCCGACGTTGATGACGATCTGCGACTCGGTTTCGCGAATCAGCGCCTTGGTCGCTTCGACATCCAGAGCGTTCAGTGCAAAGGCCTTGATGTCGGCGGGTTGCTTGAGGCTACCCTTGGCCTTGACGCTGTCGATGATGGCCTGGCATTTGGAGATGTTGCGCGACGCGATAGCAATACGACCGAGTTCGTCGTTGTGCTGCGCGCACTTGTGGGCCACCACCTTGGCGACACCTCCTGCACCAATGATAAGTACGTTCTTCTTCAATTTCTTCATTTCTCCTTCTGCCAGCTCAGGACAGGCTGGACAGATAGTCGTCGTAAACAAACTCGCGAACCACCTCGACACTGCCGTCGAGTTGTTTCACTACGATGGACGGCATTTTCAGGCCGTTGAACCAGTTTTTCTTGACCATGGTGTAGCCCGCTGCGTCGATGAACGACAGCCGATCGCCGATGGACAGCGGACGATCGAATTGGTATTCGCCGAAAATGTCTCCGGCCAGGCACGACTTGCCGCACACCATGTAGGTGTGTTCGCCCTCGCTCGGCGCCAGCTTGGCGTCCAGGCGATAGATCAGCAGATCGAGCATGTGTGCTTCGATGGAGCTGTCCACCACGGCCAAATGCTTGCCGTTGTACAGCGTGTCGAGGACGGTGACTTCAAGCGAGGCACTCTGGGTGATCGCCGCTTCGCCCGGTTCCAGGTAGACCTGCACGTCATACTTTTGCGAAAACGCCTTGAGGCGTGCGCAGAACGCGTCCAGGGCATAGCCCTCGCCGGTGAAGTGAATGCCGCCGCCGAGGCTGACCCACTCGACCTTGTGCAGCAGATGACCAAAGCGTTCTTCGATAGTGCCCAGCATTTGGTCGAACAAGCCGAAATCGCCGTTCTCGCAGTTGTTGTGGAACATGAAACCGGAAATCTGCTCGATGACTTGCTCGACCTTCACCGGGTCCCATTCGCCCAGGCGGCTGAAAGGACGCGCCGGGTCGGCGAGCAGGTAGTCGGAGCTGCTCACTTGCGGGTTGACCCGCAGGCCACGGACCTTGCCGGCCGAGGCTTCGGTGTAGCGTTGCAGCTGGCCGATGGAGTTGAAGATGATCTTGTCGCAGTTGGCGAGCATGTCCTCGATCTCATCGTCGGCCCAGGCCACGCTGTAGGCGTGGGTCTCGCCCGCGAACTTCTGCCGGCCCAGCTTGAGTTCATAAAGCGACGACGAAGTGGTGCCGTCCATGTACTGCTGCATCAGGTCGAACACCGACCAGGTGGCGAAGCATTTGAGCGCCAGCAAGGCCTTGGCCCCCGATTGCTCACGCACATAGGCGATCTTCTGCATGTTCGCCAGCAGCTTCTGTTTGTCGATGAGGTAGTACGGCGTTTTGATCATTTTCGCGGCCTCCGGCAAGGCGAGCCAAAAAAGGATGCGCATTGTGCCTTCACTCACTGCATATCGAAAGAGCGAATAGCCCCGTTTATACAATCACACGGATCCGCGCCGAAGCTTCCGATAATCGGGGGTATTGAGTGACAGGGTTCGATGACACCTGGATGACAGTTGCCGTCTGTAAACCCAGTGGACGTCATTACCGTGTAACAAATTGCAACTAGCGTGATTCGCGCCGCCACGTTGTGAGTTGGCCTATCCCCTATGACCCCACTGAATCGGACCTCCTCATGACGAACCAGACCCTGGTCATGGACTCATCGAGTTCAATCACGCACAGTTCAAGACCGCAACTCAACCGCAAGCCGAGCGTGATAACCCTAGTGGTGTTCTTCGCCGTCCTGGGCATCGGCCTGCTGTTTACCGCCTACAGCCTGATGCACGACATGAACGAGCTCGGCACGGTGGTGACCACCTGGACGCCGTTCCTGTTGCTGGGCGTGGCGCTGCTGATCGCACTGGGCTTTGAGTTCGTCAATGGCTTCCACGATACAGCCAACGCGGTGGCCACAGTCATCTACACCAACTCCATGGCGCCGAACGTCGCGGTAGCCTGGTCAGGGTTGTTCAACTTTCTTGGGGTGCTGCTGTCCAGCGGCGCGGTGGCCTTCGGCATCATCGCGTTGCTGCCTGTGGAGTTGATTCTGCAGGTCGGATCCTCTGCCGGTTTCGCCATGATCTTCGCCCTGCTGATCGCCGCCATCCTGTGGAACCTGGGCACTTGGTGGCTGGGTTTGCCTGCGTCGTCGTCCCACACGTTGATCGGTTCGATCATTGGCGTTGGCGTTGCCAATGCGCTGATGCACGGTCGTGACGGCACCAGCGGCGTGGACTGGGCCCAGGCGACGAAGATCGGTTACGCACTGCTGCTCTCGCCCCTGGTGGGCTTCGGTTGCGCGGCGTTGCTGTTGCTGGCGCTGCGGGCTTTCGTCAAGAACCGCGCACTGTACAAGGCCCCGGAAGGCAATACGCCGCCGCCCTGGTGGATCCGCGGCATGTTGATCCTGACCTGCACCGGCGTTTCGTTCGCTCATGGTTCCAACGACGGCCAGAAAGGCATGGGCCTGATCATGCTGATCCTGGTCGGGACCCTGCCGATGGCGTACGCGCTGAACCGCACCATGCCCGCCGACCAGGCGTTGCAATTCGCCGCTGTGGCGGAAGTCACCCAGCAGGCCTTGGTCAAGCATTCGCCGCTGCCGTCCCCGGCGGAGCCGCGTGCGGTGCTTTCCAGCTACGTCAGCAGCAAGCAGGCCTCGCCACAGCTGGTGCCTGCCCTGGCTGCGCTGGCAGGCAGTATCGGCACCGAGGTCAAGGGCTATGGTTCATTGGCCAAGGTACCCGCCGAGGCCGTGGGCAACGTGCGCAACGACATGTACCTGACCAGCGAAACCATTCGCCTGATGGACAAGAACAAGGTCGGGAATTTCGATGCCGATACCAACGGCAAGCTGCAACTGTTCAAGCAGCAGATCGACAACTCCACCCGGTTCATTCCGCTGTGGGTGAAAATCGCTGTGGCCATTGCCCTTGGCCTGGGCACTATGGTCGGCTGGAAGCGCATCGTCGTCACGGTGGGGGAAAAGATCGGCAAGACCCACCTGACCTACGCCCAGGGCGCCTCGGCGGAAACCGTGGCCATGCTGACCATAGGCGCCGCCGACATGTTCGGCTTGCCGGTGTCCACGACCCATGTGCTCTCCTCTGGCGTGGCCGGGACCATGGTCGCCAATGGCGCCGGCTTGCAGATGCGCACGATCCGCAACCTGCTGATGGCCTGGATACTGACCCTACCGGCGGCGATCCTGCTGTCCGGGAGCCTTTACTGGTTGTTCACTAAACTGTTCTGACACACCCAACATCACCGGCACAGATACGCCGCTTTCGCGAGCAAGCTCGCTCCCACAGGGGGCTGGTCGGGAACCTGAATTTCGGGCCCACCGCAAAGCCCATGTGGGAGCGGGCTTGCCCGCGAAGGCGGCGGCATGGCCTCCATCACCGGCATTAGATCCACCGCTTTCGCGAGCAAGCTCGCTCCCGCAGGGACTGGTCGGGAACCTGAATTTCGGGCCCACCGCAAAGCCCATGTGGGAGCGGGCTTGCCCGCGAAGGCGGCGGCATGGCCTCCATCACCGGCATTAGATCCACCGCTTTCGCGAGCAAGCTCGCTCCCGCAGGGACTGGTTGGGAACCTGGATTTCGGGCCCACCGCAAAGCCCATGTGGGAGCGGGCTTGCCCGCGAAGGCGGCGGCATGGCCTACATCACCGGCACAGATACACCGCTTTCGCGAGCAAGCTCGCTCCCGCAGGGACTGGTTGGGAACCTGAATTTCGGGCCCACCGCAAAGCCCATGTGGGAGCGGGCTTGCCCGCGAAGGCGGCGGCATGGCCTACATCACCGGCACAGATACACCGCTTTCGCGAGCAAGCTCGCTCCCACAAAAAATAAGGGTCAGCGCACTGCCCCCTCCGCTGGGGGCGGTCGCAAAGCGTGATCGAGGGGCCCAGTCCTGGCAATTGCGCAGTCCGCCGGCTCAGCAGAATTCATCTGCCGGGCCAGAAACGGTTAATATCGCTCCCCTTCGTCTACCCTCTCAAGGCATCGCACCGTCATCCGCGTGTGCGGGATGCCTATTATTGTTGTGTTAATGCACCGGAGATCTTTCATGTTCAAGCGTTCCCTGGCATTGGCCGTCGGCGTCACCCTGTCGTTTTGCACCCTGTTGACGCAGGCCGCCGACACCTTGAAAGTCAGCGCCATTCCCGACGAAGCCCCCACCGAACTGCTGCGCAAGTTCAAGCCGCTGGGCGCTTACCTGGAACAGCAGACCGGCATGAAAGTCGAGTTCGTCCCGGTGAGCGACTATCCGGCCGTGGTCGAGGCGTTGGCCACTGACCGAATCGACATGGCCTGGCTCGGCGGCTTTACCTTCGTGCAAGCGCGGCTGAAATCCGGCAATGCCATCCCGCTGGTGCAACGTGAACAGGACGCCCAGTTCACCAGCAAATTCATCACCGCCGATCCCGCCGTCAAATCCCTGGCCGACCTCAAGGGCAAGTCCTTTGCATTCGGCTCGGTGTCGTCGACATCAGGCAGCTTGATGCCGCGTTATTTCATGCTCCAGGACGGCATCAAGCCGGAAAGCTACTTCAGCCGGGTAGGCTATTCGGGCGCCCATGACGCCACCGTCGCCTGGGTCCAGGCCGGCAAGGTGGACGCCGGGGTACTCAACGCCAGCGTCTGGGAAAAACTGGTCGCCGCCGGCAAGGTCGATACCGATAAGGTCAAGGTTTTCGCCACCACCCCGGCGTACTTCGACTACAACTGGACGGTGCGTGGCACGCTCGACCCAGCCCTGGCGGCCAAGATCAAGGCCGCGTTCCTGGCGCTCGACCCAGCAAACCCGAAGGACAAGGAAATCCTCGATCTGCAAGCCGCCAGCCGCTTCATCGAAACCAAGCCCGAGAACTACAAGGGCATCGAAGAAGCCGCACGCGCCGCCGAACTGCTCAAATGACCCTGCAACTGACCCAGGTCAGCGTGACCCACGCCAACGGCGTCCAGGCGTTGCGGGGCGTGAATCTGCGCATCGGCGCCAACGAACAGGTCGCGATCATTGGTCCGTCAGGCGCGGGTAAATCAAGCCTGCTCAACGTGCTGGCCACGGCACTGCGACCAAGGCACGGAGAAGTCCAGGTACTCGGTGAGCGAGCCTGGGATTTATCCGCCCGCCAGCGCCAGCGTTTGCGCGCTCGCGTTGGCCTGATCCACCAATCGCCGCCCCTGCCCCTGCGTCAACGCGTGGTCACGGCAGTCCTGGCCGGCAAGCTGGGGCAATGGAGCATTGGCAAAAGCCTGCTGAATCTTGTGCATCCGCTTGACGTCCCGGGCGCACGTGCGGCGTTGTCCAGGCTGGACCTGGGCGACAAGGTGTTCGCCCAATGCCAACAATTGTCCGGCGGACAATTGCAACGTGTGGGCATTGCACGCGTGCTCTACCAGGCGCCCGAGGTGCTGCTGGCCGATGAGCCGGTCTCGGCCATGGACCCGGTGCTGGCCGGACACACGTTGTCGGTGCTGTGCCGCCATGCCCGCGAACACAACGTGACCTTGGTCGCCAGCCTGCATGCGGTGGAACTGGCCCTTGAGCATTTTTCGCGAATCATAGGCCTGCGTGACGGGCAGATCCTGTTCGACTTGCCCGCCGAAGATGTTGACCGTCAACAGCTCGATGCGCTCTACGCCAATGAACAACTGCAATCGGCGCCGCCGCCTGCCTCCACTTTGAGCGTGCAGATCCCGCGATGCTGAAACGCGATACCCGAGACCCTGCCGCCCGCCCCCGCCTGTTGCTCGGCCTGTTGGCGCTTGTCCTGCTGTGGCCGGGCATTCACTTCAGCGAATTGAACCTAAGCGTGCTGATGGCGAGCGACAGCCAGCGTGAAATGGGTCGGTTCGTGTCCGCATTCTGGCCTCCGGCCCACGATGCCGAATTCCTTGAACTGCTGGGCCAAGCCACTTTACAGACACTGGCAATCGCTACGGCCGGCATGACCCTGGCGCTGTTGTTGGCCGTGCCCGCCAGCCTGGTGGCGAGCCGGGCGTTGTCACTGTCGGCGGCGGCCCATGCCGGTCGTCCGGGATATTTAAGTCGGTTGCTGCGCTGGCCGGTACGCGGCCTGCTGATCTTCCTGCGCAGCATCCCGGAAATCGTCTGGGCCCTGCTTTTCGTGCGCGCCGTCGGTCTCGGTCCGACGGCTGGCGTACTGGCCATCGCCATCACCTACAGCGGCATGTTGGGCAAGGTCTACGCGGAGATCTACGAGTCGGTCGATCAACGTCCGGCGCATGCACTGCTGCAGTCGGGCAGCGGTCGGCTCGCCGCCTTCTGCTATGGGATCCTGCCCAATGTCGCGGCGGAGCTGGTGTCGTATACCGTCTATCGCTGGGAATGCGCTATCCGCGCCTCGGTGGTGATGGGCTTCGTCGGGGCCGGCGGACTGGGCCAGCAGATGGACCTGTCGCTGCGAATGTTTGCCGGCGGTGAGGTGGCCAGCTTGCTGTTGACGTTCCTGGCACTGGTGCTCTTCGCCGACCAACTCAGCCGTCTGCTGCGCTGGAGGCTGGCATGAATCGCCTGTTCAACGCCGTCATCGGCCTGTGCATCGGCGTCGCGGTCGTCGCCTCGTTCCTCTATCTGGGCATCGACCTGGGCGAGCTCGGCGACAGCGGCAATCTGGGTCGGATGGGCGCTTACGCGCAGCGTTTTCTCAGCCCGGACCTGAGCCTGAATCACCTGGAGGCGATCGGCCACGGCGCCCTGGAAACCCTCGCCATGTCCGCCCTTGGCACGCTGCTCGCGGCGGTAGCGGGCCTGATATTGGCGCTGCCGGCGGCCGGACGCTTCGGCTGGCCGCTGCAAAGCGCGTCACGCCTGGTGCTCAACGCGCTGCGTGCGGTTCCAGAACTGGTGTGGGCCGCGTTGATGGTCCTTGCCGCTGGCCTCGGTCCCAATGCCGGCACGCTGGCACTGGCCCTGCACACCACCGGCGTACTCGGCCGGCTGTTCGCCGAGGCGCTGGAAAACACCCCTTCGGAACCGGCCGACGCCATCCGCTTGCAAGGCGGCAATGCGGTGTTGGCGTTCTGTTACGGCACACTGCCCAACCTGATGCCGCAGCTGCTGGCCTATATCCTGTACCGCTGGGAAAACAACATCCGCATGGCCAGCGTGCTCGGTTTCGTTGGCGCTGGCGGCTTGGGGCAAATGCTCTACGTCAGCCTCAGCCTGTTCCAGGAAGCCCAAGGCAGCACCGTGATCCTGGCCATGCTGCTCCTGGTATTCGCCGTGGACGCATTGAGTGGCTGGAGTCGCCAACGATGGGTCAAGGCTTGACGGCCATGTCATAACGACCAACAGTCAGGTATTTAAGACCACACGCTGAGCGAGTCAAAACGACCAAAATAAACTCAATTACTTGATTTTAAAGGCATTATTTACTGGCACAGTTTCTGATCAGGCTACCTGCCGCTTTTGGCGAACCTAGGAAGAAAGCCACATGAACAATGCATTCAACCCCAGCCTCAGCGTCGTCACCGGTGCCAGTTCGGGTATCGGTCTGGCCGTCACCCAACGTCTGTTGGAACGAGGATCGAGGGTGATCGCCATGTCCCGGCAAATCGGTGGCCTAGGCGAATGGATCGAGCGATTCGCAGACACGCTGACCTGGTTGCATGGAGACGTCACCCAGCCGGCGGATCTCGCCAGGCTGGCCCAACTGGCCGGTTCCGTTGGCCCAGTGGATTGCCTGGTGCCCAATGCCGGCATTGCCGAACTGGCCGACGGCCTGGATCTGACGGCGTTCGACCGTCAATGGGCAGTCAACGGCGCGGGTGCCCTGAACACTTTGGGCAGCCTGCGCGAGCATCTGGCGGCCGAGGCGGCCGTGGTCTTCATCGGCACGTTCCTGGAGCAGGTCACTTTTCCAGGGTTGGCGGCGTACATTGCATCGAAAGCCGCATTGCGCGCACAGATGCGCACCCTGGCCGTCGAAATGGCGCCCCACGGCGTTCGCCTGAACATGGTTTCACCGGGCCCCACCGCCACACCGATCTGGGGCACCCTGGGCCTCGATGAAGAGGCGCTGGGCTCGGTCGCCAACAGCGTCAACCAACGTTTGTTGGGCGGACAGTTCCTGGAGCCCGGCGCCGTGGCAGATGTCATTCTCTTCCAGTTGAGCCAGGGCGCTCGCGGGGTGTATGGCCAGGACTGGGTGGTGGATAGCGGCTACACCTTGCGTTGATCGGCGAGCCTGGGCTGGAAAGAACGAGGGCTAGGCGCAACCAAAAGGCGCCTGTATTGATATCTAAGCCCGACTCATCAGCGAGCCCTGTGTATCCGCCACGCCATGCAACAGTTCTATTACCCAGTCGATAAACACCCGCACCCTCGGCGACAACTGTCGATGGGGCGGGTACACCGCTGAAATCGGCCACAACGGCACGCTGAACCCGCCCAGCACCGCAACCAAGCGCCCTTCAGCCAACTGCTGTTGCACGTGGTAGCGCGGCACTTGGATCAAGCCAAATCCCGCTTCACAGGCCGCCACGTAGGCGTCGGCGTTGTTGACGATCAATTCTCCCGGCATTTGCGCTTCACGCACTTGCCCCGCCACCTCGAATTCAAATGGAAAGAAACGTCCGTTGCCGGAAGAAAACCGGATCGCGCGGTGCGCCTCCAGTTCTTCCAGCCCTTGGGGCACGCCCTCGCGTGTCAGGTAGCCAGGGCTGGCGCAGGTCACTTGATGCAGCTGCACGATGGGCCGCGCCACCAATCCCTGGTCGACGACGTTGCCGGCGCGGATCGCCAGGTCAACGCCCTCGCGCTGCAAATGGACTTGCCGATCATGGAAACCCAGATCCAGTTGCAACGCTGGGTAGCGTCGATAGAAGTCCGCCAGGCGCGGCACAATCCAGGCGCATCCAAAGGCGATGGGCATGTCCACCCGCAACGTACCGCGTGGCTGGCTTCGTTGCGCCGACAGCGAACTCTCCAGGTCATCGAGATCGTCCAACAGATGGCCGCAGCGTTGGTAATACGCCTCACCGTCGAGCGTCGCCCGCACTTGCCGAGTGGTGCGCTGTAGCAACTGTACGCCGAGGTGCGCTTCCAGTTGCTGGATCAACAGGCTGACAGTGGCCCGAGGCAGCCCAAGGTCATCGGCCGCTTTGCCAAAGCCGCCCAGTTCGACGATGCGCCTGAATACCTGCATTGCCTGTAATCGGTCCACTGTGCCCTTCCATTATTCAGATATCACGAACAGTTAAATCAATAAAACGGGATTTATCCAGCGTAACGTTTTCCGGAAACTGCACCCGTCAATTCAGATCCGGGAGCAACACATGAATACTCGACAACTCGGCCATCGCGGCCCTTACGTTTCCTCTATCGGCCTGGGCTGCATGGGCATGTCGGATTTCTACACCACCGGCGTGGACGAACGAGAAGCCGTTGCCACGCTCCACCGCGCCGTCGAATTGGGCGTGACGCTGTTCGACACCGCCGACATGTACGGGCCCCATACCAACGAGGAACTGCTCGGACGAGCCCTGCGAGGCAAGCGCGACGGCGTTTACCTGGCGAGCAAGTTCGGCCTCGTGCGTAGCAGCGATCCCCATGCCCGGGGTGTCAACGGCCGGCCCGAATACGTCCGGCTATCGATCGATGGCAGCCTCAAGCGGCTCGAAACCGACTACCTCGATCTCTATTACCAGCACCGCATCGATCCTGAAGTACCGGTCGAGGAAACCGTCGGCGCGATGGCCGAATTGGTCAAGGCCGGCAAGGTTCGCCACATCGGCCTGTCAGAGGCCAGTGCCGAAACCATCCAACGGGCCCATGCGGTGCATCCACTGGCAGCGGTGCAAAGTGAATATTCGCTGTGGTCCCGCGATCCCGAGCACAACGCCGTGCTCGATACCTGCCGTCGCCTGGGCATCGCTTTCGTCGCCTATAGCCCTCTGGGCCGTGGTTTCCTGACCGGTGAACTGAAATCGCCGGAAGACTTTGCCGCCGACGATTACCGCCGCTCCTGCCCACGCTTCCAGGCCGACAACTTCAATCTCAACCTCGTATTGGTGGAGCGGGTCAAGGCATTGGCTGCCGACAAGGGCATCAGTGCTTCACAATTGGCCCTGGCCTGGGTACTGGCCCAGGGCGACCATGTGATCCCGATTCCTGGCACCAAACAACGAAAGTATCTGGAGAGCAACGTCGCTGCCGCCGCTGTTGCGTTGAGCGCCGATGATCTGGCCCGGCTCGATGCGGTTTTCACCGGCGAAGGGGCCGTGGCCGGCGAGCGCTACCAGGCGCAGACGATGACATTGCTCAACGGCTGAGCCCATGGCTGGAGCCGACGGACATCGCCGTTTCCAACCAGATTCAAGCAGCTGCACACCCAGCCGATAACCCTCTATATGAGAGACAGCTCCCAGGCCTTACCAGGCTCTGCAGGTTGCATAGGGTGATTATCGATGGGTTTGCCGCTTAACCGCCTTCTGACGTGGGGGCTCCTGATGTTCCTCGCTGCAAGGGCTTGCGCGGCAGAGGCCCCCCTGCGCATCGTTACCGAGGAACTGCCGCCCTACAACATGACGCAGGATGGCCGCGTGACGGGGATGAGCACCGAGGTGGTCCAAGCCGTGCTCAAGGAAATCGGCGTGCAAGCCCCCATCCACTCTATGCCTTGGGCCCGCGCCTACGAATTGGCCCTCAATGAAAGTAACGTGCTCATCTATTCCATCGTGCGCACGCCAGCGCGCGAATCGCTTTTCCAATGGGTCGGCGCCATTGCCCCGACGCAGTGGTACATATACTCACTGGCCGACCGCCCCGTCAAACTCAACAGCCTGGCCGATGCCCATGGTCACCAGATCGCCACCGTCAATCAGGACGTCGGGGAGCAATACCTGGTCTCGAAAGGGTTCCGCATCGGCGAAGAACTGCAATCCAGCACCCGGTACGAGCATAACTACCGCAAGCTCAAGGTCGACCACGTGGAGCTGTGGATTTCCAATGAGCTCAACGCGCTGTACCTGACCCGCCAGAACGGCGAGGATCCGGATAAAGTGCTGGTCCGTTCGCTGCCACTTCCCGAGTTGAGCAGTGCGGAGGGCTTCAACATGGCGTTCAGCCGCAATACACCGGCCGATACCGTCGAGAAGTTTCGCGCAGGCTTGCAGACTATCCGGCGCAATGGCGTTTACGATGCCATCGTACGCAAATGGTTTTGATATGGGCGTCGATTTCCGAACAGTGCCCACCCTGCAGCAACCCAAGGCCAAGGCGTTAAGCTCGTTAGGACGTCGCCTGGTGCTTGCCACCTTATTGTTTTGCCTGCTTTTCACCCTGGTCATGGTTACCTGGCGCACCTGGCTGGCCTGGGAAAACAACTTGGCGGAAATGAATTCGGAACTGGTCCTGATCGACCAGGTTTTCCAGAACACCCTGGCCCACGCCATCTGGGAAATGGACCGCGAATCCCTGGACCAGCAGATTACCAGCGTCGCCACGGCCGCACCGGTCGGTCGTGTGGTGCTGAATATCCTGCGGCCGGGCCAAGCCCCTGAAGTGATCGAACTCAATCGCTACGCGGTGGAAAAAACAGGCGTGGCGCCAGTGCTGCATCGCCAGCTCATCGCGCAGCCCTATGCCGGCGCTCACGAGAAGGTCGGCGAGTTGACGATCGAAGGTGATAACCACTTGCTTTGGGAACGACTCTGGGGGGAAGCGCGCAGCATTGTCATCACCCAAGTGATCCAGTCGCTGCTGCTGGCCGGCCTGGTCATGACCATGTTCAACCGGCTGGTGACGGTGCACGTAGTCCACATCGCCCGGCATCTGGGCGGACTCGCCCCGCACACGCTCAAGCATCACCTCAAGCTGCAGCGAACGGTACGCCGTCAGGACGAACTGAGCCTGCTCGAATCCCAGGTCAACGAACTCCAGGACAACCTGCGCACCCATTTGGAACGCCAGCATTCGGATGAATTGGCCCTTGCCGCCAGCCGCGATCAAATGGCCGAACTGGTGGAAGCACGCACGGCGGAGCTCAAGGCAGCCAACCAGGCCCTCGAAGCGCTGTCTCGCCGCGATGCGCTGACGGGCCTGGCCAACCGTCGCTATTTCGACGAGCTGAAGGAAGACGAACTGCGCCGTGCGCTACGCCACAAGAGCCCGTTGGCGGTGCTCATGTGTGACGTCGACTTCTTCAAGATCTACAACGACACCTACGGACACATGCAGGGCGACCAGTGCTTGAAGCAGATCGCCGACACCCTGCGCAGCGTTTTCGGGCGATCAGACGAATTGACCGCCCGAGTCGGCGGCGAAGAGTTCGTCGTGGTCCTGCCCAACACCGACGCCGCCCAGGCCTACGACGCCGCCCAGCGTCTGCGCACGAGCCTGGCTGCGCGGGAACTGCCCCACAGTGGTTCTCAAGTCTCAGCCTTTGTCACCTTGAGCATCGGCGTCGCCGAGCTGGACCCTGACACCATGGATCATTTCGACCCACTGTTGCAGCGCGCCGACCAAGCGCTGTACCGGGCCAAACACCAGGGGCGCGATCGCGTTTCCCTGTAGACATCATCGCGTGCCTGGAGATTTGTGTATGCACATCCGTCTTACGCTCTGCTCATGCTTGCTGCTCGCCCTGATTAGCCTGGAAGGTTATGCAGGGCCGATCGAAGTCGTCACCGAAGACTCCTTGTACGCCTATCAGCGTGAGGACAAAGTGGTCGGGCCGGGCAGTCGTATCGTCGAGCAGATGTTGAAAAACGCCCAGCTAACGGATTACAGCTTGCAGCTGTACCCATGGGCACGTGCCTATGAAAAAGCGTTGCACGAACCTAACGTGCTGATTTTTCCGTTGGATCGCACCCCGGCCAGGGAGACGCTGTTCAAATGGGTCGGGGAAATTCATCGGGTGGAGAGCAGGCTGTATAAGCTGCGCGGCAATGACGGCATCGTGGTCAACAACCTCGAGGAAGCCAAGCAGTACAGCATCGGCGTCGTGCGCAATGACGCCAAGCAGATTTACCTGCAACAGCGCGGTTTTTCCCGGCTGGTCGTATCGGTGGATAACCACGATAACTTTCAGAAGCTGTTGAACCGTCAGGTCCAGTTGATACCGATACCTGAAAACGCGGCGCGCCTGCTGAGCAAAGACGCCCAAGTGGATTTCATCTCGCTGGAAGAGGTCTATACCCTCGACGAGCAACCCCACCGGGTCAACCTGGCCTTCAGCCTGAGCACGCCGGACGAAGTCGTCGCCAAGGCTCAACGTGCTTTCGAGCAGCTCAAGGCCTCGGGGGAAGTCGCGCGAATCATGGAAGAGAAGCGGTAGACTCTTGGGATCAGTGCGCTATTGCGCGCCCTTCGCATCCCTGGTCATTACCGCAAGCAAACGAAGAGGTACGTCTACATGAGCAAAACGTCCTACGTTCCTCCCAAGGTCTGGAAGCACGAGGCCCCGTCTGGCGGCCAGTTCGCCAACATCAACCGCCCCACTGCCGGGCCGACCCACGAAAAGACCCTGCCGACGGGCAAGCACCCTTTGCAGCTCTACTCGCTGGCCACGCCCAACGGTGTGAAAGTGACCATCCTGCTCGAAGAGTTGCTGGCGTTGGGTCATGCAGGCGCGCAGTACGATGCGTGGCTGATCCGCATCGGCGAGGGCGATCAGTTCTCCAGCGGTTTTGTCGACATCAACCCCAACTCCAAGATCCCGGCCCTGCTGGACCGCAGCGTGGAGCCGGCCATTCGGGTCTTCGAGTCCGGTTCGATCCTGCTGTACCTGGCGGAAAAATTCGGCGCATTGCTGCCTGGCGACCCTGCCGGCCGCACCGAAACGTTGAACTGGTTGTTCTGGCAGATGGGCGCGGCGCCATACCTGGGCGGCGGTTTCGGCCATTTCTACGCCTATGCGCCGGAAAAGCTCGAATACCCGATCAATCGCTTCACCATGGAGGCCAAGCGGCAGCTGGACGTGCTGGATCGCCGTCTCGGCGAAAGCCCGTACCTGGCGGGCAACCACTACACCATCGCCGACATCGCGGTCTGGCCGTGGTATGGCCAACTGGTGCGCAACAACGTGTACTCGGCTGCCGAGTTCCTTGATGCGGCCCGATACACCCACGTGCAGCGCTGGGCCGAGGAGATTGCCAATCGACCAGCCGTCGTCCGCGGGCAACGGGTCAACCGCACATGGGGCGATGAAGCGAGCCAGGTACCGGAACGGCATCAGCCCGAGGATCTGGACTGAGGGTGAATGCAAGGCTAAAGGGCCCAGAGACTGTATCGATCAAGCCGAATCTGCCTACCGGTACTTGTCGCCCGCCGAGGCCGCACTTGTTTCATTAGCCAAGGCAAACAGACAGTCTTCCAGATAAGGTTTCACATCCGCCCACTTCTTGCGGTCGGCGATGTACCCCCTCAGCTTTTTGCCTGCATCAACGACGTCGGGCTCATGCCTCACCAGCATGAGTCTGGCGACTGAGCTGGCATCATCATCCTTATGCTTGGCGTGATTTTGTCGGGTGTAGGAATGGAACTCTTCTATTCGTCCCAGCACGGCCTCGGTGCCGCCCATGCATTTGTCGCCCAGGATCTCTTCTCGCCGCTGCACATGCCCGCCTGCAAAACTGTCCTGGACGAGGTGAAGCAAGCTGCCAAAGGCCACCTGATGAACGTTCGCTCGCAACCAAGGGCGCCCGACAGCAAACAAATCCTGCACGGTCTGGCCATTGTTGAAATGCTGGTCCCAACCCTGGATCCGGATGTCTTTCAAATAAGTATTGATCGGATAGGTTCCATCCGCGACTCCCCAGGCAAATTCCGCCCACATCATCATTTCACGCTTGGTTTTCTCGGCTGGGTCTCGCTCTTGGGAGGCCATCGCGTGCAAAAACTGCAGGTCGCCAAAATGGGAACGCGAAATGTAGTTCCCAACCCCCATGAAGCTCTGAGGATCGGCCGTACTCCTGGCCTCAGCGTTTTCGAAAAGGTTTACCCAACACCGTGTTTGGGTAATAAAACCAACGGAATAACGACCATCGCAGCCCTTGATCCTCGCATCCTCGACGCCGGGCATAAAGACTGGGTCATCGTTCCAGCGCACGCCGGCAATAATGTATGCGCCCGCGTTTTCCAGATCAGGGTTATTGCAATCCTGCCAATCCCCGTCACACCCGTATATTTTCTGCGTGAGCGCTTCGTGGGCGGAATCGGCAAAACTGTGCAATGCAAAGCTTGCAAAGGGCACCGTTGCCTTGTAGGAAACATCATATTTCTTGGCCATTTCTCTCTCGGCAACAGTGCCATCCGGTGAGAGTTGAAAAGCCCCAGCCTGCCCCATGCAACCAAACAACACACCCCAAGCAACCCCAGGCACTGCTTTGTATTTATTCATTGATCGTCTCTGCAAGAGGCACTGACGAGTAGACGCTCGTCTGGATCCAGGCGGCGCTGTTCACGATGAGTGGCATGCCGCCACCATCGAAGCATAGCGGGTGTCGCCTCCCCGTCCAGGCTTCGGAGTGCCATTTTCAATGGGTGATAAGACATTCGAGGAGCAGCGCACAGCGCTCGCGTAACGAGGGCGAGAATCTGCATCTCGTCAGCTGTAGGCCGCCTTTACTCAGTTCGATTGAACCCCTGTTTTTCCTCCCGCCTCTACCACAAGACCAACCCAAAGGAGGAATTCACCATGATTGCCCCTGAAACCGGCATGAAGCCGGGTGAGCGTTACGCGGTCGAAAGTGTGGAGCGCGAGCCCCATTTCCCTGGCTTTTTTCTCGACGCCAAATACTACCTGGGCCCAGAACTCCAGACAGCGGTGGGCTGGTTGGAAGGGCAGCGGTTTGTGTATGACCAACTCGACCCGAACGGCGAACCGGTCTACCCCGATAAAATCGCCGGTACGATTGAAGACCTGACGCTGATCCTGGCTGACGGTGCGCGCCTGAAACTGCAACAGATTCCCTACTCCCCGGAGTCGAACGCGGCCGGCAATCGACGCGATGACAGTCCGGCGCAACCCGACGATCCAGAGCCCTCGGCCCTGCATGAAAAGCTGGTGGTCATCACGGGAGCTTCCAGCGGTATCGGACGTGCCGCAGCGCAAGCGTTCGCCAGGGAGCGCGCCCGTTTGGTGCTGGCGGCACGCGACAGCGTGGCGCTCGCCGAGGTCGTGGATGAATGCGTGGCACTCGGCGCCGCCGCGCTGGCGGTGCCCACCGATGTTACCAGCAGCGAGCAGATGCAGGCCCTGGCAACCGAGGCCGCGACGTTCGGTGACGGCCGCATCGATGTCTGGATCAACAATGCCGGCGTGGGTGCGGTGGGCAGTTTCGAACAGACGCCGCTCAAGGTGCATGAACAGATACTGCAAACAGACCTGCTCGGGTATCTGCGTGGTGCCCACGTGGCCTGGCCTTATTTCAAGGCACAGAAGCGCGGCATCCTGATCAACACGCTGTCGCTGGGCAGTTGGGTGGCGCAACCCTATGCTGCGGCTTATTCGGCAAGCAAATACGGGCTGCGCGGCTTGACCGAAGCCTTGCGCGGCGAACTCAGCGGATGGCCCGATATTCATGTCTGCGATATCTATCCGGCGACCATGGACACACCGGGGTTCCGCGATGGCGCCAACTTCACCGGCCACGCCATCAAGCCCCCTCCTCCGGTCTATGACCCGCATCGAGTGGCTGAGGCGATGGTCCGCTGCGCGCTGAACCCCAAGCCCGGCACGACCGTAGGCGGTGCGGCGAGATTCGCCCGGCTCGCGCACTTTTTATTGCCAGGGTTCGCCCAGCTCTCCGGCAGGCTCACCCGCTTCGCCCTGAGTCGCAGCGCCGAATCGGCGTCGTCCGCAGGCAACCTGTTTGACCCTCCCAGCGGGACACGACGCATCGAGGGTGGCTGGCGCAAGCCTGCGCAGCGCCCGTCGCCCTTGCTCGTGGCCGGGGCGACGCTGCTTTTTGGTGGATGCTTGCTGGCGTTGAACCGCGCCCGCGGGCGAGCACGCTGACGGCTAATAGGAGTCCCCCTTCATGGACGCTTTGAACGAGACATTGAGGGCGCACGCCGAGCCTCTGCCGGATGCCGCCAGTGAACAATTCGCCGCCTTGTTCGACCGCTATGGCGATGCCCAGGTGGTGCTGATCGGTGAAGCCAGCCATGGCACCCATGAGTTCTATCAGGCGCGCGCGGCGATCACCCGGCATCTGGTGACAAAGCATGGTTTTTCCATTGTCGCCGTCGAAGCGGATTGGCCGGACGCCGATCAGATCGACCGCTGCGTCAGGCAGCGCGACACCTGCGATTGGCAGCAGGCAGCGTTTTCCCGCTTCCCAACCTGGATGTGGCGCAACACCGATGTGCAGGCCTTTGTGCGGTGGCTGCACGAATACAATCGGTCCCGCCCGCCCCAGGACCGCGCAGAATTTCGCGGTCTGGACGTGTACAGCCTGGGCAGTTCGATTGGAGAGGTGCTCGAATACCTGGAGGGTGCCGATCCTGATATGGCCCGTGAAGCACGGCAGCGTTACGGCTGCCTCACACCCTGGCATGACGATCCGGCACTGTACGGGCACTTTACCGAAAGGGGCGGCATGGCGTCCTGTGAAGGCGCCGTGCTGGAACAGCTCCAGGCCTTGTTGAACCAACGCCTGGGGCTGATGGGCAAAGACGAGGAAGCGCTGTTCAACGCCACGCAGAACGCCCGCGTCGTCCACGCTGCCGAGCAGTATTACCGGGCGATGTACCAGGGCAGCCGGCAATCGTGGAACCTGCGTGACCGACATATGTTCGAGACCCTGCAAGCAGTGCGCGCCCGCCAGGGGCGCAACGCCAAGGCCATCGTCTGGGCGCACAATTCACACGTCGGCGATGCCAGGGCAACCGAAATGGGCGACGGCGGCCAGCTGACGCTTGGGCAGTTGTGTCGCGAAAGCCTGGGCCAGGAGGCGGTGCTCATCGGCATGGGCACCGACCAGGGCACCGTAGCGGCGGCGGATGACTGGGACGCGCCGATGCAAGTCAAGCCCGTCACACCGGCGCTGCCTCACAGTTGGGAGCGCGCCTTTGTCGAGGCTGGGCATCCACAAGCGCTTTACGATTGGCGCGGCGAGCACCACCCGGCGCTGCGCACGGCGTTGTCCGGGCGCCTGCTGGAACGCGCCATTGGCGTCATCTACCGTCCCCGGACCGAACGCCAGAGCCATTACTTCGACGCGACGTTGGCCGAGCAATTCGATGCCTGGCTATGGTTTGCCCACACCCAGGCGATTACGCCACTCGGCAGGGGGCAATCGCCAAGCCATGAGGAGGATACGTTTCCCTTCGGGGTATGACCCTGGGCAGCGGCAGGCATGCCATGCAGTATGCCTTTCGTCATCCCGAGGCCGAGGCGGTTGAACAGGCTTTTTCCTGTGCCGGTCCAATCCATAGCCGCGATTATCTTGAATAACCGGCACGCCCCTTCATCAGCAACGGCAGGTGGCTCATCCAGTCGCCAAGGGTGAAACGATGAACAACACGATAGCTTTGGCGACGCTAGGCCTCGCCGCCTCATTGAGCCTTGGCAGTGCCCAGGCAGCGGAGACGAAAAAGGTCGACGTGCTGCTGGTGGGCGGTGGGATCATGAGTTCCACGTTGGGCATCTGGCTCAATGAGCTTGAACCGGACTGGTCGATGGAAATGGTCGAGCGCCTGGACGCGGTGGCCGAAGAAAGCTCCAACGGTTGGAACAACGCCGGCACCGGTCACTCTGCCTTGGCAGAACTCAATTACACGCCGATGGACCAGGACGGCAAGGTCAACATCTCCAAAGCCATCGAGATCAACGAAGCGTTCCAGATCACCCGGCAGTTCCTGGCTTGGCAGGTCAGGAGCAACGTTCTGAAAAATCCCCGCTCATTCATCAATTCAACCCCGCACATGAGTTTCGTGTGGGGGGACGACAACATCAAATTCCTCAGGAAACGCTACGAAGCCCTGCAAGCCAGCCCCTTGTTCCGCCCGATGCAATACTCGGAGGACCCGGCGCAAATCAAGAAATGGGTGCCCTTGATGATGGAAGGCCGCGATCCGAACCAGAAACTCGCGGCAACTTGGACGCCCATCGGTACCGATGTGAATTTCGGCGAAATCACCCGCCAATACGTCAGTTACCTGCAAACCAAACCGAACTTCAGCCTGAAACTGTCCAGCGAAGTTCAGGACATCACCCGCAACGACGACGGTTCCTGGCACGTCGAGTACAAGAACCTCAAGGATGGCGAGACGAGAGCCACCGACGCCAAGTTCCTGTTTATAGGCGCCGGCGGCGGTGCCCTGCACTTGCTGCAAAAATCCGGCATCCCGGAAGCTGATGACTACGCAGGATTCCCGGTCGGCGGATCGTTCCTGGTGACGGAAAACCCGAGCATTGCCGAGCAACACATGGCGAAAGCCTACGGCATCGCCTCCACCGGGGCGCCGCCGATGTCCGTGCCGCACTTGGACACTCGGGTCCTGGATGGCAAGCGCGTGATTCTGTTCGGGCCGTTTGCGACCTTCTCCACCAAGTTCTTGAAGGAAGGCTCCTATTTCGACCTTTTCACCAGCATGACCACGCACAACATCTGGCCCATGACCAAGGTCGGTATCGAACAGTATCCGCTGGTTGAGTACCTGGCCGGCCAGCTCATGCTCTCCGACGACGACCGCTTCAAGGCACTGCAAGAATATTTCCCCCACGCCAAGCAAGAAGACTGGCGTCTCTGGCAGGCCGGGCAGCGGGTGCAGGTCATCAAGCGTGATGAGGAAAAAGGCGGTGTGCTCAAACTGGGCACCGAGGTGGTCGCCTCTCAGGACGGCAGCATCGCAGGCCTGTTGGGCGCATCGCCAGGCGCATCGACGGCGGCCCCCATCATGCTCGACGTCATGCAAAAGGTCTTCAAGGACAAAGTGGCCTCCCCCGCATGGCAGGAAAAGATCCGCCAGATCGTGCCCAGCTACGGCACCCACCTCAACGACGACCCCGAACGCGTCTATCAGGAATGGAAATACACCAGCGACGTACTGCAACTGGCGCCACCACCGGATATCCGGGGTAACGCCGCCTCTAATGCCCCGACTGACAGTGATCCGGTCGGCCAGAAAAACAGCGATTCCGACCCGGACCTGGCGCTGTAAGCGGCTTCACGCGAGCCGCGCTACCACACCGCGATATGCGAGTCGGCTCGCGGCTCGGTGCCGCCACACAGCACCCCGCTGGACGGGTCACGCAGGATAATCTGGCCACGTCCGTAGTCGGTCAGGTCGCTGGCGACCTGTACCTGGTGCCCGCGCCGGGCCAGGGCGTTGGCCAGATCGCGAGATGCGCCCTGCTCGATGCCGACCTTCATCCCGCCCAGCCATTGCCAACGCGGAGCGTCGAGGGCGGCTTGCGGGTTGAGGCCAAAGTCCACCAGGTTCATGACCATTTGCACATGGCCTTGAGGCTGCATGTAGCCGCCCATGACCCCGAATGGCCCGAGGGCTTCGCCATCCCGGGTCAGGAAGCCGGGGATGATGGTGTGGAAAGTCTTCTTGCCCGGTGCCAGGCAGTTGGCATGCGCAGGGTCGAGGCTGAATTCCTGGCCGCGGTTCTGCAAGGCAATACCACTGTCGGGCAGCACGACACCGGAGCCAAAGCCGTGATAATTGCTCTGGATGAACGACACCATGTTGCCTTCACCGTCAGCCGTGGCCAGGTACACCGTGCCGCTGGCATGGGGGTCGCCGGGTGCGGGCAGTTGCGCCTGATCGCTGATCTGTCCGCGGCGGCGGGTGCTGTAGGCATCGCTGAGCAGGTCGGCCACGGCCACGCGCATGTGCTGCGGATCAGTGATGTGGTGCAGGCCGTCGCTGTAGGCCAGCTTCATCGCCTCCAACTGACGGTGCCAGGTCTGCTGGCTGTCGCGGTGATCAAAGCAGAAGCCTTCGAGGATCTTCAGCGTCATCAGCGCCACCAGGCCCTGGCCGCTCGGCGGTATCTCCCAGACGTCCACCCCACGGTAATTGACGTGAATCGGCTCGACCCACTGGGCCCGATAGCTGGCCAGATCGGCAGCGCGCAAGTAGCCACCGCTGGCTTGGGAATGGGCATCCAGGCGTTGCGCCAATGGCCCGCGATACAGGCTCTCGCAAGCGGTTGCCGCCAATTCTTCCAAGGTCCGGGCCTGGGCCGTGTTGCGGAACAACTCACCGGCCTTGGGCGCGCGGCCATCAATCAGGAACGTCTCGAACCAGGGTTCGAGCAACGCATCGCGATGGGGTGTGAATTCATTCAGCGCGATCTGCCATTGGTGAGCAACCACCGGCGACAACGCAAAGCCGTCCCGCGCCAGGCTGATGGCTGGTTGCAGCAAGTCGGCGAACGGCAATTTGCCAAAGCGCCGGGACAGTTCGGCCCAGGCCGAAGGACAACCCGGCACGGTGACCGGCGTCCAGCCATAGGTCGGCATTTGGCTATGCCCGGCGGCCTTCACCGCTTCAATACTCAAGGCTGCCGGCGCATGCCCGTTGCCGTTCAAGCCGTGCAATCGGCCTTGGCTCCAGACCAGCGCAAAGGCATCGCCGCCCAGGCCGCAGCCGGTCGGTTCGACCACGGTCAGGGCCGCCGCCGTGGCAATCGCAGCGTCAATGGCATTGCCGCCCTGGCGCATGATCGCGATGCCGGCTTCGGCGGCCAGCGGTTGTGACGCGGCGACCATGCCTCGGCGCGCGAAGACGCTCTGTCGTTGGGACGGATAGGGATATTCATGGGCAGAAAAATTAAACATGGGCAAATGCTCTCGACGCCGAAAAAACGATCACAGCACGCGGCTGAGAAAGGCTTGGGTACGCGGATGGCTGGGACGGCTGAAAATCTGCTCAGGCGGCCCTTGCTCGATCAACTCGCCTTGGTCGAGCACCACCACGCGGTCCGCCACTTCCCGGGCAAAGCCCATTTCGTGGGTGACCACGACCATGGTCATGCCCTCCTCCGCCAACTCTTTCATGACCTGCAGCACCTCGCCGACGGTCTCCGGGTCGAGGGCGCTGGTGGGCTCATCGAACAGCATCGCTTGAGGCTTCATCGCCAGCGCACGAGCAATCGCCACCCGCTGCTGCTGACCACCGGAAAGCATCGACGGATAATGCCCGGCCTTGTCCGCCAGGCCGACTCGCGCCAATAACCCGCGCGCCTGTTCGAAGGCCTCGGCCCGGGGAACGCCCAGCACCTGGATCGGCGCCTCGATGATGTTTTCAAGGGCGGTCATGTGCGGGAACAGGTTGAAACGCTGGAACACCATGCCGATGTCGCGGCGTTGGCGCGCAATGTTGCGCTCCGAGTCGCGCACCAGGCTGCCATCGGCACGCTCGCGGTAACCCATGGCGCGGCCATTGACACGGATGCGGCCGCCCTGGATGTCTTCCAGTAGATTGATGCAACGGATGAACGTGGTCTTGCCCGACCCCGAGGCGCCAATCAGCACCACCACTTCACCGCGCCGCACTTGCAGGGAAATCCCCTTGAGGATCTCCAGTTCGCCGAAGGACTTGTGAATGTCCTGGGCATCGATGATCAACTCTTCGCTCTTGTGCGCCATGCTTAGCGTCCCCGCAACAATTTCAAGGTGTAGCGCCCGAACAGACGACTGCTGGCGGTCGGCGGTGGGGACCGGTCCGATTGGCCGAAGCGCTTCTCCAACCAGCGCTGAAAGAAGCCCCAAAGCGTCGTCAGCAGCAGGAAGTAGATCGCCACCACCAAGTACAGCTCGAACACTCGAAACGTCGCCGAAGTCACCATCTGCGTGCTCAGCAACAGCTCCTGCACGCCGATCACGCTGACCAGCGTGGTGTTCTTGAGCATCACGTTGAATTCATTGCCCAAGGGCGGCACGATCACCCGCACTGCCTGGGGCAACACGATCCGGCGCATCAGCTTGCCGAACGTCATGCCCAGGGAGCGCCCGGCCTCATACTGCCCTTTGTCCACCGCGCCGATGCCGGCCCGGATGATCTCCGACATGTAGGCCCCTTCATTCAGCCCCAGGGCAATGATCGCCGCCTGGATATTGCCCGGCACCACCAGGCCGAACAGCTCCACGTCTTCGAAGCGGAAAATCCCGCCCGCCGCCAGCGCCGTATAGAGAAAGACGATCTGCACCAGCAGCGGCGTGCCGCGCATCAGCCACACGTAGAACCGGACCGGCAGGTGCAGCAACGGGTTGTGCGACAGGCGCATCAGCGCCGCCACCAACCCCAGCGCGCAGCCGATCAACATCGCCAGCACACTGATCAGGCACGTCAGCCAGAGACCGGTGAGGTACACCCCGCTGGGCTGCAACAGGTATTGCCAGAACACATCCCAATTGAAATTCATCAGGGGCACGCCTCAGTCGAGTTTGTCGCTGTCCACATGCCATTTGGCGAGCAGTTGGGTGTAGCTGCCATCGCTGCGCATGTCGCTGATGATCTGCTGCACCGCTGCCGTCAACTGAGGGTCGTCCTTGCGAATGCCCAGGCCGGTAAGAATCCGGCCGAACGCCGGCACGCCTTCTTGAAACAGATCCGGAGCCATCGCCGCGTAGTAACCGGCGGTCTCCACCGTGGTGCCGTAGGCGTCGACCTGACTGATGCGCAAGGCCTGGAATGCGTCGGTGTCGGTGTTGTAGACCACCAGCTTCATCGGCGGCTTGCCGGCCTTGGCCAGGGCTTCGTTCTGCGCGTCGAGCAAGGTCTTGATCGTCGAGCCGTTGAGCACGGCCACCTTGTGCGTGGAAAGGTCATCGAGGCGCTGGATGCCCTGCGGATTGCCCTTGGGCACCACCACCGACTGGCTGGAGTACATGTAGTTGACGATGTTGATCACCTCGCGGCGCTCGGGTTTGTCGAACAGCTGGTCGACAATCATGTCGCATTGCTGGGCCAGCAATGCCGGCAACAGCCCGGAGAACGGGATCACCCGCCACTGCACTTGCTTGTTGCCCAGGCGCTTGGCAATTTCCAGGCCCAGGTCGATCGTCAACCCCTTGGGCTTCTGCGCCTCGTCGAACGACACCAGCGGCGGCGAATCCATGCCCGAGCAATACGTGAGCTTGTCGACCTTCTGCAAACGCTCCGGCACCACGGGCGCGGCGAGCGCCCACTGTGCGCAGAGAGCAAGGGATACCGCGGCAAGCAAGGCGTTCGTTTTGTGCATGACCAGACACTCCAGTTCGGTGAGTAACGGTGGCAGTACGCAAAATCACAACAGCGAGGCCCGTTTTCGGGCTTATTTTTCGGTTTGCAGAAACTTGATCAGTTCGGGGACGGTGCCTTCGATATGCGCGCGCACCACGGCCTCGACCTGGTCGGCATTGCCGGCGCGAATCGCGTCGAGGATCACTGCGTGCTCCTGGCGTGCGCTCAAGGGCTTGTCGACATGCTGCAGCCACAGGCGCATCGGCGCCTCGATCAGCGAATACAACGCAGAAATCTGCTTAAGCAGCCGGGGCCGGCCGCTCAGGCTGCACAGGTACTCATGGAATTTGCGGTGACGGCTGACCCACTCGGCGCTCTCCTCGCGGTAGTCATCCATTTCATCAAGCAGCCGCTCCAGCGCCGCCAATTGCCGCTCGCCGATATGAGCCACGGCCACTCGCACCGCCAGGCCTTCGAGCGCGCTGCGCATCTCGAACACTTCCTGCAACTCGTTGATGTCCAGACCGCTGACAATCGCCCCGCGGTTAGGCCGCAACGTCACCAACCCCTGAGCGTCAAGGCGCCGAAAGGCTTCGCGCACCGGCATGCGGCTCATGCCGATTTCAGTGGCAATGTCCTCGGCGATCAACCGGTCGCCCTTGTGGTAACGACCGCGGCAGATCGCTTCGAGCAGGAAGTTGTAAGCCTCTTCTTCAGCGGTCAGCGGCTGGCGTTCAACGTAAGCGGGAGCGAACTGCATATAGGCCACCTTTTGTATTTTTGTATCCAATTATCCATAGATGCAGAAATGCAGTAGACGTGCCAGGTTTGGGCAGGAGAGTTCAACTGGTTGTTTGGGTTGGTTTTTCTGTAATGGGGAGTGGATTGCCGGGGGTGGCACTTGGGGTTATCTGCTACAAAATGGCACAGGGTTGGGGCTGTATGGGTGCGTAGTGGTCGCTGTAAGTAACACCGCTGGGCGATGCTGTCATTCGGCGAACGGTTAATTTTCTCCCGTTCTAGTGCGAAGCATTTTTGCTAATGCGACGAGACATACAGGGACGGCGAAGACGGCGCTGGCAGTGCATAGGTGGCTTTCATCCATTGGATTTCTTCCTGGGGCGTTCGTCCGAAGAAGCGCTTGAATTCGCGACTGAATTGCGAAGCGCTTTCATAACCCACATTGAATGCGGCTGTCGAAGCGCTCATGGCGTCGCGCAGCATCAGCAACCGCGCCTGGTGCAGACGCGTCGACTTTAAATACTGCATCGGCGAGGCGTCCGTCACATTGCGAAAATGCAGATGAAAATTAGGCACGCTCATGCTTGCTTCTCGGGCCAGGGACTCCACATCCAGGCGCTCCCGGTAACCACTGTGGATCTTGCGGATCGCGCGGATGATCTTGCCGAAATGCCCCTGTCGATTGAGCGCGGCGCGCATCGAGCCACCTTGCTCACCGGTGAGGATGCGGTAGTAGATCTCCCGCACCAGCGACGGACCCAATATCTGCGCTTCGAGCGGGCTGGTCATCGCCTCGAGAAAACGCAGCGTCGAGGCGCGCAGTCCATCGTCCATGGGCGAAGCGTACATACCCTTGGGCTGCGCATCGCTGGGCCCTAGGGCTTCATCTACTTGCAGCATCAACTCGCTGGCCAATTGGAGGTCGAGGCGCATGTACACCGCCAGCATGGGTTGCGCCTCGCTGGCATCGGTTTCCATCGTGAACGGCACCGGAACCGACACCACCAGGTAGTGCTGGGCGTCATAGACGTAGATGTCATCGCCCAGATAGCCACGCTTGCACCCCTGGCAGAGGATGACGATACCCGGCTCATACAACACTGGCGTTTGGCTCAGCGGCCGATTCGAGCGTAGAAAACGGATATCCTCCAGCGCGCTCAGGTTGTAGCCCTCCAACGGCGCCAGTTGCTCCATCAACTGCACCATGCGCGAGCTGGGTGAATCGGCTTGCCCCATTGCACTGCCCTCTATGCGGCGCTCACCCATCGGTTGAACGGGTCAGCGATTCCCACTGTTCAATCTCACTGGCGGCGCGCCTGAGTTTGTCACGCACCAGCCCCAACGCATCGCTGCCCAACAGAAGATGGGCCGGTGGCGTCGCGCTGGCAATCACCTGCAACATCGCTTGCGCGGCCTTCTGCGGATCGCCGAGCTGCTTTCCACTTTTCTCTTCCCGCGCCTTGCGCACCGGATCGAAACTGGCATCGTAGTCGGCGATGCTGCGAGGCGTGCGCCGCATCGAACGACCCGCCCAGTCGGTGCGAAAAGAGCCTGGTGCCACGGCAGTCACAAATATATTGAACGGCAACAGCTCTTGGCTCAACGTATCGGAGATCCCTTCAAGGGCGAATTTGCTCCCACAGTAATACGCGATCCCAGGCATCGTGATGGTGCCTCCCATGGAGGTGATGTTAAGGATATGCCCGGCACGACGCTGGCGAAAATAAGGAACAAACGCCTTGATCATGGCGACCGCGCCGAACACATTGACCTCGAATTGACGACGCATCTCCTCCAGCGGCGATTCTTCGAGGATACCCTCGTGGCCGTAACCGGCGTTATTGACCAGCACGTCGACGGGGCCGTGGCTGGCTTCGACAGCTGCGACCACCCCGTCGATCCGGGTGAAGTCAGTGACATCCAGGATCACCCCGTGGGCCCGCTCCGGGCACAGTGCCTGGAGCGCCTGCAAAGCGGCCTCACTGCGTACCGTTCCAATGACACGGTGCCCCGCTGCAAGCGCTTCATGGGCCAGGGCGCTACCGAAGCCACTGCTCGCGCCGGTGATGAATAAGGTTTTTGGGTGGGACATGGCGAGATCCAATCGATGAAGACGAGACGATGGTATCGACTGGAAACTCACTGACCTATATCGGTTTATCTCTGGGGTTTGCCTATTCCTATCAGCGCCAACTGCAGACTCGATCCTGGTTCCATCCAAGTATTGTCAATGGCTCAACTTCACAACCTCCCCTTGAAAACATCCCGACGAACCACCCGCTCGTTGAGAAAACCCTCACTGATCGAGCTCTCCAGATCCTCACGCCCCACCGCAACGCCGCAGTGCGGGCAAACGCTGGCCACTCCCACGTCATGGCCGCACGCGCGGTGGACGAAGTGCATCGCCAGCCCTTCATCCTCGCTTTTGCACCACTTCTCGCCCCAGGCGCGCAGTGCGTAGACCACTGGGTAGAAATCCCGGCCCTTGTCCGTCAGTTGGTATTCGTAGCGCGCAGGCTTTTGGTTGTATAGCCGCCGCTCGACCATGCCGTCGGCTTCCAGCGCCTTGAGGCGTGAGGTGAGCATTTGCGGCGTGGCGCCGGTCTGGATCTGCATTTCCTCGAAACGAGTCGCGCCCATGTACAGCTCGCGCAGGACCAGGATCGTCCATTTGTCGCCGACCACTTCCACGGAACGCGCCACCGGGCAAACCGTCTCGGGCGTCTTGTGTTGCATTTGCATCGATGTGCACCTCGTCCATCCACTCTGGTTTTCATAGTAACACGGCGGATGCCGAGCAAAACCGCTTAAATTGGGCTACAGGCACCGTAACAGTTGACACTATGAATATCATAGCTGATTATTCTGGCAGGGACGTACCGCAGACGCTTATGCGCAAACCCGTCCTCAACTGCCTTCAACAGGAGCACTGACATGACCCACCCTGAACCCAGCCTGGCGCGTACCGGCCTGTTACTGGTCGATCCGTACAACGATTTCCTGTCCGACGGCGGCAAGCTGTTTCCCTTGCTCGAAAGCGTCGCACAGGACGTCCATCTGCTCGACAACCTGCGTAAGTGTGTGGCTTCGGCGCGGGCAAGCGGCCTCCCCGTGTTCTACGTACCGCATCGGCGCTGGCAGCCCGGTGACTACGACAACTGGGACCATCCCAACCCGACCCAGCGCTTGATCCAGGAGCGCCATACGTTCGCCAAAGGCACTTGGGGTGGCGACTGGCACCCGGACTTCGTGCCGCAGGACGGCGATATCGTCATCCAGGAGCACTGGGGGCAAAGCGGGTTTGCCAATACCGATTTGGATTTCCAGCTCAAGCAGCAAGGCGTCACGCATGTGATTGTCGTTGGGCTGTTGGCGAATACCTGTATCGAGTCGACGGCGCGTTTCGCCATGGAGCTCGGTTATCACGTCACCCTGGTGCGCGATGCGACGGCAGCGTTCAGCAAGGAAATGATGCACGCGGCGCACGAACTGAACGGCCCCACGTTCGCCCACAGCATCGTTGACACCGAGGGGCTGCTGCTGGCCCTGCAACGCTGAAGGGGGAGCTATGCCTGTATCTAGCGCGGTCCCGGCCGGGCTTCCTGCCCGTCTGGTTGCGGTGATGGCGATGTGTTGCGCCCTCGCCGTCTCGGCCCTTTACTACCACCAGCCGCTGCTACCGCAAATGGCCGCCTCGTTCGGCCTGGCGCCGACGCAGGCTGGCCTGGTCGCCACGCTGACGCAACTCGGTTACGCGACGGGCCTGCTGCTCATCGTGCCTCTCGCCGATTGCCGGCAGCCGCGCCGGCTGGCGTTATCGGCGATTGTCGCGAACGCCGTCGCGTTGATGGCCTGCGCCGTGGCACCGAACTTCATGCTGCTGTGCGCTGGCAGTTTTGTGGTGGGCGTGACGGCGATTACCGCGCAGATCATCATTCCCGTCCTCTCCGGCTTGGCATCGCCGGCTGAGCGCGGCCGAATCGTCGGTGCGTTGCTTGGCGGCCTCTCAACAGGCCTCTTGCTGGCGCGCACGATGGGCGGTTTCGTCGGCGAACATGCGGGTTGGCGAACGGTTTTTGTGCTCGCTTCAGTTATCGATATCTTGCTGCTGATCATCGTCGCCAGGCGCCTGCCTGCCATCGCCGGCCAGGCGCCGATCCGCTACACGCGGCTGCTGCGTTCGCTGGTCAGCTTGGTACGCGAGGAGCGTGAGCTGCGCCTATGCGCGGCCAGCGGCTTTTTTATCTTCGCTGCATTCAGCGCGCTGTGGGCCACACTGGCCGCGCTGCTGACGCAACCGCCCTACGGTTTCGACGCCGCCACTATCGGAGTGTTTGGCCTGGTCACGCTGTTGGGCATCGTCGCATCGCCTAGTATCGGTGCCTTGGCGGATCGCTTGGGCGCGCGCGTCATGGCATTTGCCAGCGCGATCATTCTCACCGCGGGTTTTGCTTGTATTGCCGCAGGCGGACATATCCTTGGCTGCCTCCTCGTCGGCATGGTGTTGCTGGACCTGGGCAACCGCACCGGCCTGGTCGCCAACCAGTCGCGCATCCACGCCTTGCGCCCCGACGCTCGCAGCCGACTCAACACGGTCTTCATGGCTTCGTACTTCATGGGTGGCGCCGTCGGGGCAGCGCTGGGAAACTACGGCGTGCACCGAGCTGGCTGGATCGGCCTTGCAGCCGTGGGAGCATCACTGGCCCTGGCAGCAGCGGTGATCAGCGCCTTCTTTCCTCAAGCCTCGAGCGCCCTGCCCGCTGACTCGCCCACACGTGGCAATTGCAACCAACAGGCGTGAGAGGTATGCCAGGGTCTATACTGGTTTTGCCCTGCCCCAGTCCCAATCCTTGAGCACCGCACTGTTTTTCAACGTAGCGCCAACCAGGCCGATCATTTGAGATATTTAATAGTTACCGCAGCGCTGCTCGTTCTGTTGCTCGACGCGCCTGCCAGGGCTGAGCAGTATCAGGTCGTGACTGAAGAGTGGGCGCCGTACAACTATCTGGAGAACAATCAGCTCACCGGCATGACCACCGAGATCGTGCGCGCCATCATGGCACTGACCGGGGATGACTTTCCCATCGCGGTGCTCCCCAGCATGCGCAGCTCCCGGGTCCTGAAGACCCATCCCAGGACCATCCTGTATTCCATGTTCCGCACCGCCGAGCGCCAGCCTTTGTACAAATGGGTCGGTCCGATTGTGGAAGAGTCCATCTACCCTTATGAGCTGGCCGATGCGCAGCAGCCCATCAGCTCCCTGGAGCAGTTGATGCGCGCTCCGCGAATCACCACGCGAAACGCTGGCCTGATACCCGAAGTGCTGCAGTCGCGAGGGTTCACCAACCTCGACAAAAGCGCAACCGGGAGCCTGCAGCTGTATCGAATGTTGCTGGCCGGGCGTACCGGGATCATCGTCGGCGATACCACGGCGGGTGTCGCTTACTACAGCCGCCAGTTGAAAATTGCGCCCGGCACGTTGCGTCGCATCCCCGTCGAACTCTATCGCTCATCGCTCTACATCGCCTTCAGTCGCGACTCCGAGGACCCTGTCGTGGCCGCCTGGGCCAAGGCACTGGACCAGTTGCGCCGCTCCGGCGAGCTGGAACGCATCCAAAATCGGTACAACGACCCCTACGGGCAATAGAGGTCGGAATCTTGAACCTGCCATTCACGCTGGGCTCTAACGCTGGAGACAGTTCCGGAACCTGACACTCAACGCCAATGAGCGCCCAACCTGTGCCGATGATCCCTCTAGTGGTATGTGACGACTCCAACATGGCTCGCAAACAAGTGCTGCGAGCCTTGCCTGGGGACTGGCCGGTGTCGGTCACCGAAGCCATCAACGGTCGCCAGGCGATGGACGCCATACGCCAGGGTCTGGGCCAGGTGGTGCTGTTGGACCTGACCATGCCGGAAATGGATGGTTATCAAGTGCTCAGTGCGTTGCGTGCCGAAGGGTTGAAGGCGCAGGTCATCGTCATCTCCGGTGACGTCCAGGACGAAGCCGTGCGCCGGGTGCATGAGTTGGGCGCATTGGCGTTCCTGAAAAAACCTTTCGATGAAAATGAACTGCGCCAGACCCTGAGCCGCCTGGGGCTACTGACGGCACCGGGTAGCAGCGCGCTGCAAGATCGCCCAACGACCGGCACGCCCATCGGCTTTCACGACGTATTTCGCGAGACGGTCAACGTCGCCATCGGCCGGGCCGCCGCCCTGATAGCGAAGGTACTGGGGGTGTTCGTGCAGTTACCCGTACCGAACGTCAATCTCCTCGAAGTCGGCGAGTTGCACATGGCTTTGGCCGATGCGAGCAGCTCCCGGCAACTCACGGCCATCTGTCAGGGCTTCATCGGCAGTGGCATCGCCGGCGAAGCCCTGCTGATATTCCACGACTCGGAAGTGGCCGATATCGCGCAACTGATGCAACGCCAGAGCGCCGATTATTCGGATCTGGAAATGCTGCTGGACCTTTCCAGCGTGCTGATCGGCGCCTGCCTGAGCAGCATCGCCGAACAGATCGACGTGGTGTTTTCTCAAGGCCACCCGCAGATTCTCGGCCAACACGCGGCCATCGACGAGCTGATCCGACTCAACCACAAGCGCTGGAAAAAGACCCTGGCCGTGGAAATCAGCTACAGCCTGGAAGGACATGACATTCGCTTCGATCTGCTATTGCTGTTCACGGAAGACTCCATTGAGCGGTTGACCCACAAACTCGCCTACTTGATGAACTGAGCCATGAATAATCCTGTCGATCTGAATGAATTCCACTGGCTGCTGGCGATCGTGCAGAGCATCGATGTCGGCGTGGTGGTGCTCGACCGCGATTACCGTGTCCAAGTCTGGAACACCTTCATGGAGAACCGCTCGGGGATACAACCGAAGGACGCTCACAATCAGCATTTTTTCACGCTGTTCCCCGAGATCGATCAGCAATGGTTCAGCCGCAAGGTAGAAAGCGTCGCGACCCTGGGCACGCCTGCGTTCACCGTCTGGGAGCAGCGCCCGTACCTGGTGCGGTTCAAGAACTACCAGCCGATCACCGGCCAGGAAGCGTTCATGTACCAGAACACCACGTTGCTGCCCCTGCATTCCCCCAACAGCAAGATCGACCATATCTGCCTGGTGATCTATGACGTGACCGACGTCGCCACCAACCGCCACCAGCTCCAGGCCGCCAATGCACAACTGCAATTGCTCTCCAGCACCGACCGGCTGACGGGCTTGTACAACCGCGGCCACTGGGAAGAAAGCCTGCGGGCGGCCCACGCCCGGCACCAGCGTTATGGCACCGCCTTGAGCCTGGTGATGTTCGACATCGACCATTTCAAACGGGTCAACGATACCTACGGCCATCAGGCCGGCGACAAAGTGATCGAGCAAATCGCCGAGCTGGTCCGCGAACACATCCGTGAATCCGACTTGGCCGGGCGTTACGGTGGAGAGGAGTTCGGCGTGGTGCTTTCAGACACCGACAAGGCCGGCGCAAGCATTTTTGCCGAACGCCTGCGCAAGGCGGTCGAAACGATGCACGTGTTGCACAACGGCGAGGCCATCCGCTTCACCATCAGCCTGGGCGTGGCCGACCTGAGCCAGCCCTCGACCAGCCACGCCGACCTGATCGCCTGGGCTGACCAAGCGTTGTACACCTCGAAGAAGACCGGGCGCAATCGGGTGACGGTGCATGAATAGATAGAACCCGCGCTGAGGGGGGAACATCGCCAAGACAGCCTCATTGATGTCAACCGTCATCAAAGATGTTGACAGCTTAGATTATGAGCGTAATTATACCGGCATCCTCCACATCGGAAGCTGGACCATGACCGGACAAACCCTTTTCGAACCGTACGCCCTCGGCAGCCTGAGCCTCTCCAACCGCATCGTGATGGGGCCACTCAACCCGGCCACGCTCTATGGCGGGGGCGCAGCAGGCTACACCGACTACCCGACGATCTCCCGCTGAAGCCGATCCTTTTTTACAAGTCCTTGCCTGAGCCACTCCTCTAAAGGAAATGATCATGACTACGCTTCCAACCGTCCTCATCACCGGCGCCTCCTCCGGTATTGGCGCGACCTACGCCGAACGCTTCGCCCGTCGTGGCCATGACCTGGTGCTCGTTGCCCGGGACAAGGCTCGCCTGGAAACCCTGGCGGCACGCCTGCGTGCAGACAGCGGTGTGGCTGTCGAAGTGCTGCAAGCCGACCTGACCCAACCCGCCGACCTGACGGCAGTCGAAACCCGCTTGCGCGATGACCAGCAGATCGGCGTGCTGATCAACAACGCCGGGATCGCGCAGTCAGGGGGCTTCGTACAACAGACCGCTGAAGCCATCGAGCGCATGATCACCCTCAACGTCACCGCGTTGACGCGGCTGGCGGCGGCGGTTGCTCCGCGCTTCGCCCAGTCCGGCACCGGCGCGATCGTCAACATTGGCTCGGTGGTCGGGTTTGCTCCTGAGTTCGGCATGACACTCTACGGCGCCACCAAGGCGTTCGTCCTGTACCTGTCCCAGGGCCTGAACCTCGAATTGTCGCCCAAGGGTGTCTATGTACAGGCCGTGCTGCCAGCCGCGACACGCACTGAAATCTGGGAGCGCGCCGGCATCGACCTCACTACCATCGCCGATGTAATGGAAGTGGGCGAGCTGGTGGATGCAGCGCTGATCGGTTACGACCGTCGCGAGCTGGTCACGGTCCCGCCGCTGCATGTCGCCGAACGCTGGGACGCACTGGACGGCGCGCGCCAAGGGCTGCTCTCGGACATCCGCCAAGCACGTGCGGCTGATCGTTATCAGCCCCAGGCCTGACCACCGCCCTGCAACCGCCCAGGGGCGTCTCGCCTTATGAGATCGCCCCGTTCCACACCGGTGAAAGGATGAAGTACTCCGACGGATCTGTTCAAGCCGATGTGGACGTTTTTGATCAATCTTAAATAACCCGGACGCGACCTGCGCCTAGGCCACCTTGAAACGACTGACCAGTTGCTGCTGATACTCGGCCAGGCGCGCCAGTTCCTGGCTGGTGATTGCCGTTTGCTCGGCACCGGCGCTCACTTGGATAACCAAGTCGTTGATCTCATTCACGTTTCGATTGATGTCTTCTGAAACGGCACTCTGCTCTTCGGCGGCCGAAGCGATCTGAATGTTGCGGTCGCTGATCGTCGCCACGCCCTCGGCGATTTCCACCAGCAGCGCCCCGGCCCGCTCCACTTTGCTCGCACCGTCCTGAGCCTTGCCCAAGGTCTGCTGCATGGAAACAGCCGCGCGGTCGGAACCTGCCTGCAGATTGCTGATCATCTGCTGGATATTGCCCGTCGATTCCTGGGTCTTTTGCGCCAGCGTACGAACCTCGGAGGCCACCACGGCAAACCCGCGGCCATGGTCACCGGCCCGTGCCGCTTCAATCGCTGCATTGAGCGCCAACAGATTGGTCTGCTCGGCAATGCCACGAATCACATCGAGCACGGACGAAATCGCATCGCTTTCCAGTTTCAGGTCGCCAATGATGCCGGCTGTTTCCTCGGCCTGTCCGCAGAGCTGACGAATCAGCCCGACGGTACTTTCGATCTCCATCCGCCCTTGCGCGGTGCTGATATTGACCTGCTGCGACATCTGCGCGGCATCGTTGGTGCTCTGCGCTACCTCCCGCACCGTAGCGCTCATCTGATTGATCGCGGTGGCCACCAGCTCGGTGCCTTGGCGCTGTTGCTCGACGCTTTGGCTGGTCTGGATCGTCACGGTAGAAGACTCTTCCGCCGCAGTGGCCACCTGTGCCGTGGCGTTGCCAATTTCCTGGACCACGCCGCTGATTTCTTCGGCCATGCGGTTGAGGTTGCGCGAGATCTGGCCAAATTCGTCCTTGCTGTCATAAGTGGCCCTGGCGGTAAGGTCCCGCCGTGCCAAGTCATCCAGGGCTCGGTTCACGTCCCGCACTGCCAGGCCGATCAGGCGAATGATCAAGTAAGACAGCCGCGCCACCGCCACCAGCGCGACGATGACCGCTCCGACGGTCAGCCACAGGGCACGGCTTGCGGCATCGCGCTCGTCCATGGCCAAGCGACTGACACTCTCGCCCAAGGCTTGCTCCACTTGGCTCATCATGTCGATACGCTGGGTGGAGGTTTCAAACCATGCCTCTGGCTTGATCCCCAGCGGCTGCCCCATAGGTACCTCGAACGCCAGGCGCTGCAACCTGCCGACTTCTACGGCGGCAGGCTTCTGCATCTGCTCATCGAATGTCTGTAGCAACGCCGGCTGAGCCTTGCGGCGGAATGCTTCGGAATAGGCTGCGAACTCCCCCAGGTTACGGCTGAAACGCGATAACAACACCTCATCGAAACGATCCTGGCTGAACACCAGGCCCAGCACTACCCGTTCGCGCCCGGCGCGCTCTTTCATCTCGATAAACTGATTGAGGGACCCGAGCGCATGAATAATGGCAGCGTTATTGAGCGTTGCTTCCAAAGAATGGGTGTAACCCACAAGGGTCTGGATAATCCGGGTATAACGGGTGCCCGATTCGGTGCTGCTGATACTCAACTTATCAACTTGTCCACGAATAGCCGGCAACTCGTCCAGCGCGCCAAGGACGTTGTCCAACTGCGAACTCCCCGACGCTGACAAGCCACGCACGACTTCGGCCGACGCGCTGGAATCCTTGCGCATCAAGGCCATCCGGTCGCCCATGGATTTGCCAGCGCTGCCCAGGAAAACCCCACTGGCGCCTCGCTCACGCTGCAGCATAGTGATCAGTTGGCTCAATTTCTGGGCCGTGGCGCTGGCGGTTACTGTTGCGTTCATGTCATGTAGCGTCTTGTAGTTGGCCACTACAAAAACACCGGCCAATGTCAGGAAGCCGATTAAAGGAAGTATCAGGATCAATAGAAGTTTCAGGCGCAGCGGTGCATTCCTCAGCATTTTCGTTCAAGCCTCATTCCATATGAATTGGTATTGATGCGTGAACTTATTGTTGAGCTGACTTATGCACGCTTATCGAGGCCTCATGCTAACGCAATATCAATGAGCCATCACCCCTTGATCGTGCAATGTTTGATATTTAGGCTGGGCGCACATGACTAATTCAAGTTGCCTTGATCAGGATCAGTATCCCGAGATAAATGACGAAAATCATTGGCGGTTTAATTGGGTAAGCCAGAGCGGAATTCTCCGCGCCCAACCGCCAACGCCCTTCTCTCTCATACTTTGATTTAGGGACGATCACCCTAACGTCCATGCCCCGCCATACCCAGGTGGAGTACCGAACGCGCCGTGTCGCGATGCAGACTCGATCTCCAGACGAATCGGTCCTCTTACGCCAGGATTCGAGTGTCGTCTTAGCCTCTTGAGCCAAGCCATCGGAGAACAATCATGAACTCGCATCTGAACGTCGCCGTCCAGCAGGACGGAACACAGCAGCACAGCAACAACCAGCGGGACTCGAGCGCATATGAAGAACTGGTTCCTTCGCGTTATGCATTAAAGGTCGGTGAGATTGACGTACTGGTCGTCAGTGATGGGGTCCTCCCGCTGCCGACAACGACCATGTCCACCAACGCCGACCCGCAAGCGCGCGCCGCCTGGTTCAAGGACATGTTCCTGGGGCCCGACGCGTTCGACTGGGCCCTGAATGTGCTGGTGGTGCGCAGCGGCGAACAGACCGTACTCGTCGATGCCGGGTTGGGCGGCCAGTTTCCCGGTTTTCCGCGAGCCGGGCAGTTTCCCAAACGTCTCGAGGCGGCCGGGATCGATCTTGGTTCCGTGACGGATGTGATCATCACCCACATGCACATGGACCATATCGGTGGTTTGCTCGTCGATGAGGTGAAGAATCGGCTGCGGCCAGACGTGCGGATCCACGTGGCGGCGGCTGAGGTCGCCTTCTGGGCCGCGCCGGATTTTTCCCTCACGGCCATGCCGTCGCCGGTGCCGGAAGTCCTGCGCTCGACCGCCGAGCAGTTCATGAATGAATACCGCAGCAAAGTGCGCACCTTCGAACAAAGCCATGAAGTGGCGCCAGGCGTGGTGGTCAAGCTCACCGGCGGCCATACGCCCGGGCACAGCGTGGTCCACGTGACATCTGCCCACGAGCGCTTGACCTTCGCGGGAGACGCCCTGTTCCCCGTCGCATTCGACCATCCCGATTGGCACAACGGCTTTGAGCATGACCCCGAGGAATCGGTTCGCGTTCGGGTGCGCCTCATGCAAGAGGCGGCTGCGTCAGGTGAGCTACTGGTTGCCACGCACCTGCCATTCCCCTCCGTTGGCCGGGTGGCGGTCGATGGTGACGCCTTCCGGTGGGTGGCGGCGTTTTGGGATTATTGAGCCCAGTCATTCGGGCTTCATGCCCATGACAGAGGCCTGCCGATTAAAGTTCGGCAAGCCTCGGGCCCTGCGGATGGTCAGCGCCCCGGGCGCTCGTTGACCATGCTCGCGGCCTGAAACAGGATCCTGGCGACGAAATCGATCTCCTGCTCGGTGATGATCAACGGCGGCAGGAAGCGTACGGTCGCGCCGTGGCGTCCACCCAACTCCACGATCAACCCTGCTTGAGACAAGCCTGCTGGAACGCCTGCCCAACGGTCTACATGTCGTACGCAGGATCATGCCCACTGTACGCGGTGCGCCGATGTCGATGGCGCGGTTTGTGGTCTATAGTTTTAGCAGATCCGAATTCTTTCGCTCGCGCAGCCAGGAAGCACCCGTTCGAGCCGTAACCGAATCGGACATTCACAAGCCATCAATAGTGAATTGCAGGGAGCACACTATGTCCATCCAGCGGCCCGATATTCTGCGGTTGGACCCTGGTATTGCTCTTTGTCCGCAGCCTGATTCCCGGGCCGGCCTGCTCCGGCGCGTCTTCGACCAGGCCAGGGAAGCCTACATTCTGTTTCCGCTGCTGGCCGCGCTCCTGTTGCTGGCGATCTGGTCGGCCACCCTCTACCTGATCCGAGTCGAACACCTGCGTGCACAGCAGAGCGCTGCCACCGCCAGTCTGGAAATCGGCGCGACATATGAAGCACAGATGTTGCGCGCAATCCATGAAATCGATCAAACCCTCAAGCTGGTCAAATATACCTATGAAGCCGAAGGCGAGCCCAATCCCCTGCCCCGGCTCCAGGAACGCGCCCTGCTGCCGCCGGCCCTGGTATTTGATGTCAGCGTGGTCAAGCCCGACGGCGCCCCCATAGCGAGCACACGGGCAAACGATCGGGAGAAAATCGCTGATCCGGATGAACAGCAGACGCTGCGACGTAGCGATTCACTGTCCATCAGCCGCCCGTGGAAGAGCCCCGCCACGGGCGAATGGCGACTGCGTTTCAGCCGCCGACTCGACGCGGCGAATGGCGCGCTCGCCGGCATCGCCAGGGTCGAGGTCGATGCGGCCTACTTCGTCAGCAGCTATGACACCTCGAAGCTCGGCGACCGAGGGGTGCTCGGGTTGCTCGGAACCGACGGCATTTTTCGCGTCCGGCGCACTGGTGACGCCGTGATGGCGGGCGATGCGGTGGACTACGCCGCGGTGGTGCCGGACACGGACAACACCGAGGCCGTGCTGTCGGCCAATGGGTGGGACGAGGTGCGGCGTTACACCAGCGCACGCCAACTTTATGATTTTCCTCTGGCGGTGATAGTCGGGCTGTCCGAGGACGAACAACTGGCCGCCGTGACCCGGCAGGCGCACACCTATTTGTGGCGCGCGGCGGGCGGCAGCCTGGTGCTGGTGCTGCTGGTGGCGCTGCTCGCCCGGATGAGCTGGCAACTGGCGCAAAGTCGCTTGCGCGCCGCCGAAGCCCAGAAGCAACTGGCCGCCGCGGCCCGCCAGGCCGGTATGGCCGAAATCGCCACCAATGTCCTGCACAACGTCGGCAATGTGCTCAACAGCGTGAACATTTGCGCAGACCTGGTCACCCGCAAACTGCGCACCAGCAAGGCTCAAGGGCTTGGCAAGGCGGTGCAGTTGATGAACGAGCATGCCGATGACCTTGCAGATTTCATCTCCCAGGACGCCAAAGGCAAGCTGCTGCCGGGTTACCTGAACCAATTGGTGGAAGCACTGGCGATTGAACAGCAGAGCATGACCGACGAACTCGAACAACTGACCAAAAGCGTTGATCACATCAAGGAAATCGTCTCCGCCCAGCAATCCTATGCGGGCGCCTCCAGCATCGCCGAGACGGTCCAGATCAAGGAACTGATCGAGGATGCCCTGCGCATGAATGTCGGCATACTCGCGGCGCGCCAGATCACCGTGGTGCGCAACTTTGCCGCGACACCCTTGCTGCAACTGGACAAGCACCGAGTACTGCTGATCCTGGTCAACCTGATAAAAAATGCCAGCAGCGCAATGGATGACAGGCCAGGTCTACAGCCGCAGATCACCCTGGTCACCGAGGTGCAGCTGGGCAATACCCTGGTTATCCGAGTGATCGATAATGGTGAGGGCATCGTGCCGGAAAACCTGACGCGCATCTTTGCCCATGGCTTCACCACACGCAAAGATGGCCATGGTTTCGGCTTGCACAGCTGCGTGCTGGCCGCCATGGAAATGGGCGGCTCGCTGGAGGCTCACAGTGACGGCCCGGGCACCGGAGCGACCTTTACGCTCAAATTGGCGATCAAGGCCTCCGAGCAGGCCCAGTTTGCGTAACGCCTAGGGATTCCTGGTCCTCACAGACGGACGTATTGGTTTTTTAGGCTACTCTTCGGTTCGTGATATCGCGCAGTTTCAGCCAACGTTACAAGGAATAAACGAATGGCGATCCCTACTCACACCTCGCTCGCCAACACCAGAGCGCTAGTGTCGATGCAATCTTGCCCGACGCAGCGTATGCCCCGCATGACGATGAAATCGGGCTGATCCTATGGCGCCGACACTCAACAGGCTGGCCTTGGCAATGGTGACCCTCAATGCCGCCGCAGCCAACGCCGCAGACATGTCGATGTTCTCGCTGAGCAGTTTCGGCACTGCGGGGATCGTCCATTCGAGCGAGAGAAAAGCCGACTTCACTTCCTCTATCTTCAAGCCCAACGGCGCAGGGCACTCGCGCAATTGGAGCGCCGACGTCGACAGCCTGATCGGTGCCCAGTTGACCGCCACTTTCACCCCGCAGCTTTCAGCCGTGGTGCAGGTCATTTCGGAGCAGCGCTACGACAACAGTTACCGGCCGTTCTTCGAATGGGCCAACATCAAGTACCAGTTCACACCTGATTTCAGTGCCCGTATCGGCCGAACCGTCCTGCCGACCTTCCTGGTTTCCGATACCCGGAAAGTCGGCTATACCCTGCCCTGGGTGCGAGCGCCCATGGAGCTCTACAGCCTGATGCCGATTACCAGCAGCGACGGCGTCGATGGCAGCTACAGATTTCGGGTCGGTGACGTGACCAATACCGTGCACGCTCACTACGGCCAGACCGACAGCCGCCAGCCTGGCGGCGCCGGCAAGGCATTGACGAGGAATCTCTGGGGGCTGACCAACACCGCCGAGGTCGGCGCCCTGACCACGCGCATTACCTACATGAAGGCCGACCTGACCCTGGAGCAGTTCAATTCGATCTTCGACACCTTCCGTGAGTTCGGTGAGGAAGGGATCGCCATCGCCGATCGCTACGACTCCGATGACACACCGGTGGATTTCATTGGCGTGGGCGCCAGCTATGATCCGGGCGACTGGTTCGTCATGAGTGAATGGGGCCGTCTCGACAGCCGCTCCGGCCTGGGCAAGACAAGCGGCTGGTACATCAGCGGCGGATACCGCATTGAAGCGTTCACGCCCTATATCACCTACGCGCGATCCAAGACTGAAACGGAAGTCTCAGCGCCAGGCTTGACGACCTCTACCCTGCCGCCCGCCTTTGCGGGAATCGCCACGGAGCTCAACGGCGCGCTCAATTCCATTCTGGGCTCAAACGAAGGCCAGCAAACCCTTTCCCTCGGTGTGCGGTGGGACTTCACGAAAAACATGGACGCCAAGCTGCAATACGATCACACCCGCTTGAAGGGCAACTCTGTCGGTCCGTTGATCAACAGCCAACCGGACTTCGATTCCGGGGGCTCGTTCAACGTCATCAGCCTAGCTGTGGATTTTGTATTCTGATGGAGCAGGCCATGCGGTGTGCGAGGCTCGTCGGAGTCGCTGTAGCGGGACTTCTCCTGTGCGGGGCCAGCGCGGCCGCTGAAGCCGACATAGTGGTGGTCGTCGCGAACTCCAGCCCGGTGAAGGTGCTCACGCGCAGCCAGGTGGCGGATATTTTCCTTGGCAAGGTCAATCGTTTCCCCGATGGCGGCCAAGCCACACCAGTCGACCAGCCCGAAGGGGCCGCTACGCGCGATGAGTTCTATTCGACATTCACCGGCAAGTCGCCGGCGCAGATCAAGGCGCACTGGTCGAAAATAATCTTTACCGGCAGGGGCCAGCCTCCGCAGGTGGTGACAAGCAGCGCGGAGGTCAAGAAACGTATCGCGGAGAATCCGGAAACGATCGGTTATATCGAGGCCAGCGAGGTCGACGGCAGCGTCAGGGCATTGCCCCCTGCCCCGCAATGAACAGCGTCTTCATGCTGGATCCGCCCCGTGGGTTGCCTGTGCTTGCAGCAGCGCCTTGAACTGCCCGGCGGGTACCGGTTTGTTGAAGTAAAAGCCTTGGAATTCATCGCAGGCGTTTGCCCGCAGGAAGTCGGCTTGTTCCTTGGTTTCCACGCCCTGGGCGACCACGGTGAGGCTCAGGGTGCGGCCCATGGCGATAATGGCTTCGGTCAAGGCCTTGTCTTCCGGCACGCTGGCCGTGTCGCAGATAAACGAGCGATCGATCTTGATGGAGTCCAGCGGAAATTGCTGGAGCGCCGAGAGGGAAGAATAACCGATACCGAAGTCGTCGATGGCGATACGGATATTGAGCTTCTTCAGACCGGTCAACACCCGCAACGCCCGGGTGACATCCTGCATGAGCAATCTTTCGGCGATTTCAAGTTCCAACAGGCTGGCGTCCATGCCGGTTTCGGCCAGTATCGCAGTGAGGTCCGCCAGCAGGCTTTCATCGCTGAACTGACGCGCTGTCAGGTTCACGGCGATACTCAAACGCGGTAATCCCTGTTGTTGCCAGGCAACGTTCTGGCGGCAGGCCGTCTGGAGCACCCACTTGCCGATCGACACGATCAGCCCCGTCTCTTCGGCGACCGGAATAAACTGCATGGGCGCGACCATGCCCAGGTCGGGGTGATTCCAGCGCAGCAGCGCCTCCATGCCAGTGATCCGCCCGCTGCGGATGTCGCGCTTGGCCTGGTAGTGCAACTGGAATTCCTGGCGCTCCAACGCGTGGCGCAAGCTGAGCTCCAGCGTCATGCGCTCCAGGGAGTCGGCATTCATTTTTTCGGAATAGAACTGGAAGTTGTTCTTACCCTTCTGCTTGGCCTGGTACATCGCGATATCGGCGTTTTTCATGAGCGTCTGCTCGTCGAGGCCGTCCTGGGCGAAGACACTGACACCGACACTGGCGGTCACACGGAATTCTTGGCCCTGGAGATTGAACGGCCGGGCGATGGCGGTGAGGATCTTATGCGCGGTGGTCGCCACGTATTTGTCCTCGGACAATTCAGGCAGCAGTATCACGAACTCATCGCCGCCCAATCGGGCGACGGTATCGCTGGCACGCAGGCAGCCCTTGAGTCGCTGGGCGACCTCCTGCAACAACTGGTCGCCAGCATCGTGGCCCAGCGTGTCGTTGATCTGCTTGAAACGGTCCAGGTCCAGGAAAAGCACCGCCAGTTGTCGATCATATCGACTGGCCTCGAGAATGCTCTGGGTCAAGACCTTGCTGAACAAACTGCGATTGGGCAGCGCGGTCATGCCGTCGTGATAGGCCAGGTATTCGACCCGTTCGGCGTAGGTGATCTTGGCTTGGGCGGCGCGCGCACGACTTTGCGCCAACTGCCAGCTGGTGCGACTCAACAGGCCTACCAGCAGCACCAGCAGCAAGCTGCCGCCCGCCGCACGCCACAGATAGATGCGCGCCTGCCGGGTCACGGCGGCCAGTTGTTCTTCCTCGGACAACCCTACGATCACCGCCAGTGGAAAGTCGTAGAGTTGGCGGGAACTGGTGTAGCGCAGCACCTCGTCCCAGCCATTGACCGACAGCACGGCCTCGGTGTTTTCCGTGTCCGGCACCACCGTCGCATAATTGACCGCGTCACCGGCGGTCACGGCTTCGCCAGTGCGCCGAACGCGGAAGAGGCCATCGGTGCCAAGCAACCCGAGCACCCCTCGGTCGCCGAGCTTCGAGGCGTCATAGCTGCTGACAAAATAGGCTGCATCGACTTCAACCATGGCGATGCCGGAGAACCCGCCGTCCGCCGCGTCAAGCCGACGGCTGAAGCGCAATCGCCACTCGCCCGTGACCGGGTTTTTCCAGGGACGACTGATCGACAGCGTGGTCGCGTGCCAGACATTTTGCAGCGTATCCCGGGCAAGCCGCAGGCCTGTCTCGCTCGCTTGGGTGCTCGCGACAACCACACCGCTAGCGTCAACCACGCTGACGTCAAACACATACGGCGATGGCAACAGCGCCCGCGTCTTGAGACTGGGCAGCGGATTGCGTTCGCCCTCGGACTCATAGGCATATTTGATGAGCTTGAGCGTCTGGTCGATCTCACGCACCGCCCGCAGGATCTGCGCTTCGTAAGTCGCGGCGATTTCGAGGCTTGCCGCCGCGATCTCCTGCTGCGCGCGACCCCGCTCGACCTCGATCAGGTACAGGGTGCCCGCCCAGATCGCCAGCAACAGGACAACCGCTGACAACGGAAACAGGATATAGGCTTCCTTGATCTGGTCGAAGCGTTGCCGGAAAAGGGTGGTCGCGATGCCAGAAATGGCATCCACGGAACTGGCGTTGCCAGGGGCCGACCTCAATGTATCGGGCCGTTGGATCGGCATGGCGTGCTCCCTGCAGTCTTTGGGTATCCAACGCGATTGAGGCTCCAGAGGATCGTCATGCCCCGGCGCCCGCGAAAGGTCCATATCTGCTGAGAACTATAGACCACAAACCACGCCTGCCAAGGGACGTGCGCGAGCATCCACTGATCAATCTCGGATAAAAAGAAAGGAGCGGATTGCCGCTCCTCTCTTCCATTCACCGGGCTCAATGCCCGTCAGGCTGGTTATTCGCCAGCCGTGGCTCCCGAAGCGGTTGCGCCATACTTGCCCAGCAGTTTCAAGGTCACCCCGTTGGTCCAGCCGAAGCCATCCTGCAACTCGTATTCACCGCCTCCCCCGCCATTGCCTTGCCCGGACAGATCGTATTTTTCAACCAGCTTGTTTTCCTTGCGGTAGAGGTCCTGCACCTGCCGCAGAAAGCGGCTGCCGATCTCTTGTGCCAGCGCGGTTTGGCCGTATCGGTCCAGCCCCTCTACCGCCACCCACTGCAGCGGTGCCCAGCCATTGGGCTCGTCCCATTGCTGCCCATTGTTGACCTGGGTGGTGGCGATACCGCCGGGACGCAACAGGCCTTCACGTACCGCATCGGCCGTGCGCTGGGCATGCTCGGCGGAAGCCAGGCCCGTGTACAACGGGAAAAGCGCAGCGGCAGTAAGGCCCTGGCGTGGCTGATTCTGTCGCCAGTCGTAATCCACGTAGTAGCCTTTATCGGCGTTCCACAGATGCTTGTCGATGGCGTGCTGGCGCAGGTCCGCGCGTTGGCCATAAGCCTGGACACACGGCCCGTTCTGGACGGTTGCGCAGGCCTTGGCGATGGTGCGCTCCAGGTGGAACATCAGGCTGTTCAGGTCGATGGGCACGATGGACGTGGTGCGTATGGTCGCCAGGTTCTGGCCATCGCCCAGCCAGCGTGAGCTGAAATCCCAACCGCTTTCCGCACCGGCGCGCAGGTCCCGCCAGATCTCCTGCTTGGGCCGGTCGGAAGCCTGCTCGGCGGTCTTGACGTCCTGCAGCCAGGATTCCTGGCGCGGCGTCGGGCTCGCGTCCCAATAGCGATTGAGCACGCTGCCATCGGCGAGCTTGACCACATGTTGACCGGCCTCGCCAGGCTTGAGCGCCTGGGTGCCGGCCATCCAATAGGCATACTCCTTTTGCAATTGTGGAAGGTATCGCCCGTAGGCCTGGTCACCTTCGATGCGCGCCTGCAACTCCACCATATAGGCGAAGAATGGCGGCTGCGACCGGCTCAGGTAGTAGGTGCGGTTGCCATTGGGAATGTGGCCGTAGGTGTCGATCATGTAGGCAAAATTGTCGGTCATCTGGCGCACCTGGGCCTTATCCCCGCTTTGCTCCAGGCCGAGCATGGTGAAATAGGAATCCCAGTAGTACATCTCGCGAAAGCGCCCGCCTGGCACCACGTAGGGCTGCGGCAACGGCAGCAGGCTGCTGTAGGGCGGCACCTGGGTGTAGGTTCGGCTCAATACGGGCCAGAGCTTGTCGATGTGCTCATCGATGGGAGCCCCCGGTTTCGGTGCCGGACTTTCAGCCTGGCCGGACTCGATGAAATTGTCCTTCACGAACGCCTTGATATCGAAGCCATCGCTGTCGCGCCGGGCCAGGTAATCGGCGCGGATGTTCGATGGATCGCGGTTGGGCAGCGCGTCCACGAAATGTTTCTGGTCGGAGAAAATCTGCTCGCGTTGCACCGCTTCGAACAGTTCGGGGTAGGCCTGGTCGGGCGGTACAGGGGTTCGACTTTGAGCGTCCTTGTAGCTCCAGGTCGCGGAGGGTTGGCTTGAACAGGCCGCGCACAGCACAGCGGCAACGGACAGGCTGGTGAAATACAGAGGTCGCATGGCAGCTCCATAAGTTGTCGTTCCTGACAAACGACTGACAGGGCACGAGCGACCTCGGTTCATTTAAATAGCGCGCACGTTGAAACTGGTCTGTCCAATCTGCTTTTTGTCTAATTGGTATTGCCAATATTTTTTCCGGCGTGTAGTTTCGGGCCAAGGTCATCGGTGCAGATCTGTGCCCACCTACAACAAAAAACGAGCGTCGGTCCCGGCAGCCGTGTGCTCACAACCCTCCTCCCGCCTGCAGGCAGCCGCTGCCGCACGCCAGCCAAGGAGCATCAAATGCTGACTGTCATCTGTAACGAACCCGGCTCGTTAACCGCCATCGAAACTGAAAAACCGTCCAGGAAACCCGGCGAGATCCTCATCCGCGTCAAGCGCGTCGGCGTCTGTGGCACCGACCTGCATATCTTCACCGGCAATCAACCGTACCTTGAGTACCCACGCGTCATGGGCCACGAGTTCTCCGGGATCGTTGAAGGTACTGACGAGACCAGCGACCTGGCTGTGGGCGATGTCGTCTATGTGATGCCTTACCTGTCTTGCGGCACCTGCATTGCCTGCCGCCAGGGCAAGACCAATTGCTGCACGCGCATCCAGGTGCTGGGGGTTCATTGCGACGGTGCATTCACCCAATACCTGAGCGTTCCCCAGCAATTCGTGCACAAGGCGGCGGGCGTTTCCCTCGATCAGGCGGCGATGATCGAGTTTCTGTCCATCGGTGCCCACGCTGTCCGTCGCTCGAATGTGCAGGCAGATAAACATGCCCTGGTGGTCGGCACCGGCCCGATCGGCATGGCTGCGGCGATCTTCGCCAGCCTGCGTGGCGCGAAAGTCACCGTGCTGGATACCCGTGAGGATCGCCTGTCGTTCTGTCGGCAACACCTGGATATCCACGCGGCCGTGCAGATCGGCGACGGCGACAAACAGACGCTGGCGGAGCTGACCGGGGACGATTTCTTTGACGTGGTGTTCGATGCCACCGGCAATGCCCGGGCCATGGAACGCGGCTTCGAGTTCATCGCCCACGGCGGCACCTATGTGATGATTTCGGTCGTCCGGGACTCCATCACCTTCTCCGACCCCGAATTCCACAAGCGTGAAGCCACGCTGATGGGCAGCCGCAACGCCACCAAGGAAGACTTTCATTATGTGGAGCAGTGCTTGCGCGACGGATTGATTCCGGACGCAGCCCTCAATACCCACCGATTGGCACTCAGCGACGTGGCCGACTCGTTCAGCACCTTGCTCGACCCGAAACAGGGTGTGGTCAAGGCAATCATCGAGTGCTAGGAGTGGAAACCGACATGAACACGCCCTCTTCTTTGCTGGTCTTGACCCCCGGTGACGATGTCGCGGTGGCCCGCGGTGATATCGCTGAAGGTCAACCGTTGAGTGCCGATGGCATCGCACTGATTGCCCGTCAACCGATTCCGTCCGGCCACAAGATTGCCTTGCGCACAGTGTTGGCTGGCCAGCGGGTGCTCAAATATGGCCAGACCATCGGCCAGGCGACCCAGGACATCGAGCCCGGGGATTACGTCCATGTGCACAACCTGGCCATGCCCATCGCCAATGCCGAACACAGCGTGCAGAACATCTATGCACCCACTGTGCCCAGCCGCTCACCCGCGACGTTTGAAGGTTTCGTGCGCGAGGATGGACGTGTCGGGACACGCAATTACATAGGCGTCATTTCCAGCGTCAATTGCTCGGCCACCGTGTGCAAACACATCGCCAACGCCTTTTCATCCGAGCGCCTGAAAGACTTTCCCAACGTTGACGGCGTCGTGGCCATCACTCACGGCAGCGGCTGCGGGATGGGCGCGAAAGGTGACGGCATCGATATCCTCAAGCGCACGTTGCGCGGCTATTCGGACCACGCGAATTTCGCCGGGGTGCTGCTGATCGGCCTGGGTTGCGAGGTCAACCAACTCACATCCTTGATGAACGAACTCGGGGACCGCGCGGCAACGCTCAAGGCCAGCCTGGTCATCCAGGAAGCCGGCGGTACGCGCGAAGCCGTGCAACGGGGCATCGCCCACATCGAAGCGATGTTGCCCATCGTCAACCAATGCCAGCGCACCACCGTCGCGGCCGGCCACCTGACCGTCGGCCTGCAATGTGGCGGCTCGGACGGTTATTCAGGCATCACGGCCAATCCCGCACTCGGCGCGGCGGTGGATTTACTGGTGCAACATGGCGGCACTGCAATTCTCTCGGAAACGCCGGAGATCTACGGTGCTGAACACCTGCTGACGGCCCGCGCCGCATCCGCCGATATTTCGACAAAACTGATGGAGCGGATTCATTGGTGGGAAGCCTATGTGCGTCATAACGACGGGGACATGAACAATAATCCGTCGCCCGGCAACAAGGCCGGGGGCATTACCACCATCCTGGAAAAATCCCTCGGCGCCGTAGCGAAGGCAGGCACTACCGGGTTGATGGGGGTCTACCAATACGCTGAAAAAATCGACGCCCAAGGGTTGGTGTTCATGGACACGCCTGGCTACGACCCGGTGTCCGCTACGGGTCAGGTGGCAGGAGGCGCAAACCTTATCTGTTTCACCACGGGCCGTGGCTCGACCTATGGCTGCAAGCCGACGCCGTCCTTGAAAATCGCCACCAATACCCGCCTGTTCCAGCACATGGAGCTGGATATGGATTTCAACGCCGGCGGCATTGTCGATGGCCTGGAGTCGGTGGCCGAGGCCGGCGAACGGTTGTTCCGATTGATGCTTGAGACCGCCTCCGGACGCCGCAGCTGCAGCGAGGAAAACGGCCTGGGGGATAACGAGTTTTTGCCTTGGCAGATTGGCGCGGTGATGTGACTTTGGCGCCTGTGGTAGCCTTTGCCGACTCTCTGATGGACACCGCTCCCATGGTTTCAACGCTAAACGCCACTGAGCGAAAGCCGTACCAGAAAATCGCCGACCAGCTCCGCAGTTACATCGCCCAGGGGGATTTCAAAGCCGGCTCCAGGCTTCCTCCCGAGCGCGACTTGACGCAACTGCTGGGCGTGTCCCGGCCTTCGCTGCGCGAAGCACTTATCGCCCTGGAGATTGAGGGCGATATTGAAATCAAGATGGGCTCCGGCGTGTACGTGCGCGCCAAGCCCAAGGATGGGAAGAATACCAGCGTAACCTTGGGCGAAAGCCCCTCGGAACTGATGCAAGCCCGCGCCTTGATCGAAGGTGAGTCAGTGGTACTGGCCTGTTTGCATGGCAAGAAAAGCGACTATCGCTACTTGCAGGAATGCATCGACGCCATGCGCGCCAGCATCGCTGATGGCCTGCCCCCGTTGGAAGACGATCGCAAGTTTCATCAGCGCCTGGCCAAGATGAGCGGCAACTCCGCCTTGGTGCGGATCATCACCGCGCTGTTTGATGAACGGCATAAACCGATGTCGGCTCACCTGAGCAAGCATTCAGAGAATTCGCTGACCTGGGAAGCCGCCGTCATCGAGCACGAAGCCATCCTGCGCGCCGTGGCCAACAAAGACGTGCTCGGCGCACAAACCTCGATGCGCCTGCATTTGAGCCGCTCGGAAAACCGTTGGCTGCAAGCCCTGGAGCCGGAGGCCTGATCACTTGGCGCTGCCGCTGATGGGCCCTTGTGGCAAGGAAGCTTGCTCCCGCTGACCGGTCCTTGTGGCAAGGAAGCTTGCTCCCGCTCACGGGTCCTTGTGGCGAGGGAGATCCCGCCGCGTCTTCGACGCTGCGCTGTCGCGCAGCAAACAGTTCATCGTAAATTGGAAGAACGCGCGCGGGGCAAAGGCCGTAACCAGCACTGGTGTGTCAGCACCCGAGAGGGAGAGTGACCTGCACGGTATCGGCGTGGAGTCGTTGATGGCACGGCCAGGCCGTGACCTCGTATAAGAGAGTGAATCCTTTCGCCACCGTGTACCCCGCGCGCGTCATTCAATCCTGCGAGGAATTGCCATGGCGCGCAAGAACCAAAAGCGTTTTGAGATTATTCATCACCTCTGTGCCGGTATTGACGTGGGAAGCCGTGAGCATTGGGTCGCTGTAAACCCAGAGCAGTACGATCCTGCTGTCCGTCAATTCTCTACGTTTACCGACGATTTGATCGCACTGGCCGACTGGCTCCAGTCGTTGAACATCAGTGTCGTGGCCATGGAGGCGACGGGCGTTTACTGGATTCCGCTTTTCGAAGTGCTGGATGCGCGTGGCTTTGAGGTTTATCTGGTTAACTCACGTGCTACGCGGCAGACCTCTGGGCGCAAATCCGATGTGCTTGATTGCCAGTGGATCTGGCAACTCATGACGCACGGCCTGCTCAGCGGCGCTTTTCGCCCTTCTGATGAGATCTGTTCGATGCGTTCATTGGTCCGCCAGCGCGCCAATAAAGTCTGCGACCAAGCCAAGTCGATCAATCGTATGCAGAAGGCCTTGAGTCAGATGAACATCCAGTTGGCCCAGGTTATCAGTGACATCACCGGGGTGACGGGTTTGAAGATCTTGCGGGCTATCGTCCAAGGCGAGCGTTCCCCTGAAAAGCTTTCAGCCTTGCGCGACGGACGGATCAAGGCCGATCAGGAAACCATCGCTCGCAGCTTGCATGGCAACTGGCGGGCAGAGCATCTACATGCGCTAGGCCAGGAGCTGGCGTGCCATGACTTCTTGGAAAAGCAGATCGCTGAATGCGATCAAGCCATTGCCCAGGCGCTAGCGCGACTTCCAGTTCTTCAGCCGGAGACAGGACTGCCTTGCAAGCCCTTGCGCAGTGCACATCGCTCAGCCGATCAACAACTGGCGCTACACCAGGCACTGATCAAGGTCATGGGCGTGGATTTAACGGCCATTCCCACCATCGGTATTGATATTGCGTTGGTACTCGCCAGCGAACTGGGGCCGGACTTATCACGTTTCCCGACCTCGCAGCACTTAAGCTCTTGGCTTGGTCTGGCCCCTCCCACGCGAATATCAGGAGGCAAACCGCTTCCTGGTAAAGCGCCTAAAATCATCAATCGAGCCGCCCAAGCCCTCAAGCAAGCGGCCTCCAACGCACGGCAGGATAAAAGTTTTATTGGCGCCAGCCACCGTGCCCGCCTGACGCGGATGGACACTAGTTGCGCGATCAAGGCGACGGCTCATCAACTGGCGCGATTGATTTACGCCATGCTCACCAAAGGCCAACCCTACGTTGAGAAAGGGATAGAAGAGTTTGAGGAGAAAAGCCGGGGACGCCAACTGCGGGCTCTGGAGCGCAAAGCCCGAAAGTTGGGTATGCAATTAGTTAAGGCTGCATGATTTTTAGAAGCAAAAACAATGGGTTGTATTTTGTTTGATAAGAGCTTGCTCCCGCTGGGGCGCGAAGCGGCCCTGAACCCGTTGACCGCGAACGATCTGTTGCACCGCAGTGCCTGGTTTTAGGTCTGCTGCGCAGCCCAGCGGGAGCAAGCTCCCTCGCCACAAGGGGTTGGGTGGCTGGGAATCTGTGGCAGCCCCCCCCTGCCACAACGTCTCAGGACTCCTTGCTGCAATCGCGTGGGGTGATGCCTTTTTCCCGGGCGTATTGGTGCGAGGACGCTTCGATGATCGGCCGCAGCAAGGCGCGGTCGGCCTGGACCCAATCGCTGATCAGCTTCCACTGCGTGCCGTCCCATTGCTGGAAGCGCACCGCACCACCGCCCTCGTGGTCCGAGCACGACAGCTGCAACGGTTGCACCAGGCCCAACGCCCCCAGTTCCTTGAGTCGGGCATCGTCGAGCTTGAGGTTTTCAAAACCCCAGCGCACTTGCTCGCCCGTCAACGGTTGCTTGCCGAATTTCTGCTGGGCAATGCGCACCGCTTCTACGTTGAGGATGCCGTTGACCACGCCAAGGTTGTAGTAAACGGTGCCGAAACGCTTGGGATCGGCCAGGTCGCCATGGCCGGCGTCGACCACTTGCTGTTTGATGCCCTGCAACACCGGGAAATCGGTGCCCGACGGGTGCGTGGTAATGGCAATGAAGCCTTTGGCCGCTGCACCGGCTGGCGCGGCGTCGTCCTCGGAGTTGCTCCAGATGTTGCCGATGATGTGGTCAGCCGGGAAGCCGACTTTCTGCGCGGTCTTCAGCGCCACCGGGTTCATTACGCCCCAGCCGCGCAGGATCACCCAGTCGGGCTTTTCCCGGCGAATGTTCAGCCATTGCGATTGCTGCTCGTTGCCTGGATGCGGCACCTCCAGCAGAGTCAAGGCAAACCCGTACTTGTCCGCCAGGGTTTGCAGGACCTCGTTGGTTTCCTTGCCATAAGGCGAGCCGTGATACAGCGTGACGATCTTCTGGCCCTTGAGTTTATCCAGCCCACCAGCCCGTTGACCGATGTAGTTGATGATCGCCGACACCTCGGAATAGGGGTTCAGTTGCAACGGGAAGACGTAGGGAAACACGCTGCCGTCGGTGGAGTCCGTGCGCCCGTGGTTGATGGTGATCAGCGGCAGTTTGTCGGCCGTCGAACGCTCCAGCGTGGCATAGGCGATGCCCACCGACAGCGGGTTGGTCGCCGCCGCTGGCGCACCGTTCAAGCCTTTCTTCAGGCGCTCATAGCACTCCACGCCTTTTTCCACCACGTACTCGGTTTCGCACTCGCTCCAGGTCAGCTTGACGCCATTGACCCCGCCGTTGGCGTTGACGTATTTGAGGTAGTCGATGAAACCACCGAAAAAACCGGTCCCGCCGGCCGCATAGGGGCCGACGCGATAGCTTTGCAGCGGAAAGTACTGTTCGTTGTCCGCTTGAACGGTGAAGGCCGCGGCGGTGAGGCTCAGGGCCAGTGCCAGGCTGCTGGCGAATGATCGTTTGAACATCGGATTTTCCTTGTTATGAAGCCAGTGATAAGCCAACAGGATGGAACTGCAAACCCGCGTCATGCGGTTCGCTCAGTAGCGCAGCGGCCATAGCCGTGCGCGCTCGCGAAATCTCTGCCAGAGGCGCGCAAGGCCCTCTGGCTCCTTGATCAGGAACAGGATGATCAGCGCGCCGAATATCATCTTCTGCAGGTTCTCCACCTGCCCTGCGTCCACCAGCCCACCGGGCATCAGCGACACCAGGTTCGAGAGCAGGACGGGAAACAGGACGATGAACGCCGCGCCGAGGAAATTGCCCAGCAGGCTGCCGAGGCCGCCAATAATGATGATGAACAGGATCTGGAACGATCGATTGAGATCGAAGCCATGGGGCTCCACCGTGCCCAGGTAAGTGAAAGCCCAGAGCGCGCCAGCCACCCCGAGGAAAAACCCGCTGATGGCGAACGCCAGCAGCTTGGTCTTCATCAATGGGATGCCGATGACCGCTGCGGCAGTGTCCATGTCGCGCACCGCCATCCAGTTGCGCCCCAACTCGCTGCGCACCAGGTTGTTGCCCAGCCAGAACAGCGCGACCACCACCGTCAACGTCAACAGGTAGCGACCGGCCGGCGCGTCCAGGTTTACCCCGAACACGTCCAGCCGTGGCGCGCTGATCACGCCGGAGGCGCTGTTGTTGGAAAACCAACTGAACCGGGTCAAGGCCCAGGTCACGAAGAACTGTGCGGCCAGGGTCGAAACCAGCAGGTAGAAACCCTTGATGCGCAGGCTCGGCAGCCCGAACAGCAGCGCCACCAGCGCCGCCGCCAACCCGCCCAAGGCGATGCTGAGCAGCAACGGCAGACCGGCTACGCGCACTTCGAGGTTATAGGTGGCAAACGCCCCCACCGCCATGAACGCCGCAGAACCGAGGGACAACTGCCCGGCATAACCGGTGAGCAAATTGAGCCCCAACCCGGCCAAGGACAACACCAGGAACGGAATCAGAATCGCACTGAACCAGTAGTCGTTACCCAGCCAAGGCACCGCGACGAAAGCGAACACCAGCAGCGCGGCAAGCCCATGGCGATCCTGGCGCAGGGCGAAGACGCGACGATCCTGGGCATAACGTGTATTGAATTGGCCCGCTTCTCGATAAAACATGGCGCTCTCCTAGACTCGCTCAATGGCACGTTCGCCGAACAGTCCCGCCGGCCGCACCAGCAGGAACAACAGCGCCAGCACGTAGGGAAACCAATTTTCGATGCCGCTGCCGATGTAGGGGCCCAGGTAGACCTCCGCCAGTTTTTCCGAGGCGCCGATGATCAAGCCGCCGACAATCGCCCCGCTGATGGAGGTGAAGCCGCCGATGATCAATACCGGCAAGGCCTTGAGCACCACCAGCGACAACGAGAACTGCACGCCCAGGCGAGCCCCCCAGAGCAGGCCGGCGACCAACCCGACGAAGCCCGCCACCGACCACACGACTACCCACACCCGCTGCAAGCGAATGCCCACGGCCAACGCCGCCAAGGGGTCATCCGCCACTGCACGCAGCGAGACGCCCAATCGGGTCTTGTTGAACAGCCAGGACAACAGCACCACCAGGGAAGCCGCCGTCAGCGCGGCAAAAATGTCGAACTGCGACAAGAGCATCCCGCCCAGCTCCAGCGGCTCGTCACTGATGCCCAGTTCCAGGCCATGCACCTGGGCGCCCCACAGCGCCTGGGCAAACCCCTCGATGACATAGGAAAGCCCGAGGGTGGCCATGAACAGCGTGATGGGCGATCGATTGACCAACGGGCGCAGCACCACCCGTTCGACCGCCACGGCGATCAGCACCATGGCCGCCAGGCTGATCAGAAACGCCAGCCAGAACGGCACGCCACGCTCCAACAGGCTGACGAAGGTCAGCGCCGAGAACAGCACCATCGCGCCCTGGGCGAAATTGAACACGCCGGAGGCCTTGTAGATCAGCACAAAGCCGATGGCTACCAACGCGTACATCACTCCCGCCAGCAACCCGCCTATCAATACTTCAAAGAAAAATTCCATGCCTGTTCCTGTTCTGCGGGCGCAACTTGCCTGCTCTCCCTGGCGGGAAAGCGCCGAAAATCAACTATCAGTGGCGAGTGCCCAGGTAGGCCGAAATGACCTCGGGGTTCTGCCGTACTTCTGCTGGCGTGCCATCGCCGATCTTGCGACCGTAGTCCAGCACCACCACGTGGTCGCTGATGCCCATGACCACGCCGATATCGTGCTCGATCAACACCACGGTGGTGCCCAGCTCACGATTGACATCGACGATGAAGCGGCTCATCTGCTGCTTCTCGTCGGCGTTCATCCCAGCCATGGGTTCGTCCAGCAACAGCAGCCTGGGCTCCGCCGCCAGTGCCCGGGCCAGCTCCACGCGTTTCTGCAAGCCATAGGGCAACTTGCCGACCAACACGTCGCGCCAGGGCTCCAGGTGCAGGAACTCGATGACCCGTTCCGCCGCTTCGCGCTGGACGTCATCCTCGGCCCGGGCTCGACCGATGCGCAGGGCCTGCTCGATCCAAGTGCTGCGACGCTTGAGATTGCGTCCGGTGAGCACGTTGTCCAGCACGCTCATGCCCTTGAACAAGGCAATGTTCTGGAACGTGCGGGCGATGCCATGCACCGCCACATCGTGGGCGCGCATCCGGCGACGCTCGACCCGGTCGAAACGGATGCGCCCGTCCTGAGCCTGGTAAACGCCGCTGATGATATTCAGCAGCGAGCTCTTGCCGGCGCCGTTAGGGCCGATCAAGGCACAGATCTCTCCGGTGGCGACACGAAAGCTGATGTCGGTGACCGCTTTGACGCCTTTGAACGACAGCGAAATATTGTCCAGCTCCAGTAAATGCGTGGCGGCCGTGTGCGTCATGGGTCGCCTCCTCTCAGGCCAGTTGCGACTGGGACTCGACCCAGTCATCGGTGGTTGTCTTCACAGCGTTCGACGGTATTTCCCACTGGGCTGAATCGCCCCAATGACGCACCTTGATGCCCAGGGCTTCGAAAAACGCCTGGGTCCCGGGCGGCAAAGCATCACCGACCAGCAGCGGCGCCCGGGTACGGGAAAATCCCAGCACATCGCGCAACGGTCGGCGCACCAGCCAGTCCCCCAGGTACCGTTGCAACGGCCCGGGATGCGTCGTCAACCCCCAGTCCGCCAACCGACGTGACAACGTGCCCGGCTCCGGCAAGCGCTCCAATGCCCGCTTGTGCAAACGCCCATAGGTTTCCTGTGTTCCGGCCACCAGCGTCGGGCCCAGCTCGCGCCGATCGCGGTCGCGAGTTGCCAGGTTCTCTGGAAAATTCAGGCGAAAACCGGCGATCAGCCAAGGCGCCAACAGATAACGTGCCTGGCCGGCCGACGCGAAAGCCCGCGCCGCCAACGCCTCCTCCTGCCGCCCCAGTCCTTCGCGCTCCACCAACCGCAGGCCTTCTTGCAACAGCTCGCCGTGGCTGACGCGTTGCTGCTCGATGGCCTGCGCAGCCCAGCGATAAAACACGAAGGCCGTATGTTGTGCCGGTCCTGGCACCGCCAGCTCATCGGCGGGCGGTTCTGCTATCCACCCTTGGTAGTGCTGCGCACCAGCAAACAGCAGCGAATCGGCCAAGCCGCGCTTGTCGAGATACGTGATCACTCGCGGCGATATCCCGGCTGCTCGCAACCGATGCATTTGCTCCACGCCTTCAACCAGCACGAACTCCGGCTGGATCGCTGCGAGCAATGGCACCTGTTCGCTTGAAGGTTGCAACGGATCCAACAGACTCGCCGCACCGCCAAGCCACTGCGCGGCCAATGCCGCCAGCAGCGCCTGCGGCCTGGGCCGGCTGATGATGGTCAAGGTCGCGCCCACCGAGAAACCCCGAGCCTGCAAGGTGATTGCCAGGCGATGCACCTCATCGGCCACCTGCCGCCAGGTCCGCACTTGCCAGATGCCCAGGTATTTATGGCGCAGCGCGATGTCCGTGCCGTGCCGATGCGCCTGTCGCACCAGCCACTGGGGCAGACCGGCCGGAGCCTCGTCGGGGGTGTCGGTGAACGTGCCCATGCTTCCTCCCGCGCCTACGCGACCGCCGCCGTTTTCGCCGTTGCGTTGCGCTGTTCCAATTCACGCACCAGCGGCAAGACCTTGCGGCCGAAATACTCGACTTCCTCCTGGAAGTGCAGGAAGCCGGCTAGCACCAGGTCGACGCCCACGGCTTTGAGCGCAATGATGCGTTCGGCGATCTGCTGCGGCGTACCGATCAGGTTGGTCTTGAAGCCGTCGTTGTACTGCACCAGATCCTCGAAGCTGGACTTGGCCCAGTTGCCCTCGCCTTCCGGGCTGGATCTGCCGGCCTGTTTCGCCGCATCGCCAAAGGCATTGACGGCCTCGGGATCGGCCTGGTCGATGATCTGGGCCAGCACCGACCGTGCTTCTTCTTCGGTGTCCCGAGCAATGACAAAGGCATTGATGCCGACCTTGACCTTGTGGTTGTTGGCCGCGGCTTTCGCCTGGATGTCATCGATCTGCGCCTTGACGCCTTCCACGGTGTTGCCGTTGGTGAAATACCAGTCCGATACCCGTGCGGCCATGTCCCGGGCTGCACGTGAGCTGCCACCCTGGAAAATTTCCGGGTGCTGCTGCAGCGGTTTTGGCTTGAGGGTGTAGTCATGGAAACGGTAGAAGTCGCCGCGGAAGGTGAAATTGTCGGTGGTCCAGATGCCCTTGACGGCGGTGATGAATTCTTCGGAACGACGATAGCGCTCATCGTGCTCCAGCCATGGTTCGCCAATGGCGGTGAACTCGCCCTTGAACCAACCCGACACGACGTTGATCGCCACGCGGCCTGCGGTCAGTTGGTCGATGGTCGCGATCTGCTTGGCCAACACCGCCGGCGTCCACGGCCCGGGCAACACCGCTGCGATGACTTTCAGGCGCGTGGTGGCAGCCAGCAAGGCGTGGCTGAACGCCACGGACTCATGCTGGTATTCGGCGCCATAGCCGGCGGTGAAACGGACTTGGGTCAGGGCGTAATCAAAGCCGGCCTCTTCGGCGATCTGCGCAAGCTTGCGGTTGTAGTCGATCCCCCAGTCGGTGCGCTGCTTGATCTTGCTCACCACCAGCCCGCCACTGACGTTGGGCACCCAGTAGGCAAATTTGATGTCCTGGCTCATATGCATGTACTCCACGGCTCGTTGAAAGAAAGAGGGTCAGGCGGCGCTGACGTTGCGCCGGGTATCCGGGACGAGGCTCAGCAGCGCCGACTCGACGGCGCGCTCGATGCGCTCCAGCACCTGCGTGCTGGAGATCCGGTATTCGGTGAAATCGGTTTCCGAGGCATACACCCCGACCGGCAGACTGAGGGCCTGGAAGAATCCGAACAGCGGCCGCAGCTGATGGTCGATGATCAAGGCGTGGCGATCGGAGCCTCCGGTCGCGGCCAACAGCACCGGTACGTTCTTGAGGGCTTCGTGATGAACGAAATCGAACAGGTGCTTGAACAGGCCGGTGTAAGAGGCTCGGTAAACGGGCGTTGCAGCGATCAGCAGATCGGCGGTCTCAATCGCGTGCAGATCCTCCTGCACGGCCGCGGGCAACGCTTCGCGACGCAACACCCCGGCGAACTGCGGGCCGACCTTGGCCAGCTCGATCCATCGAACCTGCACCGGCAGTTGTTGCCCGAGCCTTTCCACCAGGGCTGTGAGCAGAACCAGCGTGCGCGACGGTTGCTGCACGCTGCCTGATACCGCGACCACTTTGAATTGCTTGCTCATCACTTACCCCGCACCGGAAGACGCCACTTCAGCGTTTGCACAAGGGATAGAGCAGCAACCGTGCCAGTTGGATATCTCGTTGATATTCAATGGGTTATAAGAATTTGTTGAATGTGGATACTGTCGCTCGACAGACAGGCTGCTGATCCACTGTTGGCGGGCCAACACCCCGCACGCCGATACCCACGAAGCAAACTGTTGCCTGGCACACAGTGGCCGGACAAATTGTCCCGCAGCGGGACAGCCCATTGGCCGATGAATGCCGCGCAGGCCCCGCTTTTACGGGGCTTTGGGCCTCGGGCATGGACTGTGCAATGACCGCTGGCACCGGCAGGTTTCGCCCCTGCCCGCCCAGCCGTTCATTAGAAGGAACATCGCCATGACCGCACAGCAACAACAACTGCCACCGACTCTTTCCATTGGCACTGACTACGAGGCCTTGGCCGAACGGTTCCGGCCGATCTTCGCGCGCATCCAGGCCGGCGCGCTGGAGCGCGAACAAACGCGCAGCCTGCCGTTCGAAGCGGTGAAATGGCTGAAGGATGCGGGGTTTGGCGCCGTCCGGGTACCACTTGAGTACGGTGGTGCCGGGGCTTCGTTGCCGCAATTGCTGCAACTGTTGATTGAACTGGCCGAGGCCGACTCCAACCTGCCCCAAGCCCTGCGCGGCCACTTCGCCTTTGTCGAAGACCGCCTCAACGCCCACGCCACCAGCCCACAAGACACCTGGTTCAAGCGCTTCGTCGATGGCGACCTGGTGGGCAACGCCTGGACTGAAATCGGCGCTGTGAAAATCGGCGAGGTCGGCACGCGCATTTCCCGTCATGGCGATCAGTGGGTCGCCAACGGCACCAAGTACTACAGCACCGGTAGCATCTTCGCCGACTGGATAGACTTGTACGCCCAGCGCGACGACAACGGCGCCGACGTGATTGCCGCCGTCAGGGTGCATCAGCCTGGCGTCAAGCAGAGCGACGACTGGGATGGTTTTGGCCAGCGCACCACCGGCAGCGGTACTTCGGTATTCGAAAACGCAGTGGTCGAAGCGCAAAACCTCATCGATTTCTCTACCCGCTTCAAATACCAGACGGCGTTCTATCAACTGGTCTTGCTCGCCGTGCTGGCCGGTGCCGGCCGCGCCGCCGTCCACGACTTCACCGATCAGGTGCGCAAGCGCACGCGGATCTTCAGCACCGGCAATGCCAGCGAGGTGAGCCAGGATGTCCAGGTGCAGCAAGTGATCGGCAAGGCGTCGGCCCAGGTCTACGCTGCCCAAGCCACCGCCCTGCGCGCCGCGAGCGCCGCCCAACGCGCCTACGAAAGCCGTTTCAGCCAGAACGCGGAGACCGAGCACACCGCCAATATCGCCGCCGAACTGGAGTCAGCCCAAGCCCAGGTGGTCATCTCTGACCTGGTGCTACGCGCCACCAGCGACCTGTTCAACGCACTCGGCGCGTCGGCCACCAGCACCAGCAAGGCCCTCGACCGCCACTGGCGCAACGCCCGCACCGCGGCTTCGCACAACCCATTGATCTACAAGGAACGCATCATCGGTGACTGGGAAATCAACGGTACGGAACCGCCCTATGTCTGGCAGATTGGCGGGGGTTCGAAGCAAGGATAAATCCCTCTGGCAAGGGGATTCATCCCCGTCGGGCCGCACGAACCACCCAAAAACCAACGGTCCCACACAACCCCCATGGCAAGGGTGTCAGGCTGGGAGATTGCGCACGGCAGATGCGGGTGCGCAATCCTCGGCACCGGCGCCCAACTCGGGGTAGTGCATGGTCAGAACCGCCCACCTCAGCCCCTCCACGCCCGGCACCGTGTCGGAGGCATTGGTTGAGTGTTCAACATAGCCGGCGTATTCCTCGATCCGCTGCAGATGCTCGTCCCAACGCTCCTTGCCGAAGTTCACGCCAAAGATAATCACGCTGCCGCTGGCGACTCTCTCCGCCTGAGCTTTCAATCGGGTCATGTACCAATAATCCTTGGCCGCACTTTCAAACATCTTGCCCTGGTTGGCATTGGCGAAAGGCGTCTTGAGCTCGATGAAGTGAAAGCGCTTTTCATCCTGGTCGCGGATCCACAGATCGCACTGCTTGGTACCGATGTCCATCTGCGACCAGCGCTGATCAAGCGCGACTTTATACTCGACGCCAACATCGGCCAGCTCGCGATCGGGACCACGAAGATGACGGGCATGGAGCAACCAGAAATAAAATTCGAACTTCAACCAGCCCTCGAAGCCATTAGCCAGGGCACTGATGGATGACGGCAGGTATTTTCGGTCCTCTTCCCACGATTGCATGAATTCGCGAAATGCTGACGCGACATTTTGGATTCCGGACATGGGTCACTTCCTTGGATTGGCCTTCAAGATTAAAGGCATAGTGCCACTACCCTGCCAACCACAACAATACCGGGCTATGATTCGCCAACGTCAGTACTCAAACAGGGCAATCATGAACATTCGCGCAGCCTGCATCGGACTGATTACCCTGCCGCTCCCCCTGCTGTGCGAGCCCGTCCAGGCATCCACTTGGCAAATCTGCCATATGGAACTGCGCATCATCGAGGTTCAGAAACGACCCTATCCGCAGCTCCAGGCGCAGGTGCTCAAAGCCAGCCCGAAATCCTCTACGGTGGAATGCCCGACGGTAGGGACAACACTCAGCTTCATTCCAGAAACCGCCGATTACCAAGCCACCCTCCCGCGCCGTCAATGGCCCGGGAAAGGAAAGTCAGTGAAAGTGGATTACCGGTACCTGGATGGCATTTGCAAGGGCGATGGCAAGGATTACGCGTGTCGTATCAAGCACTACCCGGTGGCAGGCCGATAAGGGTACCCGGGGGCTCAAGCCAGCAGTTGGCTAATCCACCGGACCTGACGCGTAATGTCTTGCAACTTCTCTTCGGGCACGGCTTGCCGTGCTTTGGCGAAGCTGGCGAGGGTCTTTTGCTTCTGCCGCAGCAAGCGCTGCCACTTTGCCAAGAATGCAGGATTGCGCGCCTGCATCTGTAGCGGACCGAAGTAAAGCTCCTCGTCGGTGTACATTACCACCGGCCCGGCACGTTCGGCGACGATGATTTCGTAATAGAAGCGGTTTTCCCGCAGCAATTCCTCGCAGAGGATGCGGTAGCCGTTTTCCATGAGCCATTGGCGCAGCGGCTGCTCGCCGCCATTGGGTTGCAGGACCAGGCGTTCCCGGCCGCTCAACCGCGCCTTGCCGTTGTCAAGGATGTCGCGGATCGTCTCGCCGCCCATGCCGCAGAGGCTGATGACGTTGACCCCATCCTCAGGCTCGATTGCCGCAAGGCCATCGGCCAGGCGCACGCTGATCTGCTGGTCCAGGTCGTTCTCGCTCACAGTGCGCTCGGCGGCGTGAAACGGCGTCGAGGCCACCTCACCGGCCACCGCCGCCGAGATAGCGCCTCGGCGCACCAATGCCACCGGCAGGTAAGCGTGATCCGAGCCGATGTCGGCCAGTCGCGCGCCCGCCGGCATGTGCGCAGCCACGCGCTCCAGGCGCATGGACAAGGTGTGTTCGTTCAACAGCGGTTCCTTTGGGTTAATCGTAGAACGGCTCGACCAACGTCCGACTGCCGACGAAAAAGCTGTCCGCGACCAGCCGCAACGGTTGCAAGTCCATATCGCTGGTCTTGTCGGCAATCAGCCGTTGGAAATGCCGATACACCGCCGCGTACTCGCCTTCCTCGCAAACCACCTGGCGCACGCCATCGATGCTCAACAGGGCGCCGCCATTGTCCAGGCGCAGGACGCCTTCGGTGCAACGAATCTCGATGCTCCAGAGCTCGTCGTGACCGTGATCGAAATCGAATTCGGCCCGGATATCGAGGTGGCGCGCGTCAGCCATCTTGATACTGGCGGCAATCGGCGACTGGCAGTTGTCCGGCACGCGCAATTCCGCGGACTCGACGAACAACGGCAGTGCCAACAGATGGGTAGCAATCGACAAGGCGTTGATGCCTGGATCGAACACACCCAGCCCACCGGGTTGCCAGATCCACGCCTGGCCCGGGTGCCACTTGCGCACGTCTTCCTTCCAATCGATCTGTACGCTTTGCAATGTGCGGCCCGCCAGCCAGTCGCGGGCGGCTTCGATGCCCGGCGCGTACCGCGAATGCCAGGCGAACAAACCGCTGACGCCTTGCTCGCGGACCTGATCCACCAACGCCATTGCTTCACCCAACGTGGCGCATGGCGGCTTTTCCACCAGCACGTGCTTGCCCGCCGCCAGCGCCTGCTGCACCAGCGCGAATCGACCTTGCGGTGGCGTGCAAAACGCAATCGCATCGACTTGCGGACCGTGGTCGAGCAGCTCGCCCAGGGAGCGGAAGTTCTCCACCCCGGCACAAGGCTGCCCCTGCGTGGCCACAGCCACCAGTTGGAACGCGGGGTTGGCGAGAATAGCTGGAACGTGTTGGTCCTGGGCAATCTTGCCGTAGCCCACCAGACCGAGACGAATCGGTTGCATCGATGACTCCTGATTTTTGTACTTATGCAGGGGCAGCAAACTAGCGGTAATTCATGTCGCGGACAATGGGATCGTCGCGTATCCGTTTATTTGTCATTGCCACTGGCGCAGTCGCTCCAACCTGTTGCCACCCGCCCTAAGGCTCTTCAGTGGCCGTCACCACCTGGGAAACCCGGCCGAAGAACGGCTCCAGCCGCTCGTGCGGCGCGTCATGTTCCACCACCAGGGCGGCGACCTCTTCGCACGACGCCACCTGATAATGTGCCACGCTGGACAGCTTCTCATTGGTCACCGCCGCCACCACCTGACCGCTTGCCGCGACGACTGCGCGCTTGAACTCAGCGTCTTCCAGGCCGAAAGCGGTGACGCCGTTGTCCGGATCGATGGCACAAGCGCCGAGAAAGCACAGGTCAAAACTGAATTGCCGAAGCTGCTGAACCGCTGTCAGCCCGATCACACCACCGGCGACCGTGTTCAAGCGGCCTCCCAACAGGATGACTTCGACCCGCGGCAATTTCATCAATTGCACCGCAATCAATGGCGAGTTGGTGGTGACGGTCAGTTGCAGTTGCGGATCAATGGCGCAGGCAATCGCCAGGTTCGTCGAGCCGACATCGATGAACACATGCTGGCCCGCCCGTAGCAACGACGCCGCGGCCTGGCCAAGGCTGCCTTTGCGTGCGGGGTCCTGCCGTACGCGCACTTCCATCGGCCGTTCGGCCGCGGGCAACAGGATCGCGCCGCCATAGACGCGCTTGCACACCCCCGCCGCTGCCAACGCGCCCAGGTCGCGCCGTATCGAATGCTCCGACACGTTGAGTTCGCTGGCCAGGTCGGCCGCTATCACTCGGCCGTAGCGGGCAAGACGCTCGCTGATCAATTGCTGGCGTTCACCGGGAAACGCTTCGTGAGTTGAAGTCATGACTGTACAACCTGCATAAACGAGCACCAATGATCACAAACGCGCAAAATATGCCGATTCTGCAGCGAGGCGTCAAATCTAAACCTTGAAACACTGTGGGAGCGGGCTTGCCCGCGAAGGCGTTGGGTCAGCTGGCATCAGTGCTGAATGTGAAGGCCTCTTCGCGGGCAAGCCCGCTTCTACAAAGGATTATTGATCGGCAGGCTGACCAAGCGGACAAAAAAAACCCCGCCACCGAATACGGTGCGGGGCAAAGAATTGGTTGGTTGCGGCCAACCAAAGGAGCACTGCGAAAAGCGTTTGCGGGCCGGTCAGATGCAGTCTTGGGCGGCGCGCTCAAAACTCGAAGGCAGAAGGTTCGAAGCCAGCAAATGGCGTTCGTAGACGAATACCTTGCCGCCGTTCCCGGCCTTGTAGGCCTCCAGCACGTTGTCCGCCGAGATCTTGCTCGGCACCACGATGCGGTAACTGCGCTGAGTCTGCGAAACCATTGGGTTCAATGCGCTGCCCTGCAATTTCGGAACGACGCAATCAGCATACTGTTCAGGGCTCTTGCTGGTTTGCAAAGTCAGGGTCGGGTCGTTCGGCGCGGAGGCACATCCGGCCAACAGCAACGAGGCAAACGCCATGGGAAGCAAAAATAAAGAGCGCATGGGTTGGGTCCTGAAAATAAAAAAACCGGGTTGCAAGTTCGATGGCGCTGATTTTCCGATGATTGTCGGCAAAGCAGAACTTGCATTTGGTAATGGTCACTATTACTCATAGCAATAGTTGCAAGCTGAGTGAGACTGATGAGGCCTAACCATGAGAACGTTTGATTTGATTCGCGACGCGGTATTGCCCGACTTCCGTGAGCGGGTGGCCGAGTACCTGATCCAGTACGAAAGCGTGCTGTTGAGCAGCACCGAACCCGACCCGGAATTCAAGCGGGCCACAGCTAATCAACTGCGCGGCTATCTACGCGGGCTGAACACCACCCGGGTATTGGGCATGGCTGAGTGGGAGGAACTGGATCGGCGGGTGGTGGACACGTGGCTTTAGACCTGACTTTGATATGTCTGCGTCAGGCTGAGTCCATCAAAGTCCAATGCCTGCACGGGCATCGGACTTTTCTTTTGGAGAAGGCAGAAAACAGCGACCTATGGTGCGGTAATGTTCTCCACTCCAAAGGAGGACGCTTATTTCATTGAGCTGATGTACTGGAAATTCGCGTTTGCTTTCTCGACTGCGGCACGAGCCTCTTCCTTCTGGGCTTCCCCGCCCGCGTAGTAAATACGCATGCCATTCAAATCGAGCGCATCAAACGCGTTTTTGATAATGGCCACGTCCAGAGAACTGGCGGCTCCGATAATCAGGAACCCGCTCTCGCCGGCACTTTTGGCGCTGAGCAGTCCTTGCTTGAGCTGCATTGCGTTAGCGCCTCCACCAGCGGCAATTGCCAGATTATCGGCGATCAAGCCGTGACTGACGATTTTCACGCTAGGCAAGCTCACCGTATTTTGTCCAGCTGGGAGGGTCACTACGTGCGCGTCGGCAGCTTCCCTATAAAGCTGCTGGTCAGTTTTTCCATGTGTTGCACAGCCGGCCAGAGTGGCCAATAACGAAACAACGATCAATGATTTCACTTTATTCTCCTTGTGAACGAGGCGTCCGAGGGGGCGTATGGTAAGAGGCGAGCAGTAAAAGGTCCACTTTGACCGTTCAGGATTTAGGTAGCGATCCGCTCCAACTGTAAAAACTACCTAAACGCCGAAGTGCATCACGCCGGCTGGGGCCCGACACTGGCTTGTGCCCTGTCCACCATCCGCTGCACCCAGGCGGCATCCTGATCATTGACCACGGCATAGCGATCTGGCGCAAAGAACATCCAGTGATGGGCGGCCTCGGCAAGGCGCTTGAGCTCATTGACAGACATCCAGTACGGCGTATTCACCATCGGTATCGGCGGGCCGTCGAAACGTCGGCCCAGTGGGAGGTTGGTACCGGGAGCGAACGCAATCGCCAGTTGCTGGCAGGGTTGCAATTGCTTTTTCGCCTCGGGCATCCGGCCAACCGGTCCGTAGCAGAAGTCGCCCGGATACTCTTCCTTGAATATCAGCCAATGCCCTGCCATCGTCCTGGCCAGGATCCATTGCAACACACCGCTGTCCTGCACGGATTCCAGCTTGCCGTTGGCCCAGCGCAGGAGGGTATTGCAGTCCGGATCAAAGTCGTTTGACCACAGGCTGATGCCGGACACCAGGTCATGCTGCTCAAGCTCGACCACGCCTTGAGCCGGCATGGACTGCCAATAGCGCTTCACCGGGTCGTGCTTGTCCCGCAAAAAATTGCGCAGGCCCCAAAGCATCGTGAAGAGCAACGTGACCACCGCCAGCCAGCCAAAGGACTGCCCGACGATGCCATCCAGATCCAGGCTTGGAGCCAATAGCGCTTGATAAGCCAACAGACCCGGCAGCAACGCGAGGGGCGGCAGAATCGGGCCAAAACACAGCGGCGGCACCAGCACCTCTAGCCAACTGAAACGATGCCCGGCCGCATGCCACCGAGCCATGGCCTGCTCCTGGGGTAGCATCGGCGCCTGGACGCGTGGCCCTATACCAGGATCAGGGGACTGGAAGCGTATATACAGTGCGTGGGGGTCATCGCTCATGGTTCGGCTCAGGTCCTTAAGTCATTGCAGTCGAGCATTGATTCGGCACGTTCTTTTAGCTGGACACGGGTATTACCCGGATTACCAGGCGCTATGTAGACCACGTTTATGCCGAACTCACAGATTCGTCCAACCCCTGCCCCTTTGCTCATGCCAGGCCACGCTCGACGCCATCACGTATAGCCGTTTCTGTAGCACCAGGACTGGAAGCCAGAGCGCGCCCACGCACAAGAAAATAATCAGCGAAGTCGCGACCCATGCCATAGTCAGGGAAAGCCCGGCCAGCTTCATGAGCCAGTAACCGCTGATAATCTGGATGAACCCTGCGGGCGTGGTAATCCAGGTATCGAACTGCACGACCGTCCTTGCCACATGGGCAATTACTTGGGGATTGCCGGTACGACTGGCGGCAATCAAGTAGAGATAGGAACCCATGCCGAAGCCGAACAGGAAAATCGCGGCAATGATATGGATGTATTTCAGGGACAGGTAGAGCATCGTCAACCCGGCTCGCCAGAGAAGTGCACGGACAGGCTGAGGTTCTGCGGATCGTTGATGGCAGCCATGTATTCGTCGACGGTGATTTCACCCACGCAAGCCCGGGCACCAGGTTCGGGCACGTAGCCCTGGGCGATTTTCGCGGCCAAGGCTACGGCTGCGCAGCTGGGGATTTCCGGGCCCTTGTCGTTCAATGCGGTGAGCTGGGCCGTCATGGACAGTGGTTTTTCATCGCCGTCGATGCCATGGACATCGATGTACATCGCGCTCTTGCCATCGCCAAACCGCTCGAACCATAGTCCGCAACGGTGAAGCCTCGCAGCCCAAGGGAAATGGTTGCGCACCATGCCCACCCGCATTGCCTGGGCCAGCAGGTAATTGGCAACGCCCGCCAGCTTCAGGCCCGCGCCGGCCTTGAAGCTCAACGTCTGGGCACCGTAGCGGCTGGCAAAGATATCGAGGTCCGGCACATCGACGTTAGCCAATACCCGCGTGCCCAGGTGCGCCATTCTACGAAGTTTGAGGTCCTGCCATCCCAGGACTTCGTGCACCTGGCCGTCCTTGAGTTGCTTGATCGGTTTGCCCGCGTAGGCCAGTACCCCTTCGATGGTCGACAGCCCAGGCATCTTGGCCGACGAGGAAATGCCATGTTCGATCGATTCAATGCGCATGAAACGATGGCGCTGCTGATCGATGATCGCGGCGGACAGCGTCGGCACGGAACTGCAACCGCTGAGGATCGCCACGCCCGCCTGCCGGGCCCGGGCATCGAGCGCGCCAATGCCAGTGACAAACGCCCTGGAATCAGACAAGTCGCAATAGTTCACACCCGCGTCGATGCAACTCTCGGCAACCGCATAGGACTGCCCCTGGAATGGACCACCGGTATGGATGACCAGCTGGATGTCCAGCGCCTCCAGGACCGTTTTGAACGGTGCCCCCATGGCGTCGCCGCACCAACTTTCACAGACCGTGCCCCACTGGTCTTTCAACTCATCGACCTTGCGCAGCAACTTGTGCGGGTCGCGCCCCGAAATCACCAGGTCCACACCCGGCATCGCCGCCAGATGCCGGCAAACAATGCTGCCAAAATTTCCGTAGCCGCCGACCACCAGCACTCTTAACGCCATTGAGCTCGTCCCTAACAATTCGATCACGCAACCTGCTCATCCGAGACAGGCCTTGGATTACTTCACCGCGTTAATGCTGTTACCGTGAAACTCATACAAAACCTGTGGCGAGGGAGCTTGCTCCCGCTGGGCTGCGAAGCAGCCCCAAACCAGTCACTACGGTTTACCTGATGCACCGCATGTACCGGTTTTACGACGACTGCGCCGCCGAGCGGGAGCAAGCTCCCTCGCCACGAGAGCAATTCGGCGCAGTGTCACTTAAACGAATGCAGCCCGCCACATCGGCTCATTGATTCACTGCAACAGCCCCCTGCTGATACTCCCTCGGCGTACAACCAAACTCCCGACGAAAGACCGTGTGCAGGTACTGGGCCGATTTGAAACCGCAGCCCAGGGCGATATCGGCAATTGGCGCATCCGTATTTTCCAGTCCGCTGGCGGCGGCCGCCAGTTTGAAGCGCAGGATCTCATCGTGAACGCTGCAACCGCGCTCCTTGCGAAAGTGTGATTCCAGCGACGAGCGCGATATCCCCACATACGCGGCCACCTGGGCGGTCTTGATACCTTGGCAGGCGTATTGGCGAATGAACAACAGCGCCTGCATCACATAGGGATTGCCCAACGGTTGGTGCAGGCTCGATACCTGCACGTTGATTGCATCCGGCGGCACCAGAATCTGCCTGCCCGTAGATGGCATGCCGTGCAACATTTGGTGGAGCAGGCGCGCGGCGGTCCGGCCCATGGTTTCGGTGCCTTGGATCACCGAACTCAGCGGCACCCGCGTCAGGCTGCGGGTCAGGGGGTCGTTGTCGATGCCGATCAAGGCCACCTGCTCCGGCACCGCGATTCCGGCGGTCAGGCAGGCTTGCAGCAACTGCCGGGCGCGGGCGTCACTGACGGCGATGATGCCGATGGGTTTGGGCAGGCTTTGCAGCCAGGCGATCTGTTGTTCGACGGCGCTGTCCCAGAGCGGTGCGCTGGTGCCCATGCCACGGTAGACCTCGGCGGGCAGTCCATCGCGTTGCACTAGCCGGCGAAAAGCCTTTTCCCTTTCCTGGGCCCAGCGATTGGCTTGTGCTTCAGGCAGGCTGAAGCAGGCAAAACGGGTCAGCCCGGCCTCGATCAGGTGCTCGTAAGCCAGCTTCATCAGCGCATCGTTATCGGTGGCGACATAGGGAATGCCCTTCGGATAAGCGCGTTCATCCTGATAGGAACCACCCACCGCCACCACGGGCAACTTGATCCCGGCCAGCGCCTCGCCGATCAGCGGGTCATCGAAGTCGGCAATGATCCCGTCGCCCTGCCAGCGCTCGATGCCTTTGAGGCGGCAAAGGAAATCCTCTTCAAGGAACAAGTCCCAAGAGGCGCGCGTGCTGCTCAAGTAGTTGCCGATGCCACTGATGATGCCGCGGTCATAGATCTTACTGCCGTTGAACAACAGTGCGATGCGGTGGACGGGCGGGACGGTCTTCATGGTCGTTTATCCTGGGCCGATCGACACAGACTAGGCGCCGGGCGGGTGAATCTCAATACTCAAAATCGCACTGCGCCTTGGTGATTTTCATAATCAGCGGCGCTGGGGCCGGCGTTAGTATCGAGTCACCGCCAAGAACAATAAGGAAACCGCCCATGCCGTACTTCCCCGGTGTCGACAAGATTCGCTACGAGGGCGCCGCCAGCGCCTCACCCCTTGCCTTCCGCCACTATGACGCCGACAAGCTGATCCTCGGCAAACCCATGCGCGAGCACCTGCGCATGGCGGTCTGCTACTGGCATACCTTTGTCTGGCCGGGTTCGGACGTGTTCGGCGCCGGCACCTTCAAGCGCCCGTGGCAGCGCAGCGGGGACCCGATGGAACTGGCCATCGGCAAGGCCGAAGCGGCCTTCGAGTTCTTCTCCAAACTGGGCATCGATTACTACTGCTTCCACGACACCGACATCGCCCCCGAAGGCAACTCACTGAAGGAGTACCGCAACCACTTCGCGCAGATGGTCGATCATCTGGAGCGCCATCAAGAGCAGACCGGGATCAAATTGTTGTGGGGCACCGCCAACTGCTTCAGTAACCCGCGCTTCGCCGCAGGCGCCGCCAGCAACCCGGACCCGCAGATATTCGCCTGCGCCGCTGCCCAAGTTTTCAGCGCCATGAACGCCACCCAGCGTCTCAAGGGCTCCAACTACGTCCTCTGGGGTGGCCGTGAAGGTTACGAAACCCTGCTCAACACCGACCTCAAGCGTGAGCGCGAGCAACTGGGTCGCTTCATGGCCATGGTGGTCGAACACAAACACAAGATCGGCTTCAAGGGTGATTTGCTGATCGAGCCCAAGCCCCAGGAGCCGACCAAGCACCAATACGATTACGACAGCGCCACGGTGTTCGGTTTCTTGCAACAGTACGGCCTGGAAAAAGAAATCAAGGTCAACATCGAGGCCAACCACGCAACCCTGGCCGGGCACAGCTTCCACCATGAGATCGCCACCGCCGTCTCCCTGGGCATCTTCGGCAGCATCGACGCCAACCGGGGCGACCCGCAGAACGGCTGGGACACCGACCAGTTCCCCAACAGCGTCGAAGAGATGACCCTCGCCACCTACGAGATCCTCAAGGCCGGCGGTTTCACCCATGGTGGATTCAACTTCGATTCCAAGGTTCGGCGCCAGAGCCTGGACGACATCGATCTGTTCCACGGCCACGTCGCCGCCATGGACGTCCTGGCCCTGGCGTTGGAGCGCGCAGCGGCCATGGTGCAGGACGATCAACTGCAAGCATTCAAAGATCGACGCTACGCCGGCTGGCAGCAACCGTTCGGCCAGGCGGTGTTGGCCGGAGAGTTCAGCCTCGCTTCGCTGGCCGAGCATGCCTTTGCCAACGAGTTGAATCCCCAGGCCGTCAGCGGTCGCCAGGAGATGCTGGAAAACGTCGTCAACCGGTTCATCTTCCCCTGACAATAGACTGAGCTGTGGCGAGGGGATTTATCCCGTTGGGCTGCGAAGCAGCCCCCCGGAAAAAACGACCTTGATTTATCTGATTCGCCAAAGTGGGTTGTTACATTCTCGCGACAAATCTCTGCCCACAGCGCTCGGCGACTCTCTACAGTTCTATCCGCACCACGCTCATCGTCAGGCAGTGTCTTTCAAACAACAATAAAAGGACGCACCACCATGAAAAGCTTCAAACGCACCCTGCTCGCCGGCGCCCTCGCCCTGCTCTCGCTTCCGGTCATGGCCGATGCGGCGCACCCGAAAATCGGTTTTTCCATCGATGACCTGCGCCTGGAACGCTGGTCGCGGGACCGTGACTATTTCGTCGCGGCGGCGGAAAAGCTCGACGCTAAGGTCTTCGTCCAGTCGGCCGACGCCAACGAACAGAAACAGATCTCGCAGATCGAAAACCTGATTTCCCGTGGCGTCGATGTGATCGTCATCGTGCCGTTCAACGCCACCGTGCTAACCAACGCCGTCGCCGAGGCGAAGAAGGCCGGAATCAAGGTCGTGTCCTATGACCGCTTGATCCTCAATGCCGATATCGACGCCTACATTTCCTTCGATAACGAGAAGGTCGGCGAGATGCAGGCCAGCGGCGTCCTGAAAGCGGCGCCCAAGGGTAATTACTTCCTGCTCGGCGGCGCGCCCACCGACAACAACGCCAAGGTCCTGCGCGAAGGCCAGATGAAAGTGCTGCAACCGGCCATCGACAAAGGCGATATCAAGATTGTCGGCCAGCAATGGGTCAAGGAATGGAACCCCACCGAAGCCTTGAGCATCGTCGAGAACGCCCTGACCCGGAACAACAACAAGATCGACGGCATCGTCGCCTCCAACGACGCCACCGCCGGCGGCGCCATCCAGGCCCTGGCCGCACAGAAAATGGCCGGCAAGGTGCCGATCTCGGGCCAGGACGCCGACCTGGCGGCGGTCAAGCGAGTGATCGATGGCACCCAGACCATGACCGTCTACAAGCCGCTGAAACTGATCGCCTCCGAAGCCGCCAAGCTTTCAGTGCAACTGGCGCGCAACGAGAAACCTGCCTTCAGCTCGCAATACGACAATGGCAGCAAAAAAGTCGACACCATCCTGCTCACGCCTACCCCGCTGACCAAGGACAACATCGACCTGCTGGAAAAGGACGGGTTCTACACCAAGGCACAGATCGCCGGGCAGTGACCTCTGTGGGAGCGGGCTTGCTCGCGAAAGCGGTGGGACAGTCAATATCAGTCAGGCTGACCCACCGCATTCGCGAGCAAGCCCGCTCCCACAAGAACCTGCTTAACTCTGGCATTTAGGGTGAGCCTGGCCCTACGGCTGTTCCCACCTGCTTACGTTTGAGCCCCTTTTCACGAGCCCTTCGCCATGTCCGACTACCTGCTGCAAATGAACGGCATCGTCAAAACCTTTGGCGGTGTCAAAGCCCTGAACGGCATCGACATCAAGGTCAGGCCAGGGGAATGCGTCGGCCTTTGCGGCGAGAACGGCGCGGGCAAATCCACCCTGATGAAAGTCCTGTCGGCGGTCTATCCCTACGGCACCTGGGACGGTGAAATTCTCTGGGACGGCCAGCCGCTCAAGGCACAATCGATCAGTGAAACGGAAGCCGCCGGGATCGTCATCATCCATCAGGAACTCACCCTCGTCCCCGACCTGTCGGTGGCGGAAAACATTTTCATGGGCCACGAGCTGACACTGCCCGGCGGGCGCATGAACTACCCGGCCATGATCCACCGGGCCGAAGCGCTGATGCGCGAACTCAAGGTCCCCGACATGAACGTGTCGCTGCCGGTTTCGCAGTACGGCGGTGGCTACCAGCAACTGGTGGAAATCGCCAAGGCGCTGAACAAACAAGCGCGCCTGCTGATTCTCGATGAGCCGTCCTCGGCCCTGACCCGTTCGGAGATCGAGGTGCTGCTGGACATCATCCGCGACCTCAAGGCCAAGGGCGTCGCCTGCGTCTATATCTCCCACAAGCTCGATGAAGTGGCCGCCGTGTGCGACACCATTTCAGTGATCCGCGACGGCAAACACATCGCCACCACCGCCATGAGCGACATGGACATCCCGAAGATCATCACGCAGATGGTCGGACGGGAGATGAGCAACCTCTACCCCACCGAACCCCATGACGTCGGCGAGGTGATTTTCGAGGCCCGCCACTTCACCTGCTACGACGTTGACAACCCCAAGCGCAAACGGGTCGACGACATTTCCTTCGTCCTCAAGCGCGGGGAAATCCTCGGTATCGCCGGGCTGGTCGGCGCCGGTCGTACCGAACTGGTGTCGGCACTGTTCGGCGCCTATCCCGGCCGCTATGAAGGTGAAGTCTGGCTGGAAGATCAACAGGTCGACACGCGCACACCGCTCAAGTCCATCCGCGCCGGCCTGTGCATGGTCCCCGAGGACCGCAAGCGCCAGGGCATCATCCCGGACCTGGGAGTGGGCCAGAACATCACCCTGGCAGTGCTGGACAATTACTCGAAGATGACCCGCATCGATGCCGAAGCCGAGCTGGGCAGCATTGATCGGGAAATCTCGCGCATGCACCTCAAGACGGCGAGCCCGTTCCTGCCGATCACCAGCCTCTCGGGTGGCAACCAACAAAAAGCCGTGCTGGCGAAGATGCTATTGACCAAACCCCGCGTGTTGATCCTCGACGAGCCGACTCGCGGCGTGGACGTCGGCGCCAAATACGAGATCTACAAGCTGATGGGCGCGCTGGCGGTCGAAGGCGTGTCGATCATCATGGTGTCCTCGGAGCTGGCCGAAGTGCTGGGGGTTTCCGACCGGGTCCTGGTGATCGGCGAAGGTCAACTGCGCGGCGATTTCATCAACCAAGAACTCACCCAGGAACAGGTGCTCGCCGCCGCGCTCAGCCATAACAATAATGATCGGAAGTCCGCGTAGATGAATCAGGTCAAACAACTCTTTTCCCGCTACAAAATGCTCGCCCTGGTGATTGCCGTGGCGGTGATCTGGCTGTTCTTCAGTTGGCAGACCGACGGCGGATTCGTGACCCCGCGCAACCTCTCCAACCTGCTGCGGCAGATGTCCATCACCGGGATCCTTGCCTGCGGCATGGTGCTGGTGATCATCAGCGGCGAGATCGATTTATCCGTGGGTTCATTGCTCGGGCTGCTCGGCGGCCTGGCGGCAATCCTGGACGTGGTCTATCACATTCCCCTCCTGGCAAACCTGAGCCTGGTGGCCTTGTGCGGCTTGATGATTGGCCTGTGCAACGGCTACATGACCGCCTACTTGCGCATCCCCTCGTTCATTGTCGGCCTGGGCGGCATGCTCGCCTTTCGCGGCATCCTGCTGGGCGTGACCGGCGGCACCACCATTGCGCCGGTATCACCGGAACTGGTCTATGTCGGCCAAGGTTACTTGCCACATACCGTGGGCACCGGGCTCGGCATCCTGCTGTTCGCCCTGACCCTTTTCCTGACCTGGAAGCAACGACGCAATCGTGCCCTGCATGGCCTCGCGGCCCACTCACTGGTGCGTGACGTATTGCGCGTGGTGTTGATCGGCGCGGTACTGGCCGGGTTCGTCTACACCCTCAACAGCTACGACGGCATCCCCGTGCCGGTGCTGCTCCTGCTGATCCTGCTGGGCGTGTTCAGCTACGTCACCAGCCAGACCGTGTTCGGCCGCCGGGTCTATTCGGTGGGCAGCAACATGGAAGCCACGCGCCTGTCCGGCATCAACGTGCAGGCGGTGAAGCTGTGGATCTTCGGCATCATGGGCGTGATGTGCGCCCTCGCCGGCATGGTCAATACCGCGCGCCTGGCCGCCGGCTCACCCTCGGCCGGCAACATGGGCGAACTCGACGCCATCGCCGCCTGCTTCATCGGCGGCACTTCCATGCGCGGCGGTTCCGGCACCGTCTACGGCGCGCTCCTCGGCGCGCTGGTCATCACCAGCCTGGACAACGGCATGTCCATGCTCGACGTGGATAGCTACTGGCAGATGATCGTCAAGGGCAGCATCCTGGTGTTGGCGGTGTGGGTGGATGTGAGTACGCGCACGGGGCGACGTTGACTGGCATACCCCATCAGCCTTCAAAAGATGGCCTGTCCAGGCCGGTCCAGGTCAGGCGCGCGCCCATATTTCCCTTCTCCCTATGTTGTTAAGGCAATCACTCCCGTTGCCCCATATCGCCCGCCCGCTCCCCTTCCCCGGTCGCCAGCCACACCTCACTGACACTCAGCAAGCGCGCCAGCTGTGCTATCCGCAACCGGGGAATGCCTCGCGCACTCCAGTTCGTCAGGCACTGCGGGCTGATACCGAGCAACTCGGCAAAAGCCACAGGGGCAATGCCATATTCTTCCAGGGTCGCCTTCAAGCGTTGTCCGCAATCCCGACGCGCGCTTGAATGCGGGTGACCTTGATGTTCGCCCCAAGCGTTGTTCATCGTTGCTGTCCTGCATCCTGCTTTTACGCTTCGCAGGACCAAGGTAAGCAATGTCGCGGGACGCTGGCTAGGTTTAGATAGAGGGCCAGACGCATAAAAAGAGCGGACTGACAGATAACAGGCTGGGCGCTGACAGACGGTGCCTACAATGGGGATCGGCGACCGTTGCACGCCCTCGGTTCAGTAACCTGGAAACCGTTGTCGAAATGCAAAATTCAAGGTTTATGTCGACCGGATGATCTATCGTCAGGTAAACGTGACCGGCCCAAGACAGTCGCTTGGCGTGTCTCGATAAAAATGATCGTGGCGAACCGGTATCGGTTCTGCGCATCACATGAGAAGCCGGCCTTCAGATGCGGCTTCCAGCGCCAAGCACACGTGCCGAGGCGCATCACCTTTCAATGCCTGAAGTCATCGTTCATGAGCTCGACCGCACGCGTTTCGAATCGTCCCGGCTCTGCGCTTTGCAGGCTTTGTCTATTGCTGCCACTGCTGGTAGTGCAGTGCGCGTGGAGCGAACCCACGGTAGTTGAACTGCACATTCTGGACGCGCCTCCGCTGACATTCGTCAACGATCCAAGGGGTTACGGCATCGTTGGCGACGTCGCCGTGGCGGCTATCACCCAGGCTGGGTATGCCGTGAAGATCCATGTGCTTCCCTGGGCCAGGGCTCAAAAACATGTCAGTGAAGAGCATGACTTCTTGATCGCGCCCTTGTCGCGCCTACCTGGCCGCGAAAGCCACTTCACCTGGATCGCGTCGATCATGCCCATGGAGCGAGCGTTCTTCAGCCTGGAGCGGCAGGTGGACAGCTTTGCCCAAGCCAGGGAAACCTACCGCAAGATTGGCGTCGGCCTGGGCAGCGCCCAGGAGGAAATCCTGCGCACCGAAGGGTTCAGCAACGAGCAGATCTATCCCCTGGCCATCGGCGACAACCCCGCGCAATTGCTGCTGATGGGTCGCATCGATGCTTGGTTCAACGGCGTTCCGGAGAGCCGCTACATCTGGCCGAAGGTGTCCAAGCGCAAGCTGCTCATGAGCCCGGTGGGCAGCAGTGCCGATCTCTACTTGGCGTGCTCGAGGCAATGCTCGCCCACATTGGTCAAGGATTTGCGTGAAGCTATTGACGCCCTACGCGCGAGCGGCGAACTTAAGCGCATCCGCACCGTCTACCTGCCGGAATAGATTTTTCACCGATAAAGGCTTGGCCGATTTGACACCTGTGGTTTATCGACCAGAATGATAGCCACCTAACGAAAAGCCCCGTACTAGGGGGCTCGTCGATGGCTTATATCATTCCGAATGATAGTTACCTTTACTTCATTCGATTCGTTCCTCTGCGTTGCGCCACGCATCATCCGCCCATTCTCAATACATTGGCGGATGCTATCCATGGAACATTCACTTTCAAAATTGCGTTTTCCCCTCGCGCTGCTGGCGGTGCTGGTGATGAGCGCTTGCGGCAAGACTCCCGACACGGCAGCGTCCATGCCGCCTGCCAAAGTCAGTGTCGCCAAGGTGCTGGAGCAGCCGGTTAACGAATGGGATGAATTCACCGGGCGCCTCGAAGCGCCGGAAACCGTCGAGATTCGCCCGAGGGTTTCCGGGCAGATCGACGAAGTGGCCTTCACCGAGGGTGCGCTGGTCAAGAAAGGCGACCTGCTGTTCCAGATCGACCCACGCCCGTTCCAGGCTGAAGTGCGTCGTCTCGAAGCCCAACTGGCCCAGGCCCGCGCCACCGCCACCCGCAGCGAAAACGAAGCCCAGCGTGGTGAGCGCCTGCGTCAGAGCAATGCCATTTCCGCCGAGTTGGCGGATTCGCGCACCAGCGCCGCCCAGGAAGCCCGCGCCGCCGCTGCCGCCATCCAGGCACAACTGGACCTGGCGAAACTGAACCTGAGCTTCACCCGCGTCACCTCGCCCATCAATGGTCGCGTCAGCCGGGCGGAAATCACCGCCGGCAACCTGGTGACCGCCGACGTCACGCCCCTGACCAGCGTCGTCTCGACCGACAAGGTCTACGCCTACTTTGATGCCGATGAGCGCGTCTTCCTCAAATACACCCAACTCGCCCGCCAGGGCCAGCGCGGCCAGGCCACGCCGGTGTATATGGGCCTGTCCAACGAAGACGGCAATCCTCACCAGGGCCAGATGAACTTCATCGACAACCAGGTCAACCCGCAAACCGGCACCATCCGTGGTCGCGCGGTATTCGACAACAAGGACGGCGCCTACACCCCAGGTTTGTATGCCCGCTTGAAGCTGGTCGGCAGCGGCACTTATTCCGCCGTGTTGATCAACGACGAAGCCGTGGGCACCGACCTGGGCAAGAAATTCGTGCTGGTGATGGATGCCGAGAACAAACCGGCCTACCGCGCCGTCGAGCTGGGGCCGAAGATCGAAGGCCTGCGCATCGTGCGCAGCGGTTTGAGCAAGGACGACACCATCATCGTCAAGGGGCTGCAACGGGCTCGTCCGGGTTCACCGGTCACGCCTGAAACCATTCCGATGGCCAGCGACGAAACCATTGCCGCCCTGGCTCAACAACGTAAAGCGCTCGAAGCCAGCAACCTGTCCCAAGGCGCGCCTTCCAAGGCAGCGTCCGGATCGGCAGGCAAGCTGGCCGCTGCGACCCCACGCGGTTAAGGGACTGAATCCAAGATGAAATTTTCCCAGTTCTTCATTTCGCGGCCGATCTTCGCAGCGGTGCTTTCGCTGCTGATCCTGATCGCCGGCGCCATCTCGCTGTTCCAGTTGCCGATCAGCGAATACCCGGAAGTCGTACCGCCCACCGTGGTGGTACGCGCCAACTTCCCGGGTGCCAACCCCAAGGTGATCGGTGAAACCGTGGCCGCGCCCCTGGAGCAAGCCATCACCGGTGTCGAGAACATGCTGTACATGTCCTCGCAGTCCACCGCTGACGGCAAGATCACCCTGACCATCACCTTTGCCCTGGGCACCGACCTGGACAACGCCCAGGTGCAGGTGCAGAACCGCGTCACCCGCACCGAGCCCAAGCTGCCGGAAGAAGTGACCCGGATCGGTATCACGGTGGACAAGGCCTCGCCCGACCTGACCATGGTCGTGCACTTGACCTCGCCGGACCAGCGCTACGACATGCTCTACCTGTCCAACTACGCCCTGCTCAACATCAAGGATGAGCTGGCGCGCCTGGGTGGCGTGGGTGATGTGCAGCTGTTCGGCATGGGTGACTATTCGCTGCGGGTCTGGCTCGATCCGAACAAGACCGCCTCGCGCAACCTGACCGCCACCGATGTGGTCACGGCGATTCGTGAACAGAACCGCCAGGTCGCCGCCGGTGCCCTGGGTGCGCCGCCAGCACCGAATGCCCAGGCCTTCCAGCTCTCGATCAACACCCAGGGCCGCCTGGTCAATGAGGAAGAGTTCGAGAACATCATCATTCGTTCCGGCGCCAACGGTGAGATCACTCGCCTGAAGGACATCGCTCGGGTCGAGTTGGGTTCGAGCCAATACGCCCTGCGCTCCCTGCTGGACAACCAGCCGGCAGTCGCGATCCCGATCTTCCAGCGCCCAGGCTCCAACGCCATCCAAATCTCCAACGACGTGCGCGCCAAGATGGAGGAGCTTAAGAAAGGCTTCCCGGCCGGCATGGACTACAGCATCGTCTACGACCCGACGATCTTCGTGCGCGGCTCCATCGAAGCGGTGGTCCACACCCTGTTCGAAGCACTGATTCTCGTGGTGCTGGTGGTGATCCTGTTCCTGCAGACCTGGCGCGCCTCGATCATTCCGTTGGTGGCGGTGCCTGTGTCGCTGATCGGTACCTTCGCCGTGATGCACCTGTTCGGCTTCTCGTTGAACGCCCTGTCACTGTTCGGCCTGGTACTGGCGATCGGTATCGTGGTGGACGACGCCATCGTGGTGGTGGAGAACGTCGAACGTAACATCGAGCTGGGGCTCACCCCGGTGGAAGCCACCAAGCGCGCCATGAGCGAAGTGACCGGTCCGATCATCGCCACCGCCCTGGTGCTGTGCGCGGTGTTCATTCCGGCGGCATTCATCAGTGGCTTGACCGGGCAGTTCTATAAACAGTTCGCCCTGACCATTGCCATCTCGACGGTGATCTCGGCGGTCAACTCCCTGACGCTGTCGCCGGCCCTGGCCGCCGTATTGCTCAAGAGCCACGACGCACCCAAGGACCGTTTCTCGAAGTTCCTCGACAAGATCTTCGGTGGCTGGCTGTTCCGGCCGTTCAATCGGTTCTTCGAACGTGCCAGCCACGGCTATGTGGGCACCGTTGGCCGCGTGATCCGTAGCAGCGGCATCGCCCTGTTGCTCTACGCAGGCCTGATGGTGTTGACCTTCTTTGGCTTCTCCAACACGCCGACCGGCTTCGTGCCTGGCCAGGACAAGCAATACCTGGTGGCTTTCGCCCAACTGCCGGACGCCGCGAGCCTGGACCGTACCGAAGACGTGATCAAGCGCATGTCCGAGCTGGCCCTCAAGCAACCGGGCGTACAAAGCGCGGTGGCCTTCCCTGGCCTGTCGATCAACGGTTTCACCAACAGCCCGAACGCCGGCATCGTGTTCGTGACCCTCAAGCCGTTTGAGGAGCGCAAGGACCCGAGCATGTCGGCCGGCGCCATTGCCGGTGCCTTGAACGGCCAGTACTCGCAGATCCAGGAAGCCTACATGGCGATCTTCCCGCCGCCGCCGGTACAGGGCCTGGGCACGATCGGTGGTTTCCGCCTGCAAATCGAAGACCGGGGCAACCTGGGCTACGACGAGCTGTACAAAGAAACCATGAACATCATCACCAAGAGCCGCAGCGTGCCGGAACTGGCCGGCCTGTTCACCAGCTACACGGTGAACGTGCCCCAGGTCGATGCCGCCATCGACCGTGAAAAAGCCAAGACCCACGGCGTGGCTGTCAGCGACATCTTCGACACCCTGCAGATCTACCTGGGTTCGCTGTATGCCAACGACTTCAACCGCTTCGGCCGTACCTACCAGGTCAACGTCCAGGCCGAGCAGCAGTTCCGTCTCGAGTCGGACCAGATCGGCCAGCTCAAGGTGCGTAACAACCGTGGCGAGATGATCCCGCTGGCGACCTTCATCAAGGTCAGCGACACCTCCGGGCCGGACCGTGTGATGCACTACAACGGCTTCATCACCGCTGAAATCAACGGTGCCGCTGCCCCGGGCTACAGCTCCGGCCAGGCAGAGAAAGCCATCGAGAAACTGCTCAAGGATGAACTGCCCAACGGCATGACCTACGAGTGGACCGACCTGACCTACCAGCAGATCCTCTCGGGCAACACTGCGCTGTTCGTGTTCCCGCTCTGCGTACTGCTGGCGTTCCTGGTACTCGCGGCGCAATACGAAAGCTGGAGCCTGCCATTGGCGGTGATCCTGATCGTACCGATGACCCTGCTGTCGGCGATTACCGGGGTGATCCTGTCCGGTGGCGACAACAACATCTTTACCCAGATCGGCTTGATCGTGCTCGTGGGGCTTGCCTGCAAGAACGCCATTCTGATCGTCGAGTTCGCCAAGGATAAGCAGCTCGAGGGCATGAACCCACTGGCTGCCGTGCTGGAGGCTTGCCGCCTGCGTCTGCGGCCGATCCTGATGACCTCCTTCGCCTTCATCATGGGCGTGGTGCCCCTGGTGTTCTCCAGTGGTGCCGGTGCTGAAATGCGTCACGCCATGGGTGTGGCGGTGTTCTCCGGGATGCTTGGCGTGACGTTCTTCGGCCTGCTGCTGACCCCCGTGTTCTATGTACTGATCCGCAACTTCGTCGAGCGCAGTGAGGCCCGTAAAGCGGCCCGGGCTTTGAAACTGGAGGCGCAACAATGAGTTTGAAAGCGTTCGTGCCGAGCTTGCTGGTCCTGGCGTTGAGCGCCTGCGCCGTGGGCCCGGACTACAAGGCACCGCAAACGGAGGCGGCGAACATCACCACCGCCACCGACGGCACCGCCGGCCAGAAGAATTTCGACCGAGCCCGTTTCGAAGGCATCTGGTGGCAGCAATTCGACGACCCGACCCTCAACGCGTTGGTAACCCGATCCCTGGAAGGCAACCGTGAGTTGCGCGTGGCCTTCGCTCGCTTGCGGGCCGCACGGGCGATTCGCGATGACGCCAGCAATGACGCCATGCCGACCATCACCAGCCGCGCCAGCAGCAACCTGGGCAAAGGCCAGATTCCAGGGCAAACCACCGACCGGGTCAACACCGAGCGCTACGATCTGGGCCTGGACATGGCCTGGGAGCTGGACCTGTTCGGGCGCATCCAGCGCAACCTGGAAGCCACCGACGCCGACCAGCAGGCTGCTGAAGCCGACCTCTATCAGTTGCAGGTGACGATGATCGCCGAACTGGTGGATGCCTACGGCCAACTGCGCGGCGCCCAGCTGCGGGAAAAAATTGCCCTGGCCAACCTGAAGAACCAGCAGGACTCGCGCAAGATCACCGAAAGCCTGCGTGATGCCGGCGTCGGCGACCAGCTCGACGTGGTGCGCGCCGATGCCCGCCTGGCCTCGGTGGAAGCCAGCGTGCCGCAACTGCAGGCCGAGCAGGTGCGTCAGCGCAATCGTATCGCCACGCTGCTGGGTGAGCGTCCCGACAAGCTGAGCGTGGACCTGAGCCCCAAACAGTTGCCAGCCATCGCCAAGGCCCTGCCTATCGGCGACCCGGGTGAGCTGCTGCAACGTCGTCCGGACATTCTCAGCGCCGAACGCCAACTGGCCGCTGCCACGGCGCGTATCGGCGTAGCCAAGGCCGACCTGTTTCCCCGGGTCAGCCTGAGCGGTTTCCTGGGCTTCACCGCCGGACGTGGTTCACAGATCGGTTCCTCGGCCGCCAACGCCTGGGCGCTGGGCCCGAGCATTACCTGGGCGGCTTTCGACCTGGGCAGCGTGCGGGCTCGCTTGCGCGGTGCCAGTGCCGAGGCCGACGGCGCCCTGGCGACCTACGAACAGCAAGTGTTGCTGGCCCTGGAAGAGTCGGAAAATGCTTTCAGCGACTACGGCAAGCGCCAACAACGCCTGATTTCGTTGATCCGCCAGAGCGAATCGAGCCGTGCCGCCGCCGACCTGGCCGAGATTCGCTACCGCGAAGGCACCGTGGACTTCCTCGTGCTGCTCGACGCCCAGCGTGAACGCCTGGCCGCCGAAGACACCCAGGCCCAGGCCGAAGTCGACCTGTACCGCGGCATTGTCGCGATCTACAAGGCCCTGGGCGGTGGCTGGAAACCGGAAACCGTCGCCAGCAACTGACCTTCGCAGCTCAACCGAGCTCCTTTGGTTGGCCGCAACCAGCCAAATTTCTTGCCCCGCGCCCGTATTCGGACGCGGGGCTTTTTTTGTCCGGCTGTGGTCCATGACGGCTACCTTGGGATATTGAGTTGCTCTATTGTGGGAGCGGGCTTGCTCGCGAAGGCGTCCGGTCATCTTCATAAGATGTCGAAGCTACAGACGTCTTCGCGAGCAAGCCCGCTCCCACAGGGCAAATGAACACCCCTAGAAGGTTTGACTCAAGCTTCCACCTGACCGAAGCTTGCGACACTTCACGCTTCTGGTTATGGATTGCCTGCATGCCCTCGCCTCGCCGCTATCTGCTTCTCAGCCTGTCCGTCCTGTTGATGATTGGTCTTGTCGCGGTATGGCTACGCAGTACCACTCCACAAATCCCGGAGGCCATCAAGCGTGGCTACAGTGAAGCCCTAGAAAAGGCCCGCAATGGCCAACCAGGGGCCGCGCGGGTGCTTTATCAGCAACTGGGCAGGCCGGACCTGTCGCCCAAGCGCCGCGTCTGGCTGCACGCCGAACTGCCCAACTACCCGAGCCCGCTAGCCTTGAAACTGGCGGAGGCCGATCTGCACAGTGAATCGCCCGATGTGCGCCGTGCCGCCATCGGCAGCATTGTCGGGCTGGTGCCAACCGGCCAGCGCGCCCTGTTGCTCGGACCGCTGCTGGACGACAATGACCAGGCCGTCCGGTTCGCCACCGTAAACGCGTTGCTGGGCTTGTCTCCCGATGACCTTGGCTTGTATTTCGGGCCGATGCAGAGTGCCATCGACGCGTGGGAACAGGTGCTCGGGGACGGTCCGCCAAGCGCCGAGTCGCATTACCAGCTCGCCCGCCTGCACCTGCACAACGCCGAATTGAAAAAAGCCCAACTGGCACTCGAACAGGCTTTGCACCTGCAACCGGACAACCTGCCGGCGCTGGTCATGCAGATCGAAGTGCTGGACAAACAGGGCCAAGGCGAAGCCGCGCGGCAATTGCTCGCCCGGCAATTGCAGGCCCAGCCCGCATCGGCTTATCTGCAACATGCGTTGGGCATGTGGCTGCTGCAGCATGGCCAGAGCGAGTACGCGGTGCTCGGCCTGGCAAAAGCCGTGGAACTTGAGCCAGATAATCGACACTACCGTTATGACCTGGCAACCACGCTGCATGCCGAGCAGGAAGTGGAAGCCGCGCAGAAACAGCTCCAGGAAATCGTCCAGCGCTACCCCGCCGACCGCAAGGCGCGGGTGCTGTTGATCAGCTACTGGAAGGAGACTGGGCAGTTGCAGAATGTGCAGATCCTGTTGGCGCAACTTGAACAGCTCAACCCCGACGATCCGGCCTTGCAACAGGGTTTATAGACCTTCTCGAAGTTGTGCGGCACTGCGCGTTTTGTAAAAGGAAGCGGAACCGCCACCACCGCCGAAGGTCAAGTGATCAGGCAGTTCATTTCAGGCGTTACCCCGCCTGCTGCCCACTTCCCTAGTCATGAGAGGGCTATTTTTGTCTACATCAAACGAGTTGATCAGTGCAAAAGCCGCCATCGGTATCGAAGGATTGGATGACATCCTTTCCGGTGGTCTGTCCCGCGGCCACGTGTTCCTGCTGGAAGGGGAACCGGGCACCGGTAAAACCACGGTCGCGCTGCATTTTCTACTGGCCGGTTCCCAGGCTGGCGAGCGCTCGTTGTACATCACGCTATCGGAAACCGAGCGTGAGCTGCGCCAAGGCGCTGCCTCCCACGGGTGGACGCTGGACGATAACATCCATATTTTCGAGCTGACCCCGCCCGAGAGCCTGCTCAATGCCGAGCATCAGCAAAGCTTGCTGTATTCCTCGGACCTGGAGCTGGGCGAAGCGACCCGGCAGATTTTTGAAGTGGTCGAGCGGTTCAAGCCGACCCGGGTGGTGCTCGACAGCCTGTCGGAGATCCGCCTGCTGGCGCAAAGCTCCCTGCGCTACCGCCGCCAGATCCTGGCGATCAAGCATTACTTCGTGCGCTACGACGCCACCGTCCTGCTGCTTGACGACCTGACCACCGAATCCCTCGACAAGACCGTGCACAGCGTGGCCCACGGGGTGATCCGCCTGGAAGAGCTGACCCCCAACTACGGCGCCGAGCGGCGACGGATCCGGGTGGTCAAGTATCGCGGGCAGAAATACCGCGGTGGCTACCATGACTTCACCATCATGGGCGACGGGGTTCATGTCTTTCCGCGCCTGGTGGCCGCCGAACACCGCGGTCAATATTTGCGCCAGCAACTGTCCAGTGGCATCGGGGAAATGGACGCCCTGCTGGGTGGCGGTATCGAGACCGGTTCCAGCACCTTGATCCTGGGCCCTGCCGGTACCGGCAAATCGTTGATCTCGATGATCTTCGCGGCCGCCGCGGTGCATCGCGGTGAAAAGGCCGCGCTGTTCATCTTCGATGAAGAGTTGGGCTTGTTGTTCGAGCGCATGAAAAACATCGGTATTGACCTGCCGGCACTGCAGCGAACCGGCAACCTGCTGATTGAACAGGTGGATGCCGCCGAACTGTCCCCCGGCGAGTTTTCCCACCGGGTGCGCCGTTGTGTCGATGAAGGCGATATCAAGACAGTGGTTATCGACAGCATCAACGGCTACCAGGCGGCCATGCCAGAGGAAAACGCCTTGGTCCTGCATATGCACGAGCTGTTGCTCTACCTCAACCGCAAGGGCGCGGCGACTTTCATGACCGTTGCCCAGCATGGCCTGGTCGGCGACATGCAAGCGCCCGTGGATATTACTTACCTGGCCGACACGGTGATTCTGTTGCGTTATTTCGAGGCATTGGGCAAGGTTCGCCGGGCGATATCAATCATCAAGAAACGCACCGGCAGCCACGAATCCACCATTCGCGAATACCGCATCAGCAGCCAGGGCATGACCATAGGCGAACCGCTTGAGGCATTCCAAGGCGTGTTGCGGGGAGTGCCCAACTACATGGGAGCGGACAATCCGTTGCTCAAGGATGATCTACAGTGACGCTGGCCCAGCCACTGTCCGAGCGAGCGCTGATCCTTGCGCCGCTGGGACGGGACAGCCAGATTGCCCTCCAGATACTCAACGAGGCCGGTTTTGCCGGCCTCGTCTGCCGCCACTTGGGTCATTTGTGCGAAGAACTGGAGCAAGGCGCCGGGCTGCTGGTGGTCGCCTCCGAAGCGTTGTCGGGGCCGGACATGGAAACGCTGTTCAACCAGATTGAACAGCAACCGGCCTGGTCCGACCTGCCCATCGTCCTGCTGACACACCATGGCGGGCCGGAACAGAACCCGGCGGCGCGCATCGGCTCGCAGTTGGGCAACGTGACCTTCCTGGAGCGACCGTTCCATCCGGTGACCCTGGTCAGCCTGGTGACCACCGCCTTGCGCGGCCGTCGAAGGCAGTACGAAGCCCGGGATCGCCTGATCGACCTCAGCAACAGTGAGCTGCGCCTGCAAAACACCCTGGAGACCCTCGAACAGCAAGTGGAAGAGCGTACCGCTCAATTGCGTCACAACGAGGAAGCCTTGCGCCAGTCGCAGAAAATGGAAGCGGTCGGCCAGCTCACTGGCGGCATCGCCCATGACTTCAACAACATGCTCACCGGTATCATCGGCAGCCTGGAACTGCTGCGCCGGCGTCTGGCACGTGGTCGCATCGAGGATCTCGACAGCCTGATCGACCTGGGCGTGACCTCAGCCAACCGCGCCGCCGGGCTGACCCATCGCCTGCTGGCGTTCTCCAGGCGCCAATCGCTCGACTCCAAGGCCGTGCAAATGAACACCCTGGTGCTGTCCATGGGCGAACTGTTGCAACGCAGCCTGAACGAAAGCATCCGCCTGGACATGCAGCTGGACGAGCAGCTCTGGATTGCCGAAGCCGATCCCAACCAACTGGAAAGCGCCCTGCTCAACCTGGTGCTCAATGCCCGGGACGCAATGCCCAACGGCGGCAAGCTGGTGGTCCAGACGTTCAACCGGTACCTGGACTCGCACGTCACCGACGCCTACACCAACCTGGAGCCCGGCGACTATGTGGTCTTGAGTGTGCAAGACACCGGCTGCGGCATGCCCGAAGCGGTCATCAATCGCGCGTTCGATCCGTTCTTCACCACCAAACCCATCGGCCAGGGCACTGGGCTGGGGCTGTCGATGATCTACGGGTTCAGCAAGCAGTCGCGTGGTCACGTCACCATCGAGAGCGAGGTCGACAAAGGCACCACGGTCAATCTCTACCTGCCACGCTTCGTCGGCGAGGAAATACACGAACCCCAAGTCGACTCCCACCATGCGCCTTATGCCCAGGACGGCGAGACAGTGCTGATCGTCGAAGACGATCCAGCGGTGCGGGTATTGGTCAGCGCGGTGCTCAGCGAGCTTGGCTATACCTTTGTCGAGGCTGCCGATGCCGATGGCGCGGTGCCCATCCTGCAATCGGGGCAACGCATCGACTTGTTGATCAGTGACGTCGGCCTGCCAGGCATGAATGGGCGGCAACTGGCGGAAATCGGTCGGCAGATCCGTCCGGACCTGCGGGTGTTGTTCATCACCGGCTATGCCGAACATGCCGCAGTCCGCGGCGGCTTCCTCGACCCGGGCATGCAGATGATCACCAAGCCGTTTACCTTCGACCTGCTGACCGCCAAGGTGCGGGAAATGATCGGGGCATGAAGTAGAAGCGCCTCGCGGTGTGCGAGGCCTTCAGGACAGCATGGTGCGCATGATCTCTTGCAGCACGTCCAGGTCGAAAGGCTTGGCCAGGATTGGCGCCTTTCGGGTAATAGGGCTGTCGGTGTCGCGCACTTCCTGGGCGTAGCCACTGATGAAGATGACTTTCAAGTCGGGGCGCAACCTGACAGCCGGCTCAGCGATCTGCACCCCGGAGATGCCACCAGGCAGGCGGAAGTCGGTGATCATCATGTCCAGGTGGGGTTTGCTTGCCAGGATCTCGAATGCCTGTTCGCCGTTTTCGGCTTGCAGCACGCGATAACCTTCCCCCGACAGGTAAGCTGCCAACACCATCAGGATCGACGGGTCATCCTCGACAATCAGTACAACATCTTGCGCATCTTCACTCATGAGAAGCCTTTGTTCGATCAATAGCTGCTGATACGACCTTAGGGTCTCTCAGAGGTTGCGTCTGTTCGCCGGTTTTGTGAAAAGGCAGACAAACGCGAAACAACGCCCCTTCGTTGAGGCGGCTATTGACCGTGATTGTACCGCCATGTGCGCTCACAATCTGCTCGGAGATGAACAGCCCCAGCCCAAGCCCAGCCGAGGCCGCCTTGGAGGACACGCGCTCGAACTGCTGGAAAATGCGCTTCTGATTCTCTTCGCTGATACCGATGCCGCGATCCTGGACTTCGATGCAGGCATGCTCGGACGTGCTGTAGACGCGTACATCGATCGGGCTTTTGCCGCCATAGCGCAGGGCATTGGTCAGCAGGTTGGACACCACCTGTTCGATACGAAACTCATCCCACTGCCCTTCGACCACCGGCTCGGCGTTGCAATTGAGCGTGCATTCGGCCGCTGCGATCTGCGGCTGGAAGTTGCGCAACAAATTCTGCACCAACGCGGTCAGGTTGAAACGAGTCGGGCGGATAGACAGCTTGCCGGTGCGGATGCGCGATACATCGAGCATGTCTTCGATCAACCGGATCAGGCTTTTGATCTGGCGTTCGTCGCGCTCGACCATCGCCCGTACCTTGTCCAGGGAAAACGCCTCGGCGTTGTTCCGGGCCAGGTGCATCTTGCGCAGCTGGGTCTCGAGGATCAGGCCATTGAGGGGCGTGCGCACCTCGTGGGCAACGATGGACATGAAATCGTCACGCATGCGCACCGCCTGCTCCAGTTCGCCGCGAGCCACCTGCAACTGCTGCAGCAACGTTTCCTGTTCTCGTCGACTTTGCTCCAGGGCGATGACCTGCTCCTTCATCGCCTCTTTCTGGCGATACAGCTCGACGAATACGTTGACCTTGCTTTTGACGGCGTGGGTGTCCAACGGCTTGTGCAAGAAGTCCACCGCGCCGCTTTCATAGCCGGTAAAGGCATAGTTGCGCTCACGGCCGGCGGCGCTGACGAAGATGATCGGGATGCTGCGGGTCCGCTCCGTGCCACGCATCAATTCAGCCAGCTCGAAACCGTTCATCTCCGGCATCTGCACGTCAATGATCGCCAGGGCAAACTCATGTTGCAGCAACAGCGACAGCGCTTCGTCAGCCGACAAGGCCTTGAAGACTGCGCGATCTTCGCGCTTGATCAGCGCTTCCAGGGCCAACAGATTCTCCGGCAGATCGTCGACGATCAGCAGTTTGGCTTGAATATCTCTTGGCATGTCGTTCATTCCAGCCCGGCCAGTAATTGGCCGATGCCTTGTAAAGTGAGGATATGGTCGGGCTGATGCAGCGCCAGCGCGGCTTCGGGCATGGTGGATACTTGGGCTTCGGCAGGGTCTTGGACGACGGTGATTCCGCCCATTGCCTTGACCCTGGCCAGGCCATGGGCGCCGTCATGGTTGGCGCCGGTCAGCACCACCGCCACCAGGTTGGGGCCGAAGACATCGGCCGCCGACTCGAACAGCAGATCGATGGAGGGGCGCGAATGGTGAACCGGCGCTTCCAGGCTCAGCGACAGGCTGCGATCCGCCTCGACCGACAAATGATAGCCGGGCGTGGCGACGTACAGGGTGCCCGGCAAGATGTCCTGTTTGTCCCGGGCTTCTTCCACCGGCACGGCGAGGCGATGACCCAGCACCCGCGCCAATTGGCTGTCACGCTCGTCCGGCAGATGCAACACGACCAGGATAGGCAAGCGGAAGCCTTTGCGCAGGTGCGCGAACACCTTGAGCAATGCTTCGACGCCGCCAGCGGAGGCACCGACGGCGATGGCCTCGATGGCCTTCCTGGATCTGTCCTTCGTTTGGCTCATAACTTGCGATAGATCCGTTCCTGCTTGACCAACGGTTCGAATTGGGCGCCGAAAGAAGAAAAATCCAACGTCTCCTTGCTGCCCAGTACCAGAAATCCGCGGTGGCAAAGCGACTCATGAAACAGCCCGAAGGCACGATCTTGAAGCTTTTTATTAAAATATATCAATACATTACGACATGAAATTAATTGAGTTTCTGAGAACACACTGTCGGTCGCCAGGCTGTGATCGGCAAATGTCACGTTCTCGCACAGCGTCCTGTCGAACATCGCGTAATCGTAGGCAGCCGTGTAATAGTCGGCAAATGATCGCCGCCCGCCTGCGCGCTGATAGTTCTGGGTGTAGGCCCGCACGTTGTCCAGGGAAAAGATGCCCTGCTTGGCTTTTTCCAGCGAGCGCGGATTGATGTCGGTGGCATAGATCAGCGTGCGGTCCAGCAGGCCTTCTTCGCGCAGCAGGATCGCCATGGAATACACCTCCTCCCCTGTGCTGCAACCGGCGATCCAGATCTTGATCGACGGGTAGGTCCGCAGCAGCGGTACCACCTCCTCGCGGATCGCCAGGAAATGCGTGGGGTCGCGAAACATTTCGCTGACAGGGATCGTCAGCAACTGCAGCAACTGCATGAAGGCACCCGGGTCGTGCAGCACGCGTTCCTGCAGCGCCGAGATGGTCTTGCACTCGAACTGGCCGAGCGCATGGTGCACCCGGCGCTTGATGGATGCACCGGAGTAATCGCGAAAATCGTAGCTGTACTTCAGGTAGATCGCTTCGATCAACAAACGCAGTTCAATGTCGCTGTCACGTTCCACTAAATTCTTTCCATATTCGGCAACCACACGCGAATCAGCGAGAACAGACGATCCAGGTCGATCGGTTTGGCCAGGTAATCATTGGAGCCCGCCGCCAGGCAACGTTCCTGATCATCCTTCATGGCCTTGGCCGTGACAGCAATGATCGGCAATTTGCGCCAGCGCGGGTCCTTGCGGATCAGCGCGGTGGCTTCGAAACCATCCATCTCGGGCATCATCACGTCCATCAGCACCAGGTCGATGTCATCCTGTTCGTTCAGGCGCTCGATCGCCTCCAGGCCGTTACGGCCGATGACGACAATGGCCCCCTTCGCCTCCAGGGCGCTGGTCAGGGCGAAGATGTTGCGCACATCATCATCCACCAACAGCACTTTACGGCCTTCAAATACCTTGTCCCGGCTGCGGGCAGTCTTGAGCATCCGTTGACGTTCATGGGACAACCGCGATTCGACTTTGTGCAGAAAGAGTGTCACTTCATCCAGCAAGCGCTCCGGCGAACGGGCACCCTTGATGATGATCGAGCGTGAATACCTGCGCAGCTCGGCTTCCTCATCGCGGGTCAGGTTGCGCCCGGTGTAGACGATAACCGGCGGAAATGAACAGATGTCCTCCGTGGACATGCGCTTGAGCAAGTCGTTGCCCAGCATGTCGGGGAGCTTGAGGTCGATGATCATGCAGTCGTAGATATTCGCGCGAAGCAGGTCCAGGGCTTGCTGGGCCAGGCCAACGGCAGTGATTTCGATGTCATCGTCGCCGATCAGGCGGGTAATGCTGTCGCGCTGCAAGTCGTCGTCTTCCACCAGCAGCACCCGTTTGACCTTCTGGGTGAGCTTGGCTTCAAGGCGAGCGAACACGTCTTTGAGTTCTTCACGGGTCGTCGGCTTGACCGCATAGCCGATGGCGCCCATGTGCATCGCGGCTTCGACGCGGTCCTCCACGGAAATCACATGAACCGGGATATGCCGGGTAGCCGCCTGCTCCTTGAGCCGCTGCAACACCGTGAGCCCGGAATGATCTGGCAGACGCATGTCCAGCAGGATCGCGTCGGGGCTCAGTTGCGATGCCAGGTCGAAGCCCTCATCGGCACCGTGGGCCACCAGGCACTGATAACCGAGTTCGTGGGCCAGGTCGAACAGAATCCGGGCGAACTTGGGTTCGTCTTCGATTACCAGGATGCATCGGGTATCGAACGGGGCTTTGTCCCGATCATCGGCGAATCGCGCAATTGGCGGTTCCACGTCGGCAATCAACGGCACAGGCACGGTCTTTTGCGCAGCCGTTGCCGACACAGTCGCCGTCGGGGTGAACGTCCTGGGCGCCCGGGGCGTCTCGCCGGGCTCGATGTAGCGCTCAGGCAATACCAGCGTAAACACACTGCCCTGCCCCGGTTCGCTGGAAACAGAGATCGAACCACCCAGCAGCGTGGCCAGGTCCCGAGAAATCGACAGACCCAGGCCGGTGCCGCCGTAACGACGGTTAGTCGTGCCGTCGGCCTGGCGGAAGGCCTCGAAAATGCTTTGCTGTTGGTCAGCGGCGATACCAATTCCCGAATCGCGCACGATGAACGCAATGCCCGAGCCGGGCTGGCCGGCCACGGTCAAGCTGACGGCCCCTTGCTCGGTGAATTTCACGGCGTTGGACAGCAGGTTCTTGATCACCTGCTCCAGGCGCTGGCGGTCGGTGTACAGCATCGATGGTGCGTCCGGCAGCAACTGGACCTCGAAATGCAGGCCTTTATCAGCCGCCAGCGGCATGAACATATCCCGTAAGCCCTCCACCAGCCGCGGCACGCTGGTGTTTTCCGGGCGGACCTCGAGTTTTCCGGCCTCGACCTTGGAAATATCGAGAATGTCGTTGATCAGGTTCAGCAGGTCGTTGCCGGCCGAATAGATCGATTCGGCAAACTTGACCTGCTCGTCGCTGAGGTTGCTCTGCGGGTTTTCCGCCAGCAGCTTGGAGAGGATCAGCGAGCTGTTGAGCGGCGTGCGCAGTTCATGGGACATGTTGGCGAGGAATTCGGACTTGTACTTGCTCGAACGCTGCAACTCTTCGGCGCGTTCCTGCAACTGGATTTGGGCCAGGTTCAACTCGGTATTTTTCTGGTCCATGGCATCGCGCTGCTCGGCCAGTTGCTCGTTGGTCTGTTCCAGTTCCTGCTGCTGGGTCTCCAGGTGGGCCTGGGATTCCTTGAGGATGCGCGACTGTTCTTCCAGCTCTTCGTTGGCAGTCTTGAGCTCTTCCTGCTGGACCTGCAGTTCTTCGTTCAACTGCTGGGTTTCGGCCAGAACCTCCTGCAAACGCTGGCGATAGCGAGCCGCTTCGATGGAAGTGCCGATATTGCCGGCAATCAGCTCCAGCAGTTCGATGTCACGCTCGGTCAACGGCCGCAGGAAGCCCAGTTCGACGACACCATTGATCCGGTCGTCATCGCTCGTCGGCACCACCAGCACGCTGTTGGGCAGTCCCTGGCCGAGCCCGGAGCTGACTTTCAGGTAATCACTCGGTACATCGTCCAGGCGGATGGGATGCCCCTGCCGCACGGCCTGCCCGACAATGCCTTCTGCATCGAGAATAACCTGGTGCCGTTCCTCCTCTTCCCGGGACATGCCATACGTGGCGACGCATTGCAGGACGCCGTTTTCTTCACGCGAATAAAGTACAGCCACGACGCACCCCAGGTATTGGGCACAAAACTGCAGGATGTTGCGACCCAACACGTTCAGGGTCAGTTGCCCCAGGACCTGTTCGGCCAGTTGCGTCTGGCCATTGCGCAGCCAGGCCTGCTTCTCCAGGCGCTGGGCGCTCTGTTGCTGGATTTTCAGGCTGGCGCTGTAGCTGCTGGAAAGATTCAACAGATCCCGGCGACCAATATAGGCCAGCAATCCGCTGACGGCCGCCACGAACAGCAGGTACAAGGCGATGCTTGAGATCGTGGTGAAGCGCACGTCCTCATTGCGCGCGGTGCGCAGGTGCTGTTCGGTTTCGACGATGTCTTCGAAGGCCTTGCGAATTTCATCGGTCAGGCGCTTGCCATGTCCGGCCTTCACCGCCCCCCGGTAATCGCCGCTGCTGCGTTGCAGTTCGATCAGGCCTTGGGCGTATTTGTCCCATTCGACCTGGAGCGCTTGTATCTGGTGCAGGCGATCGGTCTGGATGGGGTTGTCGGCTGTCAATTCCAGCAATGTGTCCAGCGCAACCGCAATGCGTGGCTTGGCGATTTCATAGGGGTCGAGAAAATGCTCGTCGCCGCTCAACAGAAAGCCACGCATGCCGGTTTCCAGGTCCACGCTCAACTTGAGCGCTTCGTTGGCATTGTTGATCACCCGGTCAGTGTGCCCAACCCACTGGATCACCGAGAGCAGGTAGGTGATCAGCACAATGAAAAACACCGCGCTGAGCGCACCAATGCCCAGCGGCAGGCTGATATTGCGACTCAGGAGCTTGCGAAAACTTTGCTCGTCGACCGAAGACGATGGCTTCATGGTAAAGGCCTTGGTGGACAGTTGAAAAACCATGGAGTGTGCCCGAAAGCCACGGCCTGGATCCACAATTTCTGGTGAATCGAAGGCACAATTCCCACGGCGATCTGCCTGTAGCAAGGATGCGACTATCCTTGTCAGCTCTTGTACTATAGATCCTTTCTTGTACAACCCAGGGAACTTGTGCAGCGTTGTCATTTACTCATGCATGTGGCTTTTGTTTCGTAGCCCGTCCCGCCCCATCTTTTCGAGAATACCTACATGTCCATGCCAGCCGCTGTCACCGCACCCACCATTCTTGTCGTTGAAGACGACGACATCGTGCGGATGTTGATCGTCGACGTGCTCGAAGAGTTGGAATATCGGGTACTGGAAGCGGACGGTTGTGAGCAGGCGCTGGAATTCCTGCGCAACCAGGCGCAGCCCATCGCCCTGATGATGACGGATGTCGGCCTGCCGGTCATGGACGGTCGCGAGCTGGCGAAGCAGGCGCTAGCGATCCGGCCGCAGCTGCCGGTCCTGTTTGCCAGTGGTTATGCCGAGAGTATCGATGTCCCCGCCGGCATGGCGGTCATCGGCAAGCCGTTTTCCATTGACCAGTTGCGCGACAAGGTCAAAAGCATTCTTCCTTGAGCCCAGGCGCATTGTTGTTCACTATCGGCGCCCCGCGCGCCGAACGCGCCTGAATCGCTTCCAGGAATTGCTCGCTCATGCCTCATCCCAACGCCCTTAAGGTCCTGGTCATCGGCTATGTCTGGCCTGAGCCCCGCTCATCGGCGGCCAGCGGGCACGTCATGCAGATTCTGGAAGCTTTCCTCGGGCAAGGCTGGGAGATCACCTTCAGCAGCCCCGCGGGTCCGGGCGAGCACCGCGCCGACCTGGTCGCGCTGGGTATCCGCGAGGTGCCTATCGAGCTGAACAACAGCAGTTTCGATGGGTTCATTACAGAATTGACCCCGGATATCGTCTTGTTCGACCAGTTCATGATGGAGGAACAATTCGGCTGGCGGGTCGAGAAACATTGTCCCGGCGCCTTGCGCGTGCTGGAAACCTCCGACTTGCAGAGCTTGCGCCACGCCCGGCATGAACGGCTCAAGCAGCGTTTGAAGGCGCCCGACGCCGGCGAGGACTTCAGCGACCTGTTTGCCCCGGCCCTGCGCGAAGAGTTCGAGTTGATGGCCGGCACCGACCTGGCCAAGCGAGAGATTGCCGCGCTGTTGCGCTGTGATCTCAACCTGATGGTGTCGGAAGTGGAAATCGAGCTGCTGGTGGAGCACTTCAACCTGCCCCGCAGCCTGTTGCATTGGTGCCCGTTGATGCTGGACCTGCCCGACCAACCGCTGGTGCCGTTCGAAGACCGAGCGCATTTCCTGAGCATTGGCAACTTTCGCCACGCGCCGAACTGGGATGCCGTGCTCTGGATGAAAAACGCCGTCTGGCCGCTGATCCGACAACAGTTACCCGGCGTTCAGTTGCATCTGTACGGCGCCTATACACCGCCCAAGGCCGCCGCGCTGCATAATCCAGCCCAAGGGTTTCACATCATGAACTGGGCCGAAGATGCCTTGCAGGTCATGTCGGCGGCGCGCATCTGCCTGGCACCGCTGCGTTTCGGCGCCGGTATCAAGGGCAAGCTGATCGACGCCATGCTCTGCGGCACACCGAACGTCACCACGCCCATCGGCGCCGAAGCCATGGGCGGCGAAATGCCCTGGCCTGGGGCAATCGGCCAGAGCGCCAGCGCCATCGCCGATGCGGCGGTGCAACTCTATGGCGACCAGGCGCGCTGGGCCCACGCCCAGGATGCCGGCCTCGCGCTGCTGGCGAGCCGCTATCAGCGGCAGGTCCATGGCCCGGCGCTGATCGAGCGCATTCACGCCTGCCGTGGGAATCTGGCGCAGCTACGTCGCGACAACTTCATCGGCAGCATGCTGCGTCACCACCAGCATAAGAGCACCCAATACATGTCCCAGTGGATCGAAGAAAAGAACCGCAACAGCTAGGCCGGGCGGGAAGCCCCTGCCAGTCCGCGCTATCCGGACTGGCACCTGCGCGACGAAGGGGGCATTATCCAGCGGCGAAAACAATAAAAGCGCCAGGCTCATGACCCGAACAGCCAGAGTCACCGACCCCTCCTACGAGTTGATGGACGACCACGACGGACGCTCCATCATCTACCGCCAGCACGGTTTTCCTTGCCCGCTGGTGCGCTGGCATTTCCACAAGGAATACGAACTGCACCTGATCGTCGCCAGCTCCGGCAAGGTCTTCATCGGCGATTACATCGGCAACTTCTATCCCCAATCGTTGTTCCTTACCGGCCCCAACCTGCCCCATAACTGGATCAGCCAGGTCGCCGAGGACGAAGTGGTCGCCAAGCGCGACATGCTGGTGAACTTCACCGACGAATTGTTCGAGAGCGGCCACCAGGTGTTCGCGGAACTCAAGACCGTCGCCCCGCTGCTCGAACGCGCCCAATACGGCATCGAGTTTCGCTGCAAACGCACGATCCGCCAGGCGATGGTGCTGATGCAGCGCATCGCCGATTCCCAGGGCATGAGCCGGCTGGGACATTTTTTCATCCTGATGGAGCTTCTGGCCGCCTCGGATGACTATCAGTTGCTGTCCGGCGCCACCGCGCCGCAATCGGCGGACGAACACAGCATCGACCGCACCAACCGCGCGGTGGACTACATCTTTGCCCACTACGCCCGGGAACTGTCCCTGGAAGAAGTCGCCGAGCACTTGGGCATGAAACCCACCTATTTCAGCCGCGTATTCAAACAGGCGACTGGCCGTTGTTTCATCGAGTTCGTCAATCGCCTGCGCATCAGTAAATCCTGCGAACTGCTGGCCGACGGCGACAAACCGGTGACCGACGTGTGCTTTGAATCGGGTTTCAACAATATTTCCAATTTCAACCGGCGCTTCCAGCAGCTCAAGGGCATGACGCCTTCCCATTATCGGCGTCTGGCAGTGCAGCGGTTGACCGAGCAGAACCAGGGCTGACGTTTCTCCACCGGGGGTCTTTGTTGGCCTGTACTGACAAGCGGCCACCCCGCCCAGTGCAAAAAAGTATCAGCACAAGTGCGACGGATGATTTGTCACGCCGTTCATTGAGGGCTGTAATCAGCGCACATTCTTCCCTTCATCCGGAAGACACAAAAACAATAACTGTCCTTCTGCAGCCCCTGGCGCGGAAAAGGAGTGCGCGATGAAACCTTCGGTAAAAGCTCTGCTTGTCTCCACCTGCATGACCCTCAGCAGCGTCAGTTTCGGCGCACAGACCCTCACCATTGCCACCGTCAACAACAGCGACATGATCCGCATGCAAAAGCTTTCGAAAACTTTCGAGGCCGAGCACCCGGACATCAAGCTGAACTGGGTGGTGCTTGAAGAAAACGTCCTGCGCCAGCGCCTGACCACCGACATCGCCACCCAGGGCGGGCAGTTCGACGTTCTGACCATTGGCATGTACGAAGCTGCACTTTGGGGCGCCAAGGGCTGGCTGGAACCGATGAAGGATCTACCCGCCTCCTACGACCTGGAGGACGTTTTCCCTTCCGTGCGTGACGGCTTGTCGGTCAAAGGTTCGCTCTACGCCTTGCCGTTCTATGCCGAAAGTTCGATCACCTATTACCGCACCGACCTGTTCAAGGACGCCGGGCTGACCATGCCCGAGCACCCGACCTGGAGCCAGATCGGTGAGTTCGCCGAAAAACTCACTGACAAGACCAAGGAACAATATGGCCTGTGCCTGCGGGGCAAGGCCGGCTGGGGCGAGAACATGGCGCTGATCACCACCCTGGCCAACGGCTTTGGCGCGCGCTGGTTCGATGAAAAATGGCAGCCGCAATTCAATGGGCCCGAGTGGAAGGACGCGCTGAACTTCTACGTCGACAACATGAAGAAATCCGGCCCGCCGGGTGCTTCCAGCAACGGCTTCAACGAAAACCTGGCGCTGTTCAACAGCGGCAAGTGCGCGATCTGGGTCGATGCCAGCGTCGCCGGTTCGTTCGTCACCGACAAGACCCAGAGCAAGGTGGCCGATCACGTCGGATTCACCTTCGCCCCCCACGAAAAAACCGACAAAGGCACCTCGTGGATGTATTCCTGGTCGCTGGCCATCCCCGCCAGTTCCAAAGCCAAGGACGCCGCCACGGTCTTCACCACCTGGGCGACCTCCAAGGAATACGGCCAGTTGGTCGCCAAGACCGATGGCATCGCCAACGTTCCACCTGGCACTCGCACCTCGACCTACAGCGATGAATACATGAAGGCCGCGCCGTTTGCCAAGGTGACGCTGGAGTCGCTGAAAGTCGCCGACCCGAAATCGCCAACCCTCAAACCGGTGCCCTACGTCGGTATCCAGTTGGTGACCATCCCTGAATTCCAGGCCATCGGCACTCAGGTGGGCAAGTTCTTCTCCGGTGCGCTCACCGGCCAGCAGAGCGTGGACCAGGCGCTGACCGCTGCGCAGTCCACCACTGAGCGCGAGATGAAGCGCGCCGGGTATCCCAAATAAAGGCTAGTAGACATCCATTTGTGGCGAGGGAGCTTGCTCCCGCTGGCGGGTGAAGCCCGCCCTGGCGATCAGAAGGATTGCCTCTCGACATGGGCCCGCTGCGCGGTCCAGCGGGAGCAAGCTCCCTCGCCACAGGGAATGCGTCGCATAAGAGTAAGCACTCATGAATACTTCAACGACAACAGTCAAAGCCCCCATCGAAATAGCCCCGCCGTCGCGCAAGGTTCGCCTGGCAAACCCGGGCTGGTTCCTGGTCAGCCCTTCGGTCGCCTTGCTGCTGCTGTGGATGATCGTGCCGCTGGGCATGACCGTCTATTTTTCGATGATCCGCTACAACCTGCTCTACCCCGGCGAAAATGAATTCGTCGGGCTGGAGAACTTCACCTATTTCCTGACCGACTCGGGTTTCCTGCCCGGGGCCACCAATACTTTGTTGCTAGTGGGCAGCGTGCTGCTGATCAGCATCGTACTCGGCGTGCTGATCAGCGCGCTGCTGGAGGCCAGTGAGTTTTTCGGTCGTGGAATCGTGCGGGTATTGCTGATCTCGCCATTCTTCATCATGCCCACCGTGGGTGCGCTGATCTGGAAGAACCTGATCTTCCACCCGGTCTCGGGGATTCTTGCCTCGGTGTGGAAACTGTTCGACGCGCAACCGGTGGACTGGCTGGCCCACTACCCGCTGCTATCGATCATCATCATTGTCAGCTGGCAATGGCTGCCCTTCGCGATCCTGATCCTGATGACCGCCATGCAGTCCCTCGACCAGGAGCAGAAAGAAGCCGCCCGCCTGGACGGTGCCGGCCCCATCGCGATTTTCTGGCACCTGACCCTGCCGCACCTGGCGCGTCCGATTGCCGTGGTGCTGATGATCGAGACGATTTTCCTGCTGTCGGTGTTCGCCGAGATTTTCACCACCACCAACGGTGGCCCCGGCTACGCCTCTACCAACCTGGCTTACCTGATCTACAACCAGGCACTGGTGCAGTTCGACGTCGGCATGGCGTCGGCCGGTGGCCTGATCGCCGTGGTCATCGCCAACATCGCCGCCATCATCCTGGTCCGGATGATCGGCAAAAACCTCACCGACAAGCACTGAGGCCGCCGCCATGACACTTCAACAATCCCGTCGCCTGCAGAGCCTGCTGCTCGGCACGCTGGCCTGGGCCATCGCGATCGTGATCTTCTTTCCGATCTTCTGGATGGTGCTGACCAGCTTCAAGACCGAAATCGACGCGTTCGCCACGCCGCCGCAATTCATCTTCGCGCCGACCCTGGACAACTACCTGCACATCAACGAGCGCAGCGACTATTTCAGCTTCGCCTGGAATTCGGTGGTGATTTCCTTCAGCGCCACTGCCCTTTGCCTGCTGATCGCGGTGCCGGCGGCCTACTCCATGGCGTTCTACGAAACCCAGCGCACCAAAGGCACGCTGCTGTGGATGCTCTCCACCAAAATGCTGCCGCCGGTGGGCGTGCTGATGCCGATCTACCTGCTGGCCAAGAGCTTCGGCCTGCTGGATACACGCTTGGCACTGATCGTCATCTACACCCTGATCAACCTGCCGATCGTGGTCTGGATGATTTACACCTACTTCAAGGACATCCCCCGCGACATTCTCGAAGCCGCGCGCTTGGATGGCGCCACGCTGTGGCAGGAGATGGTTCGTGTGCTGCTGCCGATTGCCAAGGGTGGCCTGGCGTCTACCGTGCTGCTGTCGCTGATCCTGTGCTGGAACGAGGCCTTCTGGTCGCTGAACCTCACGTCTTCCAAAGCCGCGCCACTGACCGCATTGATCGCTTCCTACTCCAGCCCGGAAGGTCTGTTCTGGGCCAAGTTGTCCGCCGTCTCGACCCTGGCCTGCGCACCGATCCTGATTTTTGGCTGGATCAGCCAGAAGCAACTGGTGCGCGGTTTGTCTTTCGGCGCCGTGAAATAACGCGCCCTACCTTTATCAGAAGTGGAGGCCCATCATCATGGCCAACCTGAAAATCAGAAATTTGCAAAAAGGTTTCGAAGGTTTCTCCATCATCAAAGGCATCGACCTTGAAGTGAATGACCGCGAGTTCGTGGTCTTCGTTGGTCCGTCGGGCTGCGGCAAGTCGACCCTGCTGCGGCTGATCGCCGGCCTCGAAGAAGTCAGCGACGGCACCATCGAGCTGGACGGGCGGGACATCACCGAAGTCAGCCCGGCCAAGCGCGACCTGGCGATGGTATTCCAGACCTATGCCTTGTACCCGCACATGAGCGTGCGCAAGAACATGTCCTTTGCCCTGGACCTGGCCGGCGTGCCCAAGGCCGAAGTCGAGAAAAAGGTCAACGAAGCAGCGCGCATCCTCGAACTGGGGCCGATGCTCGAGCGCAAGCCCAAGCAGCTGTCTGGGGGCCAGCGCCAACGGGTTGCGATTGGCCGGGCCATCGTGCGCAATCCTAAAATCTTCCTGTTCGACGAGCCCTTGTCCAACCTCGACGCCGCCCTGCGCGTACAGATGCGCCTGGAACTGGCGCGGCTGCACAAGGAACTGCAAGCGACCATGATCTACGTAACCCATGACCAGGTCGAAGCCATGACCCTGGCCGACAAGGTGGTGGTGCTCAATGGCGGACGCATCGAGCAGGTCGGCTCGCCACTGGAGCTGTATCACCAGCCGGCCAACCTGTTCGTCGCCGGCTTCCTCGGCACGCCGAAAATGGGCTTCCTCAAGGGCAAGGTCACGGCGCTCGACAGCCAGGGCTGTGAAGTCCTCCTGGACGCCGGCACCCGCATCAGCCTGCCGCGCAGCGGTGCCAACCTGAGCGTTGGCGGCGCAGTGACCCTGGGGATCCGTCCGGAGCACCTGAACCTGGCACAACCGGGCGATTGCACGCTGCAAGTGACTGCCGATGTCAGCGAACGCCTCGGCAGCGATACGTTCTGCCACGTCGTCACGGCGTCCGGCGAAGCCTTGACCATGCGCGTTCGCGGCGACCTGGCGAGCCGCTTCGGCGAGCAACTGAGCCTGCACCTGGACGCAGAACACTGCCATTTATTCGATGCCGATGGCGTGGCGGTCACCCGTGCGCTACGCGCCGCCGCCTGATTGCCGAGATATTTTCGATGAAACTCAACCGACAGAACCTGCACCGCATGACGCCGGGAATCGCCCTGCCCGCTTACCCTTTGGGCGACATCCGCCAGGGCATCGCCCACATTGGCGTCGGCGGTTTTCACCGCGCCCACCAGGCGTATTACACCGATGCGCTGATGAACACCGGTGAAGGCCTCGACTGGGCCATCTGTGGCGTCGGCCTGCGGGCCGAAGATCGTCGCGCCCGGGATGACCTTGCCGGCCAGGATTACCTCTATACGCTCTATGAACTGGGCGATACCGACGACACCGAAGTCCGTGTGATTGGCGCCATCAACGACATGCTGCTGGCCGAAGACGGGGCCCAGGCGCTGATCGACAAGCTGGCCGACCCACAGATCCGCATCGTCTCCCTGACGATCACCGAGGGCGGCTACTGCATCGACGACAGCAATGGTGAGTTCATGGCCCATCTGCCGCAGATCCAGCACGACCTGGCCCATCCCGACGAACCGAAAACCGTGTTCGGCTTCCTCTGCGCCGCCCTGGCCAAGCGCCGCGCCGCCGGTACGCGGGCCTTCACCTTGATGTCCTGCGATAACCTGCCCCACAACGGCGCCGTGACTCGCAAGGCGCTGTTGGCTTTCGCGGCCTTGCGCGATGCCGAGCTGGAACACTGGATCGCCCACAACGTCAGCTTCCCCAACGCCATGGTCGACCGCATCACGCCCATGACCAGCGTTGCCCATCGCTTGCAGCTGCATGACGATCACGGCATCGACGACGCCTGGCCGGTGGTCTGCGAACCGTTCGTGCAATGGGTCCTGGAGGACAAGTTCGTCAACGGCCGCCCGGCCTGGGAAAAGGTTGGCGTGCAGTTCACCCATGATGTCTCGCCCTATGAAGAGATGAAGATCAAGCTGCTCAACGGCAGCCACCTGGCGTTGACTTACCTGGGTTTCATCAAAGGCTATCGTTTCGTCCACGAAACCATGAACGACCCGTTGTTCGTGCGCTACATGCGCGCCTACATGGATCTGGACGTCACGCCGCAATTGGCGCCGGTGCCGGGCATCGACCTGACCGATTATAAGAACACCCTGGTGGAACGGTTTTCCAACCAGGCGATTGCCGACCAGCTGGAGCGGGTCTGCTCGGATGGCTCGTCGAAATTTCCGAAATTTACCGTGCCGACAATCAACCGTTTGATCGCCGACGGCGCCGAAACCCGCCGCGCCGCGCTGGTTGTAGCGGCCTGGGCCGTGTACCTCAAGGGCGTGGATGAGAATGGCGTGACCTATTCGATTCCGGACCCACGGGCGGCGTTCTGCCAGGCGCTGGTGGCTGACGACGCGCTGGTGACCCAGCGGATGCTGGAAGTGGAAGAAATTTTTGGCACGGCGATCCCCCGCTCGCCTGAGTTCGTGGCAGCATTCGAATGGTGCTGCAACAGCTTGCGCGAACATGGAGTGACGCGAACACTTGAGCGGGTGTTGGCCTAAGGCTTAGCGTCCGTGGTCGTGTACTTGCTGACCGAACAGCTATTTCCGTGGGATTGATCTGACGACCAAGGATTTTTATGGCAAACCAACAACTATTCCTGGGCATCGACTGCGGTACCCAAGGCACCAAGGCCCTGATCCTCGACGCGACCAGCGGCCAGGTCCTGGGCCTGGGTGCCGCCGCCCACGCCATGATCAGCGGCCCAAATGGCCGCCGCGAACAACATACCCATCAGTGGCTCGAAGCGTTCACCCAAGCTACCCATCAGGCCCTGGCTGCCGCCGGGGTCGATGGCCAGGCGATCCTTGGCATCGGCGTCTCCGGCCAGCAACATGGCCTGGTGCTGCTCGATGAGCAAGGCGAAGTCCTGCGCCCGGCCAAGCTGTGGTGCGACACCGAAACCACCCCGGAAAACGATCGACTGCTGGCGCACCTGGGCGGGGAAAGCGGCTCACTGGAGCGTCTTGGCGTGGTCATCGCCCCGGGATATACGGTGTCCAAACTCTTGTGGACCCGTGAACAGCATCCGGACGTGTTCGATCACATCGCCAGCATCCTGTTGCCCCATGACTTTCTCAATCATTGGCTCACCGGCCGCCATTGCACGGAGTACGGCGACGCCTCGGGTACCGGCTACTTCAATGTGCGGACCCGTCAATGGGACGAGCCGTTGCTGCAGCACATCGACCCCAGCGGCCGCCTGGTATCGGCATTGCCGGAACTCATCGACGCGCATCAACCGGTTGGACGGATCCTGCCGGCCATTGCCGCACACTTGGGCATCAACCCCAATGCCGTGGTGGCGAGCGGTGGCGGTGACAACATGATGGGCGCCATTGGCACAGGCAACATCCAGCCCGGCGTGATCACCATGAGCCTCGGTTCGTCCGGCACGGTCTACGCCTATGGCGCCGAACCTGTGGTCAGCCCACAACCGTCAGTGGCGACGTTCTGCTCTTCCAGCGGGGGCTGGCTGCCGCTGATCTGCACCATGAACCTGACCAACGCCACCGGGGCCATACGCGAGTTGTTGGACCTGGATATCGACGCCTTTAACGCCTTGGTGGCCCAGGCCCCGATCGGCGCGGACGGGGTGAGCATGTTGCCGTTCCTCAATGGCGAACGTGTTCCCGCCCTGCCCCATGCCACCGGCAGCCTGTTGGGCCTGACCAGCACCAACCTGACCCGGGCCAATCTGTGCCGCGCGGTGGTCGAAGGCACCACGTTCGGTTTGCGTTATGGCCTGGACCTTCTGCGGGCCAATGGACTGGAAGCCCAGAGCATTCGCTTGATCGGCGGTGGCTCCAAGAGCCCGGTGTGGCGGCAGATCGTCGCCGACACCATGGACACAACCGTCATCTGCACCGAACAGAGCGAAGCGGCGGCGCTGGGAGCGGCGATCCAGGCAGCATGGTGCCATGGCGGCTCGGCGGCTGGCCTGGCCGAACTGTGCGAACGCTGCGTCAAGCTTGACCCGGCCAGCGAAACCCGACCCGTCGCCGAACACGTGACGGCGTCCCAGCTGGCTTATGAACGTTATCGACAACATGTCGCAACCCTTTGAAGAGCGGGCAACTATGTATTTGGTGTGTGGCGAAGCGCTGTTTGATTTTTTCAGTGAAACCGAAGCGGATGGCCCCGCCTCCCGGGTGAACTACAAGGCCATCGCCGGCGGTTCACCCTTCAATGTGGCCGTGGGACTGCGACGCCTGGGTGTCGAGTCGGCACTGTTCGCCGGGTTGTCTACCGATTATCTGGGCCGACGCCTGCAACGGGTACTGCTCGATGAGGGCGTCAGTGGCCAATATCTGCTGGATTTCGACGCACCCACCACCCTGGCAATGGTCGCTGTGGGCGCCAATGGCTCGCCCCACTACAGTTTTCGCGGTGAAGGCTGCGCGGATCGACAGCTAAACGCCCAGCATCTTCCGGTGCTGGGCCCGGACGTGCGTGGCTTGCATTTCGGTTCGTTTTCCCTGGTGGTGCAGCCTATTGCCGATACGCTGCTGGCCCTGGCGCAGCGTGAAAGCGGTCGGCGCCTGATCAGCCTCGATCCGAACGTGCGGCTCAACCCGCAGCCAGACATCGAACTGTGGCGTTCAAGAATCGCAACGCTGGTGAAATATGCGGACCTGATCAAGGTCAGCGATGAAGATTTGAGCCTGCTCTATCCAGAGGCTGAGCCGGCAGCCGTCATCGACGGTTGGCTGCAGCACCGCTGCCAAGTGGTGTTCCTGACCCGAGGCGGCCAGGGCGCGACAGTGTTCAGTAGGCAACACGGCTCATGGTCTTTGCCGGCATGCCCGGTCGATATTGCCGATACCGTCGGTGCAGGCGACACCTTCCAGGCCGCGTTGATCACGTGGCTGACGGAACAACAACTGGATTCGATCGAAGGCTTGCAGACCCTGACCCGGGACCAGACCAGTGCAATGCTTGAATTCGCCATCCGCGCCGCCGCCTTGACCTGCGGTAAAACCGGGCCGGACTTGCCCTACCGGCGACAACTGGGCTGATGACGCCAATGTAAATTGGACGCCGGGTTCGGACATGACCGCACCCGGGCGTCTGGCTTGCGAATATAACGCTGGGATCAGCGACCGGTCATCCGGTGGTGCTGTTGGTAAAAGTGGTTGCCAGCGGCGGGGTTATGGTCGAGCTCGGTACGCAGCTCGGCGATCAAGTCGTTGATGGCCCGGCATCCGGTGAGTTTCCTGGCATCGATATCGGTCTTGATCAGAGCCACACGATCGGTTTCGTGATCGTCGTATATCTTGACTGTCATCGACAGGTCCGGTGATACGGTGCATTGCGAGCGCTTGGGCAGCAGGCTGCTTTCAATGATGTTTCGCATTTCGAGGGCAGATAAAAACATGGCAACTCTCTCCTGTTGAGGCGGCCAAATGATGTTCACGACGGCGGTATTTTCGTCCGTTTCTTCCCTGCGGACTGGGACTACGAATGCCGTGCCGTTCGTTCGTTCTTCTTGGCGTGTTCGATTAACGAGCCCATCAAGGCTCCTGAATCGTCCCGCAAAAAATATGCCTGTATTTACCCCGCCCCGGGTTGATGCAAATCAACCACTTAGCTTCGTCCTGCGCCGGACCGCTCGTGCAAAATGCAAGGAAACGGCGCTTTTTTCATGCAAAGTGCAACTGTTTCGTTCCTCTCGCATTGCAGCGTAGACGCGAACATCCGCCAGGCGTCGAACCATCCGTCGCCTGGTTCCAGAAAAGTATGATCGCAGGCAAATAGGTCACGTCGCGCCTACCGCGGCACGCTCCGCCACATGGCGCAAACTGTCGAAATTGATGTTCGCGCCGGAGTCGATGGCCACCAGGGTCTGGCCTCGCGCGCCGGTACTGTCCACGTACTGCTTGATACCCGCCACCGCAAGGGCTCCAGACGGTTCGGTGATGGAGCGGGAGTCGTCGTAGATGTCCTTGATCGCCGCACACAACTGATCATTGCTGACAGTGATCACCTCATCGACGCAGAAACGGCAGATGTCGAAGCCATGGGCGCCGATCTGCGCCACGGCCACACCATCGGCGAACGTGCCCACGCTCGGCAAGACCACCCGCTCCCCCGCTGCCAGTGCCGCTTGCAGACAGGCCGAGTGCTGCGACTCGACGCCGATGATGCGTATTTCCGGGCGCAGGTATTTGACGTAGGCGGCGATGCCGGCGATCAGCCCGCCGCCGCCCACCGGCACAAAGATCGCGTCCAGCCTGCCTGGATGCTGGCGCAGGATCTCCATCGCGACGGTGCCCTGCCCTGCAATCACGTCCGGGTCGTCAAACGGCGAAACGAATTCCCGCCCCGTCTGCTGGGCCAGCTCCAATGCATGGGCCAGCGCAACCGGAAAGCTCTCGCCGTGCAGCAAGGCCTCGGCACCCCGGTTACGCACACCCAGGACTTTCAACTGCGGGCTGGTCAGCGGCATGACGATGCTCGCCGAGATGCCCAATTCCCGTGCCGCCAGCGCCACGCCTTGGGCGTGGTTACCAGCCGACGCAGTGATGACACCACGGGCACGCTGGTCTGCGGTCAACTGCACGAGCTTGTTGTAAGCACCACGGATCTTGAAGGAAAAGGTCGGTTGCAGGTCTTCGCGCTTGAGCAGGATCTGGTTGCCCAGGGTTTCGGACAGCGCCGGAGCCCATTGCAGAGGCGTGCGCACGGCCAGTTCGTATACCGGCGCCGCCAGAATCTTCTTGACGTAATGCTCCAGCAGGGTTTGCTCGGTGTGGGTAACGGTCATGGCGGTCTCCTGGTGTGGACGGAGCCCAGGAGACAGATAGAAAAAACCCGCCTCGAGGGCGGGTTGGGTGCAGTCGTCAGCTAGCCCGCCAGATAAGGAATGGCGGTAATAATGCTTGGCTGGCTACGCAATACGGTCAAAGTCATGGCTGGACGTTAGCGGTGGGCTGGCGGCAAGTCAATGGCGAACGTTAAAAGCTTCCGACATCGGATTTGCTTTCAGGCCACGCGCACCATTTGTCGGCTTATTTGAGTCCGATTTTGTACAGTCCCCCATCGTCCTCGTCCGTCAGCACATACAGGTAACCGTCCGGACCCTGGCGGACGTCACGGATACGCTCGTCGAGTTCACCGAGCAGACGCTCTTCGTGGACGACCTTGTCACCTTGCAATTGCAGGCGGATCAGTTCCTTGGAAACCAGTGCGCCGATGAACACGTTATGTTGCCAGGCCTTGAAACGATCGTTGTCATAAAAAGCCATGCCGCTGAGCCCCGGCGATACTTGCCAGACGTGGTGTGGCCCCACGGTGCCATCGGCCGTCTTGCCTTGGGCTTCGGGGATAGGCGCACCGGAATAATTGATGCCGTGGGTCGCCAGCGGCCAGCCGTAGTTCTTGCCGCGCTCGACAATGTTCAGCTCATCGCCGCCCTTGGGCCCGTGTTCGTTTTCCCACAGTGTGCCGTTCCAGGGATTGAGGGCTGCGCCCTGGGGATTGCGGATCCCGTAGGACCAGATCTGCGGCCGGACGTTTTTTTGGCCGACGAAGGGGTTGTCGTCCGGTACCTTGCCGTCAGGATAGATCCGCACGATTTTGCCTTGCAGCTTGTCCAGGTCCTGGGCCGTGGGCCGGTCGTTGTTTTCCCCCAGGGTAATGAACAAGTAGCCGTCCCGATCAAAAACCAGACGCGATCCGAAATGGTTGCCGGTGGACAGCTTGGGCTGCTGGCGGAAGATCACATCGAAGCGCTCGATGCGTTTCAGGTCTTCGGATAACTGCCCGCGGCCTACAGCGGTGCCAGCCTTGCCGTCTTCACCGGCCTCGGCGTAAGACAAGTAGACGGTGCGGTCCTGCTTGAAGTCCGGCGACAGCACCACATCCAGCAGCCCGCCCTGGCCCTTGGCCCAGACCTTAGGCACGCCGCTCAATGGCGCGGATAATTTTCCGTCAGGCGCTACCAGGCGCAGATTGCCTGAGCGTTCGGTCACCAGGATGCCTTGCTGGCCTGGCAGGAAGGCGACGGACCAAGGGTGGGCCAAGCCCTTGGCCACGGTAGTCACCTCGAGAGTGCCCTCTTCGCTCTTCAACGTCTGGGTTGGCGCGGCAGAGGCCGGCGTGGCAAGGGACAGGACAGCGCTGGTGCACAGGGCGGCCAGGAGTGTTTTACGCAACATGCACATTTCCTTCTGTGAGGTGGAAAGAGACGACCCGCCTGCGGCACCTAGCGATTGCGGTCTTGAGTGTTGCCAGAGGGCGCAGGCGACCGGATCGTGGGCTGCGGCGAACCCGGCGGTTGGCCGGATCGGGGATAGCCGTTGCCAATTCCGCCGTTTTCCAGGGTCGGCGCACGCGGGGCAGGCACTGTCGGGTTTTGCCGGATCATCGGCACGTTGGGCTGGGTGCCCTGCATGCTGTTGGGATTGGCCCGCCGCGTCGGGCTGTTATAGGGATTGTTGTTGCCCGGCAGGTTCTGGGCCACGAGCATGGCGTCGTGGCCGGGCGTCGAGGCCTGGACAGCGCCAGCCAGTAGTAGCGTCATGATAACGAGCAGCAGCCTGTTCATTCGGGCACCTCCGGGATTCAGGCATATCGAAAGCACGCTACGCCGCAGGTTCGACGTTGTTAAGCAAAATGTCCGCGGGAAGATGTAACGAAGCGTCTCCGGACAACGCGGTAGACGGCATCCGACGGAAACTTTTCCTGAAGCGCGAAGGTCACCAGAGAGACAATCACCGGCAAGGAAAACACACACCATGGCACGGGCAATCTGGAAAGGCGCGATCAGTTTCGGACTGGTTCATATTCCTGTGGCGCTGGTGTCGGCCACCTCATCCCAGGGTGTCGATTTCGACTGGTTGGACAAGCGCAGCATGGACCCCGTGGGCTACAAGCGGGTCAACAAGGTCACCGGCAAGGAAATAACCAAGGACGATATCGTCAAGGGCGTCGAGTACCAGAAAGGCCAATACGTGCTGATCAGCGAAGAGGAAATTCGCTCGGCCCACCCCAAATCCACCCAGACCATCGATATCTTCGCGTTTGTCGACAGTGAGAAGATTCCCCTGCAAAACATCGACACGCCCTATTTCCTGGCCCCTGACAAGCGCGGCGGCAAGGTCTACGCGCTGCTGCGCGAAACCCTGATCAACACCAATAAAGTGGCCTTGTCCCACGTCGTGCTGCATACCCGCCAGCACCTGGCCGCCCTCATGCCCCTTGAAGACGCGCTGGTATTGGTGATGCTGCGCTGGCCCGCCGAAGTGCGCGGCCTGGATATCCTGGAGCTGGGCGATGAGGTCACGAACCCGACGCTGGTCAAGGGCGAACTGGAAATGGCCAAGCGCCTGGTGGAGGACATGAGCGCCGATTGGGAACCGGAGGAGTACCGGGACAGTTTCCAGGACAAGATCATGGCGCTGGTGGAGAAGAAGGCCAACGAAGGCCGGCTCGAAGCGGTGGAGAGCGACCCAGGCGAAGAACAGCGCAAGACCGCCGATGTCATCGACCTCACCGAGCTACTCAAGCGCAGCCTGGGCAGCAAGGGCAAGGCACCGGACAAAACCGCCGACAAGCCCAGCGCAAAATCTGCGAAAACCCGCAAATCCGCTCCTGCTAAGAAAGCCACCAAGGCCTCCCGGGGCTAAAACCCTGGCGTGCTATATACAAGGGAATCTGTCATGGCCAAGGCTAAGAGTGAATCTGCCCGTGTGTCCGACGCCGAGCCGGACAAAATCACAACCCGCGATCCTGGGCAACCGGATACGGCGTTCGTGCAAAGCCGACTCCCCGAACGCCTTGCTCCGCCACTGGCGACGCCGGTGGAAGAGCCGCCCAGCGGGGAATGGCGTTACGAAGTCCAATTCCACGGTTATCGGCTGCTGGCCCGAATCGAGGACGGTGAAGTCCGGTTATTCAACCGTCATTTCCAGGATTGGACTGATCGACTCCAACCGCAGGCCGACGCCCTCGCCGCGTTGAAGCTGGGGGACAGTTGGCTCGACGGCGAACTGGTCCTGCTCGACGACTCCGGCCATTCCAATTTCCCGGCCCTGCGCCAGGCCTTCGAAATCTGCCGAACCGTCGACATGGTGTACTTCTTGTTCGACGCCCCCTTCCTCAACGGGGCCGACCTGCGCCAGGCGCCAGTAGAGGAACGCCGCGCAGCGCTTAAAAAAACCCTCAAGGACAACGCCAGCAAACGCCTGCGATTTTCCGAGTCGTTTGCCGCCAGCCAGCACGACATCTTTGAGAGCGCCAATGCGCTTTCATTGGAAGGCGTGGTCGGCAAGCGCTTGGGCAGCCCCTACCTATCAGGGCGCAACGCTGATTGGGTCAAGCTCAAATGCCGGTTGCGCCAGGCCTTCGTCGTTGTTGGCTTCACCCGCCCCCAGGGCAAGCGCAACGGGTTCGGCGCGCTGCTGCTGGCAGTCAACGGACCGACCGGCCTGGCGTATGCCGGTCGCGTTGGCACGGGCTTTAGCCAGGTACAGATCAAACACCTTCACGAGCAGTTGTGCACACAGCAGCGCGATACCTCGCCACTGGCGGCGCCGCTCAATGGCGCCCAAGGCCGCGGCGTGCAATGGGTCGAGCCGAGCCTGACCTGTGAGGTCGAGTTCAGCGAATGGACCCGCGAAGGCCTGGTGCGCCAGGCCATTTTCGTGGGTCTGCCGACCGGCAAGGCGGCCGACAAAGTGATTCGCGAGCAGCCCATGCCGATCAAGGCCGCCGCGCCAACGCCCAAGCGTCGCAGCAAAGCCAACGCGGCCAAAGTCGACGGCGTGATGATCACCCACCCTGAGCGGGTGATCGACGGCGTCAGCGGTGTGCAAAAGGCCGAACTGGCCCAGTATTACCTGGACATCGCCCCTTGGATCCTGCCGCACCTCAAGCTGCGGCCAGTCGCGCTGCTGCGGGCGCCGGAGGGTGTTGGCGAAGAACAGTTCTTTCAAAAACACGCTGATCGGCTGGAGATTCCCCATATCAAGCAACTGGATCCCCAACTGGACCCGGGCCATGCCGCCCTGATGGAAATCGATGACGTCCACGCGCTGGTCAGCGCGGCGCAGATGGGCACGGTGGAACTGCATACCTGGACGGCGACCCATGACCGGATCGAAACGCCTGACCTGTTTGTCCTGGACCTGGACCCCGACCCATCGCTGCCCTGGAGAGCCATGATCGAAGCGACCCGCATGACCTTGTCGGTGCTCGACGAGCTGGGCTTGCAGGCGTTCCTGAAGACCAGCGGAGGCAAAGGCATGCACGTCATCGTGCCGTTGGCGCGAAGCGAAGGTTGGGAAGCCACCAAGGCATTTGCCAAGGCGATTTCCCAGTTCCTGACCCGGCAAGCGCCGCAACGGATCACCGCGACCATGGGGCCGAAGAATCGCGTCGGGAAGATATTCGTCGATTACCTGCGCAACTCACGAGGTGCCAGTACGGTCGCTGCCTATTCGGTACGGGCCCGCCCCGGCCTGCCGGTCTCGGTGCCGATTGCCCGGGCCGAACTGGACGACCTGCGCAACGCCCAGCAATGGGACATTCATACTGCGCTGGAACGGGCCAAGGGCCTCGGCGCCGATCCTTGGGAAGGCTACAGCCATCGCCAGCGGATCACTGCCAGGATGTGGGAGCAGCTGGAGGCACGCAAACCCGACGAGTGAACAAATGGGGCTTCAGATCCAGACGAATACCGCGAGCAGTCCGCCGAAGAACGCCCACTTCTGCAGGTAATACAGCTTGCGATTGCGTTTCTTCAGCGCTTTGCCTTGCAAGCGGATCGTGTAGAGCCTGGAAAACGCCCGGTTCAGCCCGCCGGTCTTGTCCCCGGCGTCGTTGGGCGCACCGGCGGCGGCCATCACGGTGCGGCTGAACCAGCGGTTGAACGCGGTGGCCCAGCGAAATCTCATCGGCCGCTCGACATCGCAGAACAAGATGATGCGGTTATGGGCCGTGGTGTTCTCGGCGTAGTGTATGAACGTTTCGTCGAACATCACCGCCTCGCCATTACGCCAGTGATAAGGCTCGCCATCGACATTGATGTAGCAACCTGCATCGTTGGGCGTTTCCAGCCCCAGGTGATAGCGATAGGACCCTGCGTACGGGTCACGGTGGCGGACCAGCTTCGAACCCGGTGGAAGCTCAGCGAACATCGCGGCCTTTATCGAGCCAATGCTCTGGACCAGTTCGGTGGTGCGCGGGCACAGCTTCATGGCCGAAGGATGGCTGTCGCCGTACCACTTCAGGTAGAAGCGCTTCCAACCGGTCTTGAAGAACGAGTTGAAGCCAAGGTCATCGTATTGATTGGAGCGCTTGATCTCACCGGCCTGCAATAAGCGCTGGCCTTCGGCGCGAATCTCTTGCCAGTGAGTTTGCAAAGGACTCAGGTCGGGAAAGTCCGCTGGGCTGAGGTACGGCTTGTTAGGTAATTTCGAACACAGGTAGAGCAGGCAATTGATCGGCGCGAGAAACGACGAGTGGTCGCTCAGCTGGCGTCCCAACGTGTGCCGCACATGCCCCCGCAGGTGCACGTAGCCGATGGAGAGAATGTAGATCGCGACGATGATCAGCTTCACGGAATCAGTCACACAACAAGGGATCAGGTAACCTTTCCGGCCGGCCGGCCGAGCGGCAAGGCGAAGGCATTAAGTGAGATGGCAATTTAGCCATATTTTGTAACAGATGGTTATCCTTCAATTGTGAAAAACTGTCTTGCCCGGGCAACACCCTATCGTTAATGCGGCCAGATCAGTACAATCGCCGCCAAACTTCACGCGCCCCCCTTGCCCGACAACGCGAACCCGGTTTCTACGCCGGCTTCGACGCACATCGACACGGGCAAGGCGTTCCGTATGCTGCTGTCCTCTTATGCCGGATGGACCCTTGCGCTTCGACCGCAACGCCTTTGCGCGGTCGGGACCTGCGCAAACAGGTACTGAACAGGTACTGCCGCACCCTTAGCTACTCTGAATGTTCCGCAGGATAAACCTTTGATCTCTACAGCTAACATCACGATGCAGTTCGGCGCCAAGCCGCTGTTCGAAAACGTCTCTGTCAAATTCGGCGCGGGTAACCGCTACGGCCTGATCGGTGCCAACGGTTGCGGCAAGTCGACCTTCATGAAAATCCTTGGCGGCGACCTGGAGCCATCGGGTGGCCAGGTGATGCTCGAGCCAAACGTGCGCCTGGGTAAACTGCGCCAGGATCAGTTCGCCTACGAAGAATTCACCGTGATCGACACCGTGATCATGGGCCATGAAGAGCTGTGGAAGGTCAAGGCCGAGCGCGATCGCATCTATTCGCTGCCGGAAATGACCGAAGAAGACGGCATGGCCGTGGCCGAGCTGGAAACCGAATTCGCCGAGATGGACGGCTACACTGCCGAGTCTCGTGCCGGTGAGCTGCTGTTGGGCCTGGGGATCGGCATCGAACAGCATTTCGGCCCGATGAGCGAAGTGTCGCCCGGCTGGAAACTGCGTGTACTGCTGGCACAGGCACTGTTCTCCGATCCTGAAGTGCTGCTGCTCGACGAACCGACCAACCACCTGGACATCAACACCATCCGCTGGCTGGAAAACGTGCTGACCCAGCGTTCGAGCCTGATGATCATCATCTCTCACGACCGCCACTTCCTGAACAGCGTCTGCACCCACATGGCCGACCTGGACTACGGCGAGCTGCGCCTGTTCCCGGGTAACTACGACGAGTACATGACCGTGGCGACCCAGTCCCGCGAGCAACTGCTGTCGGACAACGCCAAGAAGAAAGCGCAGATCTCGGAACTGCAATCGTTTGTCAGCCGTTTCTCGGCCAACGCCTCGAAAGCCAAGCAAGCCACCTCCCGTGCCAAGCAGATCGACAAGATCCAGCTGGCCGAGGTCAAGCCATCGAGCCGTGTCAGCCCGTTCATTCGTTTCGAGCAGACCAAGAAACTGCATCGCCAGGCGGTCATCGTCGAGCGCATGGCCAAGGGTTTTGACGGCAAGCCGTTGTTCAAGGACTTCAGCTTCACCGTCGAAGCCGGCGAGCGCGTGGCGATCATCGGCCCGAACGGCATCGGCAAGACCACTTTGCTGCGCACCCTGGTCAATGAACTGGAACCCGATGCCGGTACCGTGAAATGGACCGACGCCGCGGAACTGGGCTACTACGCCCAGGACCACGCCCACGATTTCGAGGACGACGTCAACCTGTTCGACTGGATGGGCCAATGGACCCAGGGCGGCGAGCAACTGGTACGTGGAACCTTGGGCCGCATGCTCTTCTCCAACGACGAGATCCTCAAGTCGGTGAAGGTCATTTCCGGTGGTGAACAGGGCCGCATGCTGTTCGGCAAGTTGATCCTGCAAAAGCCCAACGTGCTGGTAATGGACGAACCGACCAACCACTTGGACATGGAATCCATCGAAGCGCTGAACCTGGCGCTGGAAAATTACCCGGGCACGCTGATTTTCGTCAGCCATGACCGGGAGTTCGTATCGTCCCTGGCCACCCGCATCATCGAGCTGAGCGCCGACGGCGTCGTCGACTTCAGCGGCACCTATGACGACTACTTGCGTAGCCAGGGTGTGGTGTTCTAAGGGCAGCTGCCAGTTGCAAGCTTCAAGCGGCAAGTAAAAAGCCCTGTCCACTGTGACAGGGCTTTTTGTATTTCAAGGCGCATATCCCGTGATGCCGTTCATGCAAGAAGAATGAGGAAATCCGACAAACACGTGCGCCATGAACACGCTGGGCTTTAACAGCACAGTGAAGGGATGGCGATGCACGGGTTAGGCTTATAAAGCCATTCTAATATTATTCGCTCTCCATTCCTGGTCACTGTCCCCACTCTGCAGCACGCGCCTATAATTAGGGTCATTGTAATTAGGTGGTGCATCTCCAGGGTTCGGTGGCATGATTCCCGGTTTTCCTGTTGATTTAAAATAACTTGGCGGAGAAGGAGGGGGAGCAGGAGTAGCAGCGAATGAATCGCCAGGCCCTCTCGACGCTGAGGATGCAGAAGGCCGGGGAGCACCGGCACCAGGGTATCGATTGTTAGGCGGTCTCGGCGCTCTAGCGCGCGCAACGGGCATTCTATTCGTTGCTGGGGTCATCCTAAATGCCGCCACGCCTAAACCAATCGACGCCACCCCCGCTACCAAAGCAATGGCGCTGTACACAATGCGAGCCGTGTTGTCGTCGATGAGAGCTGCACCAACACTTGCGGAGGCAGCTATAACGCCTAAAAGCAAGGCGCCCAACGCCGCGTTAACAACGAAGTGCCCCGTAGGGTCTACCTCATCGAGCGGCCTCTGGCTGTATGCATACCCATTGAGCCCCCCCTTGCCGAACGGACTCCAGCTGTCCGGGCTATTGAATCGCATGAGCACCGGGCTATACACCCGGTAACCCTTTCCCAGCATATATCCTCCGGTCTGAGCCTCCCTCAGTTCACCATTGAAACCCAGTTCGGTATTGATAGGTTGTTCGGCGCTACGATAGCCATAAGGGCTGTAAGCAAGAGAATGGGTTGAGTCGGAGCTGACTTCATTCATTACACTGTTGGTGAAATTACCGGCCAGTAACAGCGTGTTGTCGCCCTGACGCTCTGCCAATAAATGGTCATCGCCGCGCATGAAGGTACTGCTCCGCTCCCCGTCCACAAGGTTGGCGATGTGATCGTCCTTGTAAAAATGTTGCTGGGAACCGCCACCGTCATCGTTATTGGATAACCGGTCCAGCGGATCATACTGGAAGTTACCCGCTTTACCCGATCCGGACTCACTCACACTGAGCAGCCGATTAAGCGCGTCATATTCCAGGACTCGGCCTTGCTCGTCTTGAACCAGGTTACCGTTGGCATCATAGGAAAGCACCAGCTCGTCTGGATGCCCCGCATCCCCTGAATTGGTGACTCGACTCAGCTGGGCAGGGTCTTGCGGGTTTTCATAATGATATTCGGCCATGTTGTTTTTTCCATCGACCGTCTCTGTGATAACGATGATCAGATTATCCATCGCATCGAAGATAAAGGTTTGCCCCGAGAGCCTGTTGCCATACGGATCAATTGGCGGTTGGCTGCCCGCACAGGTATACGTCTCCAGGCGTCCACGAAGATCATAGGCATAGGTTTCGTCACGCAGCGTCTGGGGGCCTTCGGTCAAGGTGCGTCGCACGAGACAGTCAAACTCGTCATATACCTGATCCAATACCTGGATAACACCATCAAGGTCGAACGTACGCTTTATTTCACGATGAAACTCATCGTATTCAAGGCTGATACCCAGGGTTCTCGCCGGTGCGCCGTCGACGATGTCCTGCGTGGTGATGGTAGCGACACGCCCCAAGGCGTCGTAAGTGAAGGCCGACGAAGTCGTCCCCAAGGATGTACGCTCCAATCGACCTTTAGGGTCATATTCATACTGCTGTATTTGATCGAGCACATCGGTATAGCTGAGCAAACGACTGCGAAAACTATACTCGTAGGCCATCGCGAAAGTTTGCCCATCCGCTTCAACGGTTTCGCTCTTGGTCTCGCCAAAACTGAAATAAGTACGTGCCAGTGTCCGCCCGCCCACGCTGGCCTTCGTCAATCGCGCGTTGGCCGGGTCATACTCGTAGTTACAGATGTCCCCACCTGAAAGTTGGCGACGCAGAGGTTCATCACTCAATTGTGGCATGTACTGGTATTCGACCGTTTGACCACTGGCGGGGGTCACGGTCTTAGGTCGGGTCTGCTGCGGATCGTATTCATAGCGTTGCAAACGCCCTCCGGTGACCGACTCGGTCATGCGGCCCAGCCCGTCGAACGTTTGCGTTCCCAGTTCCTGTCCATCCACGCTGATGCGTGTAGGCCAATCTTCAGCGCTGTGCTCGGCATATCCGCGCACAATCCTGGCACCTTGAGGCAAGATGGTTTGCGTCATACGGTCGAAAGCATCATAGCTGTACTCGGTAACGCGCAACGGAGTCCTGAGGCCCGACTCTTCCTTCACCGACCGTCCCAACCCGTCATAACTATACTTTTGCCGACTGATTACGCTTTCATCCAAGGCCAGACGCTCTGTCTGGACAGGCTTTTCAAACAGGTTGAGACGCGTTTCAGTGATCCCGCTGAAGTGGACCTTCGTCAAATCCTGCTCCCAGCTTCGTTCAATCGGGCCTGACCAGTTTCGATCGCCAATCGGGTTGACTTGCTTATAGCGCTCCACGCCGTCCGAGCCGATCTCGCAGAAGGGCTGATTCCAGTCGTCGAACAGAAACCGTGTCTTGAAGGGTTTCTCCTGCGCTCCCCACCAATCGTATTCGGTCTGTTCGATCAGGTTCCCGAAAACATCGTACTGGGCGGCGTAGGTTTGGCGCATTGCCGGTTGGCTGCTGTCGGCATCGTTGCGCGCTTCGTAAACCGCCCTGTTAAGCCCATCGAATGCCGTCACGGTCTTCACGCCCTTGACGTCGAACAACCATTGCTCGGCCCGTTGCCCAGTGCTGGCGGAGAGATAATATTCATAATTGCGCGTTGCCTTGTAGCGTGGGTCGTTCGGCGCCACGGTTTCACTGGTGACCCGATTCAGCACATCGTAAGTGCGGCGTATCTCTACGTCATTGTCGTCGCGCTCAAGCAGCGACTCGCCGTTGAGTAGCGAGCTTTCCAATGTAATGATTTTGTGCACCTGATCGAAGTCTGTCGTCAGCGTTTCCACTGTTTGCAGAACCGTCTCGTCGACCTGGGTGCCCATCGTCACCCCGTACGTGTAGTCGGTCATCGTTGCTTTTCCATTCAACGCAACCGACTGGTGCTTCAGGCGTCCATGCACCTCATGCGCCTGCGCGTCGTCCTTGTCGTGGTAATACTCATAGGTCGTGCTACGTAATTCCATGACGGCGCCGGGAGCCGTTTGCGTGAGTGTTTCACGTTCGAGCGCCAGCCACGACGAACGTCCGCTGCCGTCCAGCGATGGATACAGCACGTAGCGATAATCGGTCCGCAGGGTCGGCGCACCGGCCACATAGCCGGGAGCGGGCGTCTGGGTTTGACTTTTGAGATTGCGCACGAAGCCATCGGGGTCTTTCGGGCAGCCATCTTCCCCGTCCTTATCGTAGTAAAAACTGGTTTCGACAACACCTGTGGGATGGGTCTGGACCAACAGATTGCCGTAGCTGTCATAGGTGCTGCTGGACTTTTCGCTACGTAATTGGCTACCCAACCGCCAGCGCTGGGTGACTTCGTGAGGGAGTTGAAACCAGGCTGGCTGGCTATCGAACCCGCCGGGGATCTGACCATACACAGTCTCGACTTCCTGCTGTGCCGTGTTGCGCGTCGTGGTCTCCAGGGTGAGCAAGTGAAACTGGTTGAAGGTACGTTTGATACGCTGGACCTCCACCCCTCCATCCATCAGATGCTCGGTGCAACCGTAGGCGTAATGGCTGCCAGTGAACTGATAGAGGTTATCCAACCCTTCATCGTTCCAACTCAGCGCCAGATTGCGACCCAGGAAATTATTGGTCTCCAGGTAGGTCGAACCGTCGGTGAAACTGTAATGCGTTTCTACCATGGGCTGTCCGCTGCCAGGGAACACCCGGTGTTCTTTCACCCGGGGTATGGGCTGACGACCACTGCCGGTGGGAAACTCATGGCCCTGCGCGTCATAGACCACTTCTTCCCGCCCGCCCAATGGCGTTTCCACCGACACGATGCAGGTGTATTCGCCCACGGGCCTGTAATTCAGACGCCAGGCAACGTTCCGACCCGCTTCGCTCGGCAAAGTAATGACGTTGACGTACTTCTCGGTGCCGGAATCCAGCGTCATCGAATAGCGCGCCAACGGCGTGCCATTGGCGCCGGCAGTGGGGTGCAGGTCCAGGATGACGCTGCCCTCCTGACGCTCTACCTTCAGCAAATCGCCGCGCTCATCACTGATGCTCGCTAGCCGGAAATCATGGGCACCGAAGGGCAAGTGCCCCAGCGTCACCGCATGACCTTCCGGCGCGATCATCCGGACAGGCAAGGCAACCGCATCGTCTCCCCGGCCATGGACCCTGAGTTCTTCGACCAGACCGGACTTATGCACCAGCCGGTAGAGTTGATCGTCGTCTTTATCACGGTAAAAACGGAAGGTGTTGAGCTTTTTCTCCTTCATCAGAAGCTCGACCAGAACCCCTTCCTCCCGTTGCGCCGTAACCTTGTAACGCTCGCCGCTGTTCAAGGTCAGGATTTGCCGCTGAACCCGATATTGCGATTGCTGCAAGTTCCAGCCGGTGCCGTAACCGCTGTCATGACGGTTCATGGGATTGAAGCCCATGGCCAGGGACAGCAACGGACCGTTCAAGAAGTTGGGTTTGAATTCAGGGAAGTTGATGGAAAAAGTGTATTGATTGGTTCGGGGATCAACCCCGCCCGCTACGTAACTCATGAAATTGAAAGCGTTGGAATGTACCGCTGTGGAGTCGGTCATGATTGTCACCTCTGGAAAGAAAAAACTCAGAAAACCATGCGCCAATATTGAGAAACCTTGAACTTCACGACAGCTTGCTTTTAGATTTCACCGCCAAAAGTGAGCGCTAGGCAAGCATGATTAAGTTGCAGGCGTACCGGGCCATATATAAAGACAGGACAGCTTACCTTCGACAGGTTTATTATTTTTGTTTTTCCCCTCTACAAACATCAATCCCGGCTTGAGAAGTTGCCCTGGTATCGCCGATGCCACTGTACCCGGAAGTGAAATCAAGGATGTATTAGTGGGTTGAATATAGGTCTTCACCATATAGTACCAATCGCCGGTATAGCCCGCCCCTGTAACTCGACAGTCCCTTTCCGAACCGAAGGCAATCCTCACGGCAGACTCCACATTGTCGAGGGTAAAAAAGCTGTACACATCATTACTGCAACCATGATAGGCCAGATCATAGTCTTTATATGATGCGGGTATAGCCAGAACGCATGTTTTACCTGGATCCTCTATACTCCCTTTTTGATATAGCTTAATACTTCCCTGAGCCAAAACAACAGTCATCGCCTGAACGGCGACAATCAGCAAGCCGGCGCCTATTTTCGTAAAAATGTTCATTGTCAGTCACCTGCAAAGGTTCGACCAATCATGGACGAAGGGGAAAGATCATAAAGCCGTATTATCCAGATAATTACGATGATAATAGGTTCCCTTGGGCTTGAATGAAATTCTCTGTTTGTGAAGATTGCCGTTCTTGTCTCGCAAGGCAACCTTCAAATCTCGATCCAACTGCGGACGCGGATGGGCGCGAGGCAAAATGAACGGAATGTTATCGTTTCGACACAGTAAAACAGCAAAGGTGAAGGGTTCATACCGAGTGGATTTGGCAACATCCAGAAGTTGGGGATCTTTTACAACATCAGGCATTAAATCATCGAAAGCCACTTTGTTTTTTAAATCATTATTTCCAGTAACATCTTCAAAATAATAGCCCAGCCAACTAAACATAGTCTCCTCCAGCTTTTCGCTTTCCCAGCGAATGGAAGACACATTAATAAATTCCGGAACACCCGGTTCAAATTGATCAGGAAGTAGCCATTCGAGCATGATAAAGTCCTGCCCCCTGCACTTGAACGTCCACCAATCCTGGCTTTTAAGAATCAAATCGAAGTCAGCGTTATCATTGCCAGGTTCGCCTCCGCTGCCACCGGCTATGCGCACCCGAGTGAGATCATATACAAACTCTGCAGGCTTCACGGACCTGACGGTGATTCGTTTACCGATGCCCTCTTCCCCGTCTTTCGCTGTATCGATCCACTCACCACCGCCATCGGCGTTATCTTTCTGAAATCTGGCATGCAGCACCGCGGTGCTATTGACGGGCGCAACGGAATGAAGATAGAAATCCTGCTCGACCAGAGAATCATTTGCTCGCAGAGCGTCGGCATTCGGTACTTGGCCGGGGTTAGATGGAATGGCCAGGTCGAAGTAAGGACTCAAGATTTTATGCACTTGCAACTCTTGTGACGCCCCCGAATCGACTCCCAGATCCTCCACCGGTATAAAAGGCAGCTCATTGTAATTTTTGTAGAGCAGGCGCATGCTTGCCAACTCCGTCAAACTCAGTTTGTAGTACTTGAGCTCTTCGTCTATTGGATCCCACACGCCATTTGTCTGGGTGCTGACTTGAACATGAAGTTGCTGGTAACCATTGGTCAGCACATTACCTTGCGTTTCCAGCTCCGGCCCACCCACCACTTTGATCGTGAACAGGGCCAGGGGGACTTCCCAAGTCGGATCCGGGTCCTGCTGTTTTTCGCCAATCACGCTGTAGCCCCGGAAAAACACCACGCCGTTACGTACGACTTCGCACAACACCACGCTTGTCTGCTCCACCCCTTGCGGTGGGGCGGTGTAAAGCCCTTCGTCCACGCTGCCGACACCACTGACCACTCGCCACCGCCGCGGCACCTGCGGCATCAGAGAAACATCTTGGTTCATTTGCACCGTATTGCCGGCATTGAGACGCTCCACCACAGCCGGCTCGACGCTTAAAAACGACTGGGCATTATCCAGCACCAGGGTAGATTGCGTTGTTTTGACGTCAGCACCGAGCGTCTCGCACAGCACCTTCTGAATCGAGAAGCTCTTGAGCTCAGCCTCGGCGCTGGCCACGAACCGCCACTGCGTGTCGGCAACCCTGGTCAGGCTGCCTTGTAGCGGCGCAAGCAGGCTGCATCGGGCTTCCTGCCTCATCGCGGTTGCGTTCAATGTAACTTCGGCAGGCTCCTTCTTGAGCAAGTGGGTCACCAGTTTCGGCGCGATTTCCACCTCGCTGTAATCCACCCTGAGCAAAGTCGAGGCTGTGTAGGTTTTGCCGTTGTTTTCATAGGTAGCCGTCACCAGCACACGCAACGAGTGGTAGCCAATACGTTGCGACGACACCGCCCTATACAAGCCATTGTCTATGGTGCCGTGCCCGTCCTCGGAGTGACTTTGCATGCTGACGGCTTCCCACGTTTTGGCCGTCAGCGTCCTGCCTTCCCAATCGAGCAGCCGGAATTGCTGTCGCCCCCCGGCCTCGATGGCTGGGAACGCGGGCTCCAGGCGTATGCTGGTCTGTGCCGGGCTGATGCGACCAAACGACACCACGTCATGAGGTGTGTGTTGCGAGACTTCTTCGTAGAAATTCAGTCCGGGGAAGGATAGATGCGCCGGTAACTCCACGTTGTTATTGCTGGCATACCTCAGCATGTCCCGGGATAACACCCACAAGGCGGTGTATTTGCGATCACCACCAGGATTGGTGTCATCGGGCATCAAGTAAGGGAAATCGGCACCGAGTTCTTGCCCCGGGCCACTACCGGCCAGCAGTTCGATCAATGCGAGCACCACACCATCGCCTTCATTTGCCGCACCTCTGACCTTCGCCCCGGGTGCAGCTTGGGTCCGTAGGCGGAAACGCCTTGGGGCAAGCCCGTGATAGCCCTTGAGGCCGATTCGTCCCAGCTGAAACACCGTCTGGTCCGACGACAATTTGTCAAACTGCTCTTCAAAATAGACACCGAGGCGCTCTGCGTGCTCCCCGCCCAAGAGATCGCAGGTAAAGGTACTGGCCCCCTTCAAATCCATCGTGATACGGCCTTGCCGGTCGACTTCAGCCACCACCAAGAACAAGTTGACCTTCATCGTCAGGGTGAAACCCTGCTGTTCGGTGATGTAACCCGTGGACAATAGAACGTCCGAAGCGCCCACTCGAGACTGCCACGTCTTGATTTCCCCGCCCACGATATTCATCGTTACCGTAGCGCTGGAGTCCGCTAAGGTCGCACTCTCGAAAGACACCTTCGGCGCACCGAGAACGATTGATTTAACCTCGACAGACTGACTCTCAGACGCGTTAATGACAGTGCGACCATTCAAATAGGGTAAGAAAGTGAACTCTTCATAACGCGTTACATATTGCTGTTCCAGAAGATAATTAATGCGAAGGCGGTCGCATATGAATAATGCATCCCAACCCCGGGTAGTCAGTCTACCCTGCATAAGCGCAAGAACTTCATTCAACGTAGCCATGATAAATCCTCTTCCAATAAAAGGATGGATTACAAACTCAACGCTCGAATGACCGCACCTGAATCGGCTAACGGTAATGGCACGATGGTGTAACCTTCAAATAGACCAAGCACGGGTTCAACCCATTTTGCGCCAATGACGACGCAAGGTTGTGCTCTGGGTCCGCCTTCACGATACAACCCCGTATCGCTATCGATTTCTCCGGGACCGTCAAAGGGGAGGAACCACTCTGCCTCGATGGGAAAGTGGTTAATCGTGGCGCGTAACTGAAGTTCACCTTCGGCGGAAGATTCAAGATCGGGTTTTATAACCATTATCGTGTTTTTATGTTGTGCCACCACATAACTTGACCATGTATTGCCGCTGTCTTCATCGGTCACGTTGATTTCATCGAAAACAAAGGCGGCCTCACCCGTGATCTCGTCGGCGGCAATATAGTCGTATCCACCGGTGGCAGGATTGGGGACCAAATCTCCACTTTCGCCCGGTACCCGATTCTTTATTTCCCACGTCAATGGTCCGCCACCGATGGAGCCCGCCAAAAACGAAATGCGATCCTGCGGGTTGCACACTTGAATAACGGGATTGACCACAAGGCTTTCCCTGACAACCGTTACTACGACCACACTTCGCTCGTCACTGGCCTCATCATGGGCAATGACCAATACCTGAAGAGGGGCTGCGCCCAGTGTATGGGCCGGCGGTGCCCGGTACTCCCCTTCAGGCGTCATCCTTCCAGGATCCAAAGCACCCGGCGCCTCTACCGTGAAACTGACTCCGGGGGCGGTCGGTTCCACCTCGAACGAAACAATTTCCCCAGGCAATAACAGCGTTTTCGGCGCACGGATCGTGAACGAGGCGCTGGAGGAAAGAACCCGGCCAAAGTCGACATAATCCTGTGGGAGCGCCACGACTTCCGATTGCAACCGGTGGGCACCCGCCAGGTCTACATCCGCCAAAAAACCTTGGGTACCGGTGGCCGTCAGGCATTCGGCGTACTGCTCGATCAACGCGGTTTTAACCGCATGCCCGATAAACGCCACGATCCGGTCGCGCAGGATTTGCGGTGTGTTATCCGGCAGGCCGCTGATGTACGTCACGTCCGGCGTCTGCGTGCGTGGCACAAATAACTCGGCACCGACTTCGTACGGCGCGAACTCATCGACCATCATCCGGAACACCTGCTCAAGGCTGAAGGTGAACGTCACCGTAAAAGAGGTCCATCCCCCCGTGCTGCCCTGGAGTCGATAACGCAGTGGCACATCGGCCCTGGTTTGCCAATGCTGAACGGCCCGAGTCAGTTCAAATTCGGCCGTCAGTGGCTGAGCTCCTTGCACCAGCGAGATACCAAAAGAGTCACAGCCAAAGTCGTACAGATTGTCCTTATAATCGCGAGCTGTAATGGTCAACTCGCCCGAGGTGGCTTTCATGCCTATCACACGTCCATCGTCTTCCATCAGTTCGAAGTGATTGCTGCCAAACATGCTCAACAGTGCCCCACCGAACGCGGCCCGATTGATCAGCCTGGACGAGAACAGCGCGGTGCTGGCGTAGTCCTTATCGGCGTCATTGGCGATCAGGTATCGGTATTCGCTCGGTTTGTTGCCGGGCCTGCCCATCGCCATGGTTTGATAAAACAGCAACGCCCCTTCGCTCGCGATCTCGCCGCTCGATTGAGTGCCCACATCAATGGACTTGATACACAGGAAAGGATTTTCCTGATCCGGGAACCTGGCCAACGGAAATACGGAACGTTCATCGGCCAAGGCTTCAAATTGCGCCTTGAAAAACTCGCCGCCAGCGACCTGTTCCTCCAGCACCGGCGAACTCGTCAGCCTGAGTTCTTCCGCCAACATCAGGTCCAGCACGACCTGCGCATCGCGCCCGGCTGCTGGCTCTTGGAAAGTAACCGGTTGCTCGTCTGTGACCAACTTATAAGCACTAAGTGGACTAAAGAGAAAAACCGACCGGATAAGCTGTTGATCAATTTTTTTTTGCGTGATCACTTCTCGACCGCCGCTCACTTGCAGGGATGAACCCACAGCATTCGATACATACGACGTTGATGGAAAGGAAATCTCGGGATAACTCAATGAGCACCCGATCAAGTGATGGGTAAGCGGAGTATCCGGCACCTCGTAACTTCCGGTGAGGCCATTCAGGCTTATGCCCTGGCTCAATCGGAGTGCATGGTCCTTTTGTAGCGCCTGGTTCACCGAATGACCCGACAAGGCAAACAATGCATCCCACTCGCGCATCTGGCTGGTGCCCTGCATCCAGCCTAACAGTTCGGTTACCGAATAACTGGCCATCGCTACTTTCCTCATTTAATAAATGGGTTGCAAGCAAGTCGTTATACAGATCAATAAGCCAGGCCTGTCTCGCCCTCAATCGCGGCAACACTCAGCGGCACATCGGGAATATCGAGCAAGGGCAGCGCGAGCAGTAGATGACCTTCAAGAACACCTATAACCACCGAGTCCCAGGACGCTCTGATGAACACGAAAGCCTGCGGGGCCATTTCGTCAACCTTATAGACGCCTGGGGTTTCGCTGTGCCACGAGCCGGGGCCGTTGAATTCAATACTCCATTCAACGCGTTCGGTTATATCCCTGTTATTGGCTATGGCTCTTAAAGCGACTTCTGTCAATCCTTCCAAACTGCCAGGGACCTGAATGGTTATCGCGGGAGTTGTCTGTCTAACCACCATGTAAACCGACGCCGTATACCCTTTATAAGTCGCCACGAGTTCATCCATCACATAGGTTTTCTCTTCGACGACGTCTTTATTCGAGACATAGGTGTAAACGCCATTATTGGATTCGATAGAACCGCTCTCCCCCGGAACCGGATTGTTGATGACCACCGTAGGCGCAGGGCTGTCCTCATCGTCCTTCAGATAGCCAAGCTTTAACGGTACACGCTCGTCTTTATTGCACATCTGAATCAGTGGATTGATCGTCAAGCGCGAGCGGACTACCGTCACCAAGGCAGAACTGCTGAACTGGGTAACAGGGTCGGTTGCGGTGACCCGTACACGGGTGAAACGCCCCTGGACTTGGTGCACTGCCGGAGGTGTGTAGACCCCTGTGTCTTCATCGATCGTACCTACGCCAACAGCGAGACGCCGCAAGTGCTCAACAGCCCATTTCAGGCCGGGTCTTTCAGGAAAAACCTCAAAAGCATAGTGCGGCCCGCCGGCGGCAATACGGGGTTCCGGCGTGGTGATGGCAAACGTTGTTTGAGCGGGATTGATGCGACCGAACAGACCGACATCATAAGGGGACTGTAAATTGAGCATCTGGATGGTTTCGCCGTAGTTAAGCTCGAGATTTTCCGCAATAAATCCCGACACAACGCGGCCCGTAGGGAACTGCTCTTTGATTGCACCCGCGATCATTCCCGACGCATCCGTCGCCAACAAATTAAGTAAAATTTCAGCAATCTGTAGCATTAACAGCCCCATTAAAATAAACAGCCTGAGTAGTAAATCCACTATTGGATCTACCGGATCTGCCAGACTCAACTTACGCTTAACGGCATCGACAAACTTAAAAATATCAACACCGGACTCAGGATCTACACTACTTTCAACATCATACCTTATTCTTTTCAACGTGCCACCGGCGCCATCATCAATCAATTGGTAATACGCCGTGACGATTAAATGATAAGTCAAGTTCTTGCTCGGATATATATCTATGAGCTCTTGAAGCCCATTATAATTAGTTGCTACGACATTCATGCTAGCTCTAACAGTCCCGGCACATAGCCACCGGACGCTGATCTGTTGTCCATGCAGCTCAACCTTCAGACGTTCACGGGCCGCCAGAAGAAATTCAGGATGACTAACCTCAAGATCCGCCCATATTGGACCCAACAGGGTGGTCATCTCCAAACGATGATTAAATGTCCCACTAGGAATCTTAATCCCCCCCCTTTTAGCTGTCGCAACAATATCTCCGTTACCGTCATCAAAAACATAATCAAAATCATTGCTCTCAATCATCTCCCCCAGCGATCGAACCAACTCAGCAATAACTACTCGGCCTCGCCCTACCAATACAGTGGCAGAGTAATCTCTTCCGGTGTCATTCGGGATCAAGTAACGAAAACCACTGTTCGCACCAGGAAAGTCTCCCTCATGTCTACCCTCCATGCGCACGAAGGCAAGCATCGCTCCCTCGCCCTCCTGGCTACCCTGCTGCGTGCGCAAGCCGAAAGAACGCGGTTGCAGCATGGGGTTGGTGCCCCGCTTAATCGTGCCCAGGGTCCAGACACGCTGTGCATCATCCAATCGATTAAACAAGGCCTTGAAAACTCTGCCAGCCAGCTCTTGTTCTGTCTGGGTTTCGGCAAACGTCAAGCGAAAGTTATCGCTTTTGCTCAGGTCCAGGCGGATATTCCCATTGTCGGCAATTTCTCCCGACACCTCGGGCAATAACAGGTCCAGGAATAAGCTCGGCCCGTCCAGCGGGTCATAATCCAAGATGCGCGTGACATGCCACACCGTCACGTCTTTTTCGATGGAGACTTGACGCCCGGCCACAACGGCCATCCGCAGATTGGCCTTCGAATTATCAAGACCGGTATCCTCGAAATACAAACGAGGTACATCCATTACAAACTCTTGAATATATTCCCGAAAATTGCCACCGGTGCCACCTGTTGCAATGGTTCCGGTGATGGCCGGGATATAGCTGCCCAAATTGAACTTATCAATGTAGTTTTGAATCAGCAGCAGATTGGTTTTGTTGCGTTCCATGGCCACAATCGCATCCCATTTGCTCATGCGATCCTGATCCTTCATCCAGCTCAGAAGCTCTGCCAACGTATAGGTAGTTACCATTTCCATATCCTCAAATATCAAAATCAACGGTGAGCCGAGCCGTCTCACATATTCACGACTGAGCACTTCCTATCGAGATAAACTTCACAAAACCATCTGATCGCCAGAACAGCAAAAAGCGATTACCGAGCCGTGCTCTTCAACGACAATCAGTCTTTCCATAAAAAAAATCGTGCGTTCAGGGCGCCAGAAGAAACAGCCGTTCATCCACTTTCTTATAAGTGCTGCCCTGGTCGTAACTCAACTGGACCAAGATAGAAAGTTTTTCAGCCATTACCAGCGAATTTAAAAAGCCCTTATCAAGCGCTGGCAATATATATCCAACATTATATTCATCGTCGGTAAGGGGCTGCGTTTCGTCACGCATCGTATGAGTCACTACTTGGCCTGTCGCTGACGATACGCCGCTTGCCTGAATTTTTAGAAGTTGCCCTTCTGCCATGAAATGCCAGCTTTCCAACTTAAAGAGCATGACCGGGTCGGTGATCTCGCTCAACTTGATAGAACCACCGCTAAGTCTCGGCCTTTCCGCCTGGATCCGCGGCCAACCACTGTCGAAGTTTTTTATTTCCAGATCATAAAACGGTGAATTGTGAGGAACGGTTTCATCTGGCGGCAGAACCTCGTAATGAATCACAACATGTTTCCCCACATTCATCGGTACGGCTGTACGGGGAATGTTGAATCGCCTGTCGTTGCCAATCGTGGGTGTCGTCACCACCAGCGGATCGCCAAAGCCGTCCCAGATCATGCTGACCTTGTCATCGTTGCCAATCACGGAGTCCTGCGGGATATCGATGACGGCCCCGGTCAGCACATCAGCGGCATTCACCCACCCCTTGACCACGCCCGACCCGTCGTCATCGTAAAGAGAGGCCTTATCCACATTCGGTGCATACAGCTCAAGGGGGCGCCGAACCATCAGCGTCAACGGGCGCGAGCTGAACGAAACCCCTGCCCGCGCATAGTGATAAAGCAGCTCGACAACCTTGCCGTTGTTCTCCTGTAACCAGCGGTGTTCGAGGACCAGCGTGATGATCCCGCTCTCGACCGCCGACACATCCAGCAACGCGGTAGCGAGCAGGTTGGTGTCGCCTTGCGCATATACCGTCACCACGTCACCCGGCTGCCGGCTGTCATACAGTGGCACCTGCACGGGCAAGCCATCGGGGTGTCGTGCCGGGTCAATCGAGCCACTGTCGGCACCCACGACAATCAGTTCGGGCAAAAACGGTTCAAGGGTGTCCACTGCCGTAATGGTCTGTTCGGCGGAAGTTGATTCGGGCGTGAGCGGATCCTGTGGATCGGCGTACTGCACCTGATAACGCATAACCCCGTGACCACCGTTCTGGATCAATGTGAGTTGTGCCTTGGGCAAAGACCACTCCAGGGTTTTGCCCACGTCATCGGCGCTCAATGTCCGGCGTATCGTATGGGTCGTAGGGGTCCCTCCGGTAGCCCGATGGGCCACCCAGGTGAAAGTAAGCTCATCACCTTCGGCCATCGCCTGATAAGGCGCGGTGGAGATGAGCGCGGGGCCGGCGATGGCGCTTGGGTCCACGCACAATGCGTGAGATTCCTTCATCTGCGCCACAGGCAAGCTCAGAACACCGACGCGCTTGCCCACATAAAAAAACAGACGCCGGGACTCTTCCCCCAGCGGTCCGCCATCCGATTGCCGATAGGAGTAAAACACTTCGCCCTGATCCAGGCTGACGAGTTTGGCGTTCTCAATCACTATCGGCATTCTTGGATGACCATTCTCGTCATGTTCCAAACGGTCATCGACATCCTGGTAGTTGGTTTCATCGATCGCTTCGCCCAACGGGCTGCGCCCTCGCCAGTTGGGTTCGATCCCATGACCTATTGCAAGCCCTGGATACTGCACATAGGTCAACAAGTCGTCTGTTCCCAACACCTCCAGATCGATCACGTTATCGCGACCGAGTAGCGGAATGTGGGGAGCCGGCGGGGCATCTTTTGTATTCATGGATTTGACACCCTCGTTGAGTTTTCATGCAGCGATAAAGACGTTTTACCCCTGACCGATCGCGCCGACCACTATCAGAACTGTTAGGTTACCGGCGCTCTGCAGTCTGTTACCGTATCGACAACTCGCCGTAGCCCTCCCGTTAAAAAGCGCCGTTCATTTATGGCTATCGCGGCAATGTCATGACCGACGATTATGTCGACTACAACGCTATTGCATTGCACCAAGGCGTCGAGCCCATGGGTCGCTTCAATAAATGGGTTGCAAGCAAGTCGTTATACAGATCAATAAGCCAGGCCTGTCTCGCCATCAGTCTCGGCAACACTCAGCGGCACATCGGGAATATCGAGCAAGGGCATCGCGAGCAGTAGATGACCTTCAAGAACACCTATAACCACCGAGTCCCAGGACGCTCTGATGAACACAAAAGCCTGCGGGGCCATTTCGTCAACCTTATAGACGCCTGGGGTTTCGCTGTGCCATGAGCCGGGGCCGTTGAATTCAATACTCCATTCAACGTGTTCGGTAATATCAGTGGTATTGGCCATGGCTCTTAAAGCGACTTCTGTCAATCCTTCCAAACTGTCAGGGGCCTGAATGGTTATCGCGGGAGTTGTCTGTGTAACCACCATGTAAACCGACGCCGTATACCCTTTATAAGTCGCCACGAGTTCATCCATCACATAGGTTTTCTCTTCGACGACGTCTTTATTCGAGACATAGGTGTAAACGCCATTATTGGATTCGATAGAACCGCTCTCCCCCGGAACCGGATTGTTGATGACCACCGTAGGCGCAGGGCTGTCCTCATCGTCCTTCAGATAGCCAAGCTTTAACGGTACACGCTCGTCTTTATTGCACATCTGAATCAGTGGATTGATCGTCAAGCGCGAGCGGACTACCGTCACCAAGGCAGAACTGCTGAACTGGGTAACAGGGTCGGTTGCGGTGACCCGTACACGGGTGAAACGCCCCTCGATCTGACTCGCTGCCGGAGGTGTGTAGACCCCTGTATTTTCATCGATCGTACCTGCGCTGACAGCACGACGCTGCAGGTCTTCAACAGCCCATTTCAGGCCGGTTCTTTCAGGAAAAACCTCAAAAGCATAGTGCGGTGTGCCGGCGGTAATGCGGGGTTCCGGCGTAGTGATGGCGAACGTTGTTTGAGCGGGATTGATGCGACCGAACAGACCGACATCATAAGGGGACTGTAAATTGAGCATCTGAATGGTTTCGCCGTAGTTAAGCTCGAGATTTTCCGCAATAAATCCCGACACAACGCGGCCCGTAGGGAACTGATCTTTGATTGCCCCCTCCATCATCCCCGACGCATCCATCGCCAACAACCGAAGTAAAACTTCAGCAGCCTGCACCATCGCCAGCCCTAGCAAAAAAAACAGTATAAGCGTTATATTTATTGTTTGACCTTCCAAAATCAACTTACGCTTAACGGCATCGTCAAATTCGGAAAAATCATCGCCTGGCTCAGGGACTGCATCGCTTTCAATATCAAATTTTATTCTTTTTAACGCGCCGCCGGCGGCATCATCAATCAATTGATAGGTCGCCGTGACGGTTAAGCCGTAACGCAAAGTAGTGCCCGGATACAAATCTATGAGCGATTGAAGTGGATAATAATTACTTTCTAAAACATTAATTTTAGCGTCAATAGTCCCGCTACACGGCCACTCGACGCTAATCTCTTGCCCCCGCAGCGCAACCTTCAGACTTCCACTGGCTGCCAGAAAAAATTCAGGATGAACAACCTCAAGATCCGCCCATATTGGCCCCCCCACTACGGGATTCATATCCAAACGATGATTAAATATCCCACGAGGAACCGTAATACCCCCGCCTTTAGCTGTCGCAGTAACGTCTCCGCTATCATGATCAAAAACAAAATCAAAATCATCGCTATCAATCATTTCCCCCAGCGACCGTACCAACTCAGCAATAACTACTCGGCCTCGCCCTACCAATACAGTGGCAGAGTAATTCCTTCCGGCGTCATTCGGAATCAAGTAACGAAAACCGCTGTTAGAGCCAGGCGTGTCTCCCTCATGTCTACCCTCCATGCGCACAAAGGCAAGCATCGCTCCCTCGCCCTCCTGAGCACCCCGCTGCGTGCGCAAGGCGAAAGAGCGCGGTTGCATCATGGGGTTGGTGCCCCGCTTAATCGTGCCCAGGGTCCAGACACGCTGTTCATCATTCAATCGATTAAACAAGGCTTTGAGAACTCTGCCGGCCTGCTCTTGTTCTGTCTGGGTTTCGACAAACGTCAAGCGGAAGTTATCGCTTTTGCTCAGGTCCAGGCGGATATTCCCATTGTCGGCAATTTCTTCCGACACCTCGGGCAATAACAGGTCCAGGAATAAGCTCGGCCCGTCCAGCGGGTCATAATCCAAGATGCGCGTGGCATGCCACACCGTCACGTCTTTTTTGATGGAGACTTGACGACCGGCCACAACGGCCATCCGCAGATTGGCCTTCGAATTATCAAGACCGGTATCCTCGTAATGCAAACGAGGTACATCCATTACAAACTCTTGAATATATTCCCGAAAAATGCCCCCGGTACCACCTGTTGCAATGGCTCCGGTAATGTACGGGATATAGCTGCCGTAACTGAACTTATCAATGTAGTTTTGAATCAGCAGCAGATTGGTTTTGTTGCGTTCCATGGCCACAATCGCATCCCATTTGCTCATGCGATCCTGATCCTTCATCCAGCTCAGAAGCTCTGCCAACGTATAGGTAGTTGCCATTGCCATACCCTCAAATATCAAAATCAACGGTGAGCCGAGCCGTCTCGCAAACTCACGACTGAGCGCTTCCTATCGAGATAAACGTCACGAAACCATCTGATCGCCAAAACAGCAAAGAGCAATTCCCGAACCTGGCCTTTCAACGACAATCAGTCTTTCCATCAAAAAAATAGTGCTTTCAAGGCGCCGCAAGCGCTTACCTACATAAAAACAGACGCAGGGACTCTTCCCCCAACGGTTCGCCACCCTCGTTGAGTTTTCATGCAGCGATAAAGACGTTTTACCCCTGACCGATCGCGCCGAACACTATCAGAACTGTTAGGTTACTGGCGCTCTGCAGACTGTTACCGTATCGACAACTCGCCGTAGCCCTGCCGTTAAAAGGCGCCATTCATTATGGCTTTCGATGACTCATTGAGGTGTGCCCCCATGAGTGCCGATACTTCCGTTCCCTCCAACGCATTCAACTTCATGCAGTCGCTGCAAAGTGGCGTTGACCCACGTACCGGGCAATACCGGATATCCCTCGACTTACCCGAACTCAAGGGCAACGATTTGCGCGGCCCGGGCTTTTCGCTGGCATTGGCTTTCAGCGCTCTCAACACAACGGACAGCGGCTATGGCATCGGCTGGAATGTGCAGCTGTCCGAATACGATATGAACAAGCAGGTTTTATCCACGAGCACGGGCGAACGCCACACCGTGACCGCCAATGGCGTGGACGGGGAACTGCTGATGGAGACCAAAAAACTCGACAGTTTCCGATTCTTCGAATACACGCCATTTCAAGATAAGAAACAGTTCATGCTGGTGCACAAGACCGGCACCGTGGAAATTTTGCGAGAGCGCGGCATGGGTAGCGACCACGTCGCCGTTCCGATCGAAATCTATAGCCCCCTGGGCCACAGGCTGGTCCTTGCCTATACCTCATTCAACGGACACACGCTGCTGCAATCGGTCAACGACGACGCGGGGATCCCCTTGTTGAGCGTGCGGCGCGACGCCGGCAAACTGGATCTGGATCTCTACCCCAATGTCGATGAGGCGCTCCCTGCGCGGGCGCGTTATACGATGACTTTCGACTCGGGCGAGCTGAAATATGCCCGCACCATTGCCCTGCCTGCCGATGAATCCGGCCAACGGGGTTACTGGCGATTCGACTACGTGATCAAACATGGGCACACCGTGGTGACCAAGGTGGAAAACCCGTTGGGCGGTAGTGAACTGATCGTCTATGACAGCGAACACAGCTTCCCCGGTCCGTCGGGCCGCTACCTGCCACGTGTCAGCCGTCACGAGATTTATCCAGATGGCGCCCCTGACAACCCGGACAAGGTGCAAGTCGAATACACCTATCCGGATGATAAGAACTTCCTGGGCAACACCTTGCCGATCCAATGGGGCACCGACAACAAGGACCCGCTGATCTATCAGAGCGGTACTTACGACTACAGCACCGTGGAAACCCATTACCTGACAGGAAGACCTGTGCGCAGTGTCAAACGCACGTTCAACCGTTTCCACTCGCTCATACTCCAGACCACGACGCAAGGTGACAACATCCAGGAAACCGAAACCGTTTACCCTTTGCGCAACGGCTCGGTGCTGGATCAACCGAATACCTATCAACTGCCTACGCAGGTGATCAATCGCTGGCGGCTTAAAAGCAACCCGACACGTCAACGCGCAGAAACAGAGACCTACACCTACGACAGCTCCGGCAATGAACTGACTCACGTTGAGGCCAGTGGCATCACCACCACCAACGTCTACTACCGCGCCTCTGGCGAAGCGGACTTCCCCGACAACCCTTATGGGTTTGTCTGCAAAGTCAAGAGCAGCACGGTGACGCCCGCACCGGACCACGAGCCGGCCCCCACCTTGCGGACCCACTACCGCTACATCGAAATACCTCCACTGGCCAGGACCCCGCTCGCGAGGCCCGTCACGCTCGACGAGCAAGTTCTGGTTCAAGTGCATGATGCCGGCACCCCCCAGGAACGAGAGGAGGCGTTGCAGAGCACCACCTACCAATACTGGACTGACCTGAACGACCCTTTACGTCATGGTCAATTGTCGCGACAGGCTGTACGCCTCAATGGCGCCACCACCTACACTGATACTGATTACAAAAGACTCTCCGGCATCGACTTTCCCGAACCCGCCATCCAGCTCACCACGACCTTGAGTACCGATTTCGACGGTGCTAAGAAAGTCAATATCGAGCAAACTTCGGCACTGACCGGAAAGCTATTGTTGTTGCACTCGAGCGACATGGAAATCAGCTATGAGTACGACAAACTAGGACGACTGGTTCGTGAAGCCACGGCGCCCCGAAGTAGCGAATTCAAGGCTGTACGCACCTATCAGTATTACCCTTCTGCCGGCCTGGGGCACTTCAGTGGGCGAGATGCTGTCAACGCACGCGGAATCACCACCCGAACCCAAATTGACGGACTGGGACGCCAGATTTATGAAGAGCGCGATAATGTCAGCGAAACCAACCCCGCGCGCGTCGAACAAACCTGGAAGGCTCGTTACAACGGTTTGGGCGAGCTGATCGAAGAAACCCGTTACGATTATTTTGAAGGACGCTCCTTCGCCTACACCACCACCTATGAGTATGACGACTGGGGCGAACAGTCCTGTGTCACTGGCCCTGACGGTGTGCAGGCCCACACCGAATTCAACCCCATCGGCATCGCCGTCGGTCACCCATCTCCCTGGAACGGTCTGGTGGAAACCCGGTGGCGGCAAAGCCCTGGCCACTCTCCGATGATCAGTGGCAAAAGCGAGACCCGCATCAACTTGCTGGACAAACCGGCGCAGACAGCCAGCCTCGATGCACAGGGCCAGGTACTTGCCACCCGCACTTACCAGTACGATGGCCAGGGTAACTGCATACAAGAGGTCGACGAACTCAAACGCAAGACGCTTTACAGCTATGACCCTTGGTCCCGCATGGTCACCACCACCTTGCCGGACCAGTGTGTGGTATCACGCGAGTATGCCACCCACAGCCGCTCGGAACTGCCCACGGCGCTGTGGGTGAAACCCGCCTCCGGCAGTTCACCCGACCCCGTGTTGATCGGCACCCAGACCTTCGACGGCCTGGAACGCCTGACCGAAACCCAGACCGGCATGCGCAGCGAAACGCTCGGCTACATCGACGATCAGTTGCAACCCAACACGAGAACCACCGCCGCCGGCGCGGTGATCACCTATGAATATAAAAATCTGCAACTGACCGATCAGCCCACCGCCATTCATTCGCCCGATGCACAGAGCGCCTTTGACTACCACCCGGTCTCGGCTCGTCTGGTCAAGGCGCAGAACGAGCAAGGTTCGCGTCACTACGAATACGACATCACCAACCAGGTGCGCAGTGAGCAATGGGTCGATGAGCAGGGATTGTCCTGGGAAACCCAATACATCAGCACATCGGGCGGACAACTGCGCAAGCGCTTGGATATCAACCACCTCAACACCGTCGAAAACGTCTACGAATACGACAGCGCGGGACTCGTTACGCGCAGCGTTCAGGGTGGCCTGGAAGCGACATTTGAATACGATGCTCTCAGCCGCTTGAGCAAAACCACCAGCGTTGATACTGACGCCAACACCACACTCATCACCGAGTTGACGTATGACGATCAGGATCAGGAAATCCTGCGGACGATCACATTGCCGGGGCATTCGACACGGACCATCGAGCAGGTCTGGTATCCCGACGGGCAGCTCAAGTCACGTCATCTGCAAGTCGAGGAGGCAGGCCTACTGAACAGCCTGCTCCTGGAGGCGTTCGACTACGACGACCGTGGCCGCTTGGGCGTCCATACCTGCTCGGGCCGGGATTTGCCCAAGGATGAAGCCGGTCGCGCCATCGAGCAACAAATGTACATTTTCGATGACCTGGACAACATCACCCTACGAGTGAGCCAGTTTTCGGGAGGTGCCAGCGAGGTCAACGAATACTTCTACGCCGACGACGACCCCTGTCGCCTGGTCAGGATGACCCGCAGCCTCGATGGAGGCCCCACGGAGGAACAGACGTTCGACTACGACGATAATGGCAACATGCGTCACGATGAGCAGGGGCAATTGCTGCGCTACGACAGCCAGAGCCGCCTGCTGGAAGTCCGCTCCGTCAGCCAGCAGCCGGTCATGCAATACCAGTACGATGGGCATGATCGCCTGATCAGTTCCCAGGAGGGTACCCAGGCGAAATCCTTGCGCCTCTACCAAGGTGACGAACTGAGCTATACCATCCAGAGCGCCGCACAGACCCACTTCTTCACCGCCACAGACCAGGTCCTGGGCCAACACCAACCGGGTGATCCGTCGAAAAACCTGCTGTTGTTCACCGATGCCAATAGCAGTGTACTGGGCGAATGCCAAGGTGCCGCGTTACGCGCCGCCATCTATAGCGCCTACGGCGAGCGCAGCAGCGAAGAACCTTTATTGAGCGTTCGGGCCTTCAATGGCGAGGTGCGGGAAAGTAGCAGTGGCTGGTACCTGCTGGGCAACGGTTATCGCGCCTACAACCCGGTGCTGATGCGCTTTCACAGCCCGGACTCCTTCAGCCCTTTCGGTGCAGGTGGCGTCAACCCCTACTGCTATTGCCTGGGTAACCCGATTCGCTTCAAGGACCCGACGGGCCATGTGAGTTCGGTCTCGCGCATGAAACACCCGGATGAGGATCGGGTTCCGGGCGCGTACAAACGAAGTAAAAACTGGGTCGCTGTCGCTATTAGCGCCGCCGTGACTGTCGTTGCGGCTGTCTTTGCTGTCATTACCTGGATCCCCACAGGCGGTCTGAGTGGCCTGGCATTGGTTGCCGCCGTGATTGCTAACGTAGCATCAGTGACTGCCGTAGGTTTGGGGGTCATTACTACGGCGATCAAAGCGGCAACAGCCGATGATAATGAGGACGCTTTGCTGGTGGGCCAGATATTGGACTACGCGGGCCTGGGAATTGGCTTGGTTGGCGCGGTCGGTGGTTACGGTGTAGGACGCGCTATAGCATCACAGACAGCAAAACAGGGGCCTAAGTGGTTCAACGGGCTCGTCATGGCCGGGATCAGCAAAACCTCAAGGCACGGTGTGGGCCACTCGACCTTTAAAATACCCCAAGCGAGGCTGACTCCTAACCTGCCTTACTATCGCAGTTCAGCCGTGGTGAGTTCGGCAGTACAGAATGCAGCGCCCCCTGCCCCTCCTCCGATGCCACCAGCACTTTGGGTTGACGACGCGCAAAAAAATTTACTCGAGCAGATTCAAATGGGGAAACAACTCAGGAACACCGGCGGTCCTCAGAACAGGCTCGTTGCAACTGCGCAAGACCAGCTCGCCGTCGCACTGGCAGCAAGAAAAAGAGGAGCCACCGTTGCCGGCGCTGCTTACTGGGGAAATGTGCACGGTGAAAAAACATTCGAAACAATATTGGGGGCCAGCGGAATACCGAAACATCTGAAGGAAACAGCGTTGATCAATAAAAATGTCAGAAATGCGTGACTCCCCCTCACTCACCTGAACACCAACCTGACCGAGAACACCTCGGTCGCGGTTGGTGCCTCCCCCCCCGAAACATCCTGTTCCACCTCCCTGACACCCCACGCTCACAATGAGAACTCTCTCATATCCCGCCCCCCACGCCGTTTCTTAAACTTATCCAGAGAGACCTTATCGACACCGGCCAAATCGCAGTGCGCCCCGTCCGGTCTCACGCCTTGAATGCCGAGCACTGCGTCCACTGGATTCCCCCCATGAAAAAAACTTCCCTCGCCCTGTGCCTTGGCCTGGCAACCAACCTGGCAGGCACCGCGGCGCTTGCCAACACCGGTACCATCCACTTCCAAGGTGAAATCACCGCCAGTACCTGCCCCATCGAAGTCGTCAACCCAGGCGATGGCACCATCGGCAATACCGTTTACATGGGCAGTGTCGATGCCAGTCACTTCACCCAGGTCGGGGATGAACTGCTGGGCAAGGACTTTGTCCTGCGCGTCAAAGGCGGCTCAGGCTGTGTGATCGCCCCTGGCCAAACCGCCACTACGACCTTCAACGGTGCCGCCGACAGCAGCGGCGACTACTTTGCCGTTGCCCCGACACCGGGCCATGCGACGGGCGTGTCCATCGCGATCCGCGACAAGTCGGGCGCCGCCATCGCACCCGGCACAAGCTCCGTCGCGTACAACCTGGTCGCCGGCGGCGAAACCGACATGCTCTTCCATGCCCGTTATCGCTCGACCGCTGCCACGGTAACGCCGGGACCTGCCTCGGCGCACATCATGTTCCTTGTGAACATCATCTGATTTCCGCCCACGCACGCCATGAGTTGCCGGCTTGTACGCCGGGCTCCCCGTGGCGCAAGCGCACTGCACCTCAGGCGCTGCCCCGCGCCTGATCCACCGGTACTTTTCTATGTTCACGTTCATCAAACAGCCTGGGGCCGCGCGGTCAATTCTTGGCGCCTGCGCGGCACTGTCGATCTTGTTTTTCCAGAGTGCCCAGAGTCAGGCGGCGCTGAGCCTGAGCGGCACCCGCGTGGTGTTCGACAGTGATAAACGCAGTGTTTCGCTGATCATCGCCAACCCCAGCGAGAATATATTTGCCGTCCAAACCTGGGTAAACACCGCTGCCGACGACACCACCACCGCCGTCCCCTTCATGCCGTCACCCACGTTGTTCCGGCTCAACCCCGGCAAGGAGCAACAAGTGCAGATCAATGCACTCCCCAACACCTTGCCGACGGACCGTGAATCGCTGTTCTATTTCAACGTCCAGGAAATTCCTCAGGCCGATACCAGCCACACCAACGCCCTGAATATCGCCCTGCGCACACGGATCAAACTGTTCTATCGCCCCAGCCAAATCAAAGACAACCCGCAAGCCCGCCTCAAGGATCTGCAGTGGTCGATCGAGCAGGTCAACGGCTCGGTGCAGTTGGTGGTCTACAACCCAACCCCCTTCCATGTCTCATTCAGCCGGCTTGAAGTCAGCGACCAGCGCCAATCCGAAGAACTGAATAACCCGGCCATGTCGGCGCCGCTGCAACGCCAGACATTTGCCTTGGGCCGGATCAAACCGACAGCCGGCTTGCAGGTCACTTTCGCCACAGTCAATGACTACGGCGCTTTCAGCGCGCCTTTGACCGCCCCCGTGCAGCTCCCTTCAACACTGTGACGCCATGCGCTCTCGGACACTTTTAATGACTCGACTCTTGAAACGCTCGGGTATCGGCGGCGAAGCACGCCTGGCTCGCTGGGTCGCCCTGGGTGCCAGTACGGCACTGCTCGATATCACACCCGCGCTGGCCGATGCGACGGTTGAATTCCAATCCGGTTTCCTGCGCCAGCATCCGGAATACACTCACGATGCCGGGGCATTGGCACTCAGTGCGCTGGGCCAGCGTCAGGACCTTGGGCCGGGGCGCTATCGGGTCGAACTTCAAATCAACCGGCGCTCCTTTGGCCTGCGTGAGCTCGACTTCAGCCTCAGCCCCGAGGGCGACCTGCTGCCCTGCCTATCGTCCGATTTGCTTCAAGAGCTGGGCGTACGTCTCGACGACCTGGCCGACAACCAAGCGCTGAACACCGACTGCATCGACCTGGCCAGCGCAGTCCCCGGGGCCAATATCGAGTTCGAAGGCGCCAAGCTGTGGTTGTCACTCTCGGTTCCCCAGATCGCCATGCGCAGGAATCAGTCAGGTTATGCCGACCCCGAGCGCTGGGATCACGGAATCAACGCGGCCTTTATTAATTACCAGGTGTCGGCGCAGCAGAGCAATCATCAACAAGGCGGCTCCAGCCAGAGTGATGACCTGTACCTCAACAGTGGGCTGAATCTGGGCGCCTGGCGTTTGCGCAGCAACCAGACGTTACGCCGCAACGAACAGAACCAACGCGAGTGGAGCAGCGCCTATACCTATGCCCAGCGCGATCTTCCCGGCTTGCAAGCCAATCTGACCCTGGGTGAAACCTTTACCCGGGGCGATGTGTTCAGGAGCCTGCCCATCAAGGGCGCGATCATTGCCTCGGACCCAGACATGCTGCCCGATGCCCTTCAGGGGTATGCCCCTGTCATACGAGGCGTGGCCCAGACGCGGGCCAAGCTCGAGGTCCTGCAAAACGGTTACCCGATCTACTCCACCTATGTCAGCCCCGGCGCTTATGAAATCGATGATCTCACTACCGTGGGCGGCAGCGGTGAACTGGAAATTGTATTAACCGAAGCCGATGGCCAGGTTCATCGCTACACGCAGCCTTACGCCACACTCAGCAATCTTTTGCGCGAAGGTCTCTGGCGTTACAGCGCGACAGTGGGGCATTACAACGCCATCAGCGAGGGTGACCACCCTCTGCTCTGGCAAGGTACGCTGGCCTGGGGGCTCGGCTGGAGCACGACGTTATATGGCGGCGCGATGGGCAGCGACTTTTATCGGGCCGTCACACTGGGGGCCTCCCGGGACTTGGGTGCGCTGGGCGCCCTGGCCTTGGACCTGAGTCACTCCGATACGCAGGCAAGCCAGGACGTGCAAGGCAAGAGTTACTCGGTCAAATACGGCAAATCATTCCAAAGCGGGACCCAGCTGCGTTTCGCTGGCTATCGCTATTCCACCGAGGGTTACCGCGATTTCGACGAAGCGGTGCGCGACCGCGAGCACGACGTCCGTTTTTTCGGCAGCCGACGCAGCCGTCTCGAAGCGGCAATCAACCAGAAAATCGGGAAACACAGCTCCGTCAACCTGACGTTCTCGCACCAGGATTACTGGCAAACGAATAACACCCAACGCCAGTTCCAGTTCAACTTCAATACCCAACACAAAGGCGTGACCTATAACGTCTATGCCTTGCAATCGCTCAGAGACAGCGACAAACGCAACGTGGGCGAGCAGCGCCAAATGGGGTTGAGCGTATCATTGCCGCTGGACTTCATGCCTTCGAGCACTGCCACGTTCGACGTACAGAACAACGCTGGGCGCCACAGCCAGAGGGCCAGCCTGAGTGGTAACAGTCTTGAGAACCGGCTCAACTATCGAACCAGCATCAGCCACGACTCGCAACAGCGACAGTCAGCCGAGTTGGCTTTAGGTTTTCAAGGAGCCACTGGCAGCGTCGGCGCCGGGATCACTCAAAGCAGCCACTACCGCACGACCTCACTGAACGCCAGCGGCGCATTGCTGCTTCATGCCGATGGTATCGAAGCCGGCCCGTACCTGGGAGAAACGCTGGCGTTGGTTGAGGTACCGGATATCCCCGGTGTGGGAGTCAAGAACGCGACAGGCGTGAAAACCAATGCCCAAGGCTTCGCGCTGGTCCCTTACCTGCGGCCCTATCGAATGAACCAGGTGTCCCTGCAAACGGATGATTTGGGGCCTGAAATCGAGATCGACAATGGCACCGCGCAAGTCGTCCCACGCCGCGGGGCCGTGGTCAAGACCACCTTCACCGCGCGCACCATCAATCGCCTGTTGATCAGCGGGCAAACGGCTCACGGCCAGGCCCTGCCTTTCGGCGCTCAGGTCAGCGATGCCCAGGGCACTGTTCTGGGTACCGTGGGCCAGGCCGGCCAGGTATTGCTCTCTGTAGGGCCCGAGCCACAACAACTTAACGTGCACTGGGCACCGGGCGACGCCCCTCAATGCCGGCTGGACGTCAATCCGCAGACGATGGAGCAGGTGCAGGGCTATCGCATTCAGGCGCTGACATGCCATTGACACGCGCCATCCAGCCACTGGCAAACAGCCTATTGTCATGCCCGACCCCACAGGAAACACCATGAAACAATCGACACGACTGCTGCTGACATCTCTGGTGCTGGTCACCGGCAGCCCGACTTCATCCGCATTCGCCGCCCCCGATACGTGCTGGTGGGAGGCCGGAAGTGGCCCCCTGCATTTCCAGCCTCAATTGGGCACGCTTTATGTCCCTCGGGACGCTGCCGTAGGAAGTGTCATCGGCACCTTGAACAAACACACCTTCACCAGCGGCGGTGGTTCGCAACTGGACTGCAGCGTCGATACCCCCGGCACCATCCTCAACTTCCAGGCCCAGCCAACCGCCCCGCTGTTCGCCGGCCAGTTGCCGCCGGTTGACGGGTTCGATGTGAACGGCAAGGTATTCAACACCAATATTCCAGGCGTGGGCGCCTTGATCCGCCTGGATTTTCCCTTCGATGGCAGCGGCAACAACACCTTCATCCCCATCGGCGGACCGACCTATCGCCCGATCGTGCCCTTCGCTGGCTATCAGGACCAGATCACCACGTTCATACGCTTTACATTGCGCAACCTGCGGACCTACACCACCCTGATCAAAACCGGCCCCATTCCGACCGGTCCCAACCCACTGGATGGCCGCGAACTGTTCAGCGGGACCTTTACCGGCGTCGGCAAAGGGTTCGGCGTAGGCCCCGTGGGCACGGTGATTCAGGCTCATTGCGGCATCTCGGGCAACCCGGTAAGCGTCAATCCAGTGCCACTAGGGACCTGGGACACCTCCGAGTTCACAGGCCCCGGCTTCGGCACCACCCTTGCGCCTTTTACCATCACGCTCAGCGCCTGCGAAGCCGACCCGTCAGATGGCAATATCGCCGTCGCAACGATCAAGCTCGATGGTGTTCTGGGGTCCGTCCCCGTCGATGAAAACAACGGCGTTTTCAGCCTGACCGCAGACTCTGGAGCATCAGGCGTAGGTGTTCAGATCCTCAGGGGCGACGGCCTGACCCCTGTCGCACTGGGTATGGAAGTTCCCCTGGTGCCCATCACATCCGGCACGACGGTGCTGGACTTCAACGCACGCTTCTACCAGATAGCGCCTCACGTCACTCCCGGTGTGGCCAAAGGCGCGTTGACTTTCACCATGACCTACAAATGAGCGCGAGGCGCATCCCTGAAACGGTAATACCTCATGCTCAAGGGTCAGTTGGTTAATTGAGGATCTATGGTTGGAAAGTCGTGCCAGGTCTGCTTATTGTCAAAGCTGACCTTCGCGATGAAAGTGAGCTTTTCACCGATTTGAAATCTGCGAAGCTCCGTCTTGAGTATCTGTCCTGCTTGCATTTCACCCACCGAAGTCACAGGCTGAGCATCGAGAATCGTCACGGTGTGAGCGCCTCCCGCACTCAGCAATCCCCTCATCTCGACCCTGAGGAACTGTGACGTCGCCATGTACTTCCAGCTACCCAGCCTGAGAACAGCCGCCCCGCCCTCGGGAATGCTGGCCAAGCTCAACATCGTCGCATTAAAACTGGTGGACTGAAGGACCGGCAACCCGCCGCTCAGGCTGGAGATCGTCAGGCTGTGCGTCTGAGACTCAAGCGGTGTGGGAATATTGGGACCGGTCACCTCGAAGATTATCGGTATGTTTTTTCGCAGGTTGCGGGCGACATACTCCTTGGGAATGCGGTACTCCCGCCCTCCTGTGACGATGGGTGTGTCAGCGCGATAGAATCCGAAACTACCCTCTTCACCAAACAGTACGGCGGCGGTCTCCGTATCCGAGATGATCGCGTTTTGAGGGATGGCAACAATGACGCCATTATTGACGACAGCCGCAAGGTTTGGATCGAGCCGACTGGCCTGCGGGTTACCAGAGGCTTCCCTCACCCATGGATAGGACAGATCACGCGGTGTCGGTGCAGCCTTCACATCCAGCTCAACCCGCCCCGACAACTCACTGATGTTCCCCGCCCGGTCTTCGACACGATATCGCGCATACCCCACACGATCGCCAAAGTCGCGAAACGCCTTCCCCTCATACACGCCCTCAAGAGCGTTGGGTACCGGGTGCGGAACAGTCAATTCACCGACCTTTAGCTGATCTGGCTCTCCGGTTCCGTTTTTTTCGTTCAAATACAAGGTAATGATATCGCCGACCTTGGGGCCACCCCGCTGCTCATCATAACGGGGGATACCGACCTTCACTTGATCGTTGTTCTGCTCTAGATATTGGGCCGTTACCCCACCTGTCAGGATCGCTTCAGGAAACTGCGCAAGGTCGTCGGTCTGGTTGAGCAGCGGCTTGAGGGTATCGATGGTCAGGGTAAGATCAAAAGAGTCAGCCTCGGCCATGTTGTACAGGTGTAGAAAATAATGAAGTGAATGTTCACCATGGATGAGGAAATGGACCGGAACATAAAATACCCGATCCGCGTCGGGCACCTCGGCGGTCCAGGTCTTTGTTTCCAGATCATCGTCTCCCCAATACAGCGTGACCCACTCCGGCTCATGGGGCTTGGGATTGGAATTCAACCACTTGGGAATAGTGACGGGCAAGGGCACTTCCAGGGCGTTCTTATGCAGCAAATTGGTTTCGCCACCCTCGATATCAGGCAACGCCACGACCTCGGGCGGAGGGTAAATTGGAACCTGGTTTTTGCCGAACGTACTGGAATTTTTCGAATTTGACATCATGGAACCTCCCATCAACACATGAGTAACCACGCCTCCAAAGCCACTACTGTCCGCAGAGGCCCCATTAGATTCCAAAACCAAACCGTTGAGTACTAACAGAACTGCTCAGTTGACAGACTCCAAAAAAGAGTTCATGAAAAATGAAACAAGGACCGTTACGGTCCTTGCTCGTTTGACTAACCCTCATGCCGTCTCGTGAAAACAATCCACGGAGCTGACCTTTTAAACAAAGCTGATCAGAACTTGTATTCCACGCCGAAGTTTACTCCCCATGGCTGATCAATCTTTTTGCCTTGGCTGTAATCGACGTCGGCGTGCACTTGCACTTTATCCGCGACGTTCATGGCAACGCCACCTCCCAACTCCAGGCGAGAACCGGAAAGGTCATTGTTGAAGCTTGTGCTATTGACCTTGACCTGATTGTCTTTGGCGAACTCGTTGACCAGCGCTGCCTTGAGGTAAGGCTGAAGCATCTGCCCATTACCCAGGTCGATATCCCGACCGGCACTTGCACCCACTTTGCCCAGCAGGGAATAACTCCGGTTGCCATCGGCAGCCATGCCATTATCCAATTGGTAACGTTTGCCCTGAACCGCCAGCACCGAGACTTGCCCAAAAGGCTCGATGAAATAGCCTTCGTCCAACTTGATATGCCGACCAAACTCCAGCGTGGTGCCCAATCCATGGGTGTTGTACCGCCCCTTGGCCTGTGCCCCGTCACTGAGACTGACCTTGGACTCATTTTGGAAGCGGTTAAACTTGAGCACGCCGTCGAAGTAGTAACCGCTCTCGGCGTCCAGCCAAGTGGCATAAGAACCGACATAAAAGCTGTTGACCGTGCCCGAGGTCCCATGAATCAGGTCCAGGTCGGACCGGCTATAACCACCCATCAGGCCAAACACCCACTGTCCATCCCCAACTGACGGCACGGGGGTATCCACACCAAAAGCCAATCCCTGCTGGGTCTGCCTATAGGCCATTCCGGAGTCGGCAGAAACATCGAAGCGGTTGCCATACGCCCGCATCCAGCCGCCAGACTGCCCCTGGTTCATCCGCACTTCGCCCATGCGCGAACGCAACGTGCTCAGTTCGCCATACCAGACCGTACGCGAGGCATCGAACAGCGCCAGCACCGACGCCGTACCAGGACTGATGGTTTTGCTCGCACCATCGAGATACCAGTCATTGGCGCCATCCTTGAGCAAATCATAAGAATAAGTACCCAAGTCTACCCGGCCATTGATCAACGAGAACGCAGCATCGCCGCTGGCCGCGTGGACGACATGGATGCGCTGGTTGGTCAGCGTCGGGTCCGCACCGGTACTGGCCACGTCAAGCGTATGAGTACCGGTTGCTGTCCCCGTGATATTCAGAAAATCGGCTTGCCCGTTGGAAAAGTCCGCATGCATGATGAAATTGCCGTTACCGCTGAGATTCTCCACCGACAAGGTATAGAAACTGCCAGGCTGACCAAACTGAACCTCCCCCCCTGCCATCGACAGATTCTTTAGCTGACTGTCTTCGACCATGACCCATTTGCCCAAGCTATTGACCGCCAGGGTATCGACGTTCTCCAGGCGCCCGGTCAAGGTGGCGAAGTTGCTCAAGGCCACCTTCGCGACGCTGCCCGCTTCGGCCACCACATCACCGAGCAGAACGCTGTTATCGACATTCAGCCCCGCCATGCCACCGTTCGTAACTTGCAGCATCACACCATCGCTGCCCTTGAGGGTCGAGCCATTGCTCACGTCGATCACCGCTTCGCGATCAGGGAGTCCGGCAACACTGCTCACGATGATGGCCGCACCATTCAGGCCTTCGACATGGCTGGCATCCAGCGTTAGCTGGTTTTCCTTTACCGAAGAGATGTCATTACGCAAGACAACACCGTTCTGACCGCCCGTGATTCGGGTGTTGTTGCTGGCCTGGACCGTGCCACCGAAACTGACGATACCCGTGCCCGTGGCACCCGTTGCAGTCACCGTGGCGTTGCTCAGCGTCAGCTCACTTGCAGCACTGAGGGAGGCGCCGCGGGCGCCGCCGATGAGCGAGCTGTCCGTGACCGTGGCTTTGGCCCCCAACACATTGCCCGTCAAGGCCAGCGCTATACCGTTGCTGGTCACGGTGCTGTTGGCGGCAATGTTTGCAGTACTATCGACCAACTCCACGCCGTTACTGGATCCAGCTGTGACTGTCGTGCCATTTAGATTGACCGTGCCACCGATAGCCACCTGAATATCCTTGGTGGAGGCACCATTGGCGGTCAGGGTGGAGTTACCAAACAGCTGATAATTGTCGGGACGGCCCCCAGCGCCAATGGTCAGGTCTTCGTCCGTCAATGTACGGGCCTGAGTGAATTGACAGACCATGATAAACGGGGCAACGGAGGCCAGCGCAAGACACCGCGATATGGGGTTTAATGCAAACGTGCAATTGGAAAACATCATGCTCGATTCCCTGGAGAAGGAAAGTTAATTCCAAGTGTCATATCCAGGCTAGCAACTCGCCGGGCGACACTTAATACGGCCGGCGAGTCTATAGATTAGCCCTGTGGGCATATGTAGGACTTTTCTGATTCTTTACCGACAACTCCTTCTTTGGTCACGCAAAAGTAAACAGACCTAACTCCAGCGGCAAAGGGGTCGCACCTTCACCGCCGGATACGTGATGATAATCAGGTGACTGGGCACGAGCCGTTACCTAGGAACATGGTCACTCGCGCCTCGCTCTCCTCGGAAGTAATCGTCTCTCCACCATCTACAACATAGGAGTAGGTGATTCGCCCTCGCCCCTCACTTCCCCCCGGACCAAGTGGGTCATACGTGGGCAGAAGGTGCGTTGCGTAAGGTTGTACCAGCCAGATGAAGCCTGTCACCGGCCAGGTTGTGTCATCCAGGGTGACCGTTTCATCCTTCTCGGCCCCATCGATCGGATTATCTCCAGCGGTACCCGCCAGCGCGACCCAGTGCAGGGTCACCTCATCCCCGATGCCCAAGTTGTAAGGCGGGCCCGATAGATCAGGCACTTGCACACGAATGGCGTAGTCGGGACCATAGAGCGAATCGCAATTCAAGAACTGGCCCTGTTTATCGGGAAAGGTCGGCGCAGCGGGCTTGAAAATGACCGCGTTCACCTCGACCAACCTGTCGTCCGAACGTTGGCGGTTGGGAGAGTTGGGGGAATTGATCCAGTACCACACCGGCACTTCGTCGCCATTGCCGCCCCTGTCGATGTAGGACCACGGAATGATTTGCGTTTTTTCATAGCCCTCTTTATCAGTGGGCAAGACCGTATAATCGGCTTCGACGACATGCTCGCCGTTCCAGTAAATCTTTACGATTTCGTCCGCCTTCACATTCGGGTACAACTCAAATACAAAGTTGGCATCTTTATTATTGTGCGCTTGGGTCAAAACGTTAGGCGTTGTTGAATTCTCGCCAAAGACGTCACCCAATGGGATGTCACCATTGATCGGATCAGGCCAAGGATCGGTGGGCGTGGGCCCCGGTAGCCAAAAATTGGTCACGACCGTAATCCCTGTTTCGATGTCCGAGCCATAAGGCACCGTGCCTCGAAATACGCGATAACTTACTTGAATACTAATCGGCCCGGTCGCAGCGCCGTATTCGCTACGCAGCACGTCGGGGTCGATGCGGATGCTCTTGGTTGGGGCCAAACCCATGGTTTCCAAAGGAAGCACTGTCGTTCCCCAGGTCACCTCAATGAAATCGGTCCCCTTTCGCCCCGTATAGGTTTTGACGACCGCATCCACGCCATCCAGAGCATCTTGAAAATCGAGGAACCCCTTGAATGTCGCTTGCGGCACTTCGATTCTTTGAAGATCAGGGGGCGGCCAAGTGCCCAAGGCCACGCCCAAGTCGGTTACGTCAGACAGCGGAGTGCGATTCTGCGCTTTGTCGCGCAGTGCATACACCGCATAGCAGCCACCATCCCCCACCTCCCGAATGATGTTGACAGGTATCCGTAATGTCAGGTCATTCGGTACAAAATCTGTGACCGTAGGCGGGGTACCGGGCAAGGAGTCCGGCAACGGGAGTTTTCCGTACCACAGAAAATATTCATCGCTTGCCGCGCGGTCGTCATATTCGTCAAGGATCGCCGGAACCCCAAGAGGATTAGCCGCCAAAACAGCATCGGTGATGGGAGACGCAATGGTTAACGGTTTGGGCTCCTTATGGTTATAGGGGGGCGTGCTATCGAAAATACGAGTGGTAGGTAGTGACTTGTCTTTCTGGTGGTTGTAACTATCTAAATACGCTCTGAATGTATAAACGCCATCGATGGCAAAGTGCTTGCGCTCAAGGGTCAGTTCAAACGGAAAAGCGGTTTGCGGGTCGACCGGATAAGGAAAGCTTCTTTCAGCAACGTCTTCATAGTCATCTTCATCAGGCGTCGCACCCGAAGCGAACTGCAAATACATGATCGACTCATCATTCGGAAGTGGCGGCAAGTCAGAGAAACCCAAGAATTTGACTTGCAGATCCCTATCCAGATCTTCGCCATGGAGCGTACCGTCTGTGCTATCAACCACCCTGGCCAGGAGCTCAGGAGGATCCAAAGCCTTGGGCCCTGAATGCTGTTCACGTCGCTGCCCGAGGTAGTCAATACGCGCCTGCGCCGCACTGGTTTTCTTGTCCACGCTTGCCATATCCGATTCTCCTGATATTCAGACCGTCGTGATTGGAGCTACCGCCGTAAAGCTCGGCACACAATGCCCATGGACATCTCGAAGCGTTTCACATCGACCAATAGGGCCTGCGACTGATTGAACGCCCTCTTTCATATCTTGGATACTGTCAGAGTTGACAGGTCGTCCTTTTACAGAGCACAAGCAGCGACTGCCCGCCAGAAAAGCCGGGTGTTCAAACCAAGGGACTATTCGCCAAGCCCGGGCCGCATCCCGTGCCAGCACATTTAGTTAGCCTGCTTTCTTTTATCCTCACCTCGCGCCATGATGAGGCTCTCTTACCGCTGCCCGCGAACGAGCCCTATGCCCACGCCCTCACCTGCCTCCAGCTCCCTGTCGATCACCCTGCAGATCGTCTCCATTGTTTTCTATACCTTCATCGCGTTTCTCTGCATCGGGCTGCCGATTGCCGTACTACCCGGTTATGTCCACGAACAGCTGGGCTTCAGCGCGGTGGTGGCCGGGTTGACTATCGGTTCACAGTACCTGGCGACCCTGCTCAGCCGCCCCATGGCCGGGCGGCTGTCGGACAGCGTCGGCACCAAGCGGGCCATCGTCTACGGGCTGTCGGGGATTGTGCTCAGCGGCGTGCTGACGTTGCTCTCGACCATGCTGCAAAGCTTCCCGCTGCCCAGCCTGCTTATCCTGATTGCCGGCCGCTTGTTGCTCGGCGTGGCCCAGGGCCTGATTGGCGTGGGCACCATCAGTTGGTGCATGGGCCAGGTCGGTGTGGAGCACACGGCACGTTCGATTTCGTGGAATGGCATTGCCTCGTACGGCGCCATAGCCATCGGCGCTCCGCTGGGGGTAGTGATGGTCGGTGAGCTGGGCTTCGCCAGCCTGGGCATCGTCTTGTCGTTGCTGGCCGGGGGCGCGCTGTTGATGATTCGCAACAAACCCTCGGTGCCGGTGCTTCGTGGCGAGCGCCTGCCTTTCTGGGCGGTATTCGGGCGTATTGCGCCCTATGGGGCGAGCTTGAGCCTGGCCTCGATCGGCTACGGCACGCTCACCACTTTCATCACCCTGTTTTATGTCAGCCGCGGCTGGACCGGCGCGGCCTGGTGCCTGACGGTCTTCGGCGTCTGCTTCATCCTCGCGCGGTTATTGTTCATTTCCAGCATCGCCCGCTTCGGAGGGTTCAACTCGGCCATCGCCTGCATGAGCATCGAAACCCTGGGCCTGGCCTTGCTCTGGGTGGCACCCTCCACCGCCTTCGCGCTGGTTGGCGCGGGGCTGGCGGGCTTTGGGCTGTCGTTGGTGTACCCGGCGCTGGGTGTCGAGGCCATCAAGCAGGTGCCGAACACCAGCCGCGGCGCAGGCTTGAGCGCCTACGCGGTATTTTTTGACTTGGCCCTGGCGATTGCCGGACCCTTGATGGGCGCAGTGGCGTTGAACCTGGGCTATTCGTCGATTTTCTTCTGCGCGGCACTGCTCTCTGTCACCGGGCTGGGCCTGACTTTGTTGCTGCGACGCCGAGCCGAAAAAGCCGATTATTGATCAGCGGTTCGCAACCCCGCCCGGCTCGGTTTGCCCAGCGCCTGGCCAAAGAAGCGGCTGGCCTCGGTAATCATCGTGCGATGGATGTCCTTGCGGTCAACGCCATCGGCGTCAGTGCACAGCGCCGGCATTGCCGCGATCTGCTCTTCGGTGCAGGGTGCCAGGAACACAAAGTGCCCTGCCCCGGCCAATGTCTTGAAGTCCGGCGCGATGGGCAGCTTGCGGGCCAGCGCGGCGGCGTTCTTGTCGAAAGCCACCAGCTTGTCGCCATCGCCGCTGTAAAGCAGCACCGGCACATGGACGTCAGCCAGGGTATGACGACCAAACTTGAGGCTCAACGGAGCCATGAGCAACAACGCCCGAACCCTGGGATCGGCCACTGGTTGCAAGTCGTCCCGGTCTGCGATCACTTCGCCCTGGGTGCTGCAAGCGTCACGGTCATCCGGGCGCTCCTGGCAGTAGCGACGCAAGCGGTTGAGATCGGGGGTGGCGCCAGAGAGGATCAACGCCGTCTCGCCGCCTGCTGAATAACCGATCACGCCAACTTGCCCAGCGTTGACGAAAGGCGAGAGCATCGGGTCATTGAGCGTTGCGGTAATGGCTTCGGAAATCTGGATCGGCCGCCCATACAGGTTGCTGAGCGTACCGAGCCGGCTATGGTCCATGGCATTGTCGCCGGGATGAATCACCGCCACCACCACGAACCCCTTGCGTGCCAGCGAAGTGGCGAGGTCATGCAGGGCCAGCGGCGTGCCGGTGTTGCCATGGGACAACATGAGCAGCGGGAATCGGCCGATGGCGATCTGGGCCTCGGGCGCGGCGTCGATCTGGTAGCCACCCAACTGGCTGGACTGTTCCCTGGCGGTGGACGGATAAAAGGCAATGGCGTGCATCGGCTGCTGATCCAATGGATCAAGAAAGCTGAGTTCGTGAAAACCGGCGCTCCAATGAGGATGCGGGGCCGGCGCGGCCTGCACCGACCCCGGGCTGCCCAGCAGGCAAAGCAGTACCGCTGCACCAAGACGTATCATCGTTTTTTTCCACCCTTCGCCACCACACAGCATGCCTGGTAGCGCATAGCCTTGGCTTGCATAACCTGCGCCAGAAGCTCAACGCCAGACGCAAGAAAACCCTGCCCCCTGGCCATCCAATGTTGACCAGAATACAGGGTTTTACCAAGGCTGCCCGAAGGGGCGGGTGTTTTTACACAAGCCTTACGCGGCGGCGAACTGTTCGCTGATTTGAGCCTTGGCTTCGTTCAGGCCCTTGGCACGCATGTCGTCTCCCTTGGCCAGCCCTTCAGCACGGACGAACTCGATGTCGGTGATGCCGAGGAAACCGAACATCACTTTGAGGTATTCCTCATGGCCCACGCTGCTCGGCTGGCCGGCATGCAAGCCGCCTGCGGTGGAGACGATGACCAGTTTTTTGCCGACGCACAGGCCTTCGAAGCCAGCTTCGGTGTAGCGGAACGTCTGCCCTGCGACGGCGATGCGGTCGATCCACGCCTTGAGCTGGGTCGGAATACTGAAGTTGTACATCGGCGCCGCGATGACCACTGCGTCGGCGGCCTGGAATTCGGCCATCGTGGTAGCGCTAAGCTCAGCCTCGTGTTGCAGGGCGGCATCCCGCAATTCAGCGCTGGTGCCTGCGGCAATCAACGTCTGGGCAGAAAAATGGCTGATGGCATCGGCGGCCAGGTCACGGTAGGTCACCACGATGCCAGGCTCGGCGGCCTGCCAGGCCTGGACCAGTTCACGGCTCAATTGGCGGGAAGCGGAATTGTCGCCAAGGATGCTCGAATCGATATGCAACAGTTTCATGAGAGTGCTCTCCAGTGAGGATCGCGACCAGGCGATCAATTGGCAATCATCCTATCGATCAAACCAATAGCCGATAAGGCAGCATAAATGCGATAGTTCGTCCCACTGACAGGACAATCGAGCGCAACATGCAAGACCTCAACGATCTGTACTACTTCGCCAAAGTCGTCGAAGCCGGCGGCTTTGCGGCGGCCGGACGTGTATTGGGCGTCCCCAAGTCGCGGCTGTCCCGGCGTATCGCCGAGCTGGAGGAGCGGCTCGGCGCCCGCCTGCTGCAACGCACCACCCGCCAGCTGAAACTGACAGCAGTGGGCGAACGCTATCTGCGCCATTGCCAGGCCATGCTGCTGGAGGCCGAAATGGCCGATGAAGCGGTCGCGAGCATGTCCAGCGAGCCGCGCGGGCGACTGCGCGTTTCGAGCCCGGTAGGCTTGGCTCACCAGATCCTGCCGCACGTAATCGCGTCGTTCATGGCGAAGTTTCCCCAAGTCCAGCTGGAAATGACCTTGGTGAACCGCCGCGTTGACCTGATAAGCGAAGGCATCGATGTGGCACTGCGGGTCCGTGACCTCGGCGACGAAGACCCGCTGCTAATGACTCGGCGCTTGCGCCAGGCGCGGCTGATCCTGGTCGCCAGCCCGGCGTTCGTCCAAGGGCGACGGATAGACGTTCCGCAGGACCTCAAGCACTTGCCGGTGCTCGGCGCCTTGGATGCTGATCGCCTGGTGCACATGCGTTTGCGCAATGCCGATGGCGCCAGCGTCGATTTGGCCCTGGAAGCGCGCCTGGGCATCGATGATTTCATCGTGCGCCGCGCCTGCGCGCTCGCAGGCCTGGGGTTTACCTTGTTGCCGAGCATGTATTGCGAGGAGGAACTGCGCGACGGCACACTGGTTGAGCTATTGCCCGGGTGGTCGTTGCCAGACGGCTGGCTCCAGGCGGTCTATCCCCACCGACGCGGCATGCTGCCGGCGGTGCGTGCGTGGATCGACCATCTGGTGGAAGCTTTCGAAAAATGCGGAGAAAGATTGATATGAGCTTGAGCGAAGAGGATGTCGCACGATTCTGCCTGGGCTTGCCGGGCGCCAGGGAAGACTACAAATGGGGCGGCGTCAGGGTGTTCTCCATCGCGGGGAACAAGATGTTTGCCCTTCAGGGGTTGCGGGGCGACTCGTTGGCGTTCAAGGTCGACAAGGATCTGTTTCTTGGACACTGCGACCGGCCGGGCATCCATCCGGCACCGTACCTGGCACGGGCCCAGTGGGTAATCATGCAAGTCCCCTACCCGTTGGGCGCCGAAGAACTGCGTGGCTTGCTGCAACGCTCCCACCAATTGGTGGTCAGCAAATTGCCCAAGCGCACGCAGGTTGGCCTGCTGCTCCAGTGAGGTTCAGAACAACGCCAGCAGATGGCCGCCGAGGAACAGCTGGTCAATCCAGAACACCTGGTGCAGCAGGACGATGAACCAGAACACCATTTGAAACGACACCTTGCGGGTCTTGTGACGAAACACCTGCTGGGCCAGCAAGGCGCCAGGCCAACCGCCCGCCAGCTCCACGGCGTGCAGCACGTTCTCCGGGGTGCGCCAGGCGTCGGCGCGGGCCTTGCGTTTGTCATTCCAATACAACACGAACGCCACCACGCTGACGCTGCCATAGGCCACCAGTGGCACCCAGGACGCCTCCTTGAGCCCGAGAACCAAGGAGCCGAACAGCGGCAACGCACACAACAGCGCAAACACCGTCAGCTTGACCCGCAGGTTCTGCACCGCACCGCTGGCATTGCGCACAACGGGCTTGCGGATGGCCGGATCACTCATGGCTTGGCGGCGGTCCAGTCCACCCAACCGAACTGCCACGTGGCCAGGATCAGCAGGCCAAAGGCGATTCGATACCAGGCAAATACGGCATAGCTGTGGCTGGCGATGAAGCGCAGCAGGGCCTTGACCGCAATCATGGCGAAAATGAACGCGGTGACGAAGCCGATGGCGAACACCGGGAAGTCCGCCGGGACGAACAGTTCGCGGTATTTATAGCCCGAATAGACGGCCGCACCGACCATGGTCGGCATCGCCAGGAAGAACGAGAACTCGGTCGCGGTCTTGCGCGACAAGCCGAACAACAGCCCGCCGATGATGGTCGCGCCCGAACGGGAAGTGCCGGGGATCATCGCAATGCATTGGGCCAGGCCGACCTTCAAGGCGTCCTTCCAGGTGATCTGGTCGACGGTTTCGGCGTGCACTTGGTGCTGACGCTTCTCGGCCCAGAGCATTACAAAACCGCCTATCACCAGCGCTGCAGCCACGGTGATCGGGTTGAACAGGTAGTGATGAATCCAGTCGGCGAGCAGCACGCCCAATACCACGGCGGGCAGGAAGGCGATCAGCAGGTTGGCGGTGAACCGACGAGCGCTGGGCTGGGTTGGCAAGCCCAGCACCACGCCGAAGATCTTGCGTCGAAACTCCCAGACCACCGCGAGGATCGCGCCGAGCTGGATGATGATGTTGAACGCCATCGAACGCTCGCCGCCAAATTCGAGCAAGTCAGCGACAACAATCTGGTGCCCCGTGCTGGAAATCGGCAGGAACTCCGTCAAGCCTTCCACTACGCCAAGAATCAGTGCCGAAAAGGCAGTCCACAAATCCATTCATCCCCCAAAAAAGACCCTGCTGGTGCGGGTCTCATCAATATTCAAGTGTCATGCAGGTGCCCGCAGGCGTGCACGATAACGGCGATCATCGAAAAAAAACCAATGAAACATCCGGATCGGCTCAGGTTTTACGCTGCGGGGCCGAAATCCTAACAGACAAGCCCTGATAACGCTGCCGCGTTATGACCCAGGTCAATCACGCGTACCCGGCGGGCGCTAAAGTGCCGCCGTCGTTATGACAAGAATAAGAAACCGGAGTGACAGCGTATGAATAGCTTGCGCAGTGTGTCGATCAGCCGACGCTTGTGGCTCATCCTGGTCGTCGCCATCGTGATGTTGGTGACGCTGGGTGCACTGATGCTGAAACAGATCCATAGCGATCTTTACCAAGCCAAGGTGCAGAAAACCCAGCATGTGGTGCAGACCGCCAGTGGCGTGCTGAGCTATTACTACGGTTTGGAAACGGCGGGCACCCTGACCCGCGATGCCGCGCAGAAACAGGCGCTCAATGCCGTGCGGGGCCTGCGCTATAACCAGACTGATTATTTCTGGATCAACGACCTCACGCCGGTCATGGTCATGCACCCGACCAACCCGAAACTCGAAGGCCAGAACCTCTCGGCGATCCGCGACCCGAACGGCTTTGCGCTGTTCAACGAGATGGTCACCATCGCCAAGTCCAAGGGCGCCGGCATGGTGAACTACCTCTGGCCGAAACCAGGCGCCGAGGCACCGGTGGGCAAGACTTCCTACGTGCAATTGTTCGAACCGTGGGGCTGGGTCATCGGCTCGGGCGTTTATGTGGATGACGTTCAAGCCGAATTCCAGTCCCAAGTGGTCAAGGCCTCGTTGATCGGGCTGGTGATTACCCTGCTCATGGCCCTGCTGCTGACACTGATCGTGCGCAGCATCGTTCGCCCCTTGCAGGAAACGGTCAACGCCATGGCCAACATCGCCAGCGGCGAAAGCGACCTGACCCGTACCCTCGACACCCATGGCCAGGACGAAGTCACCCAGCTGGCCCGGCATTTCAACGCCTTTACCGCCAAGCTGCGGCAAGTGGTGAGCCAGTTGCAGGCCTCGGCCAGCGCCTTGGGGCAGTCTTCCAGCGAGCTGGGCAACGATGCCGCCCAGGCCCAGGAACGCAGCCAGCAACAATCGCAACAGATGGAATTGGTGGCCACCGCAATCAACGAGGTGACTTATGGCGTGCAGGATGTGGCCAAGAACGCCGAGCACGCCGCCAGCGAGATGCGCGACGCCGAGTCCCAGGCCCAGCAAGGCCAGGTCAACATCGACGGCAGCTTGCAGCAGATCGACCGACTGTCCCAGACCATCGATCAGGCGGTGGAAGTGATCCGCACCCTGGCGAGCGAAAGCACGCAGATTGGCAGCGTGCTGGAAGTGATTCGCTCCATTGCCGAGCAAACCAACCTGCTGGCCCTCAACGCCGCGATCGAAGCCGCCCGCGCCGGGGAACAAGGCCGGGGCTTCGCCGTGGTGGCCGATGAGGTGCGCCTGCTGGCCCAGCGCACGCAAAAGTCCACCGCCGAAATCCAGGCGATGATCGAACGCTTGCAGAATCATTCGGAAGCCGCGGTGAAAGTCATCAGCGACAGCAGCCGGGCCTCGCAACTGACCATCGAACAGGCCGGTCTGGCAGGTGCCAGCCTCAATGCAATCGGCCAGGCCCTGCGCAACCTCAACAGCCTGAACGCATCCATCGCCAGCGCCACCTTGCAACAGGCTCACGTGGTGGAAGACATCAACCAGAACGTCACCCAAGCGGCGGGCCTGTCCCACAGCACCGCCATCGCGGCCGAACAGTCCAGCCTGGCGAGCACACGCCTCAAGGCACTGAGCGAAGAGCTGAACGGGTTGCTCAAGCAGTTCCGGGTCTGACGGGCCAATGTTCACTTAAGACTGTTGTGATTCATTGTGGCGAGGGAGCTTGATCCCGCTTGAGTGCGAAGCGCTCACAAAAAAGGGGCCGCTACGCAGCCCAGCGGGAGCAAGCTCCCTCGCCACGGGGCACATTCAGCATTGAGGTTGGAGCTGCCCACGCCATAACGTTTACAATCCCCGCCCTCTCCGACTTCCCCAAGGAACCGCCATGTCCGGGCTTGAACTGTTTGCCGCAGCCCTCGGCGTGATCGCTGTCTGGCTGACCGTCAAGCAGAACCCCTGGTGCTGGCCGATCGGCCTGGTCATGGTGCTGCTGTACAGCTGGATTTTCTTCGAAGTGAAGCTGTACTCGGACATGCTGTTGCAGGTGATCTATGCCGTGTTGCAACTCTACGGCTGGTGGCAATGGACACGCGCAGGGCACGATCATCAGGGACGACAGGTTTCACGCCTGGGCGGGCCGTCGGTGTTGCTTGGCCTGGCCGTCGGGGCTGCAGGCAGCCTGCTGCTGGGCGCCGCCATGGCGCACTGGACCGATGCCGCGCAGCCCTGGCTCGACGCGGCCCTGACCGGTTTCAGCCTCGTGGCCCAGTGGTGGATGGCACAGAAGCGCGTGCAATGCTGGCCGCTGTGGATCGCCCTGGACCTGATCTTTGTCGGCCTGTTCGTCTACAAGGGCTTGTATCTGACCGCCGCGCTGTACGCCCTGTTTACCTTGCTGGCGGTGCAAGGCTGGCGGGAATGGCGCGCCGACCCGGCGCTGCGCACATGAAGGTAGTGGTGCTGACCGGCCCGGAGTCCAGCGGCAAGAGCTGGCTCGCGGCGCAATTGCAGGAGCACTTCGGCGGCTTGCGGGTCGATGAATACGTTCGTGACTTCATGGAGCGCAACCCGCGCGATACCTGCCTGGGCGACATCACCGAAATCGCCAGCGGCCAACTGGCCTGGGAGGACGCCGCTCGCGCTGCTCGGCCGTCGTTGCTGATCCTCGATACGCACCTGCTGAGTAATATCCTCTGGAGCCAGACCTTGTTCGGAGATTGCCCGAGCTGGCTCGAACCGGCCTTGCTGGCGCGCCATTATGACCTGCACTTGCTGCTGAGCCCCGAACAGGTCGAATGGACCGGTGACGGCCTGCGCTGCCAGCCCGAACTTGAGCAACGGCTGAAGTTTTTTCAGGCCATCGAGGGTTGGCTGGTTCATCACCGGCAGCCATTTCAAGTGGTCGGAGGGGATTGGGGTCGTCGGCAGGCCCAGGTGTTCGCGGCCGTGGCCCGGCTGCTCGAAACCTGACTGTCCCCGTGTCAGCTGTTTCATCGCTGAAACAACGCTGCCGAGTGAAACCCGGATCCAAAGCCCCTTCGCCAAAATGCCATCAAGATTGTCACGTTCCTGATACAGGTGCTTAAAAGCCTGGATCCAGAGCGCGGGGATGGCTTGCAGGCGACCGGCGACTCAATGCCCTGTTTCAACAATGAAACAGATTTTGCCCTACAGCCTGTCCATGAATTACAAGCCGCTGATTCCAAAGGCTTTCTAAAAACCGGCACGACATCTGCTCTCTCCCGATTCGCAACGCTGGACCAAAGCCCAGCCCGCAGAAGAAGGAATCGATGCCGTGGGGACTTTCCAGAAAAGTGTGTCCTGTTTGCTGATGGTTGGCTGCGCCGCCAGTGGGGTGCTCAGCCTGCCGGTACACGCCGAAGGCAATGGCGTCATTGTGCTCAACCGTGATGTGCAACCCATTCCCATCGGTCGCAACGGCGGCAAAGACCCCTACCCGACTACCGTCAATGCCAACCCTTCCGAACGAATCCATCAGGCGACCACCAGCACCGAACTGAGCGACGGCGAATTCGCCAGCGTTGCCAGCGGCTCGTCGATCCGCAACACCGTCACCCCGAACACCAGCGTCCAGGGCCTGAACGTCGTCACCAACCCCAACGGCATGCCCGGCATGGGCGCCGGGCATGGCGGCGGCAGCGGTGGCGCGATTTCCGGCACCATCAACCGCTCGTTGAGTTCAGGGCTGGCCCCATTGGGTCGGCTCGCCGGAGGGCAGTGACATGCAGCCAACCCTGTTGCTACTCGCCCTGCTCGGCCCCGCCGTTGCCTTCGCCGATCCAGGTGTGGCGGTGGTCAATAACGCCAATGTGCAGAATTCCGGCGGCCAATACACCGGTAACTTCAACGTCAACCAGGCGGCTGGCGACCAGACCCAGCAGACCAACACCCGGGCTATCGCCATTGGCACCCAGGCCCAGGCCGCCACCCAGGTGCAGCAGCGCCTCGACACCCCGGCCAATCCGGCCATGAACGCGACGGCCCGCATCGGCGGCAATTCATTTTCCAATGGCAACGGGGTCTTGGGCGTCAACCAGTCCGCCGGCGCCAACAATCAAATGGCCAATGTCATGCGGGTGGGCATCAGTGCCCAGCCGCAGAGCATTGACGACAGCGCCTTGTCGCAACAGAACGTGGCGCTGTTACCGAACTCAGGCGCAACTGGCGCCCCAACTGGCAGCCGCCAGGTCGTTACCAGCGACCAGGCTTTCACCGGCAGCCGAGGGGTCATCCAGGTGAACCAGAGTGCAGGGGTGGGGAACCGCATGGCTAACACCCTGAGCATCCGGGTCGCTGACTGACCCGGGCACCGCAAGCATAAGAAAGTACTGACACTTAACCAACGACACGCAAGGAGAAACACCATGAAACCTACAATGGCACTCAAACCATTGGTTTTCGCCCTCGCCGCGGTCATGGCAATGGCTGCACAGGCTGGCGGAAATGACAACGGTCACGGCAACGGTCACGGCCATGGCAACAATGGCCATCAGCAAGGACCGACCCTGGACCAACTGCTTTCAATCAGTGCCGGCGCTGGGGCCACGGTGCTGGATGAGCAGAACAGCGACGGCAACGTGGTGACCAACCAGGCCACCAAAAACACCGCAGAAGCAAAAGACTCGCTCAATAGCAGCAATGGCAACATGGGCGCCAACGTCGCAGGCGGCGACGGTAACCAGCAGGACAACGCCGCCGCCCTGGCCACCGCAGACGAAAGCTTCATCTTCGGCTCGGCTGTCGCGGCTTCCAGCGCTACGCAAGTCAATAACAACAACTACGTTAAAAACAACTCGACGCAAAACAACGCCTCGCTGACCAATGCGGGCAACAGCGGCTCCGGCAACATCGGCATCAACGTGACCGCCGGCAACTTCAACCAACAGAAAAACAACCTGGCCATCGCCGTCTCCGGGGGCCGTGTCGCACAAGCCTCTGCCGCAGCTGACCAGTCCTCCACCGGCCTTCAGGTCGACAACAAAGGCGTGCGGACCTACAAGACCGACACGCTCACCAGCACCTACAGCGCCTCCGGCACCTTCAAGGCCAAAGGCACCGGTACCGCCGAAGACGACAACCATGGCGGCTGGGACAACAAAGGCGGCGGCTACGGTGGTGGTCACGATGACGACAAGTTCAAGTTCTCCGCCGTGGGTACTTTCGAACTGGCCGGCAGCAACACTCAGCAGGTGCTGACCCGCGACGGTTGGAAAAACCCTGTGATCAACAACGCCACCATGAGCAATTCCATGAACGGCTTCTCCGGTAACGGCGGCGCCAACGTGTCGGCAGGCGTGGGTAACCAGCAGAGCAATTCGCTGTCCATCGCTGCCGGTTGCAAGGCTTGCATGTAGGCGCGCTGAAACGAAGCCCCGGAAACGGGTAAATGCTGTTCACTCAAGGCTTGGATGAATCTTGTGGCGAGGGAGCTTGCTCCCGCTGGGCTGCGAAGCAGACCCATTGTTCATGAGTGCTTCGCACTCAAGCGGGAGCAAGCTCCCTCGCCACGGATTCACCTCAACCGTTGACTAACGGACATTGCCTGCAAAAGGGGCTTTTTTCCCGGATGTCCATCAGGCGTTTCGATCATGCGTGCGACTGCCCTTTCCCTGCTGCTCTGCATGGCTTGCGTAGCTGAAGCCGCGCAGATGCCCGTCGCTGCCCTGCCAGGCGGCATGCTGGTCTACAAACCGGTGCAAAGCGTACGTGAGCGCAAGTTCAGCGACATCGTCGAGCAGAAAACCGATTTCAGTTGCGGCGCCGCCGCGCTGGCCACGGTGCTGCGCCAGGCCTATTGGCTGGACGTCGATGAAGAACACGTCATCAAGGGCATGCTGGTCAATGCCGATCAGCACCTGGTCCGCACCCAAGGGTTTTCCATGCTTGATATGAAGCGCTACGTGGAAACCATCGGCATGCGCGCCCGGGGCTACCGGATACCGCCCGAGAAGCTCGAAGCGGTGACGATTCCGGTCGTGGTCCTGATGGAGATACGCGGCTACAAACATTTTGTGGTGTTGCAGCGGGCCGACAAGCAGTGGGTCTACATCGGCGACCCGGTGCTGGGCCACAAGCGCTACACCCATGATGATTTCGTAAAAGGCTGGAATGGCATCGTCTTTGCCATCGTCGGCCCGGGTTATGACAAGACCAATGCGTTGCGCAGCCCGCCTCAACCGCTGACGGCACGCAACAAACTGGACGGGTTCAACCCGGTCAGGGATGCGGAACTGATGGATTTCGGCTTCATACAGAGCGACTTTTTTTAATCGCCGACTCACTGCCAACAATAAGTACAAAAAAGGAGCAGGACGCTCCGGGAGCAGTACATGAGAACTTCATACTGGCTGTCGCTCGCCTGCCTGGCGGCGACTGCCTCGGGCTATGCCCATGCCGGATTCAAACCTATCGAAGTCAAGGACCAGGAGCTTGCCGAGCTGCGCGGTCGTTATGTCATGCCCGGACGCGTCATCAGCTTCGGGATCGTCATGAGCAGCACCTGGCGCAACGCCAGCGGCGACTTGATCGGCGCCACCAGCGCCATGCAGATCCAGGCGGCTACCGTCAAACCCGAGTTCTACGTCTCGACCATCCAGCAGACCGGCAACGGCAGCGTTCCGGAACAGGGCAGCGGCAACATCACCGGCGGTGCAGGCCTGGGTTCGAGCCAAGGCGTAACCCAGAGCGTACGCGCGGCGGGAGACGGCAACAGTGCCTACAACAATGTGGCCATCAATGTGAAGGAAAGCAGCCAGGCCCCGGCGCTGACACCCTCCCAAGGCCAATTGCTGACCCAGGGCCAGACCATCACCGGCAGCAACGCCGCCGGCAGCGTCGCGGTCACCGCCACGGGCAACGGCGTGCAAATGGCCATCCAGGCCAGTCACAACCAGGGCAGCGCCCTCCAACAAGTCGCCCAGGGCGGCCTGCTGCAAAACACCCGCCTGCTGGGCAACAGCAACCTGGTCAGCAACATGACCCAACTCAACGTGGTGCTGAACAATAACGGCCCCAGCGCCGGCGCGCTGGACTGCAACCTTAATCAACTAAGAGGCCTCCGAAACCTCGGTTATTGAACTACGCTGATTTCCGATCATTGGGCAATCCAGGACGACATATTTCATGTATCGATCCGTATCGTTGCGCGCTGTGATGTGTCTAACCACGTTGTTCCCGGCGGCCGTGCTGCAAGCAGCACCGGACGCCGACATCGAGGCCCTGAAACAGGAACTCCTCGAGCTCAAGCAACGATACGAGGTCCAGCAGAAAGCCCTGGCGGTGCTCGAACAGCGAGTTCGCCAGGTCGAGGACCAGCCCGCCAGCCCGCCTCCCAAGCGCCTGGCCAAATCCCCGGCGGACATGAAAGGCAGCCAGACCGTGGCGGGTGCTGGCGCGGCAACGACCGGCGGCAGCGGCTATGGGCAGTCCCTAGCCGATGACTCGCAACCGGCCCAGAGCGTTTCCAACCTCTATGACGAGGCCAGCGGTTTCTTCGGCGGTGGCAAGTTCAGCTTCGAGACCGGCGTGACCTACTCACGCTACGACACGCGACAACTGATTCTCAACGGCTTCCTGGCCCTGGATTCGATTTTCCTGGGCAATATCAATCTTGACCGGATCAAGGCCGATACCTGGACCCTGGACCTCACCGGGCGATATAACTTTGACAATCGCTGGCAGTTCGACCTCAACGTGCCGGTGGTCTACCGCGAGTCCACGTATCAGTCCGGTGGTGCAAATAACGGCGCTGCGGGCGTCACCAGCGAAGAAACCGTCACCCGCGACCCCACCATCGGTGACGTCAACTTCGGCATCGCCTACAAGTTCATGGACGAATCGGTCAACACCCCGGACGCGGTGGTCACCCTGCGCGTCAAGGCGCCAACCGGCAAGGACCCGTTCGGCATCAAGCTGCGCCAATCCCAGGCCAACACCAACCTGTTCGTGCCTGAGGACCTGCCCACCGGCAACGGCGTCTGGTCGATCACGCCCGGGCTCTCACTGGTCAAGACCTTCGATCCGGCCGTGTTGTTCGGCACCCTTTCCTATACCCATAACCTGGAAGAATCGTTCGACGACATCAGTTCGACGGTCAACCAAAAAACCCCGGGCAAGGTGCGGATCGGCGACAGCTTCCAGATCGGCGGCGGGATTGCTTTCGCCTTGAACGAGAAGATGAGCATGTCGTTCTCGGTTTCCGACCTGATCCAAAAAAAGAGCAAGCTCAAACAGGACGGTGGGGATTGGGAATCGGTGGTTTCCAGCGACGCCAACGCCGGTTACTTCAACATCGGCATGACCGTCGCCGCCACCGACAACCTGACCATCGTGCCCAACCTGTCCATCGGCTTGACTGATGATGCGCCGGATTTCACCTTTAGCCTGAAGTTTCCGTATTACTTCTGATGGATCAAGGGATATGCGATGCATGTCTCTAGGACGCTGCAAATATTTGTGGGAGCGGGCTTGCTCGCGAAGGCGGTATGTCAGTCGTATTGATTAACCTGACCCCACGCTTTCGCGAGCAAGCCCGCTCCCACAGCTGAGTTTTGTATTGGCTGGTCTAGCGAATCTGATGTTTATGCAACAGCCGATAGAACGTCGGCCGGGACACGCCCAGCACCCTGGCCGCCACGCTCAGGTTGTCGCTGTGGCGGTTGAGCACGTCGCTCAATGCCTGGCGCTCGGCACGGGTCTTGTAGTCTTCGAGGGTACCCATCGGTGCGACAACGCCCTGGTGGCTGGCCAGGCCAAGGTCCCGGGCTTCGATCTGTCGCCCTTCAGCCAACACCAACCCGCGACGGACACGGTTGGCCAGTTCCCGCACATTGCCCGGCCAATCGTGCATCCCCATCGCCACCAGCGCATCCTCGCTGAAACTGCGGGGCCGACGACCGGTCTCCTGGCTATAGAAGTGGGAGAAGTGGCTGGCAAGCATCGCCAGGTCGCCGTGGCGCTCACGCAAAGGGGCCATGACCACCTGCAGCACGTTCAAGCGGTAGTACAAGTCTTCCCGAAAACGCTTGTTCTCGATGGCTGCTTCCAGGTCGACGTGGGTGGCCGCCAGTATTCGCACATCGACCGCAATCGGCTGGCTGCTTCCGACCCGCTCGATGTGTTTTTCTTGTAAGAAGCGCAGCAGGTTGGCTTGCAACTCCAACGGCAGGTCACCTATTTCGTCCAGGAACAGGGTGCCGCCGTTGGCCGCCTCGATCCGCCCAACCTTGCGCTGGTGAGCCCCGGTGAAGGCGCCCTTCTCATGGCCGAATAATTCGGACTGGATCAGATGCTCCGGGATGGCGCCACAGTTGATCGCAATGAACGGCTTGTTGCGCCGGTGCGACTGGTAATGCAGCGTACGCGCCACCAGTTCCTTGCCGGTGCCGCTCTCGCCGCGAATCAATACCGGCGATTCCGCAGGCGCTAGCTTGCTCAACAGTTTGCGCAGCTCGCGGATCGGCTTGCTGTCGCCCAGCAATTCATGTTCGGGCTGGTCGATATGAATCGAGCCTTGCCCCCTCAGGCGCGCCATGCCGAACGCCCGGCCCAGCGTCACCTGGACCCGAGACACGTCAAAAGGCAGCGTGTGAAAGTCAAAAAACCATTCACAGACGAAATCGCCTACGTTTTGCAGGCGAAGCACCTCCTGGCTGAGCACGGCGATCCATTCGGTTCCGCTGCGGCTGATCAACTCTTTGACGGCCTCCGGGCGCTCCAGATGAAAGGGCTGTAACCGCAGGAGGCCGACGTCGCAGGAGCGGTCGTTGGCATGTTCAAGGGAGCAACTGTCCACATCCCAACCGACAGTGCGCAGACCCGGCAATAGGCGATAACAATCGTCGCAAGGATCTACCACGAGCAGACGACGTGACGTACTGGCTTCGATCATGACTGATCCTTGGCGCCAAAATAAGGAAATATGATTAGAAACAGTCGTTTGGCAGACCTGCATCTAACAGTAGCAAGAAGTTGACACCCTCTTGTATCAATTGATTATTGGAACCGCGTCAAAGCGGTTATAAGCGGCACTTAATGAGACGGTGTTTATTGGAACTCTTTCATGACGCTTTCAAACAAAAGCCCGAGAGGCGGGTCTGAAAGAAAATCGAAATTTATTTAAAGAATGTGTGACCTGCCCCCCTGTTGGGGACATCAGTACAAGTAACCAGCCGCACGGTACGCCCAACCGACGGCACATCATTTGATTGGGCATATTTAAGAGATAACGCCATGAACGCCCCGCTCCGTATCAACGAAGCTCTTTTGATTGCCGACCGCGCATTTCGTCCTTTCCAATGCGTGGCCTGGGCTCCACAAGACGGCAACGGTGAACTCAGCCTGACCGTCATCGACCGCACCAATACGCATATTGGCCGCACTCAGATCCCTAGCAGCGCCTATACCGACCCGGCCCAACTGGCCAACTTGTTGAAACAGGCCCGCGCCGAACTGAGCCAGGAAGGCTACAAGTTGCAATCCTGGTCCATGCCTGAATAACGCATCGCTAACGCCTGCTATTGATTGCAGGCTTGGCAGTGGATCGCAAAGCCATTGTTATGGCACGAATCGTCCCTGATTCTGCATAGCATGACAGTTGTGCGTTTCCATATTCAGGGATTGAATGTTGCCCTCATGCAGTCGTCGCCCCACTGGGCCGGTCGACGCGCAAGGAGAGGCATGCATGCCCGATCAATTCGCGTTTGCGCTCCCACGGGCTGCGGCCCACGCTGGGCAACTCGACCCGGGGTTTGCCGATAAGGGCAAGGCCTGGGTATGTTTCGCCGAGCATTCCTCGAGCCTGACCACCGGGCTGACCGTCGACCGCAGCGGACGAATCCTGCTCGCCGCCCGGGTCGAGACGGTCGACGGCAGCCGATTCGGGCTTGCGCGGCTCAACCTGGACGGTTCGATCGATCCGGACTTCGGAACGTGCGGTTGCGTGATCGGCTCGTTCGAAAACGATTCCGAAGCAACGGCAGCCAAGGTCATTGAATTGCCCGATGGGCATATCCTGCTGTCCGGGCTCCACTATGAGAACAGCGACCACACCTTCCCCGCCCTGGCACTGTTCGATTCTCGGGGCCGTCTCGTCCCGCATTTCGGTCATGGCGGCCGACAGGTCGTCCGACTCTGCGGCAACCTTTCCCGAGGCCTGCGCGATTGCTGGCTACCGCCTGGCATACCCGGCCTTGAAGCCTGCGACATACGCGTACAAGACGATGGCCGAATTCTCTTGCTCGCCAACCATCACTACCAATTTTGCGACCATGTCGGCGTTCTGATCCGGCTCTTGCCCGACGGAACACTGGATGACTCGTTCAACGGTCGCGGGTTCGTGATGGTCCGGCGCCTGCTGAAAAATACCTGGCTGGGCTGCCTGGCGCTCCAGGCCGACGGCAACATTGTCGTAGGTGGCTCCATTGACTTGCCCCAGCAAGGCTTGCTGGCCCGCTATGACCCCTGGGGCAAACTCGATGAGGGCTTCGGTGAGGACGGGTTCGTGTCAATCCAGGCCCAGGGCCACAGCGCCATGATCAACCAGATCGTCCAGCACAGGAACGGTGATTTGCAGGCGTTCGGCAGCAGCCGCGACCCGATGCACGCCCTGTCCCTGAAAGTCCGCCCGGACGGCAAACCCGACCGTCATGACAACGAGGGCCAGTGCCACCTGCTGAAAATCGGCCACTCCTGCAGCCAGTGGACCGCGGCCCTCGCCCAACCGGACGGTAAGCTCCTGAGCGCCGGGGCCACCATCGGCGGCATCGAGGCCGATTTCGTACTTGCCCGGCATCTGCCGGACGCCAGCCTCGACGTGAAATTCGGCCAGGGTGCCGGCTGGGTCCGTACTCGGCTCGGCTACAGCCTGGACACCGCGACCGCCTTGGCCGTGCAGGCCGACGGAAAAATCCTGGTGGGGGGTTACTCGCTTCATGGCCATTACCGTGCAGTGGTCACGCGATACTGGGCCTGAGCCGGATTGCCAGGGAAACCGGTATTCATTCCTACGCTTGATATTCCCCATTTCTTACGGCAACTTGCGCGCTTCTAATTAAAAGGAGCAGCCAATGCCCGGTTCAATGGCTCAAGCGTTCGCGCACAACTTTCTGGGGCATTCCCCGCGCTGGTACAAGGCGTGCATCATCAGTTTCCTGATTCTCAATGCCGTGGTGCTATGGGCTGTGGGGCCCGTCGCTGCCGGCTGGCTATTGGTCGTGGAGTTTATTTTCACCCTGGCCATGGCCCTCAAGTGCTACCCCTTGATGCCCGGCGGGCTGCTGCTGATCGAGGCCCTGGTGTTGGGCATGACCACGCCCAAGGCGCTGTACGACGAACTGCTGCACAACTTCCCAGTCATCCTGCTGCTGATGTTCATGGTGGCAGGGATCTACTTCATGAAGGACCTGCTGCTGTTCCTGTTCTCGCGTCTGCTGTTGGGCGTGCGCTCCAAGGCATTGCTGGCCTTGATGTTCTGCTTCCTGTCGGCGTTCCTGTCGGCGTTCCTCGATGCCCTGACCGTCACAGCGGTGATTATCAGCGCTGCGGTGGGATTTTATGCGGTGTATCACCGCGTAGCGTCGGGCAACGACCCACGTCTGGACAGCAGCGTCGATGAAGATCATGAATTACCATCGTTGCACCATGCCGACCTGGATCAGTTCCGGGCATTCCTGCGCAGCCTGCTGATGCACGGCGCCGTAGGTACGGCCCTGGGCGGCGTATGCACCCTGGTAGGCGAACCGCAGAACCTGCTGATCGGCCATGAGATGGGTTGGCATTTCGCGGATTTCTTCCTGAAAGTCGCACCCGTCTCGCTACCGGTGCTGGTGGCTGGGCTGGCGACCTGTGTGATTCTGGAAAAATTGCGTTGGTTCGGCTATGGCACGCTGTTGCCGGACAATGTCCGCGCCGTGCTGGCTGATTATGCCGAGCAAGATAATCGCGAACGCACCTCACGCCAACGCGCGGCCCTGATCGTACAGGGCATCGCCGCGCTGATTCTGATCGTTGGCCTGGCCCTGCACATTGCTGAAGTCGGCCTGATCGGCCTGATGGTCATTGTGTTGATCACCGCGTTCACCGGAATCACCGACGAGCACCGGCTCGGCACTGCGTTCAAGGACGCCATGCCATTCACTGCGTTGCTGGTGGTGTTTTTTGCCGTGGTCGCGGTCATTCATGATCAGCAGCTGTTCACACCGCTTATCCAATGGGTCCTGGCCCTGCCCGCCGATCAGCAACCGGGCATGTTGTTCATCGCCAACGGCCTGCTGTCGGCCATCAGCGACAACGTCTTCGTGGCAACCATCTACATCACCGAAGTCAAGCAAGCCTTTGTTTCCGGACACATGAGCCGCGAACAGTTCGAGACCTTGGCGGTGGCCATCAACACAGGCACCAACCTGCCCAGCGTCGCCACGCCCAACGGCCAGGCCGCTTTCCTGTTCTTGCTGACTTCGGCAATCGCCCCGCTGATTCGCCTGTCCTATGGCCGGATGGTCTGGATGGCGGTGCCCTACACCGTGGTGATGGGCGGCTTGGGGTGGTATGCGGTGACGTACTGGCTGTAGAAATGCTGGGCTGAGCGAAACCCTGTGGCGAGGGAGCTTGCTCCCGCTGGGGCGCGAAGCGCCCCTCAAGACAGCCTGTGATATCTCATTGCTGATTCAGATCGAAGGGCCAGGGCTGCTGCGCAGCCCAGCGGGAGCAAGCTCCCTCGCCACAAGAGCCAGGGTCAGCGTGGCAGGATGTATCGCTCGATCGCCAGGGCCGCACCATCTTCGGTGTTGGCTGCGGTAATCACGTCGGCCTGACGCTTGATCGCCTCCTCCGCCTGCCCCATGGCAATCGACAAGCCCGCGCGATGGAACATCGCCGGGTCGTTACCGCCGTCGCCCATGGCGGCCGTCTGTTCCAGCGGCACCTCCAGGAATGCCGCCAGGGTCGACAGCGCTTCGCCCTTGTTGGCTTTCATCGCCGTGACGTCCAGGTAGATCGGCTGCGAACGTGACACTTGAGCCTGGCCCTTGAGCAGCGGATGCAACCGAGCCTCCAGCTCCACCAACAAATCCGTGTTGGCGCTGGTGGCGACGATCTTGTCGATACGGTCCAGGTAAGGCTCGAAACTCTCCACCTGCACAGGCGGATAGCCCAAGCCACGGGTTTCCACCGGCACCATGGGACCGTTGGCGTCATGGACCAGCCAATCGTCATCGGCAAAGACCCACACCTCGATGCCTGGCTGGTCGGCGTACAGCGCCAGCGTGGCCAGGGCCGCCTCGGGCGGCAGGTAATGAACCGCCAGGAAGCTGCCGTCCGGGTGTACCAGCGTGCCACCATTGAACGCGGCCGTAGGCAGGTCGACGCCCAAGGCCTCGATCTGCTGCAGCATCGCCCGAGGCGGGCGCCCGGTGGCGAGGCTGAACAACACGCCGGCCTCGCGCAGCGAACGCACGGCTTCGATGGTGCGCTGGTTCAGGCTGTGATCGGGCAGCAGCAGGGTGCCGTCCATGTCACTGAGCAAAAAGCGGATGGGCTGTTTCAACGGATCGCTCATCCCAGGCCATGCCAGACGCGACCGTCGCGTGTCAGCAAATCATTGGCGCTCGACGGGCCGTCTTCTCCGGCGCTATACGGCTGGACCGTGGCGTCCTGCTGCCAGGCATCGAGAAACGGCTGCACCGCACGCCAGCCGTTTTCAATGTTGTCGGCGCGCTGGAACAGCGTCTGATCACCGGTCAGGCAATCGTAGATAAGGGTTTCGTAACCGGTGGACGGCTGCATTTCGAAGAAGTCCTTGTAGGCAAAACCCAATTCGATATTGGCCATGTCCAGGGCCGGCCCCGGCCGCTTGGCCAGTAAGTCGAACCACATGCCTTCATTGGGCTGAATCTGGATTCTCAAGTAGGTCGGTTGCAATTCGTCGACTTCGGTGTCGCGAAACTGCGCGTAAGGTGCCGGCTTGAAGCAGATGACGATTTCCGTATCCCGCACGCTCATGCGCTTGCCGGTGCGCAGGTAGAACGGCACGCCCACCCAACGCCAGTTGTCGATCATGACCTTCAGGGCCACGTAGGTTTCGGTGCTGCTGTCGGCGGCCACGTTGGCTTCCTCGCGATAGCCGCAGACCGGTTTACCCGCGACTTCGCCGGCGGTGTACTGGCCGCGTATCGAATTGGCACGAGCCTGTTCCACCGACCAGGGCCGAATGGCCCCCACCACCTTGGCTTTTTCCCCGCGTACCGCGTCTGCGCCAAATGCGGCCGGCGGCTCCATGGCCACCATCGCCAACAATTGGAAGAGATGGTTGGGCACCATGTCCCGCAGGGCGCCGGTGTGCTCATAAAAACTGCCACGGGTCTCTACACCGACGGTTTCGGCGGCGGTGATTTGTACGTGGTCGATGTAGTGATTGTTCCAGAATGCCTCGAACAGGCTGTTGGAGAAACGGCTGACGAGAATGTTCTGCACCGTCTCCTTGCCCAGGTAATGGTCGATCCGATAGATCTGTTTTTCGCTCATTACTTTGAGCAAGCAGGTATTCAATGCTTCGGCAGTGTGCAGGTCGGAGCCGAACGGCTTCTCGATCACTACCCGCCGGAAAGCATCCTCCTGCTCTTGAAGCAGCCCGGCCGCGCCGAGGCGGCTGACCACTTCACTGAAAAAGCGCGGCGCGGTGGCCAGGTAGAACACCGCGTTGCCGGTGCCGCTGGCGGCGATTTTAGCCGCCAGCGCCTGGTAGGTGCTGTCATCGAGAAAGTCACCCTGGACGTAGCTGATGCCCCGGGCCAATTTGGCCCACAGCACCGGATCGAGCGCGCGGTCGGCATCGCCGCCCTTGCTCGCCGCTTCGTTGCGGATGAAGTCCTCGAGTTTCCTGGCAAAGTCCACGTCGCTGATGGCGTTGTGGTCGACACCGATGATCTGCAGCCCATCGCCCAACAGACCGTCACGACTGAGGTGGTAGAGCGCCGGCATCAGCAGGCGCTTGACCAGATCGCCATGGGCGCCGAACAGGAACAACGTGGTCGGCGGCGCGGGTTCTGCCTTGGATTTGCTGGCGATCGAGGTCATTTTTTCGGCGTCTCCACATGGCCGCCGAAGCCAAAGCGCATCGCCGAGAGCATTTTGTCGCCATAGGTGCTTTGCTGGCGGGAACGGAAACGGGCGAAGAGCGAGCTGGAAAGTACCGGGACCGGCACCGCTTGTTCGATGGCGGCCTCGATGGTCCAGCGCCCTTCACCGCTGTCGGCGACTTCGCCGGAAAAACCGTCCAGTTTCGGATCGCTGGCCAGCGCGTCGGCGGTCAAGTCCAGCAACCAGGACGAAACCACGCTGCCACGGCGCCAGACTTCGGCGATGTCGGCCACGTTCAGGTCGAAACGCTGTTCCGGCGGCAGGCTTTCGCTGGATTTGGTCTTGAGGATGTCAAAACCCTCGGCAAAGGCCTGCATCATCCCGTATTCGATACCGTTGTGGATCATCTTCACGAAATGCCCGGAGCCTGCCGGCCCGGCGTGAATATAACCACGTTCGGCACGGTCATCGTCCGATTTGCGGTCGCGGGTGCGCGGAATGTCGCCCATGCCCGGCGCCAGGCTGTCGAACAGCGGATCCAGGCGTTTCACCACGTCGGTGTCGCCACCGATCATCATGCAATAGCCACGCTCCAGGCCCCAAACGCCGCCGGAAGTGCCAACGTCGATGTAGCTCAGGCCTTTTTCCGACAGGGCCTGGGCGCGTCGGATGTCGTCCTTGTAATACGTATTACCGCCATCAATGATCACATCCCCCGGCTCAAGCAGATCGCTGAGGACATTGATGGTGTCTTCGGTGGGTGCGCCGGCCGGCAGCATCACCCAGACCGCCCGCGGTTTCTCCAGGCCGGCGACCAGCGCCGGCAGGTCCGCGACGCCTGTCGCGCCCTCCTGGCTCAGGTTTTCGACGAAAGCGGCATTGCGGTCATAGACGACGGTGGTGTGCCCATTGAGCATCAGGCGCCGCGCAATATTGCCGCCCATGCGGCCCAGTCCGATGATCCCGAGTTGCATGTGCTGATGCTCCCTACTACAAATAAAGGTAAGTCAAAGGTTTAGCTCAAACGACAGTTGGAGGTTAGTCCAGAGCATTGCGACATAGTTTCCGGGTAATTCGAGCGATCACAAGGGATAACGCTCAAGATCCGGCCGAAGACACAGCGACCATGAAAAATAAAAAAGTTCCAATCACAAGCAAAAGAAATCAGAATCGGCGCCGATAGTAGAGGTGTCGACCAAAACCTGGCGGCATCTCTATAGTTGATGTAGCCATTTGCGAGGTGAGCAATGGGCCCTGTCGTTACCGCACGTCCTCCCCAAACCCTTTATGTAACCATTCGTCGCGACGAATTGCGCCTTCTCAAGGAGGAACGTGATCTGCTGCTCGATGAAGTGATGCAGTTGCGCATGCAATTGCAACACGCACAACTCCCCCACCAAGGCCAGGCTGTGGCGCGGTAAACGCGCCCGCGGCATGGCAGGCAATATCTGTGCCGAGGGGGCTTGCTCCCACTCGGTTGCGCAGCAACCGCAAAAACCTGGGGCCGCTACTCGCCCCCGCAGGAGCAAACTCCCTGGCCTCAGGTGCTTTCGCACTCAAGCCAGCGTTTTATAACCGAAAAACTCACAAAGTTTTCACACCCCAATCGTGATACTCGCAACCTTTAAGGTTGCTCGGCGCGGGCCTGCGGTCACCAATCCGGTGCCGGCTGCTGCGTCGATTGAGGCTGGAGCGCTTGATGAGTTTGTTCAAACGCAGCAAAACGACTGCGAAAGGTTTCGACTGGGCCGGACTTTGCTGGCTTTTTCTGTTTTTCTGGTATTTCTCGGGCATCACCCAACTGCTCATCCTGCTGAGTGACACGTCCGGCTTCACGGGGTTTCGCCAAGCGTTCGTGATGAGTGCGGTGTGGCTCGCGCCCCTGCTGCTCTTCCCCGCCCGCACCCGCCTGCTCGCCGCCCTGATCGGCATCGTGCTGTGGGCTTGCTCCATGGCCAGCCTGGGCTACTTCTTCATTTACCAGCAGGAATTTTCCCAGAGCGTCATCTTCATCATGTTCGAATCGAACGTGTCTGAAGCGGGCGAGTACCTGACGCAATATTTTGCCTGGTGGATGGTCGCCGCGTTCCTGGCCCATACCGTTGTCGGCTATTTGCTGTGGACTCGGGTTCGCCCGGTTTACTTGCCACGTGGCCAGGCCCTGGTAGCGGCAGCCGCCATTGTGCTGGCGGTGGTCGGTTATCCGCTGATCAAGCAGACCCAGCGTACCGGCAGCTTCGCCGGAGGCCTCGAGAAGTTCGAAGATCGCATCGAGCCGGCGGTGCCATGGCAGATGCTGGTGGCCTATCGTCGCTACGGTGAGCAGTTGGAAAACATGCAGGGCATGCTCCATAGCGCCAGCAACATCGCGCCGCTGCGCAATCTCAAGGACACCATGGCTGACCAGCCAGCCACTTTGGTACTGGTCATCGGCGAATCCACCAACCGCCAGCGCATGAGCCTTTATGGGTACCCGAGGGAAACCACGCCGGAACTGGACAAGCTCAAGGACCAACTGTCGGTTTTTGACAATGTCATCACACCGCGCCCCTACACCATCGAAGCGTTGCAGCAAGTGCTGACGTTCGCTGACGAAGAGAACCCAGACCTGTACTTGAGCACGCCATCGCTGGTCAGCATGATGAAACAGGCGGGCTACAAGACCTTCTGGATCACCAACCAGCAGACCATGACCAAGCGCAACACCATGCTCACGACCTTCTCCCAGCAGGCCGATGAACAGGTGTACCTGAACAACAACCGCAACCAGAACGCCGCCCAGTACGATGGCGATGTGATCGAGCCGTTCAACAAGGCCTTGGCCGACAGCGCACCGCGCAAACTGATCGTGGTGCACCTGCTCGGTACCCACATGAGCTATCAGTACCGGTATCCGCCGACCTTCGACAAGTTCACCGACCGCCAGGGCGTACCGGCGGGCCTGCGCGACGATCAGGTCCCGACCTACAACAGCTACGATAACGCCGTGCTGTACAACGACTTCGTGGTCTCCAGCCTGATCAAGGATTACGCCAAGAGCGACCCCAATGGTTTCCTGCTGTACCTGTCGGACCATGGGGAGGATGTCTTCGACTCGGTGGGCCACAGCACCCTGGGCCGCAACGAAGCCAAGCCGACCGCGCCGATGTACACCATCCCGTTCATGGCCTGGGCTTCGCCCAAGTGGCGCGAAACCCACGACTGGAGCTTTGCCGGCGATCTGTCACGGCCCTACAGCAGCTCCCAACTGATCCATACCTGGGCAGACTTGGCGGGCCTGAGTTTCGATGAGTTGGATCGCAGCAAGAGCCTGGTCAGCAAAGACTTCAAGGCACGGCCGCTGTTGATCGGCAACCCGTACGAAAGCCAGCACAAAGGGCTGATCGATTTCAGCCTGATGAAGCCCAAGGCGCCGGTGGCTGAAGTCGTACAGAAGTAACGAAATCGATAGGCGCCCCGCTTCTACAGGCAATGCTGAGCGGCTAGGGATCTAGGGAATTTATGGCGAGGGAGCTTGCTCCCGCGCCAGTCATTCCAACAACACCCGATTGAACAGCATCACGCCTGAAGGGGCTTGATCCAGAACTGCATACGCCCGTGGGCGGGGTCAAACATGCCGGCGGCAAAGCCGAACTTGGCATAGCTGGCCTGGGCCACGGCATTGCCTTCGAGCACCTCGAGAGTGATCTTGCAGCAACCGCGCTGGCGGGCAATGTCCTCAACCTTCTGCAGCATCTTCTGGCTCAACCCGAGCCCACGAAATTCCTTTATTACCGCCACGTCGTGGATATTGACCAGCGGCCGGCAGGCGAACGTTGAAAATCCTTCGAAACAATTGACCAGCCCGGCCGGTTCGCCGTTGACGAACGCCAGTACGCTGAATGCATGGGGGCGCTTGGCCAATTCCTCGGGCAGGTGCAGCAGCACCTCAGCGGGCAGCGAATGACCGCCCCCCATCGGATCCTCGGCATAGGCGTTGAGCACATGACAGATCGCTTCAGCGTGGACCGGATTGCTGTAGCTGGCTTGCAGTACCAGGACATCCCTGGCTTCTTCCATGACCATTACCATCTCTCTTGAGTAAAACCGGCGGCCTGGCCGTCGGCGGGTGGCTGGTCAGGCGGGCTGACCGAAACGTTGCAATTGCATTTCCTGCAAGCGGCTGAGCGTACGGCGAAACGGGAATTGCAGATAGCCCTCGGTGTACAACTCATCCATGGGCACCTGGGCCGAAAGGTAGAGCGGAACCTTGCGGTCATAGCACTCGTCGACCAAGGCAATGAAGCGCCGAACGCCATCGTCATGGACCGACAACTGCGGCAGCTCGCGATCACCGGCCTCGACCCGCTCGACGCCATCTTCCGTACCGCGGGCGATGCGTCCTTCGCGTTGCACGGCGCTGAGGCTGGGCACATCACTGAGCAGGATGACGCTGAAGCGGTCGCACAGGGCCATGAAATCCACGGCCGAGAACGGTTGCTCGCATACATCGAAGTAGCGGCTCCAGAGCACCGTATCGCTGGCCTGGATCGGCTCCAGCAATCGATGCCCGACTTCCACCGGCCCGTTGCCCAACGCCTGTCCTGCGGCCAATTGGCCGAAGACTTCGGCCAGCGGGTCGGGCTGCCCGCCCTCGCGCACCCAATAGCGCTGCTGCAGCGTGCCCGGATGCTGGCGGTGATCCTGCCAGCCATTCACCGGCACCACTTGCATGTGCTGCTTGATGGCGGTGATGGTCGGCAGGAATCGCTCCCGGTTGTGGCCGTTGGCATAGAGTTCCTCCGGCGGCAGGTTAGACGTGCTGACCATGACCATTCCCAACTCGAACATCACCTGAAACAGGCGCCCGAGGATGATGGCATCGCCGATGTCGTTGACAAACAGCTCGTCGAAACACAGCACCCGGACTTCTTGGCTCAGTTCCCGGGCGAGAGCCTGCAATGGGTCTGGGGTACCGGTGAGCTGGAACGAACGCTGATGCACCCAGGCCATGAAATGGTGGAAATGCTGGCGGCGGGCCGGGACCCTGAGGCTTTCGTAGAAACGGTCCATCAACCAGGTCTTGCCACGCCCCACCGGCCCCCAGAGGTAGACACCCTTGATTGACTTGCGCCCTTCATGCAAGGCCTGATGGCATTGTTCCAAGGCCATGATGGCCAATTCCTGGGCCTCGTCCTGGACGAAGCCGTGCTGTTCGATGGCTTGCTGCCAGGCGCTCAGGGGGGAGTCGAAAGTCATACGGCCCAGGTCCGGTAAACGAAGGTGAGGAGTATGCCATGCCCCTTGAGCGAGTGATTACACCTGCACCATGAAACTACCCGAACAGCTTCCAGGTTGCGCCTTCAGGTCGAGATATCCAGGCGGGTGATCTTGCCCTGTCCATCGAGGCGGAAGGTGTAGCGCAACTCCAGCGGGCTGCCCGGGAATGTCCCGGAAATCAGGTTGTGTACCAGCACCTTGCCGGTGCGCTGCTGGACATCGAGCACTTCAACCCGGGGCCGGAAGCGCCGGGCGGTGTCCTCCATCCATTGGGCGATGGCCTGGGTACCGACGCGGTGCTGGCCCTCATCGAACACGTTGGCATCCTCGGCAAAAAAACGCGTCACAGCAGAACTGTCGCAGGCATTGGCGGCGGCGATGTAACCGGCGATGGCCGGGGCCAGGGAAGCGACTGGATTGGACATGATACGGCTCCTTGTTTAATCGATCTGGCTCCATGCTAGACCAGCGCTGTGTCAGTTTTTGTCAGGAGTAAAACGCCCTGACTCATCGACTTTCATCAGCGCGAACCAGGCCCGCAGCAGATCGCTGCGTCGGCCGGGGTATCGCTCGCCCTGTTCGGTGGCGGCGGCAATCCGATCGGTGCGAAAGGTCCGGTAGGCGCCGCGCAGTTCACACCAGGCCACCACCACCCGCGCCTCATTGAAAAAGCCCAGGGCCAGGGGCCAGATCAAGCGCTGGCTCGGGGTTTTGTTCACATCGGCATAATCGATGTGCAGCTTGGCTTGGGCGCGAATGGCCTGGCGGTACACGTTCAGCTCCACCGTGTTCTGCGGATAGCCATAACCCGCTGGCCCGGGCAGGACCGTGGGATTGCGCAAGGCATCACGCACGTCTGGCGACAATACTGCGGCAACCTTCGCCAACGCATCGGCAGCGGCCTTGCCCAGCACCTCGTCGGCACGCTGGTCGACGTAGCGCAAGCCCAGGACAATGGCCTCGATTTCATCGGCGGTGAACATCAGCGGCGGCAGGAACAGCCCACTGCGCAACACATAGCCAATACCCGCCTCGCCCTGGATCGGCGCGCCGAGGGCTGTCAGTTCGGCGATATCGCGGTATACCGTGCGCTCCGAGACCTTCAGTTCGCTAGCCAGACTCGCGGCGGTGGCCGGGCAACGCTTGCCTCGCAGGACTTGCAGCAGAGTGAGCAGTCGACTGGTTCGCGACACGATGGATTGTCCGGGAAAAAGATGATGCAGATTAGCAGAGGCTGGTGTCAGAAACTGTCAGGAGCCTACCCGCTTGCCTCCGGCGTTGGAGATTGTGAGTTATGGTGAGCGATAGCTCTGCCTTTTTATTATGAGAACCACTACCCATGCGCAGAATCTTCGGCTTGTCCCTCTTACTGATCTTGCTCAACCTGAGCGCCTGCGCCCTCTTCCCCCACCGTGATCCGCTGAATATCAATGTAGTCGGCATCGAACCCTTGGCCAGCCAGGACTTGGAGGTGCGCTTTGCCGTGAAGCTGCGCCTGCAGAACCCCAACGAAACCACCATCGACTACAACGGCGTGGCCCTGGACCTGGAGGTCAACGGCCGTACGCTCGCGACCGGGGTCAGTGACCAGACCGGCTCCATCCCCCGTTTTTCCGAAGCAATACTGACGGTCCCCGTGAGCATCTCGGCGTTTACTGTCCTGCGCCAGACCCTGGGCCTGAGCCAGACCCAACGCCTGGACAACCTGCCCTATGTACTCAAGGGCAAGCTCGCCGGTGGTTTGTTCGGCACGATGCGTTTCGTCGATCGCGGCACCCTCGACTTGCGGGGCTCCACGGCCACATGGTGATCAGCCGGTAAAACGCACGCCGGGCCGGGCGCGCTCATCCACCACCAGCTCGAAGATGTCGGGCCGGGCATAGTGCCCGACCACGTCGTAGTCGTAGCGTGCCCGCACCAGTTCATCGGTATCGATTTCAGCCGTCAACAACCCGGCCGTGTCTTTCAGCGGCCCCGCCAGCACCTCGCCCATCGGGTCGATGATTACGCTGCCACCGGCGATCAGCGCACGCTCGGCCGGCCAATTCGGTACGTCGATGCCCAACGCCTGCGGCGAGGCCTGGACCTGGCAGGCGCTGACCACGAAACAGCGACCTTCGTGGGCGATGTGGCGCATGGTCACCTGCCACATTTCCCGCTCATCCACCGTCGGCGCACACCAGACTTGCACGCCTTTGGCATACATCGCGGTGCGCAGCAGCGGCATCATGTTTTCCCAGCACACCGCCGCGCCGACACGACCGACCTGGCTGTCGACCACCGGCAAGGTCGAACCGTCGCCCATGCCCCAGATCAGCCGCTCGGTGCCGGTGGGCATCAGCTTGCGGTGCCTGGCCACCAGGCCGGCATCGGGTTCGAAGTACAGCGCGGTGCAGTACAACGTGCTACCGGCTCGCTCTATGACCCCCAGCACCAGGCTCGCTCCGGTGCGTGCCGAAAGGCCGGCCAGTGCTTCGATCTCGACACCGGGCACGTCAATGGCGTTGGCAAAATAGCGGGCAAATGCCTCGCGCCCCTCCGGCAGACGATAACCCAGCTGAGTGCCGAACCCCTCACCCTTCGGATATCCGCCCAGCAGGGCTTCGGGCATCACCACCAGACGGGCACCGGCCTGGCGTATGGCATCTTCATAGGAAAGAATCTGCGCCAGGGTCTGCTCTTTGCCCCCAGGCATCGAACCTATCTGCAGGGCGGCGACAATGGATTTGGGCATGGTTTGCAACTCCTCAGGTCATCAGGTGTTGCTGATTTTCAGACGCCAGCCGATCATGAATAAAGCCCCAATCGCTGCTAAATGATATGAGCCATATGAATATCGCCGACGTCGACCTCAACCTGCTCAAGATCTTCGAAGCCCTGCACGACGAATCCAGCGCCAGTCGTGCGGCTTTGCGCGTGGGCGTGACCCAGTCAGCCATCAGCGCGGCCCTGCGCCGACTTCGAGATTTGTATGGCGACCCATTGTTCGTGCGCACCGGTCGAGGCCTGGCGCCCACCCTGCGGGCCAATCAGCTGAAGCCGGTGATCAGCGACGCATTGGACAAATGCCGCCAGAGCCTGGCGATGGTCGACCCGCACGCCAGCCATTACGAAGGCCGTTCGGTGATCGTTGGCTTATCTGATGATTTCGAGATTGCCCACGGGCGACAGCTGATCGAGGAAGTGGCCCGCCGGGCCCCGGGCCTGCGCTTGATTTTCCGGCAGACCCACAGCCAGATCGTCGGACGGGCCCTGATGGAGCGCAACCTTGATCTGGCGATCACGGCGGGCGGATTTGCGCAGCGGTTGCTAAGCCGTCACGTCCTGGGCGAAGGCGATTACGCCTGCCTGGTGGACCCGGCCAGCCTGACGGAGGGCCAGCAGGTGCTCAGCCTCGACGCATTCGTGGCTCGTGAGCATTTGCTGGTGTCGTCGGGCGGTTTTATCGGCATTACCGATGAAGGGTTGGCCGGGCTTGGCCTGAGCCGGCGGGTATGCGCCTCGACCACGCACTTCGCCGCGCTACCGTTCCTGCTCAGGGGCAGCCAGGCCGTGGCGACCATTCCGGCCCACGCCGCCCGGGCCATCGCATCCCTCAGCGGCCTGGCCTTGCTGCCCTGCCCCTTGGCTCTGCCCCGCTACCCTATCGAATTGGGCTGGCGAACCCCCACGCAGATGGACCCGGCGGTGGTCAGGGTTCGTGAGTCCATCGTCGCGACCTTCTCATAAGGCTTACTTGTTGGCGGCCATCAGGCGATTGACTTCACTGCGCACCATGTTGGCGTATTCGGGCGGCGACATGCCATCCAGCTCGGCACGCACCCACTCGGCCCATTTACCCTTGCGTTTGGAACGCTCACCGAACAGGCGGGCGGCATCGCCCTTGGCCTTGCCCAGGTTGTTTTGCCACAGTTCAAAGAGTCGGGATTTTTCGTCTTCCAGCGCGGCACGCTCGGCCAAGGGCTTGTCAGCCAGATTGAAACTCATGGGAATTACCTGTTGCGTAAATAGGCGCCATCTTACACCTTGCAGGGAAACGTCTTAACCCATTTGTGATGGGCTGCGCTGCGAAGGCCGGTCACTGCAACTTTTGCCCAGGCGCCGCACTCCATTGTTCACTGCACCATCACCAAGGAGTACCTCAATGGCCCGTAAAAGCACTGTCCAAGCCAACGGAGAGCAAATCAAGGATCAAGCGTTCAGCGAATTGCAGGCACTGATCGAAGAATCAGAAAAGCTGCTCAAAAGCAGTGTGTCGCTGGTTGGCGAAGACGCGGAAAACCTGCGCGGCCAGATCTCCCAGAAACTGCAACAGGCCCTGGATTCGCTGAACAGCGCACGCGAACGCACCCGTCCGATGGTCGATGCCACTGAGGTCTATATTGGCGGACATCCATGGCAAACCGTGGCGATTTCCGCCGGTTTTGGTTTGGTGGTGGGCCTGCTGCTCGGACGGCGTTAAGTACCACGAACTGTGGAAGCGGGCTTGCTCGCTCCCACAGGGGGTTCTATCTAGCCTTGCGATCCCGCACGCAGGATCGATGTGTCTTCACCGCGGTACAACGCCTCGATTTTTTCCGCCCGCCATTGCAGCACTGCCCTTTGGTTGATCGAGCCCTTGTCGGTGATTTCGCCGCGGTCGATGGACGCCGGTTCATCGAGCAAGGCAATCCACTCCACGCGGCTGGCGTTGCCGCTGGCTTCGCGATTCAGGCGTTGCAACCAGTCGGCGAACCACTGGCGGACCGCTGCGCTGGCGAGCACTTGGGCATCACTGGCGTCCGGGCCCAGGCCTGAGAGACGTCGGCATTCCGCCAGCCGTGGCAATACCAGCGCGCCCAGGCATTCGCGATCAGGCGCGGTAATCACCAAGTCCAGAACGTAAGGCGTGCCTTCCAGCACCGCGCGGTTGCGCAGCGGCCCGACGCTGACGAACACACCGGACGACAATTTGAAATCCTCGGCGATCCGCCCATCGAACATCAATCCCAACTGCGGATTGCTCGAATCGGCCAGCTTGATCGCATCTCCCGAGCAGTAGAAACCGTCCTCGTCGAACACCTCGGCCGTCTGCTGCGGTGAGCGCCAGTAGCCAGGCATGATGTGCGGCCCGCGAAAGCGTCCTTCCAGCTTGCCGTCCACCGGCACCAGGCGCACTTCACAACCAGGGGCCGGCAGGCCGATGTAACCGGCCATGGACAATGGCCCGGTGGTGAACGTGCAGGACGGCGAAGCCTCAGTCATGCCCAGGCCCGCCATCATGCGGATGCGCTCCCCGCAGTGCTGCTCGGCGACCCTGTCGAGGCGATCCCAAGTGCTTTGTGACAGGCCGGCCGCAGCAAAGAAGAACAGGCTGATGCGCTTGAAGAAGCGCTCGCGCAATTGAGCGTCCTGCTCCAGGGCAGTGACCAATTCCTCCCAGCCCTTGGGGACGGTCAGGTAGGCGGTGGGCGAGATTTCCTTGAGGTTGCGCAGGGTTTCGGCAAAGCCCTGGGCCGTGGGCTTACCGTCGTCCAGGTAAAATGTGCCGCCGTTGTACAGCACGATACCGACGTTGTGGCTGCCGCCGAAGGTGTGATTCCACGGCAGCCAGTCCACCAGTACCGGCGGCTCTTCACCAAACACCGGAAAGGTCTGCAACAGCATCTGTTGATTGGCACAGAGCATCCGTTGAGTGGTGATCACCGCCTTGGGCAGCCGGGTGGAGCCCGAGGTGAACAGGAACTTGGCGATGCTGTCCGGGCCGGTGGCCGCGAAAGCGCTCTCGGCCTCGACGCCGCCGGGTTGTGCCAGCAAGCTGGCAAAACCGGTCCTGGCTCGCCCCGGTACCTCGCCGCGCACCGTAACCAAGGGAATATCCGCCGGCAATACCGCATTTATCGCTCGTTCGAACGGTGCGGCCTCGCTGACGAACACCAACCCTGGCTGCAGCAGGTCGCAGACGTGACGCAGCTTGGCGAAATCCTGGGAGAGCAATGAATAGGCCGGCGACACCGGGCAGTACGGAATCCCGGCGTACATCGCGCCGAGGGCCATTTGCAAATGCTCGATGTCATTGCCCGAGAGCAACACCAAGGGCCTTTCGGCCGACAAACCGAAGCTCAGCAGGCCTTGGGCGATGGCCCGGACACGCTCGAGCATCTCGGCATAACCGACCCTGCGCCAGTCGCCGCCAGCCTCGCGAGCCGCGATGAAAGTCTGTTGCGGACGCACCTCGGCCCAATGCACCAGGCGATCGAGCAGACGCGCCGGCATCGGGGCCAAGGGCTCGAGGGAGCGCATGTGCAAGATGCCGTGCTCTTGCGTGACTTCGACGGCGGGATGACCAATCGACACCTGGCGATAACGCCCTGGGCCGGGTTGGGAGGACGATCTGAATAGGGAACTCACGTACATTTCCTCCACCAAGGCAGACTCGGTTCGCACAAAGCGAGCGCAGCCCCGCAGCGTCTGGCTGCGGCCTTGTCATTGTTATTCTGGCCTGCACCGGTCGACGGATTCGAAGCGCGTCGCCTGCGGTGCGGCGGGTTTCAGATCGGGTAATGCCGTGGACCGTTCTGCAGGGTCACCCAACGCAACTGGGTGAAATGCTCGATCGACGCCTTGCCGCCAAAGCTGCCGTAACCACTGGACTTGACCCCGCCGAAGGGCATTTGCGCCTCGTCGTGCACGGTCGGACCATTGATGTGGCAAATGCCCGATTCGATTCGTTGGGCCAGGGCCAGTGCACGCGCGGTGTCGCGGCTGAAAATGGCCGCCGAGAGGCCAAATTCGGAGTCGTTGGCCAGGCGCAGCAGTTCTTCATCGCCGTCACCGCGCAGCAGCACCGCCACGGGGCCGAAGGATTCTTCGCGGTACAGGCGCATGTGTTCGGTGACGCCATCAAGCAGGGTCGGCTGCAGGATGCTGCCGTCCAATTGTCCGCCCGCCAGCAGCGTTGCCCCTTTGCCCAAGGCATCGTCAATCAGCCCTTTGATGCGCAGGCCGGCGCCGGCATCCACCAGCGAACCGAGCACCGAATCACCGGCTGCGGGATCGCCGGCGCGCAGCGTGGCGACCTTGGCGGTCAGCCGAGCGATAAAGGCGTCGGCCACGCTGGCGTCGACGATCAGGCGCTCGGTGGACATGCAAATCTGCCCCTGGTTGAAGTACGCGCCGAAGGCTGCGGCCTCGACTGCTGCGTCCAGGTCGGCGTCGTCCAGCACCAGCAACGGTGCCTTGCCGCCCAATTCCAGCAAGGCCGGCTTGAGGTGGCGCGCCGACAGCTCACCGACGATACGGCCGACATGGGTCGAGCCGGTGAAATTCACTCGGCGTACCGCCGGGTTGGCGATCAAGCGCTCGACAATCGCCGGCGCATCGGCCGGGGCGTTGCAAATGACATTGACCACACCGTCGCCCAAACCGGCGTCCTGGAGCACCTGGCCAATCAACCGATGCACGGCCGGGCTTATCTCGGAAGCCTTGAGCACCACCGTGTTGCCACAGGCCAGCGGCATGGCGATGGCGCGGGTGGCGAGAATCACCGGCGCGTTCCACGGTGCGATACCCAGTACCACGCCGCAGGGTTGACGCAAGGCCATGGCAAAACTGCCGGGCACATCCGAAGGAATGATTTCGCCATTGATCTGGGTGGTCATGGCAGCGGCTTCGCGCAGCATGTTTGCCGCCAGGTGCACGTTGAAACCGTACCAGTTGGCCATGGCACCGGTCTCGCCGGCAGCCGCAATGAATTCGCCGCTACGAGCCTGCAATTGCTCGGCCGCGCGCAGCAGGCGGGTGCGGCGTTCGTTGGGGGCCAGCGCGGCCCAGGCGGGAAACGCGGCTTGCGCGGCGGCCACGGCGGCATCGGCATCTTCCAGGGTGGCGGCGGCAACGCGCGAGACCACCTCACCGGTTACCGGATTGCAGCGCTCGAAGGTCCGGCCGTCACGGGCGGGACACGACAGGCCGCCGATCAACAGGGGCACGTCCAGCATGGTGATTCCTCTTTATTGTCTTTATCGGGAATGCATCAAAGCGGTGTAACAGTAGCGCCAGGGCGACACGGCGAACAGCGGGATGCGCCCGCTGTTCGCCTTGGCGCTTCAGCGCTTGTAGGTTTGCAGGCCGGGCTTGATGCTCTTGTCGTCGAGGAACTGTTTCATGCCCTGCTCGCGGCCGCCTTCGGTATCGAGCAGACGGGACTGGTCGAGCTTGGCGTACAGGTAATCCTCGTTCTGCTCCCAGGTCAGTTCGCGGCAGCGCTTGAAGCCATGCTTGGCGGCCCGCAGCACCACCGGGTTTTTCTCCAGGAGGTTGCGCGCCAGTTCAACGGTGACTTCACGCAGTTGCGCCAAGGGGACGCTTTCGTTGACCAGGCCCATCTCGGCAGCTTTCTGCCCGCCGAAGGTCTTGCCGGTCATGATGTAGTACAGCGATTGGCGATGGCCCACGGTATCGGCCATGGCCTTGCTGACGAGGTTGCCAGGCGGAATGCCCCAATTGATTTCCGACAGGCCGAAAGTCGCTTCGTCGGCGCAGATCGCCAGGTCGCAGGCCACCAGAGGGCTGAAACCACCACCGAAGCACCAGCCATTGACCATCGCAATGGTGGGCTTGGCGTACATGCGCAGCAATTTCCACTGCCATTGCGAGGCTTCGCGACGGATTTTTTCCTGGAGGATTTCCGGCCCGGCATCCACTTCGCGGAAATATTCCTTGAGGTCCATGCCCGCAGTCCAGGCATCGCCGGCCCCGGTCAGCACCAGTACACCGGCGGCGGGATCCTGTTCCAGAGTTTCGAGCACGTCGATCATCTCGCGGTTGAGGGTCGGGCTCATGGCGTTGCGTTTTTCCGGGCGATTGAGGGTGACCCAGGCGATGCCTTCCTCAATGTCGACCTTGACCGTTTTCCAGCGACCGTCGTAATTGCTCATGATGCGCGCTCTCTTGTTCTTGGCTGAAGATGAGTAAAAGCTAAACCGCAAATTTAGTTATGTCAATTAACTATTAATTCGTTTATCTGTATTTTCTGAGTACTTGCTGGGATTGGCGGGATCTTGAATTTCGCGCTCGGCCGTAGCCACGGCGGCGCAACCCCGGCAAACTGGATAGCCTTGTTAACCACTCACCTTGAGGATGTTCACTTCGATGACCAAGTCTTCCAAGCTTGCCGAACCCGTTGAGCCACTGGCCACCGGTACCGACGCGCAGGCGCCGCTGGACGCCGCGCTGGATGACCTGATCGGTTATGCCCTGCGCCGCGCCCAGTTGAAATTGTTCCAGAACCTTATCAACCGGCTCGCCGTGCACGATTTACGGCCCGCCCAATTTTCGGCCCTGGCGATCATCGACCAGAATCCTGGCCTGATGCAGGCCGACCTGGCCAAGGCCCTGGCGATAGAGCCGCCACAGGTTGTGCCGCTGTTGAACAAACTGGAGAGCCGGGCCCTGGCCGTGCGCGTGCGCTGCAAGCCGGATAAGCGTTCGTACGGGATTTTCCTGAGCAAGACCGGAGAGACCCTGCTCAAAGAACTCCAGCAGATTGCCGTGCAGAGCGATCTGGATTCCACGGCGGCGCTTTCGGACGGCGAGCGGACGCAATTGTTGCGGCTGTTGAAGAAGGTTTATCAGCAGTAACTGACAGGCACACCGTTCGCTACCAGATCGGTACGCTGTAGGTCACCAGGAACCGGGTCTGGTTTTCATCGCGAAACGCCGCCGTGCCTGGAAAATCGTTACGGTAGATCGACTTGCGCGCCAGCAGCCCGACGTTTTTCAGCGGGCCGCCCTGGATCACGTAGCCCAGTTCCATCTGGAATTCACGCTCCTTGCGATCCTCGGCGTTGAGGGCCGCCAGGTCGATGTGATCGCCGCGCACATAACGCAGTCGTGTCCTCAGGCCCGGTACGCCCACGGCCGCAAAGTCATAATCATGGATCGCCTGCCAGGTGCGTTCCCGGGCGTTGAGAAAATCCGAACTCATGGTCATTTCGCTCAAGCCCATCAACTCGGTGCCGGACACATAAGGCGTGGCCGTATCGCCGCTGGAATGCATGTAACCCAGGCTCACGCGATGCCCACCCAAGCGATAGCCGATCAGCGCCGAGACATTGCGGTTATCCACTTTCCCCGCCTTGGCAGCACCGTTGTCATCGCTGAAAAAGCTGCGCAAGTCGGTGGTCAACACACCGTTGCCCAACGGCAGGTTGTGCAGCAATGCCAGGGTGTCCTGCTGGTACAGGTCCGCCACTTCGGCGTGGTAGGCCCGCACGCTGAGGTCTTTATTGATTTGGTAATCACCGCCCAGATACGCCATGTGGGACGAGGTTGCCGCGCCATTGAAACGGCGATTGGGCGAAGCGATGGTCATCGGCTGGTAGTCGGTGGAGTCGCGGCGGTTGATCCGGTCGATGTAGCCCGTGTTCAACGTCAGTCCGTCGATATCCTTGGAGCTGAGCGTCGTGCCGCGAAAGGTTTGCGGCAGCAGGCGCGACGGACTGGCAAAGGCAAACGGCAGGAAGATCGAGACATCGCCGGTCTTTACCAAAGTCTGGCCGACCCTCAGCTTGCCGGTCAGCGCCAAGCGCGAATATTCGTCGGCTGCACGTTTGTCGCTGCTGGAGACCGGCAGCAGTTCAGTGCCGCTGCGATCCGGCGACGAATCGAGCTTGATGCCCACCAATCCCCGGGCGTCCATGCCGAAACCGACGGTGCCCGGCGTGAACCCGGACTCCACGTTCATCATCAGGCCCTGGGCCCATTCCCGCGCTGCAGTCTTGGTGCCGTCGTCCTTGTAGTCGCGGTCCAGGTAGTAATTGCGCAGGGTCAAGGTGCCGTGGCTGTCGTCGAGCAATCCCTCGGCCAGTACGGCACTGGAACCCAGGCTCAAGCCGAGGCTGGCCAGCAGGGGGACGAAGGGTGAAACAGGACGCAGCGCAACAGCGCCCCGGGCAATTTTCGGCATGTTCGAGTCCACTTATTGTTGTTGTTTTTGATCGGCCGGCCTTGGGTGTCGGCGGGCCATGCGCACCAAGAATGGAAACGGTGATGGCGCTTCGTCAATCTGCAGTGACCGATAATCGAACATTAATATCATTAACCAATTTACTGTTTTGTTCGGTCTTTATGCTTAAGCCTCTGATTCTTCGGCCGAATCCTTCCACTTACAGCCCTCCACTGCATGTCATTCATTTTTTAGTTAGCTTTGTTAATCTTAAATCCAGCGACCGGACTGCTTCCCAGGCCGGTGTCCGGACAAAAACAATAAGAGGATTTGCCATGAACCAGCCGGCGCGTCGTGCGACGCTGACCATTGCCTTGTGTTTTATCGTTGCGTTGATCGAAGGTTTCGATTTGCAATCGGCCGGCACTGCCGCCGCCGGCTTGCGGCAGACGTTTGCCCTGGACCCGAAAATGATGGGTTGGGTTTTCAGCGCCGGGATCATCGGCCTTTTGCCTGGGGCGTTCTTCGGCGGTTGGATCGCCGATCGCATCGGTCGCAAGAAGATCCTCATCGCCGCCGTCCTGCTGTTCGGTGTGTTTTCCCTCAGCACTGCGCATGTCGAGCATTTTTCCAGCCTGCTGTTGGTGCGCTTCATGACCGGCCTGGGCCTGGGCGCCGCCCTGCCCAACCTCATTGCGTTGTGTGCCGAAGCCGTGGGAGAAGAACGCCGTGGCACGGCCATCAGCGTGATGTATGCGGGGGTGCCGTTGGGCGGTGCCTTGGCCGCGGTGGTCGCCATGGTTTTTGGCGAGCACTGGCAGATGACCTTTTTCATCGGTGGCTTGGCTCCCTTGTTGGTGGTTCCGCTGATGCTGTTGTGGCTGCCTGAATCCAGCGCTTTTCGCCAGGCGCAGGATGGCGGCCAACGGCGCGGCACAACCGCCCAGGCGCTGTTCGCTGAAGGTCGCAGCCGTACTACCGTGGCGCTATGGCTGAGCTATTTTTTCACCCTGACGGTCATGTACATGCTGCTGAACTGGCTGCCATCGTTATTGGTGGAACAGGGCTTCAGCAAACCTCAGGCCGGCTTGGTGCAGATGCTGTTCAACATCGGTGGTGCACTTGGCTCGTTACTGGGTGGCCTGTTGCTGGACCGCTGCAATGGCGTGAAGGTGGTGCTGTTTGTCTATGCCGGTCTGCTGAGCGCCCTGGCCGGGGTCGGCTTGTCCGTCGGCATCGTGCCGATGGCGATGGCAGGGTTCGCCGCGGGGTTGTTTGTCATGGCTGCGCAGTTGGTGCTTTATGCCCTGGCACCGCCCTCCTACCCCACTGCTGTGCGCGCGACTGGCGTAGGTGCGGCGGTCGCTATCGGACGGTTGGGTTCGGTTGCAGGTCCTTTGGCGGCTGGACAGATCCTGGCGGCTGGGGGTGGGACTGCTGCCGTATTGTTGGCGACTTCACCGGGGTTGGTGGTCGCGACGCTGGCTGTTCTTGGGGTGATGCGCCGTTCGGCTGGGCTGGGGCTCGGGGCGGCAAGGCCGGTTGTGAAACATTCCTGATTCGGCGTACATATCCGTTGTTGTCGTGATGGCGGCTTATGGTTCCGCTCCTACAGCGGCTCACTTTTGAAAAACGCAAAAGTAAGCAAAACGTTACATGCCCCACCACTTGGTGCCTCGCTAATGCTCGGCATGCCCTCTCTCCGGCATTGATCCGTGGGCCGCCGCGAAGGGCCATCCATGGCCCAGCGCGGCTACCTCGGCATCCATGCCGAGGTGTCCACTGCGCAATGCCTGCGTTCGGCCATCGTGGTTAACGGGGCGCCTTGAGATCAACGTCCGCGACGAGGCGGCCTAACGGCCGACCTGTTTCTTTGCGAACGTGTTCCCCTGTGGGAGCGGGCTTGCTCGCGAAGGCGGCGGCGCATTCAACGGCATCACAAGCTGGCCCACCGCTTTCGCGAGCTCGCTCCCACATGGAATTGCTGACTGTTGAAGATCCATTGTGGGAGCGAGCCTGCTCGCGATGATATCGGCGAATTCAACTAACTGCCGCTGACCCACCGCCTTCACTAGCAGATTCCTATGTTAGGTACATCAGAAAGAAGTAGGTAGTTTGTTGGACCGCCTTCGCGAGCAAGCCCGCTCCCACAGTTGGATGGGGTACATCAGAAAGAAACAGGCCGGCTATAAAGCCGCCTCGCCAGCTTTTGATCTGAGGGCCCCATTAACCACGCTGGCCGAACGCAGGCATTGCGCAGTGGGCATCCCGGCATGGATGCCGGGATAGCCGCGCTGGGCCATGGATGGCCCTTCGCGGCGGGTCCACGGAGCAATGCCGGAGTGAGGGCACACCGAGCCTAGGCGAGGTGCCGAGTGGTGGGGCAAAGCCTTTTGGGTTACTTTTTTGGCGTCTGAAAAAAGTGACCCGCCGTAAGGGCGGAACCCTAAGTCGCCGTTACCGCAGCAATGGATATGTACACCAACGACACAATCCACGCGAGCCGCAAGACAGCCTTCGCGAGCAAGCTCGCTCCCACAGATTCGATGTTCACCTGAATGAACGCAGTCACCCCCTAACCCACCGCTCCTGCCGGGTCAGTTCAGGCTTTTTTGCGAAGACCTTCTGTGGCAGCAGCAGCCAGGCCAAGGCCGGCAGCAGGATCAAGGCACCGAGCATATTCACCAGGAACATGAAGGCCAGCAAGATCCCCATGTCGGCCTGGAACTTGATCGGTGAAAAGGCCCAGGTCGACACAGCCACAGCCAGCGTCATACCTGTCAGCAACACCACCTTGCCGGTGAACAGCAGCGCCTGGTAATACGCCTGGGCCAGGGTGTCACCGGCACGCATTCGAGCCAGGATCACGCTCAGCACATAAAGCGCATAGTCGACGCCGATGCCCACGCCCAGGGCAATGACGGGCAGCGTCGCAACTTTCACCCCCATGCCTAGCCCCACCATCAGTGCCTCGCACAGGATCGAGGTGAGCATCAGCGGCAGCATCGCGCACAGGGTTGCGCGCCAGCTGCGGAAGGTCAGCAGACACAGCAGGCTGACCGCACCGTAGACCCAGAACAGCATCTCGCGCATGGACTTCTTCACCACGATATTAGTCGCCGCTTCGATACCCGCGCTGCCGGCCGCCAGCATGAACTTGACCTCTGGCACGTGATGTCCAGCGATAAACTGCTCACTGGCCTCCACCACCCGGTTCAAGGTGTCAGCTTTGTGATCGGCAAGATAGACGTATAACGACAGCATTGAACAACCCTGGTTGAACAGCTCCCGCGGTGCACGGGTTTGCACGGCGCCCAACGCGCCGTCGTTGGGGATCAGTTCATACCATTTGAAGTTGCCTTCGTTATAACCGGCCGTGGCGATCTTGCTCAGTGCCGCCATCGAAGTGGTCGACTCCACGCCTGGCAACTGCTCCAGTTGCCAGGCCAGCGCGTCCACCGCCGACAAACTGGCGTAACGGGTGCATTGGTCCTCCGGGGTCTTGATCATGACCACGAAAATATCCGAGCTGGCCGCATAGTTTTGCGTCATGAACAGCGCATCGCGGTTGTAGCGCGAGTCGGCGCGCAATTCCGGAGCGCCGGGGTCCAGATCGCCGATCTTCAAATGCAAGCTCACGGCAAAACCACACGCGGCCAACAGCAAGCCAACCACCATGGCGCCAATGGCCCAGCGCCGCTGGGTGAACAGGTCGAGTGCACGCCACAGCGGATGCTTGATCTGCGCCTGCTGCTCGGTGGTTTCCGAACTCAGGCTGCGTTGTGCCGCCGCCGGGCTCACGCCGATATAGCTGAGCAGGATCGGGAGCAGGATCAGGTTGGTGAAAATCAGCACCGCCACACCGAGGCTGGCGGTGATTGCCAAGTCCTGGATCACCCGAATATTGATCAACAGCAGAACGGCAAAGCCCACCGCATCACAGAGCAAAGCGGTGATGCCCGCCGCAAACAGTCGGCGGAAGGTATAGCGCGCGGCGACCACCCTGTGAGTACCACGGCCGATGTCCTGCATGATGCCGTTCATCTTCTGCGCGCCATGGCTCATGCCAATCGCGAACACCAGGAACGGCACCAATGCAGAGTAAGGATCCAGTTCATAACCGAGCAGGGCCAGCAGCCCCAGTTGCCAGAGCACCGCCGCCAGCGAACAGATCACCACCACCAGGGTGCTGCGCGCGCAACGGGTGTAGCCAAACAGCACCAATACCGTCACCAGCACCGCCACGACAAAGAACAGAAGTACCTGGGTCATCCCCTCGATCAGATCACCGACGATCTTGGTAAAACCAGTGATATGAATCTGCAGGTCGTCCGTCTGGTACTTGTCTCGCAACGCCTCCAATTGACGGGAAAACTCGCCATAGTCCAACGCCTTACCCGTCTGTGGATTGATTTCCAGCAACGGCACGAAAATCACACTGGACTTGAAGTTGCCCGCGACCAGTTGACCGACTTCTCCGGAGCGGGACACGTTGGTCCGCACCTGCTCGAGGCTGGTCGCTGATCCATCGTAGTCGTCAGGAATCACCGTGCCGCCGTCGAGTCCTTCTTCGGTGACGGCAGTCCAGCGGGTGGTCGGCGTCCAGAGCGACTTCATATAAGGCCGGTCGACGCCCGGCAACAGATAGAGTTCATCGTTGAGCTTGGCCAGGGTGTTGAGGTAGTCCTTGGTGAAAATACTCCCCTGCTTGACCTCCACGGCGATGCGCAACGAGTTGCCCAAGCCGCTCAACTCACTGCGATTGTCGAGGAAGTTGGCGACGTAGGGATGCCCCGTGGGAATGGTTTTCTCATAGCTGGCATTGATGCCGATGCGCGTGGCTTGCCAACCGAGCACCAACGTCACTAACAGGCACAGCAGGATCACCAGCGGTCGATGGTTGAAGATCGCGCGTTCGGCGAAGTTGCCTGACGCCCGGTCGAAGTCTTCCTGGCGGCTGATCACGGTCTGGATTTTGTCGTCTTTCAAGTTTGACTCCCTGTTGCACGAGCCGTGGCCCGATAGCGCTACACCGTGAAGTTTCAAGGTTTACCGGAGGCACGCGGATCCTGGTCAGCGGCCACGCCGCTCAAACCGACGCTAGCCAGGCTGCCATCGACCGCCTGTTGCATGGCGGCGACGGTCCGGCCGCTGCGGCTCTGACGCTTGTCAAAGCTTCGACCCTGGTCGTGACTGAATAGAAGCTCACCACTTTGGCTGGCCAACAGCAGGCTGCCGTCGCGCAGCTCAAGCGCAGTCGCCAATGTTGATTCGACACCGGTATCAAGGCGTCGCCAACTGCCGCCACGGTCATCGGACCACCACGCGTTTCCGCGCAAACCATAGGCAATCAACGCCCCATCGCGGGTACTGAGCAGGCCGAAAAAGCTGCCCTCATAAGGCGATTTCAACGCCTGGAATGACTGGCCGGCATCGGTCGAACGCAACAGCAGGCCGCGCTCTCCCACCAGCAGCAGATCGTTGCCCAAGGCGCGGATGCCATACAGGTTCAAGCCCTGCGGATTGTCCACATGCCGCATCCACGGCTGCCAGCTTCGCCCGCCGTCGTCGGTGCGGAATATCTGGTTGTAGGCGCCCACGACGTAGCCGTGCAGGCGGTCACTGAAATACAGGTCGAGAAACGGTTTGTCCGGTCCGTCATCGAGCATGTGTCGTGCTTGCGCCAGGTGGCTGGCCCCACCGGGTTGCTGGGCGTCGCGCTCGGCGATTTGCATCGCCAATGCGTTGGCCCGCTCACCGTCGAGTTGTTTTTGCCAGGTTTCCCCGCCGTCCTGGGTGTGCAGCACTACGCCCAGATGACCGACCGCCCAGCCCTGCTCGGCATCGACGAATTGCACCGCCGTCAGGCTGACGCTGACCGGCACCTTGGCCTGGCGCCAATTCACTCCTGCATCATCGCAAAGCAACACGATCCCGCGCTCGCCGACCGCCACCAGTCGGTCGCCGGCCCGGGCCAGCCCGAGCAATACCGTGCGCGGGGCTTTGGAAGTTGGCAATGCCGGCTGCTGCAGCACTGCAAACGTCGAGGCCTGTGCCCCCAGGGACACGCTCGCCAACAGGCATAACGCCAAGGCACAAACACCCCACAGCGGACCGCGTCTCGCAACGATTTTTTCAACATTCATATCGTTATCCCGCCAGAACAATCGTAAGCGACCGCGGCAAAGCTCTTTCTCGCCACGGCCGCCACCGGATCAGCGCATGTTTTCGTTGGCCATGGCATCCGGCGTGAAATAGGACGCCGAAGGCTTCGCGACTTTCTGGTACTGGACCGCCAAGTCGTTACTCGATGAGTTGAGGAAGTAGGCGCCGGTGTCGAGGTTGTAGCTGCCCCACATGACCTGTGCGGTGAGGGCCGGAAGGTCCGGGGCCAGTAGCGTCAACGAATACATCTGGCGGCCGAGCTTGCCTTGGGCGTCATAGCCGTCAGCCATGAGGATCTGCCAGGAATCTTCGTCGATGTAGTAAGTCCGACGCGGGACGACATGGCGCTTGCCGGACTTGAGCGTGGCCTCGACCACCCAGACCCGATGTTTCTCCCAACGCACCAGATCGGGGTTCAGAAAATTCACCTTGACCAGGTCGTCGCTCTTGGCCAGCGCGGCACGGTTATTGTTGTAGGCGACGATCAGTTCTTTTTTGCCCACCAGCTTGAGGTCATAACGATCGGTAGGCCCGAACAGCATGAACGCTTCGTCGAACAGGCCGACACCCGAGGTCACGAAGTCCGGCGTGTCATAGGCAATGTTCGGTGCCCGGCGAACCCGGCGCTGGCCGACCAGATATTGCCAGGCCGCGCGATTGGCCGGGTCCAGGTCCCAATGGGTCATCAGGCCTTCGCCGGCCTTGGACGACGGCAGCTCGGTCAAGAGTTTGCCCAGCAGGTATTTGCCCGAATAGTTTTCCAGGCTGCCGCCTTCGACGTAATAAGGAAATTGGTAGGTGTATTGGGCCCGGGTCGCTTGGACTTTCTTGCCGCCTGCGGTCATCAGCCAGGTATCGAAAGGCGAGCTGATGGTGTCGCCGCCCTGCCAGGACAACCGGTAATTCCACAGCGCTTGCGCACCGTTTTCCGGGATCGGGAACGGGATGCCGCCATAAGCGTTGGAGACCTTCTCGCTGTCCACCTCCAACGTAGCGCGGGTGGCGTTCTTGCTGGTGTTGTCATACACCCACTGCGGGGCGGCGGCCGAGCGATGGGTCGGGTACACGTCCAGGCGATAGTCCGGGTACTTCTTCAACAGCAGTTTGGTGCCTTCGGCCAACTCGCTGGCGTACTGCTCCATGTTCGAGGCCTTGATCGTATACAGCGGTTTTTCGCTGGCGAACGGATCGGGGCGCTTGTCGCCCGCTTTATAGCCGGGTGAGACCTGGGTGTAGCCGCCCTGCCAGGCCGGGACACTGCCATCGGCATTGCCGGCGCGCTCGCCGCCCAGGGGAGTCAGATCGGTTTTCAAACGTGCGGCCTGTTCAGGCGACACCGCCGCCTGGGCCAGGCTCATGCCGGCAAGGGCAAGGGCCAGGACGCAAATGTTCAGGAATCCTTTGTTCTGCATGGCGAATCCACCTTATTAGAATGAGGTTTTTACGTAGAGCGAGACGAAGTCGCGGTCGGCCAGCGATTGTCCGTAGCTGAAATTGCCGTCCTCGCGCAGCCCGGCTTTCGGTGCGCCGAAGAAATTCACGTAGTTGAGGCCGACGTCCCAGCGCTGCAAATAGGTGGCTTTGAGCCCGACACTCCAGTCGCCGGAATGGGTATTGCCGAAGCCGGACTTGTTGACGGCCGAGGACCGCCCATCGAGCACCACGCCCATGCCGATCGGCACGGTCAGGTCGATTCCGTCGACGATCTGAAAGTACGCCGGCTCCATCAACACTCGCAGCGCGGTGGCATCGCGGGTGGTGTTGGAATCCAGCGCGGCGGCGTTTTCAGTGACGCTCAGGGTGCGGTTCCAAGCCAGTTCGGCCAGGGCCGATCCGCCATCCCAGAATGCTGTGGGCGACAGCAGGTAAATCGCCGACAGGTTGGCGTGAGCGGTCTTGCCCCGGGCGAACAACGAATGGTCGTCGCCGTCGGCTTCCATCCCGGGCGTCACCACTTGCAGGTTGCTCACCAAGGGCGCATTCCAGCGCACCGACGTTTCACCGGCAAAATTGAACGGACCGTAGGCAGTGGAGAAACTGACACCGGCAGTCTTGATGTCTTCGGCGTAGACCTGACGATAGGAACCCAGGATGGGCAACCCAGTGGCCGCTGCGGCGGGACCGTCCAGGTACGCGTACAACCCGATCGGCGCCTTATCGTGATACTGGGCCGCGTAGAAACCCAGCTCCAGCTCGGTGCCGGTCGGCTTGAAGCGGATCTGCATGCCGCCCTGCCCCGAATTGCGCGGTTTCAGATCGCCGCCATTCACCGTGTCGTTGCCGAACACTTCCCGCAGGGGGCCGCTGCCATGACCGATGGCATCGGCATCGCTCAGGTAGCTGCCGGCGCCCGGCAGATTGGAACGCTCCCACTCAAACTGATAGTACGCACCCACCGACAACTGCGGGTTGATCTGCAATTGGCCGGAGATCTGGTTGACCGGGCGCAGGATCTCCTTGAACTGGGTCCCCGGCACGCTGAGCAACTTGACCACATCGGTTGGGCCTTGGGCATTGGCGATGCCGTTGCCGCCGTAGAACAGGCTTTCGCCGTAGATCAGGCTGTGGCGGCCCAGACGCGCCACGCCCTGGGAGTCTTCGCCCAAATCACCGCGCAAGAACACGAAGGCGTCGAGAATTTCCGCGTCGCGGCCATGAAGCTTGCGGGTTTCGCTGAGAAAGTGCGTCTGCTCGCTGCTGTCGGTGTCCTTGTTATAGATGTCGTCGTACCAAGCCGCGCCGCTCACGCGCAGCCCATAGTTTTGCCGGCTTAGGTCCATTTCGGAAAACAGGTCCAGGCGGTTGGAGACCAGGCCACTGCTGAAATTCTTGTCGCCCTGGCTCTGGATCGACGGGTAGAGGCCGTTGGCGGTAGGCGCGTTGACCACGTGACTGTCCTGGCCCTGCAGACGCCAGGCCTGGCTGTACTTGATGGTGTTGTCCCAACGCAGTTTCCAGTCGGAGTCGCCCAGGTCCATTTGCATGGCCTCGACCCTTTCGATCATCGCACCGGTGCTGCACAACGCCAGGAACAAGGCGCAATGCTTGAAACGAAGGCAATCTTTGACGTTATCCATGGACGCTTCTCGTTATTGTTATTTTCAGGCATGGCTTTGCAGCCACCACGCTCGGGTAAGCGGCGTGCGCCGCTTTCTACGGGTGTGCATTCAGATGTAAGTGGAGGCCAATCCGCCATCGACGGGCAGGTTGATGCCGTTGACCCATCGCGACTCATCGGCGCACAGGAAAGCAATCACCACCGCCACCTCATCGGCATACGCGGGACGTTTCATGCGATGGGCATCGGCCTGGGTCCGAGCCTCGCCGAGCATGCTCACGAAGTCGTCGAGGATCGGTGTGAAAACCGGACCTGGCGCGACACTGTTCATGCGCACCGAGTGCTCCAGGAACCAGGGTTGGGCCTGTAGGTAGGTCCAGACGATCAGCGCTTCCTTGAAGTACTGGTAACAGGTCTGGTCCGGCACCGGGTGGTCGGCGAGCCAGGCTTGCCCGGCGGCAAACCCTTCGATACGCGCCAGCGCCTTGTGCTGCTCCAGGCGTAACGGCCACTCGGCGCCGAGGATCGAGGCGATGTTGACGATGCTGCCGCCAGCGCTGATGCGCGGTAACAGCGAACCGGTCAGGTGGCGCAGCCCAAGGTAGTTGACCCGCGCCAGCAGTTGCGGGTTTGCGGTGCCCGGCACACCGGCGATATTGCACAGGCTGTCGAACCGTGCGGGTAGCTGAGGCAGCAAGCGTTCGATGTTCTCGGCACTACTCAAATCGCCCTGCACAAAACCGTCCAGGGTCATGTTCGGAGCCTTGAGGTCCACGCCAATCACATGGGCGCCGTGAGCGCGCAACACGCTTGCCGTGGCAGCACCGATACCCGACGAGACACCGGTGACCAGCACAATCTTGTTGTCGAGTTTCATGTTGAGTCCTCTTATTATTTTTGTCTGCTCGCAGGGGCCTCAGCTCATTGGCCCCTGTTTAAAAAACAAGCCTCAGAACGGGTAGATCGGCGCCTTATCCTTCACCGTCACCCATTGCCACTGCGTGTATTCGTCCCAGTCCGCCGGCCCGCCGACGCTGCCGCCGTTGCCCGAGGCACCGCGTCCGCCGAACGGGTTGATGCACTCATCGGCGACGGTCTGGTCATTGATGTGCAACATGCCGCACTCGAGCCGCTCGCCGATGGCCATGGCCCGTCCCACCGAGGGCGAGATGATCGCCGCCGACAAGCCGTACTCAGTGCGATTCGCCAGTTCGATGGCTTCATCGTCGGTGGCGAAACTGACCACCGTTGCCACAGGACCAAAGACTTCGTCCTCGAACGCGCGCATGCCCGGTTTCACACCGCTGAGCACGGTGGGTTGGTAAAACAACCGGTCGTATTCACCGCCAGTTTCCAGCGTGGCGCCGGCCCGGACGCTGTCGCTGACGATGTCATGCACCCGTTGCAGCTGCCGCTGATTGATCAACGGGCCCAACGCCGCTTCTTCGCGGGCGGCGTCGCCCACGGTCAATGCCCGAGCTTTCTCGACCAATCTGCGCGTGAAGTCCTGGGCAATGGATTCATGGACCAGGATCAACCCGGTCGCCATGCAAATCTGCCCCTGGTGCATCCAGGCGCCCCATGCTGCATTGCGGGCGGCCAGATCCAGATCGGCGTCTTCGAGGATGATCAGCGGGTTTTTGCCGCCCAATTCCAGCGCGACTTTCTTCAAGTTGCGCCCGGCCACTTCGGCCACTTTGCGACCGGCACCGGTAGAGCCGGTAAAAGCAATCATTTTCACGTTGGGGTCGCGGCACAGCGCCTCCCCCGCATCCGCCGCACCGGGCAATACTTGCAACAGCCCCTTGGGCAACCCGGCGGCTTCAAACAGCCGGGCAATCAGGAAACCGCCACTGACCGGCGTTTGCGGATCAGGCTTGAGCACGACCGCGTTTCCCGCTGCCAGGGCCGGCGCTACGGAACGCATCGACAGCACCAACGGAAAATTGAACGGCGAGATCACCCCAATCACGCCGTGGGGCAAGCGGCGCGCATAGGACAAGCGCCCCGCCTCGCTGGGCAGCACCACCCCGTGGGCCTGGGACAGCATGCCCGCCGCCTGGTGCAGCAGCACGATTGCCTCACGGACCTCGTGCTGGCCCTTGAATAAGGCCGCGCCAGTTTCCCGGGCGACGTACAGCGCCAGTTCCGCAAAAGACCGTTCGGCCACATCGGCCGCCTTGCGAAAGATCGCCGCGCGTTGCCGTGGCCCCAGCGCTGCCCATGCCGGTTGGGCCAGGGCTGCATCGCGACTGGCCTTGGCGATGTCGGCGGCGTCAGCCGTGGCACTGCGCATCAGTCGCTCGCCGGTGGCCGGCTCAATAATCGATTGCAGCGGGCCCGAGGCAGGCACCCAGTCACCGTTGAAAACGCATTCCGACTCGATCACCTCAGACAGCAGGTGGCTTTTGGCTGCAGACATGTATAACTCCCGGCTCTTTGTTGTTGTCATCGTTTGCCGCACCTGGAAGGTCGCGCCGCAAACGCCGTGAAAGTGCTTGAGCAAGCGCTGTGCCGGTTTTGCCTGCGTACCGCGATAAAGCTGACGCAGGGCTCTGGTTCAAGGCTCTTGGTCTGGCACCGTGCCCGCTTAACCATCACCGACCTGGCCGTTGGCCAGCTGCCGCTTGTTCATTTGATAAAGTTATGCTTAATAACTATCTCGCCAGGTGATCATTTGGATCATCACTATCCAGGGGCATAACAATGAATAATCCCCACTGCCAATTGCCCGACCTGCGGGTCGCCACCGAGCATTACCACCCCCGCGGAGACAGCAACGAGCTGAGCGACAGCAGTTCGCCCACGCCGGCAGAGCTCACCGATTGCCTGTTCTTTTCCCCCGACGATGGGCGTATCTGGCTCAACGACCAACGCATGTTGTTGCTGCACAGCTCGTCCTTTGGGGCGTTGCGCCGGGAAATCATCGAACGCCAAGGACTGGAGCAGGCACGGGGCATGCTCACCCGCACCGGCTATTCCTCGGGCGCCCGGGACGCGCGGCTGATTCGCGAACGCTGGCCCCACGCCAATGCCGCGGCGGTGTTTCGCGCAGGCACGCATCTGCATACCCTTGAAGGCATGACCAAAGTCGAACCGCTGCATTTCAAGTTCGACTCCGACTCGGGATTCTATGAGGGGGAGTTCCTCTGGCATCACTCCTGCGAGGCTGACGAGCATGTCGCGGCCTATGGCACCGGGCAGGATCCGGTGTGCTGGACTGAGCTGGGCTATGCCATCGGCTTCGTCAGTGGGCTGTTCGGGCAACTGGTGATATTCCGCGAAGTGGAATGCCGAGGCATGGGCCACGAGCGTTGCCGCGTCGTCGGCAAGACCGCAGAGCAATGGGGGGACGTCGAGCAAGACCTGAATTACCTCAACGCCTCACAACCTGCGATTGTCGCGCGCGCCGACACTCGGTCCGACAACGTTGCCGGCACCGCCCCGCTGGCTGACAGCGAACAACCACTGATCGGTGCCAGCGCAGCCTTCAACGCCGCGACCCAAGCCCTGCAACGGGTGGCCTTGACGCCCGCTACCGTGCTGGTCAGCGGCGAATCCGGCGTGGGCAAGGAGATGTTCGCCCGCCAGTTGCATCAACTGAGTCGCCGCCGTGATGGGCCGTTCATAGCCCTCAACTGCGCGGCGATTCCCGACAACCTGATCGAGGCCGAACTGTTCGGCGTCGAGCGTGGTGCCTACACCGGCGCCACCCATTCGCGCCCAGGTCGTTTCGAGCGCGCCCACGGCGGCACGTTGTTCCTGGACGAGATCACCTGCCTGAGCCTGGCCGGGCAAAGCAAGTTGCTGCGCGCCTTGCAGGAGCGGGAAATCGAACGGATCGGCGGCGACCACGGCATCAAGGTCGATGTGCGGGTCGTGGCGGCCACCAACATCGACCTGCGCAAAGCCGTGGCGGACGGCGCGTTTCGTGAAGACCTGTTTTACCGGCTCAATGTCTACCCCATCGCCCTGCCGCCCCTGCGTGAACGCCGCGATGACATACCGTTGCTGATCAATGCCTTCCTCAAGCGCTTTTGCCAGGAATACGGGCGCGTCCCGATGGGCTTGACCATGCGCGCCTTGAAGGTCCTGCTGCGCTATGACTTTCCGGGAAACGTCCGGGAACTTCAAAACCTCATCGAGCGCGGCCTGATCGCCAGCGAAGAAGGCCAGGCGATCGACCTGATGCACCTGTTTCGCAATGAGCAACTGCCGGTGGATGCGTATTCCGTGGACCATCACGGCGGCCTCTCGCCGATGGGCCTGGCCGCCAACGATGCCGCAGAAAAACCGCCGTTGCTCCAGTCCCTCAGCCAACTGGACTCGGACTTCTCGATTGACGGCCTGGAATCACGACTGATCAGCGAAGCCCTGCAACTGAGCAGCGGCAACCTGGCGGCGGCGGCGCGCTCGTTGGGGCTGAGCCGGGCACAGTTCGCCTATCGGTTGAAAAAACATCAAAAAAGTATCCCGGACTAAATGCCGGACCTGCCTTAGTTGTGTGGCTCAGTTCGCATCGATGGTGGCGGTGCTGCCGTCTTCGCGAGCAAGCTCGCTCCCACAGCTCGCTCCTGGGGAAGCTCCCTCAACCAGGGCGAACGCGCCCCGCCGATACTCACTGGGCGTCTGGTTCATCTCGATGCGAAAGTGTCGGTTGAAGTTGGACAGGTTGTTGTAGCCCACCTCAAAACAGATGTCGGTCACCGGCATTTCACTTTGTAGCAGCAACCGGCAGGCGCGCTGGACCCGCAGCTTGCGCATCAGGTCGATGAAGCCATGCCCGGTGATGCGCTTGAAGAAACGCGAGAAACCCGGTTCGCTCATGTCCAGCTGGCGAGCGATGACCGACAGCCGCACATCGCCGGTGAGTTCAGCTTGCAGATATTCGAAGGCTTTATGGATGCGCTCGGAACTGCGGGCGTCAAGGCTGGGTGCGTAGAACGGGCTCGCCAGGACTTGCGCTTCGTCCTCGGGGGCCCGGCTCAACGTATCGAGCAGTTCCAGGAACAGCGCCAGGCGCGCCAACCCCTGGGCCGGGCCGATGGTTTCAAGCAGGTAGCCGGCGTGTTGCGCGGTGCTGCCGCGGAACGCCAGTCCACGGCGAGCGCGCTCGAACAACCCGTGCAGATCGCCCAGTTCGGGCAGGGTCCGGCGCAAGCTCAGCAGCGTCGCGCCGTCGAATTGCAGCACCACGTCGCGCCCGGCCAAGTGCTCATCGGGCGCCAGGTCGCCCATCCAGTCGTGGGGCAGGTTCGGGCCGATCATTGCGACGTGGCCGGGGCCAAACGGGCCGATATAGTCACCGGCCAACAGCTTTCCGCTGCCCTGGCGGATCAGATGGATTTCAAATTCGGGATGATGGTTCCAGCGCGCCAACGGGTACGGGTAATCGTGCTCGTACCAGCGAAAACTGTGTTCGGGCTCGGGCAGGATGACTTCCAGTTCGGCCGGTCGCTGCTCGAACAGGGGCGTTCGGTGATCAGGCATGTCGCGCCTCTTAGTCGTTATGACGAGCACCTTACGCCGCGCCTGCGGTGTTTCGCCAGTCTCGACACGCCCCCTCACCGATACTTTTTTAACCCGAGGGTGCCCTGCGGTTACGCGTTAAAAAAGTATCAGCGGGCGATCATCCCTGCGTTTGCCGGCCTCCATGGGCGCTGCTGTAATCGGCCGGCCGTTGGAGACGGCAGGTCCGCCCTACCCCCGTGGCTCCACCCATTTGACGCAACTTGAGGCAGGAAAACCTTATGAAACGACTGGAAGGAAAAAGCGCCCTGGTAACCGGCGCCGCCCGTGGTATCGGCAGGACGTTTGCCCAGGCCTACATCAACGAGGGGGCCACGGTGGCGATTGCCGATATCGACCTTGAACGAGCCACGGCCACCGCTGCCGAGCTGGGCGAGAGCGCCTACGCGGTGAAAATGGACGTCACCGACCAGGCTTCCATTGACCAGGCGATCGACGCAGTGGTGGCCCAGGCCGGCAAGCTTGATATCTTGATCAATAACGCCGCGCTATTCGACCTGGCGCCCATCGTCGACATTACCCGCCAGAGCTACGAGCGACTGTTTTCCATCAACGTCGCCGGCACCCTGTTCACGCTGCAAGCTGCGGCCCGGCAGATGATCCGCCAGGGGCATGGCGGCAAGATCATCAACATGGCGAGCCAGGCCGGCCGGCGTGGCGAGGCGCTGGTGGGCGTGTATTGTGCCAGCAAGGCGGCGGTGATCAGCCTGACCCAGTCCGCCGGGCTGGATCTGATCAAGCACCGCATCAACGTCAACGCCATCGCGCCCGGCGTGGTGGACGGCGAGCATTGGGACGGCGTGGATGCGCTGTTCGCCCGCCATGAAAACCTGCCGCTGGGGGAAAAGAAACGCCAAGTCGGGCAGCAGGTGCCTTATGGCCGGATGGGCACTGCCGAAGACCTCGTCGGCATGGCGATTTTCCTGGCGTCGGCGGAAAGCGAGTATGTAGTGGCCCAGACCTACAATGTCGACGGAGGCAATTGGATGAGCTGATGGTCGATGTTTTCAGGCCTTGGAACGACGGAAATGGACTTATTCGCTCGAAAACTGATCCCACTACTTGAGGATTGTCCCGAACGGTACCCAACGGTGCCGTTCCAAGGGATTTCAAGAGAGCGTGAATACCGTTGCCCCAGCGGGGCAAAAATTGCGCATCATAGGCGCCGTCCGCTCAAGGGAGATTTACATGCGTGCCATTTCATCCGCCATGCGTCTTGTCGTGCTTTCGCTCGGCCTGGCATTCGCCGCCAGTGCCGCCGCCACCGAAGAGACGCAACTGGTCGAGTCCATCAACCTTTACCGCAGCCAATCCCAAAGCTGCGCCGGCCAGGCCTCGCTGGAGTTACCGCCCCTGGCGATGGACACCCGGCTGATCCTGTCGGCCAATGGCATCGGCGACCTGCAGCAGGCGCTGGCGCGAGCGGCCTATCCGATGGTCAACGTGCAAGCCATCAGCCTGTCCGGGCCACGGGATGCACAATCGGCCATGAAGGCCGTGCAGGAAAGCTTCTGCCAGGTGGTCCTGGACCCGCAATTCGTCGACATCGGTGTCAGCCGCCTGGATCGCGAATGGCGCATCGTACTGGCCCGTCCGCTGCTGTCCGCGCGCCTGGGTGACTGGCAGGCCGAAGGCCAGAAGCTGCTGAAGCTGATCAACAGCGCCCGGGCACAGCCTCGCCGCTGCGGCACCGAAGCCTTTGCCGCCACCACCCCACTGGCCTGGAACGCTACGCTGGCCCTGGCCGCCGTGAACCATACCCGCGCCATGGCCAACAACAACTTCTTCGACCACAAGGACCGCGACAACCGCATGCCCGGCGACCGCGCCGAACTGGCCGGTTACCTGGGACAGTTGATCGGCGAGAACATCGCCGCCGGACAAGACACGGCCCTCAAGGTCGTCGACGGCTGGCTGGCGAGCCCGGGGCACTGCGCCAACCTGATGAATCCGCAGTTTCGCGAACTCGGGGCTGGGTACGCGACTGATCCGAAAAGCGATGCCGGTATTTATTGGACGGCGATGTTTGGCACTCAATAATGCGGTGGCTGGGCTCGCGATAGCGGTTCAGGTGTAGAGGAAGCAGTCCCTAAAACGGGGTTGGTGAGTGCTGCCTTCAGTGAGCCGCGAAGATCAACGACCGGTGCACGCCTGATCCCGCCCGTACGCCATCCCCCACCGACAGCGCGATCGATCCGAACGGCATGGCCGCGTCGCCCGTGGCAAACACCCCGGGAACGCTGGTTTGGCCGGTCATGTCGGTCTGGATGAAAGACCCAAGCGGTCCGTCTTCAAATTCGCAACCCAGCGAGGCGGCCAATGGACTGGCCGCCCGCGTATGGGGAAGCACAAACAAGCCGTCGACAGCCACCACGCGGCCATTGGCCAACACGACATCGGCCCGGGAACCTTCGATGCGATCGACGCGCTCTGGCACGATTGTCACTCCGCGCTGTTCCAGGCTGGCGCGCTGCAATGGGTCAGGTTCGAACACGCCGCGGGTAAAGAATGTCGTGGGTCCCCAGTCCGGAAGCATCAATGCGTGGTGCAAGGACATTTCGGAAGTGGCCAGCACGCCTATCGGCCCTTGTTCCAATTCGTAGCCGTGGCAATACGGGCAGTGAAATATGCTTTTGCCCCAGCGCTGCGCCAGCCCTTCGACGTCTGGCAAGTCATCGATAACCCCGGTGGCCAACAACAGGCGCTGAGCGCTGTAGCGTTTCCCGCCGAGGGTTTCCAAAGTGAAGCCCGCCGTTTCCTGGCTGGCCTTGGTCGCGGTATCCGCTAGCCATTCCACCGTCGGGTAAGCCAATAGCTGAAATCGGGCGTCCTCAATGATCTCACCCGGGGCCCGGCCGTCCTGCCCGAGAAAGCCATGGGCGCTGGCCGCGAACCGGTTGCGCCGCTGGCCGGCATCGATCACCAACACGTTGCGCCGCGCTCGGGCGAGTTGCAGGGCTGCGGACATACCGGCATAGCTGCCGCCTACGATGATGACGTCGTAGCGCATGATCAATCTCCTGGAATGGTTTCGACGAAACTCGAAACTCTCGATACATCGTAAGTTCCTTGAAAAGCGACTGTCAACGATCTCGTAACCTTTGCAATTACAGGCGATACTCACGGCCGTCTCCGCCACAGAACGCTGCAACGCTCATGAGAACCGACACTCGCCTGTCCCGCATGCTTCACGTGCTGATCCACATGGACCGCCACCAACAATCGGCCACGTCCGACACCCTCGCGCAAATGCTTGGCACCAACCCGGTGGTGGTGCGCCGGACCATGGCGCTGCTCAAGGAACAGGGTTATGTCACCTCGGAGAAAGGCCATCGCGGCGGCTGGACCTTGAGCAAGCCGCTGTCGGACATGACGTTGCTCGACATCCACCAGGCCTTGGGCAGCACGTCGATTTTTGCCATCGGCCTTTCCACCGATCATCCGCAATGCCTGGTGGAGCAAGCGGTGAATGCGGCGCTGACGGATGCGTTCGACGAAGCCCAGGCCTTGCTGCTCCAGCGCCTGGGGGCGATTACCCTGGCGCAGTTGGCGGAGGATTTTGAGGCGAGGTTCAGGGAAATCGGTGGAACGGGTGTTCATGACCTTACGCATCGGGGGCCGATCAAGGATTGATGCGGCTTTCAGGCCGCCATCGCGAGCAAGCTCGCTCACATTGGGTTTATCGATCACCCAAAAAAACGCCGCTCAATGAGCGGCGTTTTTTTGTATTTCACCAGACAGCGTCCGGTTACAGCGCCATGTCAGCCGCTGGATTGGCTTCGCGCGCAGTTGCCGGCGTGGCCGGTGCAGCGGTGGCGCCTGTCTTGCCGATTACCGGTGGTGGGGCCAGTTGCAGGACATCGCTGGTGTAGGCCCATTCCTGGGCGACACGTTCAGGGCTCTCGTTGAGCTTGGTGCCGTAGCTTGGCACGATCTGGTGCAGTTTTTCCTGCCAGGCCGGGCTGGCAACCTTGTCCTTGAAGACCTTCTCAAGCACGGTCAGCATGATCGGCGCGGCGGTCGAGGCGCCTGGAGAGGCACCCAGCAGGCCAGCGATGCTGCCATCCTGGGAAGCGACCACTTCGGTGCCGAGCTTCAGGACGCCGCCCTTCTCCTCGTCACGCTTGATGATCTGCACGCGCTGGCCGGCCTGCCACAGGCGCCAGTCTTCTTGCTTGGCGTCCGGGAAGTATTCCTTCAGGGCGTTGAAACGGTCTTCATCCGACAACATCAGTTGGCCGGCCAGGTATTCAACCAGTGGGTACTGTTCAATACCAACCTTGGTCATCGGCCACATGTTGTGCGTGGTGGTGCTGGTCAGCAGGTCGAAGTACGAACCGTTCTTCAGGAACTTGGTGGAGAACGTTGCGAACGGGCCAAACAGAATCACACGCTTACCATCGAGCACACGGGTGTCCAGGTGCGGGACCGACATCGGCGGTGCGCCAACCGAAGCCTTGCCATAGGCCTTGGCCAAGTGCAGTTGGGCAACGGTTGGGTTATCGGTGACCAGGAACGAGCCGCCGACCGGGAAGCCAGCGTATTCACGCGCTTCGGGGATGTCGGACTTCTGCAGCAGGTGCAAGGCACCACCGCCGGCGCCGATGAATACGAACTTGGCATCGGTCTCGGTTTCGGTACCGTCTTTCAGGTTCTTGTACGAAACGCGCCAGCTACCGTCTGCATTGCGAGTGATGTCTTCCACTTCGCTGGAGAGCTTCAGGGAGAAGTTTGGCTTGGTTTGCAGGTATGCGGCGAATTGGCGGGTGATTTCGCCGAAGTTCACGTCAGTACCCAACGGACTCCAGGTGGCCGCGACCTTCTGGCTCGGGTCACGCCCTTGCATCATCAGGGGAACCCACTTGCTGATCTGCTCGCGATCTTCGGAGTACTGCATACCGGCGAACAACGGGCTGGCCTGGAGGGCGTCGTAGCGCTTCTTCAGGAACGCGATGTTCTCGTCGCCCCACAGGAAACTCATGTGCGGCGTGGAGTTGATGAACGAGCGCGGGTTCTTCAGCACTCCGTTCTTGACCTGCCAGGACCAGAACTGACGGGAAATCTGGAAGGCCTCGTTGATTTCGATGGCCTTGGAGATATCAACCCTGCCGTTCTTGTCTTCCGGCGTGTAGTTCAGCTCGGCCAGCGCGGAGTGACCGGTACCGGCATTGTTCCAGCCGTTGGAGCTCTCTTCGGCAACACCGTCCAGGCGCTCGACCATTTCCATGGTCCAGCCCGGCTCCAGCTCATTGAGCCAGACGCCGAGAGTCGAGCTCATGATGCCCCCACCAATGAGCAAGACATCCACTTTTTTTGGCTCGGCGGCGTGCGTGGTCGCAAGACCCATCGCCATCGCCAGGCCCAGAAGCGCCGTGTGTGTTTTCTTCAACATGTGTGTATCCCTAGGATGAACGCCATTCCGTCCACCTGTCCGAATCAACGACACAGCACATCCTAAGCCCGGCAACGCCAGCAGGATGGGTATCGAGACGGACTGGAGGATGGACCTACAGGGCCGAACAATGCGTCGGCCTCTCGTTTATATCTCTCCGGCGCTGACTTCTTGTAGGTCTTGGCTTCAGCTGGGTGAGGGACGCTGCGAACCGTGTTCATCGGGCCTGGCATGGCCGTGCCCGATTGTCGCAGCGGGGGGAGTTTACATAAGGAAATAAACAGACCGAAGCGTCTTTTTACATTCTTGGCAAAAACGCCGACCAAATGACGGCATTTTAATGGCTCTGGCCAGCGCGATCCGTGGGATTGGTACGCTTCGGCTCAAAAGTACTTGAGGATCGCGATATCACGACGACGCTGCTTGAACCCGGCAAACCAGCGCGTCGGGAAAAACAGCACGGTGCCCAATAGCACGCTCCACAGCCACACCCAAGGCAAATGGTCGAAGCCGAAATAGGCGCCCTGGTTGGCGCCCCAGATGGCCATCGCCAGCAGGTACAGCGCCTTGAGCACATAAAGGTGCAGAAGGTAGAAGAACATCGGCGCGCCGCCATAGATGCCCAAGAGCGCAATGGCTCCGCGCTCCTGGGCCTTTTCAAAGCACGCCAGCAGGATCAAACCCACACCGAGGGTCGGCATCAGGAACATCAGCGAAGGCGGATACTTGGTCGCGCTCAGGAAACTCATGACGGTGCGCAGCGCATCGCCTGTCTGTATCCAGGGCTTGTCGCCATAAACGTTCAGGTAACGAATGAGCACGAAGGCCAGCAGCATACCGATGCCCACCTTGAACAAGCGCCGCAGCCGCACGGCCGACTCTACCTCTTTGCCAAACCACGGGCCGATGGCCCAGCCCAGCAGGATCACGCCGATCCATGGCAACACCGGATACGTGGTGCGGGCGCGAGTGAGCTCGGTGATGTCGATGAACGCTCGCTGATGCAGGATCGACCACGGCACGAAAAACGGCGAATCCGGCCCCAGTACCACGCCGTCGAAAAGGTTGTGCCCGGCGACAATGACGATTGCGAACACAATCAACCAACTGCGCTTGAGGTGCAGCAGCGCGGCCAAGGCAATCATGCACAGGCCGATGCACCAAATCACCTGCAGCCACAACGTCTTGGGCGGGAACTCGGCGTTCCAGGCGAAACACACGAAGGTCAGTTCCAGGAAGATCAGGAACAGACCGCGCTTGAGCAGAAATAGCGAGGTTTCGCCGGCGCTGTGTTTCTGGCTGTAGAGCCAGGCCGACAGGCCAGTGAGGAAGATGAACACCGGAGCGCAAAGCGTGCTGAGCAGCCGAGTGAAATACAGGTCCGGAGTGACACTCAGGGCGTCGATCGGATCGCTGACCTGGTGGTGCAGGAAAAACGTTTCGCGCACATGGTCCACCAGCATCAGCAACATGACAAACCCTCGCAGGGCGTCGATGGCAAGCATACGCATAGAGGTTTTGGTGGTAAGGGTCGCAAGGGCGGGCGTGATGACGCCGGGTGGACTCATCACGCTATGGGACAGGCTCATGGTGGTACTCGGAATGAAGGTCGTTGGTCCATGCAAGGCCAGGATGAGAACTCCTGCCAAACGAGATCGGATAACATAACATAAATTTTCTAGCTCTCCCCCACAAAACACACCGGCCCAGCTTTTGTGGCGAGGGAGCTTGCTCCCGCTGGGGCGCGAAGCGGCCCCAACTTAGTTTGCCGTGTCGCTACCCGAGCAACTGACTCAGCACCGCTCGCAACTTGCCGGGCTTGACCGGTTTGTTGAGCAGTGGCGCGTTCAGTTTGCGCAGGGCGCGGCGGCACTGGTCGCTGCGGTCGGCGGTGATGATCACGGCCGGGATCGATTGCCGGAAATGCTCGCGCAGGCGCTTGACCACTTCACAGCCCACCACCCCATGATCCAGATGAAAATCCGCCAGAATCAGTTCCGGCGCCCGCCCTTGCAACACATCCAGGGCGCCCGCTTCGTCGGTGGCGGTCAGCACTTCACAGCCCCACTGCCCCAGCAACGCGGCCATGCTTTGCAAAATGCTCAGTTCATTGTCGATCACCAGCAGCCGGCGCCCTGGCAGGGGATTTCCGGTCACTGCCTGCACGGGTGCCAGCGACGCAGGCAAAGGTTTTTCAGCGGACAGCGGCACCTCGATACTGAACACCGAGCCGCGTCCCGGCCGGGAACGCACCTGCACCCGATAACCGAGGATATGGGCGATGCGCTCGACGATCGCCAGCCCCAGGCCCACGCCTTTGCGATCTGCCGCACGCCCGACGTCCAACTGGTTGAACTCGAGGAAGATCGACTCCAGGCAATCGGCAGCAATGCCGCGCCCGGTATCCCAGACTTCCAGGCTCAACCGCTCTCCCCGGCGCCGGGCGGCCAGGAGAATGCCACCGCGCTCGGTGTAGCGGCAGGCATTGCTGAGAAAGTTGCGCAGGATGCGGGTCATCAATCGCAGGTCGGTCATGACCGCTTCATCGGCGAAACGCACGCGCAGCTCCAACCCTGCGGCACCGGCCACCGACTGGAATTCCGAAACCAGCGGCCCAAGCAATTCATCCAGGCGATACGGGGCCACGTCGGGCCTGACCGCGGCCTGGTCCAGCCGGGAAATATCCAGCAGATCGGTGAGCAGGTCTTCCGCCCCCTCCAGGGCCTGGTGGGTCCGCTCGACCAGCACCCGTTCGGTTGCCGGCAATTCCCGCTCGCGCAGGGTGGCAATCAACAGCCGCGCAGCGTTGAGCGGTTGCAGCAGGTCATGGCTGGCAGCGGCGAGGTATTTGTCCTTGCTGCGATTGGCGGCCTGGGCCGCGTCCCGGGCGTCGCGCAACTGTTGCTCGACCAGCTCGCGCTGGGCGATCTGCCGTTGCAGGTTATGGTTGGCCTCCAACAACGCGTCGGTGCGTTCGGCTACCCGTTGCTCCAACTGGTCATTGAGCCGCTGCAAATGCTGCCGGGCCTGTTCCAGTTCGTCGAGGCGCGCCGCCAGCTCAGGATAGTGGCTCTTGCGCGTCGAGTGATTGCCCAGCCCCAGCAGCCCGGCCAGGGCTTTTTGCTGTTCGTCAGAGGGCTTCGCCATAGACGACCTCGACATCCCGCTGGCTCGACTCCCGAGGGTTGGTGAGGATGCACGGGTCGTGCATCGCATGTTGCGACAGGAACGGAATGTCCGAGGTGCTCACGCCATGCAGCCCCAGGGTCTCGTGGAACCCGATGGTGCGCTTGAGGGCGATCAGGTGTTCCACCAGGCGCGTGCGGATCTGCCGGTGGTTGAGCCCCCGGCAGTCGATGCCCAGCGTCTCGGCAATCACCTTGAAGCGATCCGGCGCCGAGTTGTAGTTGAACGCCACCACGTGTTCCACCAGCACCGCGTTGCACAAGCCGTGGGGCAAATCCAGGAACCCGCCCAGACTGTGGGACATCGCATGCACCGCACCGAGGATCGCGTTGGAAAACGCCAGGCCGGCCTGCATGCTGCCGAGCATGATTTTTTCCCGCAGGGCGATGTCAGCCGGGTTGGCGATCATCTGCACCAGGTTGTTGTTGATCAGGCGCATCGCTTCCAGCGCATGGGGATCGGTCAACGGACCGTGACCGGTGGACACGAATGCCTCGATGGCATGTACCAACGCGTCAATGCCGGTACAGGCCGACAGGAACGGGTCCATGCTCAAGGTGGTTTCCGGGTCGATCAGCGACACGTCCGGCACCGCCGCCTTGCTGACGATGGAAAACTTCATGCGCTCTTGCTGGTTGGAGATGATCACGAATTGCGACACATCCGCCGAAGTGCCCGCGGTGGTGGGGATCAGGATCAGTGGCGGACTGGGCACGTGCAGCGTGTCGACGCCTTCGAACTCGAGGATGTTGCGACCATGGGCAACGACGATGCCGATGCCTTTGCCGCAATCCATGGGGCTGCCGCCGCCGACCGCGACAATGACGTCGCAATGGTTTTCCCGGTACAGCTCGGCGCCGAGCATCACTTCCTCGACCCGTGGATTGGGCGATACGGCACTGTAGATGCAGTAGTCGATGGCCTGGGCCTGCAGGCTGGCTTCGACGTCGGCCACCCATCCGGCGGCGATCACTCCGGGGTCGGTGACGATCAGCACCTTGCGTGCGCCGAACGTCTTGGCGTAATTGCCGACGTTGTGGCGGCAACCTGCACCGAACATGATTTCAGGGGAAACGAACTTGCGCAGCGGGCTGAGGCTCATCTTTTCAGGTGCGTGGCTCATCGGTAAGCCTGTTGTTATTGTCTGGGGATCCCCTGAGCCTAAAGCATCCCGCCGTGATTGCAATCAGACCAATGGGTAGCCCGACCTGGAAACCACCAGGCCGGGCCGATACTCATCGGTTGGCGAAGTACATCGTCACTTCAAAGCCAATACGCAGGTCGGTGTACGCGGGTTTAGTCCACATGGGTCTTTCCTCTTCTTGTACCGGGCGATTCCGGCAAGGTCATTAATGCACGCGGCGCCCAGGGCTCGAATGCTACTTTCGAAGCGGTGGGTGGGGTGCGTTGGTAGCAATTGAAGCATCACCTAACCGCCCATGTGGGAGCGGGCTTGCTCGCGAAGGCGTCAACACATTCACCATCGTGGTGACTGACAGACCGCTTTCGCGAGCAAGCCCGCTCCCACAGGGTTTTATGGGGCATTGGGATCAGAAGAACCCCAACGGATTGATGTCGTAGCTCACCAGCAGGTTCTTGGTCTGCTGGTAATGATCGAGCATCATCTTGTGGGTTTCACGGCCGACACCGGACTTCTTGTAGCCACCAAACGCAGCGTGAGCCGGGTACAGGTGGTAGCAGTTGGTCCACACGCGACCGGCCTTGATCGCCCGGCCCATGCGGTAGGCGCGGTTGATGTCGCGGGTCCACAGGCCGGCGCCGAGGCCGAACTCGGTGTCGTTGGCGATTGCCAGGGCTTCGGCTTCGTCCTTGAAGGTGGTCACACCCACCACCGGGCCGAAGATTTCTTCCTGGAACACACGCATCTTGTTGTGGCCCTTGAGCAGGGTCGGCTGGATGTAGTAACCGCTCGACAAGTCCCCGTCCAAGTGCTCGGCCGCGCCGCCGGTCAGCAGTTCAGCGCCCTCTTCCCGGGCGATTTCCAGATACGAAAGAATCTTGTCGTATTGCTGCTGCGAAGCCTGGGCACCGACCATGGTCTCGGTGTCCAGCGGGTTGCCGCGCTTGATCTTGGCGATCTTCTTCATGACCTCGGCCATGAACGGCACGTAGATCGACTCCTGTACCAGGGCCCGCGATGGGCAGGTGCAGACTTCGCCCTGGTTGAAAAACGCCAGCACCAGGCCTTCGGCGGCCTTTTCGATGAAGGCCGGCTCGGCCTGCATGATGTCTTCGAAGAAGATGTTCGGCGACTTGCCGCCCAGCTCCACGGTGGACGGGATGATGTTCTCGGCGGCGCATTTCATGATGTGCGAACCGACTGGGGTCGAACCAGTGAAAGCGATCTTGGCGATGCGCTTGCTGGTAGCCAGGGCTTCACCGGCTTCGCGACCGAAACCATGGACGATGTTCAACACACCGGGCGGCAGCAGGTCGGCGATCAGTTCGATGAACACGGTGATCGACAGCGGCGTCTGCTCCGCCGGCTTGAGCACAATGCAGTTACCGGCGGCCAGGGCCGGGGCGAGTTTCCAGGCGGCCATCAACAGCGGGAAGTTCCACGGAATGATCTGCCCTACTACGCCAAGTGGCTCGTGGAAGTGATAGGCCGTGGTCAGCTCGTTGATCTCTGCAGCCCCGCCTTCTTGGGCGCGGATGCAGCCGGCGAAATAACGGAAATGGTCGGCCGCCAGCGGCACGTCGGCATTGAGGGTTTCGCGTACGGCCTTGCCATTGTCCCAGGTCTCGCTGACAGCGAGGATTTCCAGGTTCTGCTCGATACGGTCGGCGATTTTCAACAGCACCAGGGAACGGTCCTGCACCGAGGTCTTGCCCCAGGCATCGGCGGCGGCATGGGCGGCATCCAGGGCCTTGTCGATGTCGGCGGCGCTGGAACGCGGGAATTCGGCAATGACTTCGCCATTGACCGGGGACGTGTTGGTGAAGTATTCGCCGTTGACCGGCGCGACGAAGTCGCCGCCGATGAAGTTGCCATAGCGCGGCTTGAAGGAAACGACGGCGCCTGGAGTTCCGGGTTGTGCGTAGATCATGATGGGCCTCTGCCTGGTCGATGCCTGTCGCGGGACAGGCGATAGACCGATGGTAGAGAGCCCCGCCTGCCTGACGAATGCGTCGTTGGCAGGGGGCCTCTCGTTATTTGGTCGTAGGTTTTCGGGTAAGAAGCGCCAGCTCAAGTCTGTCGCACATGCGGTTGTGGCGAGGGAGATCCCGCCGCGTCTTCGACGCTGCGCTGTCGCGCAGCAAACAGTTCATCGTAAATTGGAAGAACGCGCGCGGGGCAAAGGCCGTAACCAGCACTGGTGTGTCAGCACCCGAGAGGGAGAGTGACCTGCACGGTATCGGCGTGGAGTCGTTGATGGCACGGCCAGGCCGTGACCTCGTATAAGAGAGTGAATCCTTTCGCCACCGTGTACCCCGCGCGCGTCATTCAATCCTGCGAGGAATTGCCATGGCGCGCAAGAACCAA